>JAFPWN010000033.1 GCA_017412765.1 Oscillospiraceae bacterium | reverse complement strand
CAATGCGTCGACAAAGTCTCCGCATCGAACATATTTTGCGCTCTCTGAGCGCAAAATATGACGCCTGCGGGCGGGTGATGCGACGTGAAGGGGCCTCTCGGCCGGCCCCTTCACAGATCCCCGCCTCCTTTATCCAACGCTTTTTCCATTTTGTCTACAGTCTGAGCCTTGAGGTTTTCCTCAAGGCTCATTTTTTCCCTGTCAGACGAAACGAGATGGAATTGCGCCTTGCCGGTCAAGTGATACGACGCGATCAGAGGCGCGTTGACGGCAATCACAAGCACGACTGTACTTTTGACCATTTCTGCGTTTCCCTTGCGGATCAAGGGCATACAGACGTGCTGAGGCGCGGAGACCCAAGACCCCATCTTCCTGCCGCCGAGAAAGTGATCCTCCTCACCATCAGAGCAGGATACGGCTCCGCAGGAGGAAGAAAACATAAAGCGATCAGTCGCGTTCAAAATAGCACAAAAAAGGGTCTGTCCGTAGAAGGACAGACCCTTTTGAGCTTGAGATACCGGAATTATTCGTAGATGATGGTGACGTTGGAGAAGTCCTTGGCGGAGATTCCGTCAGACTCGGGAGCGGCGTTGTCGATGGTGACAGAGCCGTCGAGAACCTTCTGGTAAAGCGCCTCGTACTCTGCAACGGTGTAGTTCTTCATCTTCCAGGTATCGGTCGGGAGGCCGACAGCGTTCTCGGCAACGCCGAGGGAGGTGCCGTTGCCGCCGATAAGACCCCAGGTGCCGTTATCGTTCATGGAAATGGCGAGCATTGCGGCAGCGGAGAGACCCTTCATAGCGGAGGTGACAACAGTCTCGGAATCGGGGCTCTGGTCTACGTCAACGCCGATAACGAGTCCGTCGTTAGCGGAAGCGGCAGCGGTGATGGACTGGAAGATGGAGCCGCCGCAGGCGAATACGACCTGGGTGCCGTTCTGATACCAACCGCTCATCATGCTCTGAAGCTCGGGGGAGGCGGAGAAGGAAGCGCCGTACTGATAGGTGTACTTGATCTCAACGGTCTTGCCCATTTCCTTAGCGGCATCATTTGCGCCCTGGACGAAGCCGTAGCCGTAGCGGTTGACTGCGGGGTTGGTTCCGCCGCCGCCGCCGGCGAAGCCGAGCTTGTCATAGCCTTCCTTGACGATCGCATAGCCTGCGAAGTAGCCGGGCTGCTCCTCTTTGAAGTCGATGCCGGCGACGTTGTCAAGACCGAGGTTCCAACCGTCGATGAATACGAAGTTGGTCTCGGGGTAATCCTTGGCGGCTCTCTCGAGAGCGCCGGCCTGCATGAAGCCTGCGCAGACGATGACCTTGGCGCCTGCCTCGGCAGCTGCCTTCATCGCGTCGTAACGGTCGTCGTCAGTTGCCTGATCGCCGTTGGCGGGCTGATAATACTTGTAGCTCTCGTTGTTCTGATAAGCGTAGCTCTTAACGCCGTCGTAGGTGCCCTGGTTGAAGGACTTGTCCTTGAGCTGACCGACGTCGGTAACGAAGGCTACCTGATACTTACCGTCGGCGCTGGTCATGGTGTCGGGAATGGAATCTGGGTTGGTCACGTCCACGTTGTCATTCTTGGTCTCGTTGTTGCTGCCAGTAGAGCAGGCGGCGAGAGAGAAGACCATTGCGAGGGCGAGAGCCAGTGCGAGAAACTTTTTCATTTGTACATTCCTCCATATCTGTTCTCATTTTCTGTATTTGTGCCCTAATGCACAATTGTATTATATATCATTTCGGGCAGGATTTCAAGTTACATAATATACTTTTGTCGTTTTGTGCAGAATTTAACCTAACTTTGACATCTCGACGGCGGTGTCGAGGGCGATCTCCATCATCTGAGTGAAGCCCTTCTGACGCGCCTCCGGTGAAAGATTTTCAGAGGTGTCGTAGAGGTGGTCGGAGATCGTGAGTATGCCGAGCGCGCGCTTTCCGAGGCGGGCGGCGTTCATATAAAGTCCCGCGCACTCCATCTCGATCGCAAGAACGCCCATCTTTTTCCACTGATCGGGTCCGTCGGAGTCCGGCGAATAGAAATTATCGGCGCTCAGCACGTTGCCTACGCGCGGCGAAATGCCTTTTTGCTTCGCGCAGCCGACTGCGGCGGAGAGAAGCTCGTAGTCCGCGATGGGCGCGAAGGTGCCGTTCAAGTTGAACTGATGCGCGAAGTTCGAGTCGGTGCAGGCTCCGGACGCGATAACTATGTCCAAGGCGTGCAGATCGGGCTGAATGCTTCCGGCTGAGCCGATGCGGATGATGTTATCCACGTCGTACTGTGTGTAAAGCTCATAGGAATAGATGCCGATTGCGGGAATTCCCATTCCGGACGCCATTACGCTGACGGGAACGCCCTTCCAGGTGCCGGTGTAGCCCTGAACTCCGCGGACGTTGTTCACAAGCTTCGGATCGGTCAGAAAATTCTCCGCGATGAATTTTGAACGCAGCGGGTCGCCGGGCATAAGCACGGTTTTTGCAAAATCGCCCTTCTGGGCGCTGATGTGTGGAGTTGACATAATTAACTCCTCCTTCTTTCTTTGTAGCATAATTATAAATTGAAAAAGCCGAAATGTCAATTTACAAGGTGGGGATAAAGTGGTACAATAATAAAAAAGAGCTGGGAGGGACTGCGATGAAAACACTGACTATCGGCATCGCCGGAGGCACCGGCAGCGGAAAGACCACGATAACGAGGAATATCGTCGAGGCGTTCGGCTCAGAGGTATCCGTTCTGCACCATGACAGCTACTATAAATCGCATGACGATCTGAGCTATGAGGAGCGCACGAAGCTCAATTACGATCACCCGAACTCTTTTGACAACGAGCTTTTCATCGAGCATATCCGAGCCCTCAAAAACGGTGAGAGCGTTCTGAGCCCCGTTTACGATTACACTGTCCACAACCGCTCTAAGGTAACGGAGATTATCGAGCCTGCGCGCGTGCTCGTTGTCGAGGGCATACTGATCTACGCGGAGCAGGCGATCTGCGATGAGCTCGATATAAAGATTTTCGTCGATACCGACGCGGACGTGCGTATCCTGCGCCGAATTATGCGCGACGTAAAAAAGCGCGGCAGGACGCTCGAGAGCGTCGTTGACCAGTATCTGACGACCGTAAAGCCCATGCACGAGCAGTTCGTTGAGCCGTCGAAGCGCAGGGCTGACATAATCGTGCCGGAGGGCGGCAGAAACCGCGTCGCCATCGACATGGTAATAGACAGAATAAGAGGATATCTCAGGAGCACAGAGGAATAATGGCAAAGCTTTACTTCAAATACGGCGCCATGGGCTCGTCAAAATCGGCTCAGGCGCTCATAACGCAGTTCAATTATGAGGAAAAGGGCATGACTGTGTGGCTCATTAAGCCCGCCACCGATACGCGCGACGGCGCGGATATAGTCAAGAGCCGCATCGGCTTAAAGCGCCATGCGGAGATCATCACGCCCGAGCAGGATATAGTCGAGGCATACCGCAAGGCGGGCAGGCACGACGTGATCATCGTAGACGAGGCGCAGTTTTTATCGCCCGCGCAGATAGACGGACTGCGCTGGCTTGTGGATATGGAGGATATTCCGGTGCTGTGCTTCGGACTGCGGACAGACTTTCTTACGCACTTTTTCCCCGGCGCGCAGAGACTTATGGAGCTTGCGGATTCGATAACGGAGATAAAAACGATATGCTCCTGCGGCAGAAAGGCGATAGTGAACGCGAGAATCGACGCGCTTGGCAGAATTGTTACCGAGGGCGCGCAGGTAATGCTCGGCGGCAACGACAGCTACGTCGCCATGTGCCACCGCTGCTGGAAGAAGAAAATAGAGGAGCAGGAGGATCAGATGACCCTTGAGTAAATGAGGAGCGCCTCAAATGATCATATAATAATAATGACCGCGGGGAACTTATCCTCGCGGTCATTTCTTGTGTCAGTATTGCATTGCCTCGCTTTGATTTACATCTGGCTTCTGTAAAGAGCCGCTACTTCCTCGCTCGTTGCCTCGCGGGGGTTGCCGGGCATGCAGGCGTCAGCCATAGCGGAGGCGGTGAGGAAGTCAACGTCCTCATCCTTGAGGATGCCCTTGAGGTTTGCGGGGATACCGACGTCGGCTGAGAGCTTCTTTACGGCGGCGATGGTGGCGGCAGCGGCGTCCTCATCGTTCATGGAATCAATGTAGGGGACCTCCATCGCCTTGCCGATAGCGCGGTAGCGCTCGCCGGCTACGCACTTGTTGTACTCAAGTCCAACGGGCAGAAGAATCGCGCAGGCGACTCCGTGGGGGGTATCGTAGAGAGCGGAGAGGCCGTGAGCCATGGAGTGGACGATGCCGAGACCGACGTTAGAGAAGCCCATTCCGGCGATATACTGACCGAGAGCCATGCCCTCGCGTCCCTCGGGGGTGTTCTCTACTGCGCCGCGGAGGTTCTTTGCGATAAGGCGGATCGCCTCAAGATGGAACATATCGCTTATTGCGCAGTGTCCCTTGGTGATATAGCCCTCAATCGCGTGGGTGAGAGCGTCCATACCGGTGGCGGCGGTGAGACCGCGGGGCATGGTGCTCATCATGTCGGGATCGACGACGGCGATCTCGGGAATGTCGTTGACGTCAACGCAGACGAACTTGCGCTTTTTCTCAACGTCGGTGATGACGTAGTTGATGGTGACCTCGGCGGCGGTGCCGGCGGTGGTCGGTACGGCGATGGTGAATACGGCGTGCTTCTTGGTCGGAGCAACGCCCTCGAGAGAGCGGACGTCGGCGAACTCGGGGTTCTCAACGATGATGCCGATTGCCTTGGAGGTGTCCATAGCGCTTCCGCCGCCGATAGCTACGATGCAGTCCGCGCCGGCTGCCTTGAACGCGGCGACGCCGTTCTGAACGTTCTCGATGGTGGGATTGGGCTTGATGTCGGAATAGACCTCATAGGCGAAGCCTGCCTTGTCGAGCAGGTCGGTGACCTTTTTGGAAACGCCGAACCTCAGAAGATCGGGGTCGGTGGCGACAAAGGCCTTCTTGAAGCCCTTTGCCTGAAGAGTCGGAACGATGTTCTCGATCGCGCCGTGTCCGTGGTAGGAGATGGGATTGAGTACGATTCTGTCAGCCATTTTTACATTACTCCTTGTATAAAAAATTTGGTGGTACGCTTAGTCTAAATATCCCTCGCGGCCCTTGACGCCGAAGCGGGCCTCAAGCTCGTGCATCTGCGCGTCGGTGATCGTATTCACGCGCGGGAGGTGAGCGATCTTCATGTAGATCTCGGCGGCCTTCTCGGCGGTTTCGATAAGACCGAAGGTCTCGTCGAGATCCTTGCCTGCGCCGTAGATGCCGTGGAGCGACCATACGACAAGGCGGGCTGTGTGCATCTTTTCGGCGGTCGCCTCGCCGATAGCGTTCGTGCCGCAGAGCATCCAGGGGAGGACGTTCACGCCGTCGGGGAAAACTACGATGCACTCGGTGCACATCTGCCAAAGGGTGCGGGTGAACTCGCGCTCGTCGAGAGTGTGGACGTAGGTCATGGCGAGAAGATTTGCCGGGTGGCAGTGCATTACGACCTTGTTCTCGGGATCAACGGAGAGGCGCGCGACGTGGCTCATCATGTGGGCGGGGAACTCGGAGGTGAATTTGCCGCCGTCGGAGTAGCCCCAGAGAAGCTCGGCGTTCTCGCCGCCGTCCGCGATGCGGACAACGCCGAGGTTGACGTCGGGAGCGTACTGCACGTTCTTGAAATATTTGCCGGTGCCGGTCACGAGGAAGTATTTGCCCTCGAGCTCGGGAGCCTTGAAGCCGGTGGGGATAACGCGCAGAACGTGGTCTGTGTTGAGGTATTCCTTCACGCTCGCCTCGTCGAGCATAAGGCTGATGTTGCCGCCGTTGCGCTCGTCCCAGCCGTGGTCATACATATTCGTGGCGGTGCGGATCATTTCGACCATCCAGGGTGCGGTAAGAATGTCTTTCATTTCAGTATATCCTCCTATCTTGTAATTACGTCTACGGGTACGTTGAAGATCTTTGCGACCTTGAGTATGGTGTCGATATGGCGGCCGGAAGCGGCTGCCATGTGGTGTGTGGGGCCTGCCTCGCTCCACTTATTGCAGAATTCGCGCGCGCCGCAGGTGAAGCGGGTGCGCATATTGGTATCGCCGAAGGTGAAGATCGGGCCTTCCTCGTTTACGCCCTCGGCGACTACGAACTTGAAGTGACCGTCTCTGTCCTGAGTGATGCCGAGATACGTGACGGGGCCGGGAGCGGGGTAGAACTGCGTGAGGTATCCGCCTCCGGTCTTGCCGTGGAATATGGGGACTATCTTCATCGTCGGCTTCTTTGCCTTCGAGATATCCGCGTCGCCGGAGCCGGAGTGACCGATAATGCAGATATCCTCGTTGAAGTCGATGGAGTACATCTCGCTGAGCTGACCCATGCCGGAGATGGTCTTGAGGATGCTCATCGCCATTGCGACCTTGATATCGCCCTCGACGGCGCAGGCGGTGCCCTGCTTTATGAGCATCGAGAACGCCGGGATCAGCATACTGTCGAGCTTTCCGGCGACGCCCTGAGCAAAGCCGTCGTAGTGGCTTGCGACGAAGCCGAGCTTCTCATCCCTGACCCACTGCTCAAAGGCGACGACGTATTTTGCCATATCCCAGACCTTTTCGACCGTTCCGCCGCCCTCAATGTCGAAGGTTGCGAGAATGTCCTCAGCCTTGGAGCGGATCGCCGCCTCGTCTGTTACGTTGTCCGCGATAGCCCACATCTTCTCCCAGTCGAACTGCTTGGTGTAGAGCCACATACGGTGGTAGAGGTTAGTCTCGTCGATGTAGAGATCCATCATGCCGGGGTAGGGACGGCCGATCTGCGCGAGATTCGTGTCGCGGAAGCGGCGGCGCACCTGCGCGGCGCGGCACCAGTCGAGAATTTCCGCCTCGACCTCGGGGTCGCCGCCCTCAACTACGCCGGTAATCACAGCGTGGCGCTTGCCGGCGCGCTCAAGGTCGGCAACCATCTCACCGACGGCGCCGCAGGCGTAGAGCTCTCCGAGCCACGTCGGGGTGTCGGTGTTAGCGTAATCCGGCGCCTTTTTCTTCTGCACGTTCACGAGCACGACGGGAACGTCGAGATCGCGCACCGCGGGGAGCATATTGTAGCTTGTCGCGTAAGTGAGCAGCTGGAGAATGACAAGGTCAACGTCTGCTGCGCGGAACTTGTCGCCGGCCTCCATCGCCTTCTCCTTTGTCGTTACTATGCCGCCGTCGATAAGCTCGACTGTGTCGGGTATGAGCTTTTTGAACTGCGCGTACTGTCCCTCGAACTCCGGAACGAGGGAGGGAAACTGCGGCAGATAGGCGCCGAGCGCGATGGAAAATACGCCTATGCGGGCTTTGGTGTCAACTAACATTATTCATCCTCCTTATCCAAGCCGCTGAATGCGGCTTCAAATGCTTCTTTTGTGAAAACGCCCTGCTCAATGAGCTTATCTGCAAGGCGCTCGCCGGTTTTCATAGCGTTGCGGAGCGCGATCTCCATGATGCGGACGCACACGCCGCGAGTGAAATTCGCTTTATCGTTCTCGCTGAGTACGATCCCGAGCTTCTCGGCGAGCTTTTCCGGGTGATCCCAGGTAAAATCAAGCCCATCCTTGTCGGAATAGCCCATTGCGCGGAGAACGAAGGTCTGGAACTGCTCGACGGTGGCTTCTCCGACTCCGAAAAGACCGCCTCCGATGCCGTTTGTAATGCCGTTGTCATAGGCGTAGGCAAGATAGCTTCTTGCCCAATCGGAGGCATCGGTAAAGGGGCATTTTTCTGCGGGGTATTCCCTTGCCTCGGCGTCCTTGCCGAGAAGACGGATCAGAAGAACTACCGCCTCTTCTCTTGTGGGAGCGCGGTTTAAGTCGAAGTTTACGGTGCCGTCGGGATTATTGCCGACGCCGTTGAAGATCCCGAGAGCCTTAAGTCCCTCGGCGAAGAGAACGGTGGGGTCGAAGAAACCGGAGCTTCCGCCGTCCGCGGGAGCGGGGATCTCAAAGGGATCGACCTCAAAATCGTAGCCGGAGAGAACGAAGTGACCGGTCTCGCGGCTGTAATTGAAGATGCTGCGGTTTTCGGGATCGTCCTTAATAAGCGCCGCGAGGTTTACGGGATCAAGAAGCTTCTCTGCGCCGCCGACGGTGTAATAGAGATCAATGCCGGAAAAGCTTGCGTCGCCGACAAAGGCGATGCTGCCGAGACCGGCAAAGCCGGCGCCGTCCTCGACCGCGAGGCTCTTGTGGATCCAGAGCGTCTGCGGATCGCTGCCGAGGTCGCGGAACGTGACCGTTACGCCGCTCTTTACGGTCACGCTGTCGTAGTCAAAGCCCATCTGACCGGGCAGCGTCTCGCTTTCGGCAAATACCTTGTCGTCGTAGGCGAACGCCGGAAGAGCGAGGGAGAGGGTCATAACGAGCGCGAGTAGGATCGAGATGGCTTTTTTCATCACTTTTCCTCCTTATAATACTCTCTTTGAATTTTGAGATTGCCGAGCGCCGTTGCCTCGATAGGCAGGGCGACGACCTCTTTGCCGGTAAATTCCTCAGTCCAGCGGTTGAGCGTCTGATTTTTGGCTCCGCCGCCGACGATGTATATTTTATGGTAAGTCCTGCCGCTGTTATGCTCAAGCTCCTCTACCGCGGCGCGATAGCTGTCGGCAAGCGAGCGGAAAGCGCAGCGGAAGTAGTCGCCGACGGTATGCAGCGCGCCGCCTGCGGCGGTATCAAAGGCGGCCTTCATGCTCTCCGGCGCGAGGAATAGCTGAGCGTTCACGTCAACGAGCACGTCGGCGCACGATTCCCGCGCCGCTTTTTCTATCTCGGGGAAGGGCATGTCGGGGCAGAGCTCCTTGCGGAGATTGTTCACTATCCACATTCCCATTATGTTCTTCTGATAGCGGTTGTAGCCTACGCCGCCCTCGTTTGAGTAGTTGGCGCACTCGCTCTTTTTGTCGCAGATCGGCTTCGGAGTCTTGACGCCGAGCAGCGACCACGTCCCGGAGGAGATATACGGCTCGTCGCCATCCATCGGTATGCCCTCGACGGCGGAGCCGGTGTCATGCGTCGCGCAGAGGATGCACTTGACGCCCTTGTATTCTCCGGCGTAAGCTCCGGGCCTTGAGAGCTTCGGGAAGAGGTACTTCGGAAGAGAAAGACGGGAGAGGATCTCGTTATCGAACTCTCCGGTTTCGGCGCTCACAAGTCCCATCGTCGTCGCGTTCGTGTACTCGCGCGCCATAACGCCCGTCAGCTTATACATCAGGTATTCGGGGATCATCAGAAGGTGCGTGACGCCGCCCAGCCTGCCTTTTTTGAGGTCATCGCAGAGCTGATAGACGGAGTTGAAGGGCTGAAACTGTATTCCGGTGCGCTCGTAAAGCTCGGAAAACGGTATCTTCTCATGCACCTCGGGTATGACCGCCTCGGTACGCGAATCGCGGTAGGCATAGACCGGCCGGACGATCTCGCCGCCCTCGCGCAGGAGAACGTAGTCCACGCCCCAGGTGTCGATCGAAAACGTCTTTATGTCCGGAAACTCATCGAGAGCCATGTCAAAGCCGATCTTTACGTTCTCTGTGAGCGAGTCGATGTCCCAGACGAGGCTGCCGCCCTCGTTTTTTACTCCGTTCGGAAAGCGGTAGACCTCTTTCGTTTCAAGCCCCGTCTCGCCGTCCCACGCGACTATGTGCCGCCCGGACGAGGCGCCAATGTCAACAGCCAGGTAATAAGCCATAAAAAATTACCTCCGTTTTCCTTTCATTACGTACATAATGCCAAAAACGGAGGTAAATTTAAATATCTTAATATGACTGAAAAAGTGTCCTTATTTGCACCTGCGGTATTCTTTGGGATTCATTCCGAAGCGGGCGCGGAAAATGCGGTGGAAGTAGCTCATGTTCTCGTAGCCGACAAGATAGGCGGCGTCGGCGACGTTCTCATCGGTGTTGCGAAGCAGCCACGCCGCCTGGCTCAGACGCTTTTCCTGCACAAGCTCGGTGTAGCTTTTACCGCTGCGGCGCTTTATCTCGCGGCTGAGCCACGCGGTATCGTAGTGCAGGGCGGCCGCAAGCTCCGTAAGGCTGCCGTCGCGGTAATGCTCCTCGATATACGTCAGCACGCGCAGGAGATTTTCCTTGCTCTTTTCACCGACCGAGAGGCGGTCAGTGAGGTTCATCAGCTCAACGAAGAGAAGCCCCATAGTCATCTGATGAATGCTTCGGCGGTTCGGAGCTTCGTTCACGAATGCCCAGAGCATATTTTCAATGAGATTTTCGACCGGCTTCACACCGGAAACGCGGAAGAGAAGATAACCTAAATTGTCGCCTCCCGAGAGGCAGGCGAGGATAAAGCTCCTGAGCGGAGTGTCGTCCGCTCCGAGATAGGGGAGCGTGCCGCCGAAAAACTCCGGCTTCACGATAAAGTTTACGGCCAGATCGCCCTCGCCGGCGGGGAAGATCTCCTGCACCGCGTCCTGCCCAAGAATGAGCAGCTCGCCCTCGCGGAGAGTAATCTCGTCGCCGTTTACTATGTGCCGCGTTTCACCCGAGAGCATATAGACCATCTCGACGTAATCGTGCGAGTGCTTCGGGAAATGCACGAATCTGGTGTGCGGGCGGATGGTTATGAGCTTTCCGGTGTCGAGGAGCTTTTCGCTCTCGACCACGTCGCTGCGCTCGCCCATGTAAAGCTCGCGGGCTATGGTCTCGCGCCCGTCGAGGTATTCGCGCTCCTCGCCCGTTACGGCGGAGAGCTTCTGAAGTATCCGGCTGTCCATTTACGCGCGGATGATGGTGCCGAGCCCGCATACGGCTATGCGGAAATCGCCGCAGGGATATTCGACGAGCCTGAAGGGAAGGGAACTCAGAGTCTGCTCAAGCTCCGCGCCGCCGCCGTCAAGGACTACGTTGAAGGCGGAAAACGGCGTGTACAGACCCGTGCCGATCGCCTTGACGAACGCCTCGTTGCAGACCCACAGCCGCTGGAGATAGAGAGCCTGCGCCTCGCCCGAGAGCTTTTCCGCGCCCTCAAGCTCGGAGGAGGTGAAAAATCTCTCCGCCATCTTCATCGTGCACCGCGCGCTCTCAACGTCCACTCCGACGGGTGAATCGGAGACCGCAACCGCCGCCCACGGCCCCGCGTGGGAGATGGAGAACTCCGGCGCGCCTTCGATGCGCGGCTTGCCGTACTCGTTTTTCGTGACCGCAAGCCCGTCAATGTCCACGCCCTCGGCGTTCATCGCGTCGCGCAGAAGAAGCCACGCGCCGACAGAGCGCGCAGAATCGTGATCCTTTCGCATATTCTGCGCCCTTTTGCGCCGGTCGGACGGGATGAGCGCGAGCTTTTCGCGCCACGCGCCGTCATACAGTTCTGAGATATCCCTTGTGTACAGCTTTACCATAGTTTTTTCCTCACTCGCTTTCAGATTCCTCGTACCAATCGTCTGGTATGGCGTCAAAGTCGATATATTCCTGAATGTCCTCGTCGAAATTCTCGCCCTTTTCGGGCATTCCGAGCTCCATTCGCCTGCGCCGGAGCGCAGCGGAAAGACCGGTCAGCGCGTCGAATGGCGAAAACTGCTTTGCCCTGTCCGCGCGGCTCATTTTATACTCAGGTCTCTTCCCCACTTTTGTGACCTCCGATCTGAAGATTGCGCTCTCTTCTCGTCGCGCCCTCCTCAAAGTCCATACCCTTCAAAACGGCGTTTTTGCCGTATTTTTTCTTTATTTTCAGCACCGCTTCCTGAATTTTGCGGTTTTTCTCGAGATCCTTGTGCTCGCTCTCGGTAAAGAGCGACTGCTGGAAGACACCGCCGTCGGGATTAAGCTCGCCCGTGCCGATATTTATGCGGCGGATCGGCGTTTCGCGGTCGACAACTCTGTCAAAAACCGCGGTCGCCGCCGGTATCATAACGCTGTCGGCGTTCGTTTCGATGCCGAGCTTTACAGTACCCTTCGCGGGCTTTCTGAGCGCCGAGGAAGTGTAGCCGACCCATATACCGAGCGAGGACGTCACAAGTCCCTTTTCGACCATATCGAGCGAGAGCGAATCGACCATTTCCTTCAGAATAAGCTTCGCCTCGTCGAAATTATAGTCGCGCATGAGCACCTGCCCCGAGGAGAGCGAATGGCTCTGAGGCTTATACGCCTTTATATCCGCGATCGTAGTCGGTTCTATGCCCCACGCGTGGTCTATCATCAGCTCGGCGTCGATGCCGAACTCGCGGTAGAGTATCTCCTCGTCGCAGTTCGCTATCCCGCGCTGGGTGGTTATGCCGTATTTTTCGAGCCGCTTCGCGATCCCGCGGCCTATGCGCCAGAAATCGGTGATGGGCTTATGATCCCACAGCGTCTCGCGGTAGGTTTTTTCGTTGAGCTCGCCTATGAAGTCCGGCGAGTGCTTCGCCGTTATGTCGAGCGCGATTTTGGCGAGGTACATATTGGTGCCTATCCCGGCGGTCGCGCGGACTCCGACCTCCTCGGTGACCTTGTCCATAAGGAAAACCGCCATCTCACGCGGCGTTTTATTGTAGAATCTGAGGTATCCCGTTATGTCGAGAAACGCCTCGTCTATCGAATAGACGTGTATATCGTCCGGGGAGATGAAGCGCAGATACACGCCGTAAATATCGGCGGCGTACTCGATGTACTTAGCCATTCTCGGCGGCGCGACGATGTAGTCCATATCCTTCGGTATCTCGAAAACCCTGCACCGGTTGCGCACGCCCTTCGCCTTCATCGAGGGCGAGATGGCGAGGCATATCGTACCTGCGGAGCGGCTCGGATCCGCCACCACGAGGTCGGTCGTCATCGGGTCAAGCCCGCGCTCAACGCACTCGACAGAGGCGTAAAAGCTCTTAAGGTCTATGCAGAGATAGTATTTTTCAGCCATTTGCGCCCCTCCGTACAGTAAAAGTATAACACATATTTTTCCTATTGCAAAATAAAAAACAGCGTATTATAATAAATCTATCGGAAACAAACTGCTTCCGATAGGAGGATACCACCATGCGGACGAAAAATCAAGCTCTAATGGAAAAGATCCGCCTCTTTGCGGAGGAGAATATACTCAAGACCGGCCTGTCGCCGTCGACGGGCGATATAGCCGAAGCGTTCGGCATCGCGCGCTCGACCGCGTATAAATACCTCGCCGCGATGGACCTTCAGGGCGAGATAAGCTACAGGGGCGGCGTTATCGAAACGGGGCGCACGCGCCTTTGCGAGAGCCGCACCTCCCGCGCCGCGATAGTCGGCTCCATACCCTGCGGAACTCCGGAGGAGGAAGAGGAGGCGGTCGAGGCTTACGTCGCCCTGCCGGACGCGATCTTCGGCACGGGGGACTTCTATATCCTGCGCGCCTCCGGCGACAGTATGCAGGGCGCGGGCATAGATTCCGGCGACCTCGTCGTCATAGAGCGGTGCAGTTCTGCGCGCGAGGGCGAGATAGTCGTCGCTCTCGTCGAGGGTGAGAACACACTGAAGCGCTACTATATCGACCGCGAGGCGGGCAAGGTGCGCCTGCACGCAGAAAATCCGCGCTACGCGGATATTCTGGCGTCTGAGTGCGCTATACAGGGCGTTGCGCGGCATATCATAAAGGCGGTGGTCTGATGGCTTGCGCAAGAAGAAAGTGCTACGTCGAGGTGCTTGCGGAGCATCAGATAAGCGGGCTGTGCGTTCCGGTCGAGATAAGGCTCGAGAACGGCAAGGACTTCAAGATCGACCGCGTCCGCGCGGTAGAGCGAGTCGCCGCGGCTAAGCCGACGAGCCGCTATACGGTGGTTATCGACGGCAAGCAGACCTATCTCTTCCGCGAGGAGGACGGAAAGTGGTTCGTTCAGCTCAAAAGCAACATCATCACGAAAAGCGTCGGCAGAGAGACGCGAATTTAGTCAGAATTTAGCTTGAAAATTTTACCGATTTAATTGTATAATATACGCCGTTGCTAATTCGGAAATGTGCGGCTTTTTATACAATCGGAGGATAAATGGAAGAGAAACAGAAAAAGCGGGGGGCAAAGGTGCTCTCGCCGCTCCTCAAAATATACTGGCCGGCGTACGTCGTCGGCCTTATTATGCTGTTCATGGTGGACTACGTGAACCTGCTGATTCCGCGCTATCTCGGCGACGTGACGGACGGGCTTACGGCGCATACGCTGGACGCGGGCGGGATACTGAATATCGTTCTGAGGATCGTGCTGTGCGCGGCGCTTATCGCGGCGGGGCGCTTCGGCTACCGCTATTTCATCTTCGGCTCCGCGCGCAAGATAGAGCGCCGGCTCAGGGACAATATGTTCGAAAAGCTTGAAACGCTCTCTCAGCGCTACTTCAACGAGCACAAGACCGGCGATATAATGAGCTACTTCACAAACGATCTCGACGCTGTCAGAATGGCGATCGGTCCCTCGATAATCAGCGTTTTCGACTCGAGCGTGCTGACGGTCATGGTGTTATACCGCATGATAACCGACGTGTCCGTGTCGCTGACGCTCTACTGCCTCATTCCGATGGGCGTCATCGCGCTGTTCGGATATTTTTACGGCGACCTCATCGAGCGCCGCTGGGCAAAGAAGCAGCAGACCTTTGCCGATATGTCGGACTACGTCCAGGAGTCCGTCTCCGGCGAGAGGGTCATAAAGGCGTTCGTGCAGGAAAAGCGCCAGGTGGACGCCTTCCGCGCCGTCAATGAAAACAACCGCAGGACGACGCTGAACGTAGTCATGCTCGACGCGGCGTTCGGCCCCGTGCTGCACTTCCTCGTCGGAATAACCTACATCGTTGCGATCGTAGTCGGCGGCTATCTCACGATGAAGGGCGAGATAACCCTCGGCAGCTTCGTGACCTTCAACAGCTACATCGGCTCGCTCGTTTGGCCTATGCTCGCGCTCGGCGACAGCATCACGATGGTCTCGCAGGGCATTGCGGGTCTCAACCGCATCCACGAGGTATTCGACGAGGCGGCTGAGATAACGGACGACGAAAACCCCGACGACGTAACAGAGCTTAAGGGCGCGATAAGCTTCAAGAATACGACTTTCAAATATAAGCCCGAGCTTCCCGAGGCGCTCGAGGATATCTCCGTCGAGGTCAAGCCCGGCGAGACGCTCGCTGTGCTCGGACGCACCGGCGCCGGAAAGACCACGTTCGTAAATCTCTTGTGCCGCGTTTACGACGTCACCGGCGGCTCGATAGAGCTTGACGGCCACGATATACGCAAAATACCGCTCAAAACGCTGCACGAGAATATAGCCTACGTTCCGCAGGATAACTTCCTGTTCTCGAATACCCTCGCAAACAACATCGCCTTCGGAAAGCTCGACGCTACACAGGAGGAGATCGAGGAGGCGGCGCGCGACGCGGATATTCACGACAATATCTCCGACTTCCCGGAGAAATACGAAACCGTCGTCGGCGAGCGCGGAGTCACGCTCTCCGGCGGTCAGAAGCAGCGCTCGTCTATCGCCCGCGCGCTTCTCAAGGACAGCCCCATTCTTATCCTCGACGATTCGCTCTCAGCTGTCGATACCGACACTGAGGAGACGATACTTGAAAACCTGAAGCGCCGCAGAGCGGGCAAGACGACGATAATGATCGCCCACCGCGTTTCGACCGTGCAGAACGCCGACCACATCCTCGTGCTTGAGGACGGCAGAGTGCTCGAATACGGCACCCACGAGGAGCTTATGGCGAAGGGCGGCGCCTTTGCGACGATGGTCCAGAAGCAGCAGCTTGAAAAGCAGCTGCTCGAAGAGGAATGAGGTGAGAGCATGGCTAAAATAGAAAAAGAAGAAAACCTCATCTCCTATAAGGGCAACGTATTCACGCGCCTTTTCCGCTATCTCAAGCCGCATACCGCGCGCATGATAGCCTGCCTTGTGCTCGTTCTCGTCGTCACCGTTCTTGAGCTGTACCGCCCGATGATAACGGGTCAGGCGATAGACACGATTGAGGGCTACTATAACCCCTACGTCTACACAGCCGACGGCGATATAACCCTCGGCGGCGAGAAAATGAAGAAAATCGCGGTCGAGGACGAGGAAGCGCCCTTTCCCGAGGGCGAATACGCCGTTATGCTCTACTATAACGAGCGCTACTACCTCTTCGAGCACCTCGACTCCGTAAGCGCGAAGGAGGTCTATATGAGCCGCGAGAGCGTTGACGAGATGTCGCTCTCCGGCGAAACGCTCGTCTCGGCGGGCGCTTCCGGCAGACTTCTTTCCGGCGAGGAGCTTACCGTTCTGCGCGATACCGACTACTCATCGCTCCGCCGCCTTGCCGTAATTTACGGCATCGTGCTCATACTGAACGGACTTGCGGACGTCGCGGAGATGTGGCTTTTGCAGTTTACGGGACAGAGCATTATCTTCACGATACGCCAGCAGGTCTTTGAGCACGTCCATTCGCTGCCGCTGAGATTTTTCGACACAAACCCCGTCGGCAGGATAGTGACCCGCGCGACAAACGACGTCGAGTCGCTGAGCCAGATGTACACGCAGATAATAATCCGCCTTTTCCGCAATACGGTGCTTATCATCGGCTACGCGGTCGTTATGGTCGGCATAAATCTGAAGCTTGCGCTTCTGTGCTTCGCGTTTTTCCCGGTGATACTCGTCCTGACGGTCGTGTTCCGCACTGTTTCCCGCCGCACCTACCGCGTAGTTCGCAATAAGGTGAGCCAGCTCAACACCTTCCTCAGCGAGAATATTTCCGGAATGAAGCTAATCCAGGTATTCGCGCGCGAGAAGGAGAAGGCGGAGGAATTCGAGGGCAGAACGAAGGATCTCTACCGCAGTCAGATGAAGGAGCTGTTCATCATGGCGGTGTTCCGTCCGTCCATAAACCTCATCGCCAACGCCGCGCTCGCGCTTATCCTCTACAATGCCGGTGTCAGCGTGCTTGTCGGTACGCTCACCATAGGCACTCTTTACGTCTTTACAAACTACATCCGCTCGTTCTTCGAGCCGATCATGGACATAGCCGAGCAGTTCTCAACGCTTCAGAACGCGCTTGCCTCGGCTGAAAAGATATTCTCCGTCCTCGACGAGGAAAATCCGATAGTCGAGAAGGAAAACCCCGTAAAGCTCGGCACTGTAAAGGGCAAGATCGAGTTCAGAAACGTCTGGTTTGCCTACGAAAACGATGACTACGTTCTCAGAGACGTGTCGTTTTCCATCGAGCCGGGTCAGCGCGTCGCCTTCGTCGGCGCGACCGGAGCCGGAAAAAGCTCGATTCTGAACCTCATCGGCCGCTATTATGAGATCCAGAAGGGCGAGATACTCATCGACGGCGTGAATATCCGCGACCTCAGTACAGAGGAGATACGCGGCGCGATAGGTCAGGTACAGCAGGACGTTTTCGTGTTCACCGGCGATATAAAGTCGAATATCCGCCTGCTCGACGACAGCATAACAGATGAGAGAATCCGCGATAGCGCCGTCGCCGTCAACGCAGACCGCTTCATCGACCGCCTGCCGAAAACCTACGACGAGCCGGTCACGGAGCGCGGGGCAACGCTCTCCGCCGGACAGCGGCAGCTTCTGAGCTTCGCGCGCACGCTCGCGTACGATCCGCGTATTCTCGTTATGGACGAGGCGACCGCGAACATCGACACAGAGACGGAGGAGCTTATTCAGGACGCGCTCGAAACGCTTATGAAGGGCAGAACGACCATTATGGTCGCGCACAGACTCTCGACGATCCAGCACGCCGACTGCATCTACGTCATGCATAAGGGCAAGATACGCGAGTCCGGCACGCACCAGGAGCTGCTTGAGAAAAACGGCTTCTACAAGAAGCTCTATGAGATACAGAAGCAGTAATGGATATTGAGTTCAGAAAAGCGGAAAGAGGCGACCTTGACGAGCTTGAGGAGCTGTACCGCCTTGCCGTGCGGGCGATGAACGCCGCGGGAATAATCCAGTGGGACGAAACTTACCCCCGCCGCGAGCACGTGGAGCGCGATCTCAGTGAGGACTGCCTCTACGTCGTGATAAGCGACGGGCGCGTCGCCGGCGCGATAAGCTGGAACTATGAAGTGGACGACGAGCACGATACCGACAAATGGACTATCCCCGGCGAGTGGCGCGCGCTGCACCGCCTCGCTGTGCATCCGGACTTTACCGGACGCGGGCTCGGCGCGGCGGCGATGCGGGGGATTGAAAAAGAGCTCGGCAGAATGGGCGTCAGGGCCATGCGGTTCGACACTGTTTCGTCAAATATTCCGGCAATGCGGCTTTATAAGTCGCAGGGCTGGCGCGAGGCGGACAGACAGCCGTGGACAGACGGCGATATCGTCTATTTTGAGAAGGCAATATCTTGATTTTTCGGCGCATTGAAACCGCAAAATATATTGCAATACTGATTTATTTAATGTATAATATTATCCCGTGGGTGATAAAGCCCACGGGATAATTTTTTTTCCGGAGGGGAAAAGTATGAAGCCGGTTTACGAAAATCCGCTTGTCGGAAGATACTCTTCAAAGAAGATGCAGTACATTTTCTCGCCGGATTTCAAGTTTTCGACGTGGCGCAGGCTGTGGGTCGCGCTCGCGGAGAGCGAGCAGGAGCTGGGACTCGGAATAACCGACGAGCAGATCGCGGAAATGCGCGCGCACATCGAGGACATCGACTATGAAAAGGCGGCCCAATACGAGCGAAAGCTCCGCCACGACGTCATGGCGCACGTCCACACATTCGGTGACGCCTGCCCCAAGGCAAAGCCGATAATCCACCTCGGCGCAACGAGCTGCTACGTCGGGGACAACACCGATATTATCCAGATGCGCGAGGGACTTTATCAGATAAAGGCTCTGCTGGTCGGCGCGATAAAGGCGCTTTCGGACTTTGCCGAGCGCAATAAGGAGATCCCGACGCTCGCCTATACGCACTTTCAGGCGGCGCAGCCGACGACCGTCGGCAAGCGCGCGACATTATGGCTCCAGGACCTCATAATGGACTATGAGCGGCTCGATTTTGAAATAAGCCGCCTCAAGCTCCTCGGCTGCAAGGGCACTACCGGCACCGGCGCGAGCTTTCTCGAGCTTTTCAGGGGCGACGAGGATAAGGTCAGAGCGGTCGAGGCGAAAATCGCCGCGAAGATGGGCTTTGAAGCATGTATGCCCGTCTCCGGACAGACCTATTCCCGCAAGGTCGACGCCTACGTTCTGAACACCCTCGCAAATATCGCCGTTTCCTGCCAGAAGATGGCGACCGATATCCGTCTGCTCGCGCACCTTAAGGAGCTTGACGAGCCGTTTGAGCAGAATCAGATCGGCTCCTCCGCGATGGCGTACAAGCGCAATCCGATGCGCTGCGAGAGGATATGCTCCCTTGCGCGCTACGTTATAAACGACGCGAAGAACGCCTCCGACACCGCCGCAGCGCAGTGGCTCGAGCGCACGCTCGACGATTCCGCAAACCGCAGGCTGTCTATCCCCGAAGCGTTTCTTTCGACCGACGGCATACTGAGCCTCGTAATCAACGTTATCTCCGGCGCCGTAATCTACCCGAAGGTCATGGAAAAGCATCTTAACGAGGAGCTTCCGTTCATCGCAAGCGAGAATATCCTTATGGACGCCGTCGAGCGCGGCGGCGACCGTCAGGAGCTGCACGAGGCGATACGCCAGTACAGTCAGAAGGCGGCGAGGAGCGTAAAGCTGGAGGGCGGCGACAACGACCTGCTCGACTCGCTCATGCAGGACGAGCGCTTTGGACTTTCCGAGGAGAGCCTCAGAGAAACGCTGGACGTTAAAAAGTTTATCGGACTGTCTGTCAGCCAGACCGAGGAATTTATAGAGAATTACGCAAGACCCGTTATCGAAGAAAACAAAGCCCTTCTCGGAAGAGAAGAGGAGATAAGAGTATAAGGAGATAATAAAAATGCTTACTGCAATAGTCGGAATCAACTGGGGCGACGAGGGCAAGGGAAGAATGGTCGATCTGCTCAGCGAGCGCTACGATATAGTAATGCGCTATCAGGGCGGCAACAACGCAGGCCACACCGTTATCAACGAGCGCGGCAAGTTCATTCTTAACCTGCTTCCGAGCGGTATTCTCCGCGACGAGACCGTGAACGTAATGGGCCCCGGCATGGTCGTGGACGTCGAGCATCTTACAAACGAGATCGCCGCGATCCGCGAAAAGGGGATAGAGATCAGCCCGAAGCATCTCGTTATCTCTGACAGAGCCACCATTTGCATGCCTTATCACAAGATGATGGATATTCTCGAGGAGGAGCGCCTTGCCGATAAGAAGTTCGGCTCCACACGCCGCGGCATTGCGCCGGTATATGCCGATAAGTATATGAAAAAGACCGTTCGCTTCGGAGATCTTCTCGAGCCGGAGACTCTCCGCGAGAAGGTCGCCGACCTCGTCGAGTGGAAGAACCTCACCGTAGCCGGCGGCTATAAGCACGAGCCCGTCTCCGCCGACGAGATGTACGAGTGGCTTCTGAAGTACGCCATGCCGTTCGTGCCCTACGTCAAGAACACTACGGAATACCTCACCGACGCCGTAAACGCCGGAAAGAGCGTTATGTTCGAGGCTCAGCTCGGCGCGCTCCGCGACATCGACTTCGGCATCTATCCCTACACCTCGTCCTCGTCCACCATCGCCGCCTACGCGCCGATCGGCGCGGGTATCCCCGCCCAGCGTCTTACAAACGTCGTCGGCATTATGAAGGCTTATTCAAGCTGCGTCGGCGAGGGACCGTTCACCTGCGAGCTGTTCGGCAAGGAGGGCGACGAGCTCAGAGAGGCAGGCGGCGAGTACGGCGCCGCGACCGGCAGACCGCGCAGAGTCGGCGGATTCGACGTTGTCGCTTCGCGCTACGGCTGTTTAGTGCAGGGCGCGACCGAGATCGCCCTCACAAAGCTCGACGTTCTGAGCTATCTTGAGAAAATCCCCGTCTGCACACATTACGAGGTGGACGGCGAAGTTACCGACAAGTTCCCGATGGGAGGCCGCCTTATGCGCGCAAAGCCCGTCTACGAATACCTGCCCGGCTGGAAGTGCGACATCTCCAAGGCGAGAAGCTTCGAGGAGCTTCCGAAGGCTGCGCAGGACTATGTAAAATATATCGCTGACACCGTCGGCTGCCACATCAAATACGTCTCCGTCGGCGCAAACCGCGACGAGTACTTCGAGATGTAAATAATAAATCCGGGAGCGACCGATTTGCTGTCACTCCCGGCTGCTTTTTATTCCCCGGACTGTCATTGTAATTGAAACTGCTGTATCCCACTCAGGGTCATAACTCCCTGCACGTTAGCTGACCGGATGTTATTCATCGATTCTTCTCCTATACGCGTTTAGCCTCGTACCACATTCGGCTGCCGTCAAGCGTAAGAACGCCGTAGGTGCGACCGTAACCGACGGAGCCGGGGTTGATCACAAGAAGCCCGTTCACGTTGCCGCAGTAGGCTTCGTGAGTGTGACCGAAAACGAGGACGTCCGCGCCGGAAGCGCAGGCGTTGTTTATGATGCTGTCAAGCCCGTATTTAACGTAGTAGCCGTGGCCGTGGGTGAGGAAAAATGTCTTGCCGCCGATAACAGGCATTTTCGTGCCCGGCTCAAAGGAGCCGAAGTCGCAGTTTCCGGGAACGTAATGGAACTTTACTCCCGGGTAATCGTCCTCGATGCTTTTGATATCTCTCAGCCCGTCGCCGGCGTGGATAACGGCGTCGGGCTTTTCTTCGCTTACTATGGTGCGCATTGCCTCGACTGCGCCGTGGGAATCGGAAAAAATAACGATTTTCATGGTAAACCTTTCTGTATTTCCTCATATACTGTCGTGAGGAGGGGTAAGAATGAGCGACATAAAAGACCTTTTGAAAAGCGGAGAAGCAAAAAAGCTGCTGGAAAATAAGGATGAGCTATCCCGGGCGGCGCAGTCTGAGGACGGGAAAAAGGTGATGGAAAGCCTCGAAAAGGCGGATATTGCAGGCGCGATAAAGCGCGGCGATACGGCGGCGGTCAGAAGCGCCATCGAGAGCATCACAAAGACCAAGGAGGGCGCGAGATTCCTTCGTTCGCTCAGCTCGGCAATAGGGAAGAAGCCCAATGGATGAGCTGGACGGCATACTCGAGAAGCTTCTGGGTGACCCGGACAGCCTCAGCCGCGCGATGGGCATCGTCAACGCGCTGAACTCCGGCGACAGCGAGAAGGAAAAGCTCTTCGACGCGCTCATGCCGTATCTGAAGCCGGAAAGAAGGCAGGAGCTGATGAGCGCGGTCAAGCTCGCGCGGATGGCAAAGCTCGCGCGCCTTGCGATGACGGAAAACGGCGATGCTTAGGCGCTACTCGGGCTATTATCCGCCGCAGAACGATTGCCCGCCGCCCGAGCCGCCGCGTCCGCCTCATCCGCCTCGCCCGCCGCAAAGACCGGATATCGGACTTGATATGGGCGATCTTGTGCTGCTAGCGCTGCTTTGGTATCTCTATAAAGAATCGCGCGACGAGGAATTTCTGATAATACTCATAATCCTCGCCGCGAAAATCTTTAATATCGGTTCTTATTTATCCTCTTCGCCCTTTTCCTCGCTCTTGGGATCGCTTGGAGTCTGAGACTCCTCGTCGCTGTTTATGCCGAAGCGCTCCGGATAGACAGAGCGCATGAGCGCAAGGCCGATCGCAAAGGCAACGCAGAATGCGAAAATGAGCACGATCGCGCGCATTTCGCCGCTCGTTGCGATAAGCACCGAGGCAAAGCCGAGTATCGCGCTGATCGCGTAGAGCAGGGCGACAGCCTGCTTCTGACTGAGGCCCATGTCGATCAGCCTGTGGTGGAAATGTCCGCGGTCGGGGCTCATCGGGTTCTGACCGTGGGCAAGGCGGCGGATTATCGCAAAGGCGGTGTCGAAAATCGGCAGACCGAGCGCAAGCAGAGGCACGATGAAGGAGATAATGGCGTAGAACTTCAGAAGTCCCGTGATCGAGATACACGCCATAACGTAGCCGAGCATAAGAGCGCCGGTGTCGCCCATGAATATGCGGGCGGGGTTGAGGTTGAAGGGCATGAAGCCGAAGCACGCGCCCACGAGCGCCGCGAGTATGATCGCGGTGTTCCACTGACCCATGGCGAGCGCAATGGTCATCATTGCGATCGACGCGATGGCGGAAACGCCGCAGGCAAGACCGTCAAGCCCGTCTATGAGGTTTACGGCGTTCGTGAGGCCGACTATCCACAGCACCGTCACGGGAATGGAGAGAAAGCCGAGGTCGATATACATAGTTTCGCTCCACCAGATCGGGTTTGCGAGAAATTCTATCCTCACTCCGAAGGCGACCGCGACGAGCGCGGCGGCGATCTGGATAACGAGCTTGAGGAGCGCGGGGAGCGGGGTAATATCGTCCACAACTCCGACGACGGTGATTATGACCGCGCCGAGCAGAATGCCGCGCATCTGGTTGTCGACAGAGGCAAAGAGCACAACGCTCAGCACAAAGCCGATAAAAATGGCGAGACCGCCCATTCGCGGAATGGGGTGGTTGTGAACTCTGCGCGAGTCCTTCGGAACGTCAACGGCGCCGACCTTCTGCGCGAAGAGGCGCACGATAGGGGTAGTTATAAAGCTTATGATCCCGGCGGCGATAAGCGCAAGCGTCGCCGTTATGAGGATCTGAATGTCGATCTGCATATAATTCACCTTTATCTCTGGAGGAAACCGATCTTCTTGTAAACTTTTCTGAGCGTCTTTTCGGCAACGCAGCCCGCCTTCTCGGCGCCGGCGCGGTACACGCTCTCGAGGTATGCCTTGTCCTTGATGAGACGCTGGCTCTCCTCACGTATGGGTCTGAGAAGCGCCGTGACAGCCTCGCCGACGGCGGGCTTGAAGGCGCCGTAGCCCTTGCCCTCAAACTCTGTCTCGATCTCATCGTAGCTCTTGCCGGTGACGGAGGAGTAGATGCTCATGAGGTTAGATACGCCGGGCTTCTCGTCCGGAGCGTAGCGCACGCAGCGCTCCGTGTCGGAATCCGTGACGGCGCGCTTGAACTTGCGCATGATGTCATCGGGGTTCTCCATAAGGAAAACGCAGCCCTCCGGCATTGATTTGCTCATCTTGGACTCCGGCTGAGTGAGGCACATGATGCGGGCGCCGGCCTTTGTGGAGTAGAACTCCGGCATTTTGAATACGTCGCCGTAGATGCCGTTGAAGCGCTGGACGACGTTGCGGCACAGCTCAACGTGCTGCTTCTGATCCTCGCCGACCGGCACGAGGTCGGGCTGGTAGAGGAGGATATCCGCAGCCATAAGGCTGGGATAGGCGAAAAGACCGCCGTTTATATTGTCGGCATTCTTCTTCGATTTATCCTTGAACTGCGTCATTCTCGACAGCTCGCCGAACATCGTATAGCACTGCAGTACCCAGCCGAGCTCGGCGTGCTGATGGACGTGCGACTGCACGAAGAGGGTGTTTTTCTCGGGATCAAGTCCGCAGGCGATATACTGCGCGAGCTGCTCGAGAGTTCTGCGCCTCAGATCCGCGGGATTCTGACGGACGGTTATCGTGTGCATATCAGCCATGAAATAGTAGCAGTCGAACTGATCGGCTCTGACGCTCCAGTTCTTTATCGCGCCGAGGTAGTTTCCGAGGTGCAGATCGCCGGAGGGCTGAATGCCGGATAGCATTACTTTTTTCTGTACAGTTTCATTTTCCATAGTTATCGTACTCCGTAAACAGTTTTTTGAAGGCGTCGAGCGAGCGCATTATCATAGCGTGACGAACGCAGTAGGCAAGTCTGACGTAGCCTCCGCGCTTGAAGCCCGAGCCGGGGACAAGCAGTATGTTGTATTTTTTTGCCCTCTCGCAGAAGGCTCTGTCGTCTTTTTCAGGGCTTTTCATCCACAGATAGAACGCGCCGCGGGGGTAAACGCACTCGTAGCCGATCTCGGTAAGTCCGGTATAGAGCGCCTTGCGGTTATAATCGTAATACTCAAGGTCAGTTTTCTCACCGAGACAGCGCTCGACAAGCCTCTGCTGGATCGCGGGAGCGTTCACAAAGCCGAGAACGCGGTTTGCAATCACCGCCGCGTCATAGATAAGCGCCGATTCGTCGCACTCCGAGGGTATGAGAAGATAGCCGATACGCTCGCCCGGCAGGGAAAGCGATTTACTCCACGAATATCCGACGATGGTATTGCGGTAGTATTTCGTGAGGAACGGAACCTCTGCGCCGTCGTAGCAAAGCTCGCGGTACGGCTCGTCGGAGATGAGATAGATGCTCGTTCCGAGCTCGCGTCCGCGCCTTTCGAGGGTTTCGGCTATGCGGATAATGCACGCTTCATCGTAAACCGCGCCGGTGGGATTGTTGGGATTGTTGATGATTACAGCCTTCGTGCGCCCGTTTATCGCGTTATACAGCGCATCGCAGTCCGGCATAAAGTCATCGCCTGTGTCTACGATCCTGAGCGCTCCGCCGTAGTTTTCGACGTAGTTGCCGTACTCGAGGAAGAACGGCGCGAAAACTATGACCTCGTCGCCGGGATTGAGGAGCGTTCGCAGTATCACGTTCAGCCCGCCCGCCGCGCCGACTGTCATTATGACGTTTCCGGCGCTGAAATCCGTTCCGAACCTACGGTTGAGATCGTCGGCAACTGCTTTTCGCGTACTCTCGTAGCCGGCGTTCGACATATAGCCGTGCAGAGAGAGCGGGTCGGTGTTCTCAGCGATGTCGAGAAGCGCTGATTTAACGCTGTCAGGCGCGGGAACCGAGGGGTTTCCGAGCGAGAAATCATAGACGTTCTCAGCGCCGAAGAGCGAAGCGAGCCTCTTGCCCTCCTCAAACATGGCGCGTATGGCGCTGCCGGAGCGCGTTTTTTCGATAAGTGAGGCGTTTATCATGGGCATCACCGCCTGAATTTCTTTTTAACCCTATAATTTTACCACAAAGCCGCGGATAATTAAAGAGAAATTTTCAAAAACCTCTGTAATTCGGAAATATTTTGTGCTATACTTTCTAAAAAGCTGTTTTTGGAGGCAAAGATGTCTGTTTTATTTAAAAACGTATCCGTTCTTCAGCCGGATATGACCGTACTTGATAACGCTTATCTCGGGGTCGACGGCGATAGGATCGACTATATCGGCGCTGCAGCGCCCGAAAAAAAGTATGCGGAAACGCGCGACTACAAGGATAAGCTTCTTATTCCCGGACTTGTGAACGCCCACACTCACGCGGCGATGACGCTTCTGCGAGGCGTCGGCTCCGACCTCAGGCTGCAGGATTGGCTCTTTAATAAAATATTCCCTATTGAGGACAAGCTTACCGCCGAGGATATGCGCGTCGGCGGCTCGCTTGCGATGCTCGAAATGCTCCGCACCGGAACGACGAGCTTTTCGGATATGTATTTCTTTCCGCACATGCTCTGCGAGGCTGTCGGCGAGGCGGGCATGAAGGCAAATATATCCCGCGCGGTCGTCGCCGCGTCGCCAGATGAGAGGTGGGAGGACAGCTTCCGCATCCGCGAGAGCGTGGAGCTTTTTGACAGTTACCATAATTCTTTTGACGGCAGGGTCAAAATCGACCTCTGCGTCCACGCGGAGTACACAAATAACGACTCCATCGCGCACAGGCTCGGTGAGCTGTGCGACGAGAAGGGCGCCATCTTGCACGTCCACGTATCCGAGACCAAATCCGAGCACGATGAGTGCATTGCGCGCCACGGCTGCACGCCGGTACAGTGGCTCGACAAGATGGGCTGCCTCAACGGAAAGGCGCTTTTAGCGCACGGAATATGGCTTTCTGACGAGGATATGGAGCTTATTTGTGCGAAAAAGTTATCAGTAGTCCACAACCCGACGAGCAATATGAAGCTCGGAAGCGGCTTTGCGCCGGTGCAGAAAATGCTCGATAAGGGCATCCGGGTCGGTCTCGGAACCGACGGCACCGCGTCAAACAACAACCTCGATATGCTCGAGGAAATGCACCTCGCCGCTGTTATCCACAACGGATACTCCGGCGACCCGACGATCATGAAGCCGGTTGACATAATCAAAATGGCGACGGCTAACGGCGCGTACGCGCAGGGCAGGGAGGATACCGGCGCTCTCGCGGTCGGGCTGAAGGCTGATATAGCCGCTATCGACCTTGACAAGCCGCATCTCATTCCGAATCTCGATACTCTTGCGCTTCTTTGCTACTCTGTTCAGGGCTCGGACGTCTGCATGACTATGGTTGACGGCAAAATTCTCTACGAGAACGGCGAGTACAAGACTCTCGACAAGGAAAAAATCTACTTCGACGTCAGAAAATCGGTGGAGCGGCTGTATAGATGAAAACTCTCGCAAAGACCTTCGACGAGCTTACGAATACCGAGCTTTATGAGATAATGCGCCTGCGGCAGGACGTGTTCGTAGTCGAGCAGAACTGCCCGTACTTCGACCTCGACGGGGTCGATTATAAGAGCGTTCACGTTTTTATTGAGGACGGCGGCTCACTTGTCGCCTGTTTGCGTATCTTTCCGCGCGATGGCGAGGAGGGGATAATTCAGGTCGGCAGAGTAGTCACGCGGGAGCGGAAAAAGGGCTACGGAGCTGCGATACTCAGCGAGGGACTTCGCGTCGCGCGCGAGAGATTCTCGCCGAGCGGGTTTTACCTCGAGGCGCAGACCTACGCCGTCGGCTACTACGCGCGCGAGGGCTTCGAGGTCGTGAGCGATGAGTTTCTCGAGGACGGAATACCGCACGTTCAGATGAGAAAATATGAATGAGAAAGCAGGTTTCCCGGTGCCATAATAATGGGCGGCTAATTGAAGCCGCCCACGTTTTTTATCCGAAAATCGCATCACATTCGCGCATCGCAAGGCTTCTCACTCCGTCGAAATCGACGTAGGGATTGTAGTGCTCCTCGAGCTTGTCGTGAAGGCTTTTTGCTTCTCTGAGCGCGATAACGGCGCGGTCGAGAACAGCGTCAGTCAGCTTATCCGCCGCGCGCTGTTCGGCTCTTGCCATGCTCGACGCGGCGGCGTCGAGGCGAAGCGTGCGGCAGACCGCGCATGGGTACGGAACGCGCCTGTCGCGCGCGATAAAGGCGACTCTCAGCTCCGGTACTATAACGCCGGCGCATCTTTCGGGCGAAAACCAGCTCATAAGGCGAACGGTATCCCAACCGGCGCTCTCAGCGCGCTCTGCGCACCTCTCAGCGGCGTCAAAGCCCATGGAGAGATCGTTATCGAAGAGATAAACTCTGTCGCAGAGAGTCTTAACGGTGTCGTACAGCTCAACGAAGCCCTCGCAGCTTATTGCGCCGAGAAAACGCCTCTTCACGCTGCCGCCCTTGCCTGATTCGGGTATCTCGCGGGTGAGTATCCCGTCAAGCCTGCGCAGACCGGCGCGCTTTTCGTCATCGGTCAGCGTGGGTGAGAGCGCTTCGTGGGCGCATTTTGCGCTCTCGATCAGCTTATATGCCCTCGAATATTTAGCCTTGTACGCCGCAGTAAGGCGGATTATCGCGTCGCGTTCGCGGCGCAGTCCCTCACTATCGTAAAAGTCGCTGAGGTCGACGTATCTGCCGCCGATGCCGTGATAGACCGGCTCCTGAACGTGCGGACTCGTGCCGTCCGTGTAGGCTATGTGAAGCTCGGGAATATACACTCCGTCGAGGCTTCCGGGATCGCCGGAGCAGCGGATAAGCTCCGTTTCGAGGCCCTTTTTCTCCGCCTTTTCCGCAATAATACGCATAAATGTACTCTTTCCGCTGCCGGGACCGGACTTTATTATGCGCAGCTCGTCGCGCTTCGGATCGATGAAGCCGTCGTAAAGGCTGTAAAATCCGCGCGGTGAGTTTGCGCCGAGAAAATACTCTGTTTTCAAATTCTCACATCCTTCCTAAGCATATTATGCTCAGAATCGCGTGAGGTTAATAAAAAAGAGCCGCTTCACAGCGAAGCGACTCTTGATTTTTTGCGTTTCAGCCGCCGAGGTAGGCCTTCTTGACCTCTTCGGAGGCGGCAAGCTCCTTTCCGGTGCCGGAGAGGGTGATCTTGCCCGTTTCGAGAACGTAGGCTCTGTCTGCGACGGAGAGCGCCATCTGCGCGTTCTGCTCAACGAGAAGTATCGTCGTGCCGCTGCGGTGCAGATCCTTGATTATGTCGAAAATCTGCTCAACGAGGATAGGGGCCAGACCCATGCTCGGCTCATCGAGCATCATAAGCTTGGGCCGGCTCATGAGCGCCCTGCCCATAGCAAGCATCTGCTGCTCTCCGCCGGAGAGCGTTCCGGCGATCTGCTTTTCGCGCTCTTTAAGGCGGGGAAAGAGATCGTAGACCTTTGCCATGGAATCCGCAACCTCCAGGGGCGGCCGGGTGTACGCGCCCATCTCAAGGTTTTCCGCGACAGTCATCTGAAGAAAAACGGCTCTGCCCTCGGGTACCTGCGCGAGACCGTAACTGACAAGCTTGTGCGGAGGAATGGAGAGGGTGCTCTTTCCGTCGAAGGAAACTGAGCCGGAGCGCGGATGCAGCAGACCGGAGATCGTTTTCAGTGTGGTCGATTTTCCCGCGCCGTTTGCGCCTATGAGGGTTACTATTTCGCCCTCCTCGACCTTGAAGGATATGCCCTTTATGGCGTGGATAGCGCCGTAATAGACGTGGAGGTCATTTACTTCAAGCAGGCTCATTTTTATGCCTCCTCCTTCTTTTTGCCGAGATACGCTTCGATGACCGCGGGGTTCGCCTGAATCTCCTCCGGCGTGCCCTTTGCTATTATCTGGCCGAAGTTCAGAACAGCGATGCCCTCGCAGATACCCATGACGAGGTTCATGTCGTGCTCGATGAGCAGGATAGCGATGCCGAAGGTGTCGCGGATCTTTACGATGTTCTCCATAAGCTCGGCGGTCTCGGACGGGTTCATTCCTGCGGCAGGCTCGTCGAGCAGGAGAAGCGAGGGGTTGGTCGCAAGCGCGCGGACTATTTCAAGTCTGCGCTGCGCGCCGTAGGGGAGAGAGCCGGCCTCGTGTCCGGCAAGCGGCTCCATGTCGAAGATGCTGAGCAGTTCCATCGCCCTCTCGTGGGCGATCCTCTCCTCCCTCCAGTAACCCGGCAGGCGGAAAATACCCTGCCACATGCCGTATCTGATGGAGTTGTGAAGTCCGAGCTTTACGTTGTCCTCAACAGTCAGGTTATTGAAAAGGCGGATGTTCTGGAAGGTGCGGGCGATGCCGGCGCGGTTTACGGCGGCGGTGTCCATGGAGTGAGTGTCGACGCCGTCGAGAAGGATCGTGCCTCTCGTCGGCTGATAGACCTTTGTAAGGAGGTTGAAAACCGTTGTCTTTCCGGCGCCGTTCGGGCCGATAAGACCGGCGATCTCGGTGCGCCCGATCGCGATGTTGAACTCCTTTACGGCGGAAAGACCGCCGAAGTCGATGCCGAGGTGCTGGCACTCGAGGATCGGGCTTTTGTCTATATCGCGTTCCGGTATGCGGTTTACGCTTGGGATCGGTACGAGCTTTGTAGGCTCGCGTTTAGGTGCTGCGCTCATCGCTCGGTCACCCCTTTCTTGCTCTGACGGATGGACAGACTTCCCGCGAGAGATTTGAACTGCGAGCTGTTGGTCGTGAGCATAACGATGATAAGAACTACCGCGTAGATAAGCATTCTGTAATCGCCGAGCGCGCGAAGCTCCTCGGGAAGAACGTAGAGTACTACGGCGGCGATGATGGAGCCCCACATATTGCCGAGTCCGCCGAGAACGACGAACACGAGGCAGAGAATGGAGGTGTTGAAGTCGAATTTCGTGGCTACAAGGTTGGAGTAGTTGAGGCCGTAGAGCGCTCCGGCGGCGCCTGCGAGGGCGGCGGAGGTGACGAATGCTATCATCTTGTACTTCGTGATGGGTATTCCGACGCTCTCGGCGGCTATGCGGTTATCGCGGATAGCCATGACGGCGCGGCCGGTGCGGGAGTGGATAAGGTTCAGCACTATGACGAGCGCGACGAGAATAAGGATAACGCCCGCGGTAAAGGAAGCGATCGTGTTCGTGCCGGTTGCGCCCTGGGCGCCCTTGATTATCACCTGACCGCCCTCGCCGAGGTGCAGATCCGCGACGGTTTTAAGGCCGTTGTAGTTGAATATGACGTGCAGACCCTTCTTGTCAACGCCGACGAGAAGGCAGGTGATAAGCTCCTTGATTATCTCTCCGAAGGCGAGAGTGACGATCGCAAGGTAGTCGCCGCGCAGACGAAGAACGGGTATGCCGATAAGAAAACCGAATACCGCGGCGAAAAGCGCGCCTACGAACATCGCGGCAAGGAGCCTGAGGGGAACGGACCCGGCGCCGTTTATGAGCATCGACTGACTTACGATAACGCCGGTGAATGCGCCGATGCCCATAAAGCCCGCGTGTCCGAGGCTCAGCTCGCCGAGAATGCCGACCGTGAGGTTGAGGCTTATCGCCATAGTCACGTAACAGCAGATAGGAACGAGCAGACCGAGAGTAGAGCGGCCGAGGAGACCGCGCGACTGCATGAAGGTCACGATAAGAAATGCGGCGATAACGCCCGCGTAGGTCGCAAAATCGACCTTGGTGTGGTGCTTGAGCTTAAGCTTGTTCATATTCTCACCTCACACCTTTTCGGGAACGTACTTTCCGAGAAGTCCGGCAGGACGGACGAGAAGCACGATGATCAGCACGGAGAAAACGACGGAGTTTGCGAGCTGGGTCGAGATATAAGCCTTTGCCATAGCCTCGATTATACCGATAAGCAGACCACCGAGAAAAGCGCCGGGAATGGAGCCGATGCCGCCGAAAACCGCGGCGGTAAAGGCGCGTATGCCGGGCATCGAGCCGGTAGTCGGCATAAGGGTCGGATTAAAGGAGCAGAGAAGCACGCCGGCGATGGCGGCAAGAGCGGAGCCGATGGCGAAGGTCATGGAGATGGTGCGGTTTACGTTGATGCCCATGAGCTGCGCGGCGGCCTTGTTTTCGGAGCAGGCGCGCATCGCCTTGCCGAGCTTCGTTCTGCTTGTAAACCACGTAAGCAGCGCCATGATGATAACGCAGGCAGCCATGGTGACGATGGACATATAGCTGATGGATAGCTGACCGTCGAATAGACGGAGAGCGTTTGGCGCGCCGTCAGGCCCGACGAGCGGGATAAGCGGTGCATAAACCTTGGGAGTCGCGCCCCAGATGAGAAGAGCGGAGTTCTGCAGCAGGTAGCTCACTCCGATGGCGGTGATGAGCACCGCAAGGCTGGTCGCCTGGCGCAGAGGCTTGTACGCAAGCCCCTCAATGAGAATACCGAGAACAGTGCAGACGACCATAGCGAGCAGAAGCGACACCCAGCCGTTCAGACCCATGTACGCAAAGCCGCAGAAGGATATGTAGCCGCCGATCATGATGACGTCGCCGTGGGCGAAGTTCAGCATCTTGGCGATTCCGTAGACCATCGTATAGCCGAGAGCTATGATCGCATAGACGGAGCCGAGGCATATACCGCTTATGAGATAGGACAGAAATTCCATGAAAAGACCTCGATTCTTTGAAATTGGACAAAAAGAAAAGGGGATATTATACGAAATGGGAGGGTCACCTTAAGGCGACCCTCCTTGATCTTATATCCTTGAAGGTCAGGCGGAGACGTAAACGCCGTCCTTGATCACGACGGCAACGGGCATCTTGGAGACCTCGCCGTTTGCGCCCCAGGTCATGCCGGAGCCGGTAAGTCCGTCATAGGTGGTCTTCTGGATCTGAGCGATCATTCTCTCGCAGATCTCGGAATTGCTCATGTCGGGGGTGCAGCCGGACTCGATAAGGCAGTTGTAAAGGACGTAGATAACGTCGTAGCCGTCAGCGGCGAACTGGTTGGGGGTCTCGCCGTAGCGCTTCTCGTACTCGGCAACGAAGTTCTTGGTAAGATCGTCCTGAGCGTCGGCGGCAAACGGTGTGAGGAGCATTACGCCCTCGGCAAGGCTGGTATCGAAGCCCTCCATGGTGAGGATTCCGTCCATACCGTCAACGCCGAAGAAGATGGGCGCGTAGTTCATTGCTTTAGCCTGGGAAAGGATTACGGAAGCGGGCTGATAGTAGATGGGGAGGAAGAGGAGGTCAGCGCCCGCGGACTGAGCGGCGGTGAGCTGAACGCTGAAATCGGTCTGGGTAGCCTCGGTGAAGGTTCCCTCGTAGACAACCTCAAGACTCTTTACGCCTGCCTCGGCAATGAAGGTGTCGCGGATGCCGGAGGAGTAAGCGTCGTCGTTGCGGTAGATGACCGCGATCTTCTTGCCGGAGAGATTCTCCGCGATGTAGTCAGCGGCGCCGAGACCCTGGTTGGGGTCGGTGAAGCAGAGCTGGAACATGTTGTCCTTGCCCGCGGTTACGTCGGTGGAGGAGGCGGAGGGGGTGAGAGCGAAAACGCGATCCTTCGCGGCCTCAGCGGAGGCGGCGATAGCGGAGCCGGTGGTAACCGGGCCGCAAAGGACCTGCATGCCCCAGTCCATTAGGGTGTTGTAGGCGTTAACGGCCTTCTCGCCGTCAGCCTCGTCGTCCTGGGGGTTGAACTCGATCTGAATGCCGCCCTTGGCGTTGATCTCGTCAACGGCGATCTTAGCGGCGTTCATGACGGCGGTGCCGTAAATTGCCGCGCCGCCGGTGAGCGGGCCGCTCGCGCCGATCTTGAAGGTGCCGGTCGCGCCGGTCGCCGCGGGAGCGTCGTTATTTGCGGGGGTGTTGTTTGCGGGCGTGTCATTGGCGGGGGTGTTGTCTGCGGGTGTGCCGGAGCTGTTGCCGGAGCAGCCGGCGAGGGCAGCGGCGATGAGGCAGAGCGCCATCATAAGCGCAAGAACTCTCGTCATCTTTTTCATATTGATCTCTCCTTTAATTGCAATGGAAATTTATTTCTGCGCCGATGTGCGGCGTAAAATACAATATATAGATTTCTATAAAATGCACTTTAGCACTAAAAATCGCTAATGTCAAAATATTTTAGAGGCTTGCCGCCATATTTCATCATTTTGAATGACACCTTACGCGGATAAAAAACGCTCATTCGTCAGATTAACTAACGATCGAGCCGATATCCCGCAGTACGAGGTCCGGGAAGAATTTTACGCCGACCCCGCGTTCCGCGATGAAGGTTACGATGCGCTCGCAGTCCGGGTGCGTTCTGAGGTCTCCGTTGAATACGACCGTATCACCGGCTCTGCCTCCGCAGCCGCCGAAAAAGCCCTCCGCGTAGCCGGGGAGCAGAACGTGCCCCGGGGAGATCTCAAGAACGTCCGCGCCGCGCTCTCTGAGTTCCCGGGCGATACCTCTGTCGGCTGTTATGACGCTCCTGCCGTCCACCGGGAGAGCGGAGCAGCGCGCGTAGCCCTGGCGGACGTCTATGAGTTCCATACCTCTCCTCCGCGCCTCATTCAGAAGCGCCGGAGCGGTTATATCGAGGCGGTGAACGAAATATTTTCCGAACGCGAGCGCGCAGAACGCGGCGTTTTCGGGATAATCCGGTTTAAAATCGTCCTCGTCGGCAAAAATCACGCTCTCTCCGAGCCGGATGACCCGCAGATCGGCGTGGTCGCCGGTGTATAATCCGAGCCTCTTATCAGCCGGTACCGTATGTACGCGGTTTCCCGCGCTTTTAAGGTATGCCGTTACTTCCGAATACGCTCTCTCCGAAATATAAATATCGCCCATAAAATCACCCCTTTCAGTAGTATAATTATGCATTTCACCCTTGTCAATAAATGACGGAAGTAGTAAAATAAAATGAAAGTGTTTAAATGTGAGGTTATTTCGATGAGAAACAGAATTACTGCGCTTTTCATTGCGCTTTCTGTTCTGATCTGCGCTCTCGCTCCGTCCGCGCTTGCGTCGGATGAGCTGAGAATCGACCCGACCGGCAGGTCGATCGGTTATTCGGCAGTCGTCTACGACAACACGAACGGTCTGCCGACCGCAGAGGCAAACTGCATAGCAGAGACGAGCGAGGGCTTTATCTGGATCGGTGGCTATTCCGGACTTATCCGCTATGACGGACTGTCGTTTGAGCGCTATGATTCCACTACCGGTATCGCAAGCGTTGTGAGCCTTTTTGTTGACTCCAAGGATCGCCTGTGGGTCGGAACGAACGACTCCGGCATCGGCTGCATTGAGCGCGGCGAGCTGAGAATGTGGACAAAGCACGACGGTCTCGGCGCCGACTCCGTGCGCGCGATAACGGAAAAGGGCAGCCGTATCTATATCGCCACCACGCAGGGAGTTTCGTACATCGAGGAAGACAGCATGACGCTCTGCCGCGTGGACGAGTCGCGCATCAACGAGGAATATATAAGGGACCTGAAGGTCGGAGCCGGCTTCCTCTACGGCGTCACGATGGACGGCGAGGTCTTTATGATGGATGAGGGCGGCATAAAGGCATATTTCAAGGATGGCGAGCTCGGTATCGAGGGCGTCAGAACAGTCCTGCCGGACGCTGAAAACCCGGGTTATGTCTGGTTCGGCGGCAAAAACGAGGAAATATATTACGGAAAGCTGTCCTTCGGCGGCTTTGAGGCTTCGGAGATTGCCGTTACTACGCTGAACTTTATAAACTCCATCGAATACATCGGCGGGTATCTCTGGGTCTGCGCCGATAACGGAGTGGGGTATATAAAAGACGGAGAGTTTATGGACTGCGGCAATATCGGCGTCTACAAATCCGTTGAGCACGTCATGGCGGACTATCAGGGCAACCTCTGGATGACCAGCTCCCAGCAGGGTGTCCTGAAGCTCGTTCCGAACCGGTTCAAGGACGTTTTCGCGGAGTATTTTATTCCCGATGAGGTGGTCTATTCCACCTGCCTTTACGACGGAAAGCTCTTTGTCGGAACGAAGAGCAGCGGACTTATGGTGATCGACAACGGCTATACCGTCGGTGAACTGCCGCTTGAGAGCGCGGTCAGCGCCTCGGGCGAAGCGCTTGCGGACTTCGACCTCCTTAACTCTCTTAACGGAACGAAAATACGCTCGATAATCCGCGACAGCAGGAATACACTCTGGATATCCACATTCGGAGACAACGCGCTCACCGCCTACGACGGAAAGGGGATAGTGCGCTATACGGAGGCGGACGGTCTTCCCTCGAACCGCGTCAGAACTGTTTTTGAGCGCGCGGACGGAAGCATTCTCGTCGCCTGCACCGGCGGCGTTGCCGTGATCGAAAACGGCAGGGTCACAAAGACCTACGGCGAAGAGGACGGGCTGTACAATATCGAAATACTCACTGTCTGCGAGACTGAGTCGGGCGAGATCCTCGCCGGCTCCGACGGCGGAGGCATATACGTTATCTCGGATTCCGGTGTAGAATGCGTGGATACCGATACGGGACTTAAATCCGACGTTGTAATGCGCATAAAAAAAGACCGATTCCGCGATATTTACTGGATAGTGACGAGCAATTCGATCGCCTATATGGACGCTTCGCACGCTGTCACGAATATCAAGAAATTTCCGTATTCAAATAACTTCGACCTGTATGAGAACAGCAGCGGCGAAATGTGGGTGCTCTCGTCAAACGGAGTTTACGTGCTTTCTGCCGACGAGCTTATCAGAAACGGCGAAATAAAGCCGCAGTTCTATAACCGCTACAACGGCCTGCCGGTAATTGCGACCGCGAACTCCTATTCTGAGCTGACGGAGGACGGAACGCTCTATATCTCCGGAACCACCGGAGTCGCGGAGGTCAATATCGAAAAGGAATTCGACACAGTTGAGAATGTCAAATTCTCCGTGCCGTATCTTTCCGCGGACGGAACGGTGATCTATCCCGATGAAAACGGAGTTTTTACCGTGCCTTCCTCCTGCTCGAAGCTGACGATCTACGGCTTTGTCTACAACTATTCGCTCGTAAATCCGACCGTTCACTTCCGGCTCGACGGCTTTGACAAGACGGAGAACGTCGTTTTGCGAAGCGAGATGACGCCGGTAGACTACACTAACCTGCCCGGCGGCGATTACGATTTTGTGATGGAGCTGTTCGACTCACGCGGCAAATCCGGCGGAATCGAAACCTTCCGCATATCGAAGCAGCTCAGGATACGCGAGATGATGTGGTATCAGATCATGCGCGTCGTGCTTCTCATTGCGGTCATAGTCTGTCTGAGCTTCATATACTTCAGGCGCAAGGCAAAGGCTTACGAAAAGCGCAACGAAGAGCAGAAAACCTTTATCCGCGAGATGATAGAGGCGTTCGCAAAGACGATAGATATGAAGGATAAGTACACTAACGGTCACTCCGGCAGAGTAGCGAAATACACCGTTATGCTCGCAAAGGAGCTCGGATACGACGACGAGACCGTTGAGAAGTACTATAACATCGCCCTGCTGCACGATATCGGAAAGATCGGCATACCGGAAGAGGTGCTGAACAAGCCCGGAAAGCTGACGGACGATGAGTACAAGATAATCCAGTCCCATGCGCAGCTCGGCTACAACGTGTTAAAGGATATAAGCATTATGCCGGAGCTTGCCACCGGCGCGGGCTGCCACCATGAGCGGCCGGACGGCAAGGGCTATCCGCGCGGGCTGAAGCTCGAGGAGATTCCGCGCGTCGCGCAGATTATCGCGGTCGCGGATACATTCGACGCGATGTACTCGACAAGGCCCTATCGCAAGCGCATGAATTTCGACAAGGTGGTGTCGATAATCAAGGAGGTCTCCGGCACACAGCTCACGCCGGACGTCGTTGACGCGTTTCTGCGCCTTGCCGAGAAGGGTGTGCTCAAGGCGCCGGACGACGATGGCGGCGGCTCGACCGAGGATATAAACAATATCCACGAAAAGCAGATTGCGGAAGAAAAGGCATAATAAAAGGCTGAGAGCTTTTCGGCTCTCAGCCTTAAATATTTATACTAATCCTTGATATAAAACTGACTTGTAATTCTGAGCAGAAATTGTGCCAGACAAGGCAGAAAAGCAGAGCATAATGGATATATATGGTCAAGGGGGCTAACGCAGTATGGCGCAATTTCTGCCGGAAGGACTGTCAGGTTTCTATTAAGGTTTAGTATTACAGTACCTTGATTATAAATCTCAGCTCGTAGTCCTCTTTGGCGCTGAACTGGAACTCCGGCATTATCGCCGGGCCGCAGGCGCCGGTGCCGATGCCCTGCTGGAACGCCTGGATCGTGACGTAGGTGCCGGTGCGCGCCTCGTCGGAGCGGTGGCGCATCTTGACGAGAGAGCGGTCGGTGTATGGCTTTACGCCGAGCTCGAAGCTCTTGTCCACAGCCTCGAAGCGCACTGTCACGGCGCCGTCCGTAAATTCAGCGCAGGTGCAGTCCATACGGTTGCCCGATTCCTGCGGCCTGATGTTCGGCTCCGTCATATCGCCAACCTTGCACTCATAGTCCCCGATAACGAACTGGTCGCGCATATCGCAGTAGGTCTCGCCGCCTCTGCCGTGATAGCGAACGGTGTCAAAGCTCTCATCGAGGCGGAAGGCTTTTCCGAAGCGCGGGATTATTCCTCCGCCGGAGATGCAGTGGAGCCTGCTTGTAACGAGCACTCCGCCGGGCACACCCTCGTAGGTATCTGTAACGAGGAACTTCGCCTTTTTGTTCTGCACGACGCTCGTTACCTTGCAGCCGTGGTCGATGCTCTCGATACCCTTGTACTCGATGCGCTGATCATAATACGGCGCCATCGTGTTCGAGAAGAACATATCCGTGTCGTTATCCGTTGCGGCCCGGTAGAGAATCGTGCTCTCTGACGCCGATTCGAGGTGCTTTCCGTTCGGCAGGAGGATATATACCTTGTCGCCGCCGAGGGTAACGCCCTCGGGAAGCGGCGTTGTATCCGGAGCGGACTGCACATTTTCGGATATGACTATCTGCTCCTCGCTGACTGTGCGGTTTGCCGCGGTGTCGAGCGTCTCGACGATGACGGAGAGATTGCCGTCAACAGCCTTGCCGATCTCAAGCTCAAAGCTCTTTTTCGTGAGCGGAGCAACGTCGGGGATAAGCTCGTATTCGGTGCCGTCGTTCCACCTGAACCTCAGCCTGTAGCGGCTTCCGTCGGAAAAAGCGGTGGTGTTGAATATCACGAAGCTCGTGCCGGTCGCGTGGGTCACGCGTATCGGTCGGTAGATGAACCTGATTATCTTTGCGCCGACGGAGGGAGTGCGGTCGGGATAGAACATTCCGTCAACGCAGAAATTGCTGTCATGCTCCCACTCGCCGTGGTCGCCGCCGTAGGTGTAAGAGCCGTCGGAGTGAAGTATCGCGTGATCGACCATCTCCCAGACACAGCCGCCCATGAGGTTATCGTAGGAGTATATCTCTTTCCAATAAGCCTCAGTGTTGCCGGGGCCGACGCCCATCGCGTGGGCGTATTCGCACATGAAGTACGGGCGGTCGTTCAGCTCCTTCTGCTTGCAGCGGTGCTCGCCGATCTCGTGGAGCTTGCTTGCGGGGGGATACATATCGCTGCCGACGTCGTAGGCGACTCTCTTGCAGTGAACTGCGCTCTCATAGTGTACGGGGAGAGAGGAGCGGGAGTGCAGGTAGTCCGCCATAGCGTCGGTGTTGGAGTAACCGCCGGCCTCGTTGCCGAGCGACCACATTATGATAGAGGTGTTCGCGTGTACCTTGTCGCGCTTATAGAGGCGCTTTATGCGATCCATATAACGATTTCGCCACTTCGGATCGTGGGAGATCGTGTTGTAGGTCGGAGGTATCTGCATCGAGAAGGTGCCGTGAGTCTCAAGATCGTTTTCATCGACGATGTAGATGCCCTTCTCGTCCGCAAGCTCGATAAGCAGGGGATCGGGAGGATAGTGCGAGGTGCGGACTGTGTCGATGTTGAACTGCTTGCACAGATCGAGGTCGCGCTCGATCTCGTCCGGCGTCATCGTATAGCCGTTCGTGGGGGACGTATCGTGGTGGTTCACACCCTTGAACTTGATCTTTTTGCCGTTTAGAAGGAAAACGTCGCCGCGAATCTCGACAGTCTTGAAGCCGATGCGCTCCTTTACGCAGCTCGTCGGCGTTTCAAAGTAGATATCGTAAAGCGTCGGCGCCTCGGCGCTCCACTCGCTGACCTCAAGCTCGTCGAATACGCACCTGGCTACCTTGTTCTCGGTGGGAACGGTGACGGTCTTATCTCCGAAAGTGAAGGTCACGTCGGTGTCGGAAAGCGCAGCGGCGGTGAGGGTAAGGGAGTATTTATCGCCCTTCTTTTCGGTCGCGGCGTTTATGTCCCAGAGGTCGGTTTTGTCAGACACGCGCAGAAGCACGTCGCGGAAAATGCCGTTGTTGCGGAACATATCCTGACTTTCGAGGTATGTGCCGGTGCACCAGCGGTGAACTACCGCGAGAAGCTCGTTCTGACCAGCCTTCAGCTTGCCGGAGAGATCGAACTCGGCGGTGTTGTGCGAACCCTCTGAGTAGCCGATGAACTCGCCGTTGAGGTAAAGGTCAAGGCAGCTTGCGACGCCGAGGAAGGAGATTATATAGCTCTTGTCAGCGTCGGCAACGTCGATATAGCGGCGGTAAACACCGACGAAGTTATACTCGTCCTCCGGCGCCTTCCAGCGCGGGCTTATCGCCTGGTCGCAGCCAAGCCAGGAGAACACTCTGCCGACCTTCCCGGTCGTGGGTATCACCGGCGGCTTGAAGGGGAACTGGTAGCGGATGTTGACGTAAAACGGCCTGTCATAGCCGCGGAACTGCCAGCAGGCGGGCACGTCGATCTTGTCAAAGGCGACAGCGTCGGTGTCGAAATCGAGCGGAAGCTCGGCGGGGCGGGGGTAGAACTTGAAATCCCACTGCCCGTTCAGGCAGACCACCTTTTCGGACTTGTAGCGCTTATCCTTCGGCGCGGCGGCGTCCGCGCCCTTGCGGTCGGGGTATGGTATAAAATAACTGCGCCCTGGCAGCTTGTTCAGCTCGAAAATACTGAAATCGTGATAGTTTCGATCGTTGATTGCGTATCTCATATTGCCCTCCCCAAAAGAAATTATATATCATATTAACATATTTGACCGCGTAAATACAATATATTATTGTCATTTTTCTGAAAAAGTGCTATTCTGTAAAAAACAACAAAGGAATAATGAAAATGCAGACAAAGTCGGTTTTGATTCAAAGTCTCTGCGTTCCGTGCTGTAATAAATGCAGATATTGCTTGCTGTCGTGGAGCGGAAGAACTCTGGGAGCAGATTGGGAGCGGAGCGTTAAAACGGCGGAGAGGATCATAAACGAGCTGAGGGAAACAAGGCCACAGCTCGACAGTGCCTTTTCGTTCGGATACTCAATGGAGCATAGAAATCTGCGGGAGGCAATCCGCACTCTGCGCAGACTCGGAAGCCCGACAGCGGAGTTCATGCAGTGCGACGGCATGAAAATGAGAGACGATATGCAGTGCGGCGAGCTGATGGCAATTTTGTGCGATGAGGGGGTAAAAAGCCTGAACTTTACCCTTTACGGGCTCAGAGACTACCACGACCGTTTTGCCGGAAGAAAGGGTGACTATGATCTTCTTTTTCGTATGATGAGGGCGGCAAGGGAGGCTGAAATTCCGTTCACCACCGCTGTGCCGCTTATCAGCGAAAACATAGACGAGATCGACGAGCTTGCTGCTGTGCTGAAAGAAGCCGGCAGCGGCAAGGTGTTTCTCTTTATCCCACACGGCGAGGGAAGAGGCGAAGCGCTCGAGAGCATTCGGCTGAGGCGGCGCGACCTTGAGAGGCTCTCGCCGGATTCAGTAAAGCTCCTTAATCGGGAGTTATATAAAACCGAGGCGGAGTGGCTCTCGGAGAAGCCGGAGGAAGAGAAATACCGGCAGATTCTTATCTCGCTGACGAAGGAGAATATAGAGGATTACGAAAAGCGCCCGGCCGAAGAAATACTGCGCGGGATAGAGCGGCTCGACGACGAATACTACACCGCTTTTCCGGATTTCGGTGAGCTCGGCGAGGAATATGGGGATAAGAGCGGCGATAAGCTGTACCGCCGGAGAGATCTATACCATCGCTATCGTAAGCTCTATTCAGAGGAGCATAAAGTCAAAGTCTGCGACGTTACCGACGAGAGGTACTCCGGCAGCAGAAGGTATTGATAAAGCCGGACATAAAAGTCCGGCTCGATGCGTCGACAAAGTCTCCGCATCGAACATATTTTGCGCTCTCTGAGCGCAAAATATGACGCCTGCGGGCCTTTTTGCGACGTGAAGGGGCCTCTCGGCCGGCCCCTTCACAGATCCCCGCCTCCTTTATCCAACGCTTTTTCCTTTTTGTCTACAATCCAAGCCGGACATAAAAGTCCGGCTCCGTATCATTATCTTAAGAACAGTCCGCCGATCAGACGGAGAAACCAGCCGATGGCGTTTATATAGAATATCCACCGGAGTATCCCGAAAAACGGGAAAAAGCTGAACGTGACCGGCGATGAGCGGCGGAAACCGTAAAACCGATCGTCGGCGCGCTCGTCTTCCTCATAGCGCTCATAGGGGTCATAGGTGTAGGTGTAATAGGTGTAGCCGCCGTTCTGCGAATAATGCTGATAGCCCTGCTGCTGAGAATACTGCCGCTGAGCCTCCTCGCGGCGCTGATCTGCGGCGTACTTTTCCGGGTTCTGAAGTCTGTCGTAAGCGGCGTTGACCTCAGCCATTTTCTCGCCTGCTGTGGGATCGTCGGGGTGTAGGTCGGGGTGATATTCTTTTGTCTTGCGGCGGTATGCCTTTTTTATATCTTCCTGGCTGGCGCCGGGCGCCACACCGAGGATTTCGTAGGGATCCTTAGTCATGGCAGTGCTCCTCTCAGGTTTTTTTCGTTATCCTGTTGCCGCAGCGCGGGCAGGTGACCTTTACAGTTCCCTTGCCTCGCGGAACGCGAAGTGCCTTTTTGCAGGCGGGGCAGCGAAAATACTTGTGGGTTTTTCTGTCGCGCCAGCGGCTCTTTATGAGCGAGGCTTCGTCATGGAAAAAGCTCTTTATATCGCGCCACTTCGCTCTCTCGGCGTCGCGCGCGGAGTAATTGCGGCTCAGCATTCTGTAAATCGCCCATACCATCGCAACGAGCGCGAGGGAGGAGAACAGCCCGAGCCTCGTGATCGCGCCGAGCAGAATAAGCACGAGAGCCGCGATATACAGCACGCGCGTAAGCTCGTCCGGGCCGCAGCGCCCCTGCATAAACTGGCGGATCTTCAGTTGTAGTGAGGATAGAAAGTTCTTCATATCGGACCTCTCCTTTTGATAGGACAATACTAAACTGCAAAAATGAACCGCCTATAAACGAAATGTGAACAAAGTATGAAAGGTGAAACAATGCGGTACTTAAGCGACGTTCTGAAGGAAAAATACGGCGAAAAGATCTACCGGCTGACTCTCTCCTCCGGCTGTACCTGCCCGAACCGCGACGGACTTGTCGCATACGGAGGCTGCGCCTTCTGCTCAGAGGGCGGGTCGGGCGAATTTGCCGCCGCTCTCCGCCCGATCGGCGAGCAGATAGAGGAGGCTAAGGCGCTGATCGCAAATAAGACCGGCGCAAAGAAGTTTATCGCATACTTTCAGGCGTACTCGAACACCTACGGCGACGCTTTGCGCCTCGAAAAGCTCTACCAAGAGGCAATAAGCCGACCTGAGATCGTCGCTATCAGCCTAGGAACGAGGCCGGACTGCCTCGGAGACGATATTCTCGCCATGCTCGCGCGACTGAACGGCATAAAGCCCGTGTGGGTGGAGATGGGACTTCAGACCGCGGATGAAGAAACGGCAAAGCGCATGAACCGCGGCTTTTCAGACGAGTGCTACGCCGATGCCGTTAGGAAGCTGCACGGGATAGGAGTTGAGGTGGTCGCGCATCTGATCTTCGGCTTTCCGGGAGAGACGCGCGAGGATATGCTGAACTCTGTGCGGTTTCTCGCCGCGCTCAGACCGGAGGGGGTAAAGCTTCAGATGCTGAATATCCTCAGGGGCACGCGCCTTGCCGATGAATACGCCGGGAGCCCGTGGCGCCTTCTCACGCGAGAGGAGTACGCAGACCTCATCGCGGAAGCGGTGAGCCTTTTGCCGGAGGAAACGGTCGTCCATCGCCTCACCGGCGACGGAAAGCGCGATATGATAATCGCGCCGGAGTGGGTCAAGGATAAAAAGCGCGCGCTGAACGCGATCCGCCGCGCGATCAGCCGAGATTTTTCTTCGCCTGCGAGAGCATGAGCTTTATGCGGTTGAGCTGATTTACCTCGCTCGCGCCGGGATCGTAGTCCACGGCGGCGATGTTCGCCTCGGGATAAGCCGCCTTGAGCGACTTAATAACGCCCTTGCCCATTACGTGATTCGGCAGGCAGGCAAAAGGCTGTATGCAGACGATGTTGGGAACGCCCTCGTCGAGAAGCTCTACCATCTCGCCGCAGAGGAACCAGCCCTCGCCGTACTGATTGCCCATCGAGAGAAACGGCTTTGTCGGCTCCGCGATATTTTCGATGCGTATCGGAGGCGTGAAGCGCTTTGAGGCTTTGAGTGCGTCAACGGCGGGCTTGCGGAGCGCTTCGAGCGCGTCGATACCGACTCTGCCGATAATGTCGCTCATCAGACCGACGCCGAGGAAGCGGTGCTTGTACTCGTTGCCGTAAAGGCACATGGCGAGGAAGTCGATGAGATCGGGCACTACGGCCTCCGCGCCCTCGCGCTCAAGAAGCTCAACGAGGTTGTTGTTGGCAAGAGGCATATATTTTACGAGAATTTCACCTACGATGCCGACTCTCGGCTTTTTTACCGTCTCGTCAAGCTCGAGATCGTCAAAATCGCGCACTATCCCGCGGCAAATATCGCGGTAGGAGCGCTTGTTTTTCGGGTCGAGGAAGTAGGATATGCAGATCTCCTTCCATTTTTTATGAAGCGCGTCGGCTGAGCCGGGCGTCTTTTCATAGGGCCGGGTGCGGTACAGACAGCGCATCAGAATATCGCCGTAGACAACGCTTCTGAGACCCTCAAGAAGAAGCCTCGGAGAGACCTTGAAGCCCTCGTTTTTCTCCATGCCGTTGGCATTGAGCGAGATAACGGGGATGTGGCTCATACCTGCCTTTTCAAGAGCGCGGCGAATGAAGCCGACGTAGTTCGAGGCTCGGCAGCAGCCGCCCGTCTGCGTCATCATCAGCGCGAGCTTGTCAGTGTCGTACTCACCCGACATCACCGCCTCCATCATCATTCCGGTGGTGATTATCGAGGGATAGCAGGCGTCGTTATTTACGTATCTCAGACCCATATCCACAGCCTTGCGTGTCGCGTTATCGAGCATAACGAGCTTGTAGCCGTACTTTCTGAATGCAGGCGCAAGAAGGTCGAAGTGTATGGGACTCATCTGCGGAGCGAGGATCGTATAGCCCTCGTCGAACATACGCTTTGTGAACTCCACCCGCTCGAACTTAACGGGCTGCGGATCGGCTTTTACGCACTCCTTGCGGCGCATATCCATCGCCGCGAGCAGGCTGCGCACGCGGATCCTCGCGGCGCCGAGATTCGACACCTCGTCGATTTTCAGAACGGTGTAGAGCTTGTTGCTTTTTTCAAGTATCTCCTCCACCTGGTCGGTGGTGACCGCGTCAAGCCCGCAGCCGAAGGAGAACAGCTGGATAAGCTCGAGATCGTCGCGCTTTGAAACAAACTCCGCGGCGTTATAGAGGCGCGAGTGGAACACCCACTGATCGACTACGCGCAGGGATTTATCCTTCTCCTCGTCGAGAGGGAGGGAGTCCTCGGTGAAAACGTCCAGCCCGAAGGACGCGACAAGCTCGGGAATGCCGTGATTTATCTCGGGATCTATGTGGTACGGGCGGCCTGCGAGCACGATGCCGCGCCTGCCCTCGGCCTCCATAAGTCCGAGGATCCTGCGGCCCTCGGCGCGGATGTCGTCCTTTACCTTTCTCTGCTCCGCCCACGCTTTTTTAGCGGCGGCGCGCACCTCCTTCGCGGGGATGCTCCAACGCTCTCCGCAGAACTCGACGAGCCTGTCCTCGGCGGTCTTTTCGCTCGTGAACGCGATGAACGGGCGCAGGTATTCTATCTCGCCGCCGGTTATCGCCTCTACGTTGTTTTTGAGATTTTCCGCGTAAGAGATGACCATCGGGCAGTTATAGTGGTTCTGAGCGCCCTTTGTTTCCTGAAATTCATAAAATACGCATGGGTGGAAAACGGTCTTTACTCCGGCGTTGTAGAGCCACTGAACGTGACCGTGCGAGAGCTTCGCCGGATAGCACTCGCTCTCTGAGGGAATGGAATCCATGCCTGCTTCGTAGAGCTTTCTGCCGGAAAACGGCGAGAGCACTACAGAGAAGCCGAGCTCTCTGAAAAACACCGCCCAATAGGGGTAGTTTTCATAAATGTTCAGTACCCTCGGAATACCGATAACGCCGCGCGGCGCCTCGCTCTCCGGGAGAGATTCGTAGGAGAAAATGCGCCTGCGCTTGTAGGCGAACATATTTTCTCCGCTCTCGACGCCGGTCGTGTTGCGCACCTTCTTCTCGCAGCGGTTGCCGCTTATGTACCTGCCGCCGCCCTCGAAGGTGTTTATCGTGAGCATGCAGTTGTTCTCACAGCCGCCGCAGCGCGCGGCGCGGGAGGTGTATCTGAGATTTTTTATTCCCTCGGCGGAGAGCATTGACGACTCCGCGCCGGCGTAGTTGCTTCTTGCGATAAGCGCCGCGCCGAAAGCGCCCATGATGCCTGATATGTCGGGGCAGACTACGTCCACGCCGGTAATCTTTTCAAAAGCGCGAAGCACAGCCTCGTTGTAGAAGGTGCCGCCCTGAACTACGATGCGTCTGCCGAGCTCGCGGGCGTCGGCAAGCTTGATGACCTTGAAAAGAGCGTTTTTGATGACGGAATACGCAAGCCCCGCGCTGATATCCGAGACCGGCGCGCCCTCCTTCTGCGCCTGCTTTACGTTGGAATTCATAAATACCGTGCAGCGCGTGCCGAGGTCGATGGGGGAGGCGGCAAACAGCGCCTCGCGGGCAAAGCTCTCCGCTGTGTAGCCGAGTGAAACGGCGAAATTTTCGATAAACGAGCCGCAGCCGGAGGAGCACGCCTCGTTCAGCATCACAGTATCGACGGTGCGGCTTTTGAGCTTTATGCACTTCATGTCCTGCCCGCCGATGTCGAGAACGCAGTCAACCTCCGGGTCGAAAAACGCGGCGGCAGTGGTGTGCGCTACCGTTTCGACCTCGCCGTCGTCAAGACGGAACGCCGCCTTGAGAAGCGCCTCGCCGTAGCCGGTGGAGCAGGCGCGGGCGATAGTAGCGGTGGGGGGCAGGAGAGAAAACATTTCGGACAGCTCGCTTTTTGCCGTCTCTATCGGAGAGCCGTGGTTGCCGGAATATGATGAAAACAGCAGCTCTCCGTTTTCTCCGACGAGCGCGAGCTTGGTCGTGGTCGAGCCGGCGTCGATGCCGAGAAAGCACTTGCCGGAGTACGTCTTTATATCAGCCTTGGCGACGCGCGCGCGCTCGTGGCGCGTCTTGAAGGCGTCGTATTCTTCTTTTGAGGCAAAAAGCGGCTCGAGGCGCTTTATTTCAAGCTCCATTTTAACTCCGCGCCGGAGCCTCTCGATAAGCTCGGAAATACCGGCCGGAGCGCCGTCGGCCTCAGCCGCGCCGATCGCGGCGAAAAGGTGGGAGTTTTCGGGATCGACCACGTTCTCCGGAGTGAGCTGAAGCGTGCGTATGAAAGCTGCCTTCAGCTCGCTTAAGTAGTGCAGGGGACCGCCGAGGAATGCGACGCACCCGCGAATAGGCTTGCCGCAGGCAAGACCGGAGATGGTCTGATTGACGACCGATTGGAAGATCGAAGAGGCGAGGTTGGCGGTCGAAGCGCCCTCGTTTATGAGCGGCTGAATATCGGTCTTGGCGAAAACGCCGCAGCGCGCGGCGATAGTGTACAGCTCGGTCGCGCTCTTTGCCGCCTCGTTGAGTCCCGCGGCGTCGGTCTGTACAAGCGCCGCCATCTGGTCGATGAAGGAGCCGGTGCCGCCCGCGCAGACTCCGTTCATCCGCTCGTCGATGCCGCCGTCAAAGTATATGATCTTAGCGTCCTCGCCGCCGAGCTCGATGGCTACGTCGGTCTGCGGATAGCGGCTCTGAAGCGCCTCCGCAACGGCGACGACCTCCTGAACGAAGGGTATCTCCATCGCCTTGCCGAGTCCGATGCCGCCGGAGCCGGTGATAGAGCAGATAAGCTCGCACTCACCGAGCCTTTCCCTCGCGTCAGAGAGAAGCGAGGCGAGAGTATCCTGCGTGTGCGCGTGATGCCTGCGATAGTCGCCGAATAGTATCTCGCCGCGGGAGCCGAGAATAACGAGCTTAACGGTCGTTGAGCCTATGTCAATTCCTGCACGATATGTCTGCATCTGAGTATAATTCTCCTGTTCTGAATATCCAAACATACATTTTACCACTCTTTTCTACAATCTTCAAGCGCGGTAACAGCTCATTAACAGAAAATTAAAAAAGCCGCGCCCGAGGGCACGGCTCAATGCGTCGACAAAGTCTCCGCATCGAACATATTTTGCGCTCTCTGAGCGCAAAATATGACGCCTGCGGGCGGATTATGCGACGTGAAGGGGCCTCTTGGCCGGCCCCTTCACAGATCCCCGCCTCCTTTATCCAACGCTTTTTCCTTTTTGTCTACAGTCTGAGATATTATTCGCCGGGATCGCTTCTGAGCACCTTGCCGACGTTCCACAGGTGCGCCGCTTTTTTTGCGACCTCGAAGCGCTCGGAGGGGGTTCTGTACTCTATGCTCGCCGTGTGCGCCCCGCAGTCCATGCAGTACACCGCCCAGCAGAAGCCGTTTTCCTCGTCCAACAGCCCCGCGCCGCCGCAGATGGGGCATATATCAAGCTCAATTTCGGCGTGAATATCCATCTTTCTATCCTCCAAAGACGTATTGAAGTTATTTTACCGCGCGCGAGAGCTTTCGTCAAGCTCTTTGAGGTTGACGAATCGTCAATTCGGTATTAAAATCTCTTTGTAAAAACATCTACCGGAGGCAAAATATGAAATTTTCTGAAATGCAGTACACCCGCCCCGACCTCGACGAAGCCGGCGCGAAGCTTTCTTCTCTAGCGGAAAAGCTCTCGGGTGCGGAGAGCTACGACGAGGCGAAGGCAATTTTCCTCGAGAAGGAGGAGCTTCTCCGCCACATTGACACGCTCTCAAATCTCGTTTCCATCCGTCACTCCATCGACACGCGCGACGAGTTCTACGACAAGGAGCAGGACTTCTGGAACGCTAAGGCGCCGGAGCTTAGCGAGCATGAGCAGAAGTTTGATCTTGCAATGCTCGAAAGCAGGTTCCGCCCCGACTTCGAGCGCGAGTACGGCGACCTCATGTTCGTCAATACCGAGATCTCCGTAAAGGCGTTCTCCCCGAAGATAATCCCCGAGATGCAGAAGGAAAACGACCTCACCACCCGCTATATGAAGCTCATCGCTTCCGCACAGATACCCTTCGACGGCGGCGTATATACGCTCAGCCAGCTCTCGCCCTTCAAGAACTCCGCTGACGACGACGTGCGCCTTCGCGCATGGAAGGCTGAGGGTCAGTGGTTCAAAGATAATCAGACCGAGCTTGACGAGATCTACGACAAGCTCGTTAAGCTCCGCACGAGAATGGGCAAGAAGCTCGGCTATAAGGATTATACCGAGCTCGGCTACTACCGCATGGGCAGAAACTGCTACGATAAAAAGGACGTCGAAAAGTTCCGCGCGGCGGTAATAAACTACGTCGTGCCGGTCGCAGACAAGATTTTCCGCCGCCAGGCAAAGCGCCTCAAAAAAGAATATCCGATGAGCTTTGCCGACAACGCGCTCACCTTCCGCTCCGGAAACCCGAAGCCGCAGGGCACCTTTGACGATACCGTCAGGGCGGGCAAGAAGTTCTATGACGAGCTGAGCCCCGAGACGAGCGAGTTCTTCGGCGTTATGCTCGATAACGAGCTTATGGATCTCCTCTCGACAGAGGGCAAGGAGGGCGGCGGCTACTGCACCTCCATCGCGGATTACGAGGTGCCGTTCATCTTCGCAAACTTCAACGGCACGCAGCACGACGTTGAGGTAATGACACATGAGGCGGGTCACGCGTTTGCCGCTTACACAAACCGCTCCCGCGTTCCGCTCAGCTATGTCTGGCCGAGCATGGAGGCGTGCGAGGTGCATTCCATGAGCATGGAGTTCATGGCCTGGCCGTGGGCAGAGGACTTCTTCGGCGCCGACGCGCGCAAATACCGCTACGCGCACCTTGCCGACGCGCTGAAATTCATTCCTTACGGCACGATGGTGGATCACTTCCAGCACGTCGTTTACGAGCACCCGGAGTTCGGCCCCGATGAGCGCCACTACCTCTGGCGCGATCTTCTCGATATCTATATGCCGTGGCAGCGCATCGACGGCGAGATCCCGGTCTACGGCGAGGGCTGCGGCTGGCAGCGCCAGCAGCACATCTACAATTCGCCGTTCTACTACATTGATTACTGCCTCGCACAGACAGTGTCGCTTGAGTTCTGGGCGCTTTTGCAGGAGGACAGAAAAAAGGCGTGGGATAAGTACATGGCTTACACACTCCAGGGCGGCACACGCACGTTCACGGAGCTTCTCAAAAACGCGGAACTTGATTCGCCGTTTGACGAGAATACCCTCAGATCCGTCTGCGAAAAGGCCGAAAAGTGGCTCAGAAGCTACGATCTGACGGGAATCGAATAATAATATTGAGCGTACCTTAACGGGTACGCTCGTACTTTTTCCTTGTCGCCTCGCCGCCGCGAATGTGGCGCTCGGCCTTGTTGCGCTCAAGAACGCTCTTGCACTGCTCGTAGAGGAGCCTGTCGGCTGCGTACAGCCGTTCGGAAACGTCCTTGAAAACCGTGCTTTTGGATATTCCGAATTTTCCCGCGGCGGCGCGAACGGTCGCGTTCTCCGAAACTATGTAGCCGCCGATCTCTCTTGCGCGTTCAAACAGATCCTGCCTCAAGTTGACCACTCTCCCAATTGATACTATGCCGGGAGAGCATTCGTTATGCCCAAAGCTTGCATTGGGAGAGGGAAAGTAGTATAATACCGGGGGGTGAGAAAATGGAAAACTTCGTCGCCGTGATCGGCGCTGTAAACGTGGATATAGGCGGCAGGAGCTTCGCGCCGCTGAGAGCGCGCGACTCCAATCCCGGCTCGGTAACTATGAGCCTCGGCGGAGTCGGAAGAAATATCGCCCACAATCTCGTAAAGCTCGGCGTTCCGGTCGAGATGCTTACTGTCCTCGGCTCAGACCGCTGGGCGGGGATAATCGAGGAGAGCTGCCGCGAGCTCGGAATCGGACTCGGTATGGCGCTTCGCGCGTTCGGCGAGCGCACCTCAAGCTATCTGTATATATCGGACCCCGAGGGCGATATGGAGCTTGCCGTCTGCGATACGGATATCGCGCGGTACGTAACGCCGGAGGTAATCTGCCGCAACCTTGATACGCTGAACAGCGCCGCCTGCGTGGTTTTTGACGGAAATCTCACTCCGGAAGCGATAGAGTACATCGCCCGGAACGTAACGGCGCCGCTTTTTGCGGACCCCGTTTCGGCGGCAAAGAGCGAAAAGCTCCGACCGGTGCTCGGAAAGATCGGCACGATAAAGCCGAACTTAATCGAAGCTCGCGCGCTGACTGGCGGTGAGACCGCGATCGACTGCGCGGAGCGCTTCCGCGCGCTCGGAGTGCGAAGCGCCTATATAAGCGACGGCGCAAACGGAATGACGGTGCTGTCGGACGGCGAGATATTCACCGTTCCGGCGTATAGCTGCCGCCTTGTAAACGCGACCGGAGGCGGCGACGCTGCGATGGCTGCGCTTATAAAAAGCTGCCTTGACGGCAGATCGCCGCTTGAAAGCGCGAAATACGCTCTCGCCGCAGGATCAATAGCCGTGGAGAGCGAGGAGACGATAAACCCCGCGATAAGCGATGAACTGATAAATAAAAGAATTATGGAGGCTCATAATGAATAAATATCTCGATATTGCGCCGGAGGTACAGAAGGCGCTCAGCGAAAACAGACCCGTAGTCGCGCTTGAGAGCACGATAATCAGCCACGGAATGCCGTATCCTCAGAACGTCGAAACGGCGCTTAACGTCGAGCGCATTATCCGCGAGGCGGGCGCCGTTCCCGCGACCTGCGCCATAATCGGCGGAAGGCTGAAGGCTGGACTGAGCAAGGAAGAGATCGAACACCTCGGCAAAAAGGGCTACGACGTTCCGAAGGCGTCTCGCCGCGACCTGCCGGTGCTCGTCGCGCGCGGCTCCGACGGCGCTACGACCGTAACGACGACTATGATGATCGCCGCGATGGCGGGCATAAAGGTCTTTGCTACCGGCGGCATAGGCGGCGTTCACCGCGGCGCTGAGACGACTATGGACATCTCCGCCGACCTCGAGGAGCTCGGTCAGACACCGGTAATGGTCATCTGCGCCGGCGCGAAATCCATCCTCGACCTCGGCCTTACGCTCGAATATCTTGAGACCAAGGGCGTTCCCGTGATCGGCTTCGGCACCGACGAGCTGCCCGCGTTCTACACCCGCAGCTCCGGCTTCGGAGTGGATTACCGGATCGACACCCCCGAGGAGCTTGCCGCGGCGTTCAAGGCGCAGCGCGATATGGGCTACAAGGGCGGTATGCTCGTCACAAACCCGATCCCCGAGGAGTACAGCATGGACAAGGCGACGATCGACGCCGCTATCGAAAAGGCGCTCGAAGAGTGCAGGGCTCAGGGCATCCACGGCAAGCAGACAACACCTTTCCTCCTTGCCCGAATCAAGGATATCACGGGCGGCGATTCGCTCGCCTCCAATATCCAGCTTGTCTATAACAACGCACGCCTCGCCGCGAAAACGGCATCGGAGTTATGTAAACTATGAGCTTCCGCGAGATCCCGCTTTCCGAATATCCGCGCAGAGCGCACTTTGAGTATTTCAGCTCGCTGTCCAATCCTTACGTCGGAGTTACGGCGGAGATGGACGTTACAGAGCTTAAAGAGTTATGTAAACAGCACGGCTGGTCGTTTTACCTCTCGTTCATCGACCTTGCCGCAAAGGCGGCGGACTCTGTTCCGGCGCTTCGTCAGCGCATACACGGCGGCGCGATACGGGAATACGACGCCTGCCCGACTTCCCACACAGAGCCGCTCCCGGACGGTACCTACTGCTACTGCGCTCTGAGCCACGATATGCCGCTTTGTGAGTATATGGACTATGCCGTTAAAGCGCGCAAAAGCGCCGTCGAGCGCGGCTCGATCGAGGAGGACGGGGACTCGGAGAGCGCGTATTTTGTGTCGTGCATACCCTGGGTGAGCTACACCTCGCTCGTGCAGCCCACGGGCGGCGAATCAAATCCGCATATAACCTGGGGCGGATACTTCAAGCGCGGCGGCAGGCTCGTCATGCCGGTGTCGATACTCGCGCACCACGCGCTCGTTGACGGGATACACATAGGCAGGTTTTACGAAAAGCTGAATAAGATCATTGAGGAGGAAACGCGATGCTTGAAAAAATGACGTGGGAGCGCAGACCGGAGAGCTATAAGATCGACGGCGGCAGGCTCGAAGTTGTCACCTCCCCGCACACTGACCTCTGGCAGAGAACGTATTATCACTTCCGCAACGACAACGCGCCGGTTTTTCAGATGGAAACAGACGAAAAATTCTTCTCATTTATCGTAAAGTGCGACTTTGCCGAGAGCCGTCGGCGCTTTGACCAGTGCGGTATCGTTATATACCTCGACGCCGAAAACTGGCTCAAGGCTTCGGTTGAATACGAAAACGAGAGCTTTCGCCACCTCGGCTCGGTTGTCACAAATCACGGCTACTCAGATTGGGCGACGACCGCCGTTCCGGCGAGCGTTAATACGATGTGGTACCGTCTTTCGCGCCGGGAGGACGATTACTGCGTCGAGTGCTCATACGACGGAAAAGAGTTCACGCAGATGCGAGTATGCCATCTTTGGGAGGGCGGCGGAAAGATACGCTTCGGCGTGTATGCGTGCAGTCCGGAGGATTCGAGCTTCAGAGCGGTTTTCACAGATTTTGCAATAACCGAATGCGCGTGGAAAGCGCACGACGGTCAGCAGCCGGACGGACAAAGAGTAATGTGAAAATAAAAAAGAGCCTGCCAAGCGGCAGGCTCTTTTGTGACTGTAGACAAAGAAGAACAGCGTTGGATAAAGGAGGCGGGGATCTGTGAAGGGGCCGGCCGAGAGGCCCCTTCACGTCGCATCACCCGCCCGCAGGCGTCATATTTTGCGCTCAGAGAGCGCAAAATATGTTCGATGCGGAGACTTTGTCGACGCATTG
>JAFPWN010000032.1 GCA_017412765.1 Oscillospiraceae bacterium | reverse complement strand
GTCAATGCCCGCAGACCTGCGTCGGATCTATTTCGGCGGCGACGAGTCTTTTTCCCGCCCGTGAGGTATTGGCACCCACTCGACCCTTTTGCGGAAGAGAGCGGCGATGTCAAAGAGTGCGTTCAGTCCGAAAAAGAGCGGCCAGAGAACGATAGCGGCAAGCTTAACCCCCGCTCCCACTCCGCGCACGCGCCTTTTTTCAAGCATAAAAACCGCGCAGGCTGTGATCACACCGACGGCATAACTGGCTGTAATTCCGGCGATAAGCGCAGGGGTCAGGCCGCGCAGAATCATCTCCAGCGCCAGCGCAAGGGTACAGATTATGCCCGCCGGAGAAAGCGCGGAGGCGCAGTCGAAGCAGGAAAAGCGCCGGCGGATACCCTTGACCTTCGCAATTCCCCTAAAAAGGCTCAGAAACCGCGTCGAGAATACTGCAAGATGCCCCTTTGCCCACCTGAGACGCTGGGCGAGCATCGTTTTTATTGCGGTCGGCTGCTCGTCGAAAAACTCCGCCTCGTCGCAGTAGGTTATCTCTCTGCCTCGAGCTATCTCGGCGGCTGTCAGCTCCCAGTCCTCGGTGATGGAGGTGTACTCCCAGCCCCGCTCCGTAACCTCCTGCGGCATAAGGTAGCCCGTGCCGGAGACCCTCACCGACGTGCCGAGAAGCGATCTGCCCCGCGCTTCAAGCCTGCACGACGATATGAAAAACAGCCCGTAGAGGCAGCTTAGAGTATTCTCTCCGAAATTTTTTGCGTTGCGGAAGCTCGTTACGATTGCCCTTTTATCGAGGGCGAAAAAGGCGTCGTTCATCTTGCGAAAATAATCCTTCGACACCGTGTTGTCCGCGTTTATGACAAAAAACCCGTCGTAGCCGCGCGGAATGACCTGAAATGCACGTCTGTACGCATAGCCTACTGTGCGCTCCCGCGGATTATCGTATTCGATGACCGCGGCGCCGCGCTCTCCTGCCCTCTTTGCGGTCGCGTCGGTGCAGTTGTGGGCGATAACGAAAATATCGAGCTTCTCCCGCGGATAATCCGCATTTTTAATGCTGTCAATAAGCTCCCCGATGACCCTCTCCTCGTTTCTTGCGCCGATAATGACGGCGTAGCGCCCGAGAGTCTCCGATTTCGGAAAGCGCCGGGTTTCAAACAGTCCGAGGACGGCAAAAAGGGCATTGTGCAGGAAAATTACCCCGATAAATGCCCAAAAAACCGCAAATGCGGCCGATAAAATATCCATATCCTTCAATGCTCCGAAGACCGGGAACGCTTCCGCGCCCCCGGTCCTAATCTTTACTTACTCCTTCTCAGCTTCTTCGCGAGGAAGAACACATAGGCCGCCGTACCCGCCGCCACGAGAATGTCCCAGATAATGAGGCCGATCTTGTAGTAGGCAAGTCCGAGGTGGAACTCAACGCCGTGGACGTAGCCGTTTGCCGCCGCTGAGTTGACGACGGTGAACATCAGGTGATGCGCCGCGTTTCTCGCGTACTTCTGATACGCAGGCTCGCTGTCAAGGGAGAATTTCGTCCAGTCTACGGTGGTGAGCTTCGCGTCGCCGCCGGCGGCAAGCGACTGCTTTGTGAACATATAGCTGCCCACCTCATAGTCCGTGAGCACGAAGCCCTGATAGCCCCACTCCTCGCGGAGAATATCGGTGATGAGGTTGTAGTTGCCGCCCGCCCACGTCTCGCCGATGCGGTTGAAGGAGCTCATTATGGCGATGGGCGCCGGAAGCTCGCTCTCGCGCATAACGTAGCCGTCGCCGCTGCGCTCGTTGTACTTGACAGTGACAGTGTTGTTCGTGAGGGTCATGTAGAATGGCTTGAGATATATTTCGCGTATGGTCTGCTCGTTTGCCCATGTGATAAGTCCGAGGTGGTCTCTGTGGGTCTCCTGATCGTTCAGCGCAAAGTGCTTGACAAAGGCGTACATACCCTTCTGCGCCGCGCCCGCCACCTCGGCAAAGCCGAGCTTTCCGGAGATGAACGGATCCTCGGAATAATACTCGAAGTTGCGTCCGGCAAAAGGCGTTCTGTGTATGTTCATCGCGGGGCCATACCACCCGACAACTCCGGAGTAGAGGCCGTCCTCGCCCATACCGCTGCCCATCTGCTCGGCAAGGTCGGTGTTCCATGTGCAGGCGAGCATATACTCAGCCGGCCACGTCATGGCGAGGTAGCCGTCGCCGATGTCGGCGGAGCCGTGACCTACGACCTTGTTAAGACCCGCGGGGCCGTCGAGATCCGTGACCTTGGGCTTGCGAATGGAGCTCACGCCCGCGTTGCAGTAGCCCGCCTCTGCTATGAGCTTTGAGAGCTCGGAGAGGGGTATCTCGTCGATGAGCTCCTCCCAGCGCGGATCGTCATACTGCGCGCCGCGCAGGTCGATGAAGTCGTAATCGCCCTTTTTGCCCGATACCGCGACCGCGCTCTCGGTGCCCTCTCCGGGGTTTCTCGACCACTGCGAGTCGAGTGCCGCCTTTATCTCGTCTGTTATCGCGTGGCTCCACTGCTTTCCGCCGATCTCAGCGCCGCTGTCGGCGGCGGAGGCGGTGCCGTAGCGAAGTCCGGCGCCGTCCATAACGCTCCAGTCAGAGCGTGAGAGCTGCGCCATATCGTCCCTCATGGCGTAGTCAAATACGTTCTCTATCTTCTCGCCCGTGATGCTGACGGCGTAGGTGGTGCTGTCAAATTCCGCCTGCTCATACTCTCCGACGAGAGCGCTCTCGCCGGGAACGGAGTAGCCGCGCCTTGAGAGAATGTTGTCGACCGCCTTGTGTGCGTCGGAGGCGGCGGTGATGTAATAGGTGCCGTTCTCGAGAATGTACGTTCCCGCGCCCCTGACGTCGTAGGAGACGAAGTCCGCGACGTTAACGTTTACGCTCACGCGCTCGCTCTCGCCCGGCTTGAGAAGCGCTGTCTTGGCAAAGCCGACGAGGCTCACCGCGCTCTTTTCCACGCCGTTTGCGATGTCGTAATCGGTGTACGGGCTCTGAACGTAGACCTCGACAACGTCCTTTCCGGCTCTCGCGCCGGTGTTTGTGACCGTCACGCCGACCTCGATATTGCCATTCTCGTCAGCGCCGGAAACGGTGAAGTCAGACCAAGCAAAATCGGTGTAGCTCATGCCGTACCCGAAGGGATAGAGGACTGTGGAGGCGTAGTCGTAATCGCCCGCGCCCGCTCTGCCGGTAACTGTGTCCTCATAGCGGGTCTCGTAGTAGCGGTAGCCGACGTAGATGCCCTCGGAGTATACAACGTAGTAGTAATCGGTGCCGTCATAGCGGAAGTCTCCCATATTCTGCGATGCCGGCGAGGAGAAATTGTCGTAAACGAGGGTATCGACGAGGTGGCCGGAGGGGCTTATCTCGTTTCCGTCGGCGTCAAAGCCGGTGAGAACGTAGCCGAGGCCGTAGGTGCCGGTGCGGCCGGCGCCGGGGAAGTTCACGATGGCCCTTATGTGGCTGTAATTTTCCGCCCAGCCGAGCTCCATTGCGTTATTGCAGTTTACAAGAAGGATAACGCTGTCAAAGTTCTTGTCGAGGTAATCGATTATCTCAAGCTCGGTCTCGTCCGGCTCGAGGTAGTGGGTGCCGCTCTTTCCGCCGTACGCCGCCATATCGCGCGCCTCGTCGCCGCCCTCGCCGCCGGTTCTGGAGAGAACGAACATGGCGACAGAATCGCCGTAGGAGGCAGTTACCGCGCTGTCGGCTGTCAGAACGCTGAGCGGGCATTCGTTTACCGTCCAGTCAAGCGCCTGGCCGTAGTTTATAACGCCGATACCGCGGGTATAGGCGCTTCCGGCGCCCTCGGAGTAGAAGCTCCAGAGAGTCTCGTTTACCTTGAGCCCAGCCGCGTTCAGACCCTCCTTGAGGTTTTTCGTCAGCTCAAAGGAGCCGGAGCCCGAGCCGGAGCCGCCCGAGACGAGGTCAACCGAGGAGTGGCTGAAAAGACTCAGCGTGGTGCCCTTGTCGAGGGGCAGAAGTCCGTCGTTTTTAAGGAGCGTAATGCCCTCCATTGCGATGTCTGCGACGAGGCGCTCCTCATAGGAATAGAGCGCCGCCGGGCCGGAGAAGGAGGATTTTACATACTGCGTGTCGGCGCCGAGGGTATCGCCGGTGTAGTAGTTCGGCATCGCGCCGAAGAACTGCTCGAAGATGTTGTCAAACTGTGTGAGCGCCAGCACGTTCAGCACGATGGTGAACACCAGCAGTATCGCCATGAGCGCCGCGCCGACAATGCGCCCGACGCTGAGCTTTTTCGTCTTTTTCATTATTCATCCTCCTTGGTAAACGTGAAGTCGGAGAGCGTAAAGCTTGCGGTCTTGGCGCTCTCGCCGCTGTCCATATAGATTACGATGAATTCGGCTGCGCCGGAGTATTTAACACTGACGGTCTTTTCTCCCTCGTTTGTGTACCATATGTTGGAGCCGTCCTCAACCGCCGTGCCGCCGTAGGTCATCGAGGAATTGAGCTTCGCGCCCCAGTCAGCGCTGTTTATTATATCCACGCGGAGCTTGTGACCCTCCGGCGCGGTGAGCTTGAAGGTCACGGTGTCCATTCCGCTCGCCGCCGCAGAAATACCTGCGGAGACATTCTCGTAATTTATCGTTTTGTTTTCGTAGCTGAAGGTGTTGCTCTTTCCGCTGTTTGTGACGGTGTAGGGGCTGCCGCTGTCCGTAGTGAACGTGAGCTGTGCCGCTGTGTCAGTCTCCGCCTTGCTGAGTGTCAGACCGCTTATCGTAACAGAGCCGGTATGCGTTCCTTCATCTCCGTAGGTGAAGCTATCAAAGAACAGCTTTATGCTCTTTACAGTGCGAGAGCTGTCGTACTCAACCGCAAAGCTCGCCGTTTCGCCTGCCGCTATCTCAAACGAGCTTCCGCCCCAATCGGTATCGGTCGAGACCTCTTCGCCGTTCACAGTCGCCTTTGTGTTGGCGGCATTTGTATTATTTATCTGCGTTTCGCTCTCAACGTCTATTCTGACCTTAGCTGCGGCTGTGCCGTTATTCGTAATCGTTCCGCTGAAAGTATTAAACTCGCCGGTGATGCCGTCGATTTTCAGCTCAAGGTTCTTGTAGCTCGCGCCCGGGATATCCTCATACGCCGCAGTCGCGCCGTTTTCGCCATATGTCACCGTGTAGGTGTCCTGCGGTTCAAACGTGAGCTCTGTTTCATTTACCTTTATTGTCGCATAAGCCGAAGGCTCGGGCTGAGGCTCCGGCTCGGGGTCGGGTTCCGGCTCAGGGTCGGGTTCCGGCTCAGGCTGAGGCTCGGGCGTAGTCTCCGTCTTGCTGAGTGTCAGGCCGCTTATCGTTACAGAGCCGGAGCGTTCACTGCTATCGCTCCAGCAGGTGTCAATGAACAGGACTATTCCGCCCTTGCCCTCTGTTGTGAACTCTATTGCAACAGTCTCTTCGCCGTTTGCCGCAACGTCTGCGACCTTCTCGGCGATGGTAGTGTTTTCGACAGAAATCTGTGTGAGAATCTTTGCGGCGCTCTCGCCGTTGTTCTTTACCTTAAAGCTCAGTGTGTCAGCTTCGCCGAACGCGCCATACCATCCGTAAGCGTTTTTATATGAGCTGCCGGCTATTCCGGCATACTCAAATGTCGCCTCTGTACCGTCTGCGTTGTAGGTGACGGTGTAGTCGTTGTTTCCGTCAAAGCTTATCTGCTTTTCGCCGACTTTGAGCGCTGTTGCCGAAGGCTCCGGCTGAGGCTCGGGCTCTTCTGATGCTGTGGAGAAGGATATTTTGCCTATCTCTATCGTCGCGGCGGAGGAGCTGGAAATCTTAACGCCGCTCACAGCCTCTCCGCTGTTAAAGCTCACCTCGGCGGTGATGGTGCTGTGCGCCGGAACTGTAAAGGTGTTGTCATTATCCTCGGCCATCAGCTGGCCCTCGGCTTCGACCTCGACCTTCACGGTCACGTCCTCGTCCGTGGGGTTAGTAAGCTCAACGGAGACCTTGTTTTCGCCGGGCTTTGGCTTTTCGGGTATAGTGAGCTCGCCGCCCTCCTCGGAGAACACCGCTGTGCTCTTCTGCGTAAGAACGTCGTAGGTTATCTCCACATCGTCATTTCCGGCAAAGGGCTGATACTTCGTAAACTCCATATCGCTGAGCACCACCCTGCCGGTATGGGCGGCGGGGTTTTCCTCCCAGCCGGAGTCGACGCTGAAGCTGAGCTTATCTATATTCCAGCCCGGCTCAAATAGAAGCGCTGCCGTCGCGCTCCCTCCCGCTGGAACGCTGAAGGAGACGTTCCTCCAGTCCTTGTTCAGGTTTAGCCCCTCAGCCTCTCCGGAAACTATCTCGGCGTCGAGGATCGTGGAATGCACCTCCTGACCCTCTGCTTCCGCGACCTTTTCATTCTCCGTTCTGATATCCACGCTGATGAGCGCGCTCTCCGCGCCCTCGTTCTTGACCGTAAAGGTGAATTTGTTATAGCCGTTAGACCTGACCTTGACGGCGGTGATATCGCCGTTGAAGCCGATATATGTAGATCCCATTATATTCTTGTACGCCGCCGCGAGGGTGCCGTCGGGATAGCTCAGTGTGTAGGTCGGGCTGCCCCACGCGTTGAAGCTCACGCTTTTGCCGTTTATCCTCACGCTGCTCGGTGCAGGCGGGGTATAGGGAATATAGGAAACGGCAGCCGGCTCCGGCTTCGGCGCCTCGCGCTTCTCGCAGAGAGAAAGCCCGGAGAGCGTGAGAGTCGAGGAGTAAACTCCGGTATCGCCGTAGGTTGCGGAGTCGAAGTAGATGAGCACACCCTCAACGGTGCGCGAGGCGTCAAACTCAACGTAGATCTCGCTCGTCCTGCCCGGCTGGATAACGAAAACACTGCCGCCCCAGTCGAGATCGGTGGGCGCGGACTTTCCGTCCTGCTCAGCACGGACGTTCGCCGCCTTTGTGTTGTTCTTCTCGGTCGCGCTGTTAATGTCAATTCGCACAGTTGCGGGAGCGGTGCCGAGGTTTTCGATCTTTGCGGTGAACGCCTCGCTCTCTCCGAGTATATCCGCGATCTGCCCGTAGAACGTTTTATACGAAGCGCCGCCGACATTTTCGTAGCTGACTGTCATCGAGGCGCCGTCCTCGGCGTAGGCAACGTCGTACTGCCCCTCAAAGGCGACGACGGTATCGTTTACAAGAACGCCCGGCGTCTTTTCTTCTGTCTTATCGCTCTCCTCTTCCTTTTTCGCGGTTGGCTCGGCGCCATCATTTGTGAGCTTTATGCCAGTGACTTTGACTGCGCCCGAATGCGCAGTTGGATCGTCATAGGTCGCGGAGTCGAAGTAAAAGAGAAGTCCGTCAACCTCTCTCGCGGGATCGTACTCGACCGCGACAGATGCCTTGCTCTGCGGCGCGATCACAAAAACGCTGCCGCCCCACTCAAGGTCGGTCGGCGCTTCCGCGCCGTTCTGCACAGCTCTGACGTTTGCGGCATTTGTATTTGCGACAGCTTTCGCGCTCGTGAGGTCAACTCTGACCTTCACCTCCAGCTCGCCGGGGTTTTCTATCTCGCAAACCGCGGTGTTGTATGCGCCCGCCATATCGCCGAGAGCGCAGTAGACGGTCTTGTAGGAATTTCCGGGCAGGTCCTTGTACTCCGCCGAAAAGCCGCCGTCGAAGGTCTTGACAGTATACCCGTCGGTGATATTCAGCGCGGAGCTTCTGCCGTTTATCTCTATGCTTTTGACCTTTGGCGCGGAAGGGACAGCTGTTGAGCTGTCCCTGATCACTGCTGCAGTTGTGACTGCGGCGGGTGCCGCCTCAAGGGCGACCTCACCGCTGGAAAACGCCATTTCGGAAACCGTCACGGAGCCGGAATGGGTGCCGTTATCATCGTACTTAGCGGAGTCAAAGAAGAAGAGGACGCCCTTCGGCGCGCGCTCCACGTCGTACTCAATGGCTATATCGGCGGTTTCGCCCGGCTGTACAGTGAAGGTCGAGCCGCCCCACTCGAGGTCGGTGTAAACCTCCGCGCCGTTCTGCGCGGCGGCGAGGTTTGCTGCGGTGGAATTGCCGCTCTGAACGTCGCAGGAGATGTCAACGCGGATATTGGCGGGCTCTGCGCCGGAGTTTGTGAGCTTCGCGGTAAACACGTTGCTTCCTGCCATCGCCTCGTAGGTGTTCACGTAAACGGTCTGGTAGGAGTTGCCTGCGATATTCTCATACTCTGCGGTAAATCCGGCGTCGGTAACGTCGAGGCCATAGCTGCCGTCGGTCGTGACCTTGACTGCGGCGCCGTTTATCGTAACTCCGCTCTCATCGGCGGGCTCGTCGGTCTGCGCAGGCTCAGAGGGCGCCGCCTCGGCGCCGGAGGAGGCAAATTTAATATCGCTTATCGTGAAGGCGCCGGAATACTGCTTCTCATCGCCCTGGCGCATGGAGTCGAGCATAATAACGATGGCGTCGGGCTCAGCTGAGCCTACGATCTCTATCTCAGCCTCGCCTCCGGCGGGGATATTCTCAAAGAAGCTTCCGCCCCACTCAAGGTCGGTGAAAACGCCCGCGCCATCCATCGTCGCGGAGGTGTTGACGCACTTTCCGTCCTTCATAAGGTCGATTCTGACTCTGTGATCGTCGCTTGCGTCGTCGTTTCTGAGCCTGAGGCTCATGACGTTGCCGCCGTTAGCCTTGCCCTCGAGCGCGGCGGTGATGTTCGACCAGTCGTTGTCGATGCCGGAGTATGTAACCTTTGTGACAGTGCCGGCGCTCTCGATCTCATGCTTTCCGTTTGTGGAGGTGAACGCGAGCTCGATGGGCTCCACGGCGCTCCAGTCGACAGCGGAGGCGGCGATCTCATCTGCGCCGTTCTCCTGCTCAGCGGGAGCCGGATTGAGGTCATAGCTCTGCGCGCTCGACTTTATCCACTGATAATCCGCAGTTGCCGCCGAATCCTTGTATGCGCCCATCCACGCGACAGCCTCGATGGTGCCGCACCAGTAGTTTGCGAGGATCCTGCCCGGATGCGAGGGGAACGGCTCGCCGGACTGGCGGTTTACCTTGTATACGGGCTTGCCGTCAACGAACCATGTGATGGAGTTTTCCTCCCAGCGGAAGCCGTAATCGTGGTATTCCTCGCTGGCGTCGAAGCCGAGATCGTACCAGTACTCGTGGCCGCCCTGACCGTTTACGAAGTAGTTGAATTGCACGCCCTTGGTGTTCTTGCCGAGAAACTCGATGTCGATCTCATCGTGCTGATTTGGCGTTCCGTCGAGGCCGGTATCGTAGGGGCCGGTGCAGGTGAAGAAGGTGCTGGCGGTACCCTCTACCTTCGCGGGCTTCATTCTGACCTCGAAGTCGCCGTAGCCGTACCACAGGCTCGAGCGCTCCTCGCCGCCGTAGTACTCCCAGTTATCCCCGCCGGAGGCAGGCTTCTCGATACCGAGGTGCATTTCGCCGTCGGAGAAGCTGACGCAGTCGCCCTTCCAGAACACGTTGAACGGGTTGCCGTTCGACCATCCGTCGGAGGGGAACATCGCCGCCGGCGCGCCGGAGGCGAAATCCGCGACAGTCTCTCCGGTGAGCGGAGCGTCCGTCAGATTCTGTGTTTCACCCTTGGGCGAGCATCCGACAAGAGCCGCCGCAAGCGCGATAACGAGAAGTATTGCGATAATTCCTTTCATTTTCATAGTGATCCCTCTTTTTCTTTTGGTGGCTCCACTATAAAAAATCGAAGCGCCCGATTCAACAGGCGCTTCTTAAAATGCGAAATTTTTACTTATTTTGCTTTAGCCGCGCCGAAAACTATGCTGAGATGGAAAACATCGCCGCTTGCCCACGTCGTAAGCGAGCCGCCGTACTTGCTTGCGATGAGCTCGATGCTCCGCAGACCGAAGCCGTGGTAATCCTTATTCTCCTTTGTGGTGACGGCGGCGCCGTCCTTCCACTCTATAACGCCGGAGAAAAAGTTTTCCTCCTCGATGGTCAGAATATCTCCCCTTGACCGCACAACGAGATTCACAACTCTCTTATCTCTGTCCTCAATGGCTCTGACCGCCTCGAGCGCGTTGTCGATTATGTTGCCGAGCAGGCAGTAGAGGTCGCCGTCCTCGATGAAATTTAGTTTTTCTCCGTCAGCCATGCAGGAGAATCTTATGCAGTTCTGCTCGCAGTAGAGGCTCTTCTCCGTGAGAATGACGTCCACAAGCTTGTTTCCGGTCTCCACCTGCGAATCGTAAATGGAGATAGTCTTATTGATGTCCTCAATTAGCTCCGGCGCGCGGACTCCGTCGTTCTTGAGCAGGGCGGCGAGCTTGTATTTCATATCGTGGCACTTGATATTTATGAGCCCTATCGTGTCCTTTGATATTTCATACTGCATCTCGCTCTGCTTTATGGCGTGCTGGAGATACTCGACCTCCTGCTTGAGCTCCTTGTGCCTCAGCGTCATCGAGGCGAGGACGAGCACGCTTCCGCAGGCGATTATGGAGAGTATATTCCCCGTTTCGCGCAGAACGACGAGGTCGCCGCTGTCAAATCTGTTTTCGCGCACGATACTCAAATGCGAAAACGCCACGTCCTCAACAGAGCAGATGACCACCGTCAGCACCAGCGCCATCAGCGCAAGCGCCAGCATATTGTTATCTATGACCGCTACGTTTTTCACTATCCGCTTCAGAAAGAGCTTGTACGCCGCAAAAGCCGCAAGGGCGAAAAAGACGTAGTAGACAACGTGGTAAATAACGTCGAAGGCGGCGCCCCAGGAGTCGTAGAGCCTGAACGCCTCGCCCCAGGTCCATAGCGTGAGAAAGAGCTTATACACAAGGTTCTGCGCGGCGTAGGCTACGCTGCAGCATAGAAGCACGCTCGTGTAGTTTTCCTCGCAGGCGAGGTAAATATTGGCGGTCGACGCGGCGAAGATTATGAGATAGATTACGATTCTTCCCGGCGCCGTTCCGCCGATGTACTTGTAAATAAAGCTCAGACCGAGGGAAATTATCAGCACTCCGAAAAAGCCCGCGGCAAGGCGCAGCCAGTAGTCGGCTCTGCGCGAGAGCCTTTTTGTGGTTAGGGCGTAGAAAACGTAGAGCTCCGCGATAAATTCAAGGATTATCGCTCTGAAAACGAATAAAACGTCCACGCTCTCACCTCCCCTGACCCGCGTACCAGTTAGCGAGCCTCGACATGAATTCAGCCTTTCTCAGTCTTGAAATGGAAATCTCGCGGTCGGCGACGATAACGGTCTGCCCCTGAATCCTGCGTATGAACTTGGGATTTACGAGAAAAGCGCTGCTGCACCGCAGAAATCCGTAGTCCTCCAGCTCCTTTTCGACGGAGGCGAGCACTCCGGTCATCTCAATAACGTCATCCACAAGGTGATAGTAAAGCCGGTGGTTCAGTATCTCGACGTACATGAGCTTATCCGTCGATATCCTGCAAAGCCCTCCAGGCGTATTGACCGTAAAGCTCCGCTCCTCGTTCATAAGATAGACGTCGACCGCTTTTCTGAATTTCAGTGCAAAGTCGTAGTAGCTCACCGGCTTTTTCATAAAGCTCACCGCGTCTACCTCATATCCGCGCAGGGCAAACTGCACAAGGCTCGTTATAAAGACGATGGAGACGTTTTTATCCTTCTCGCGCAGCATGACTGCGGCGTCCATGCCGTTCAAATGCGGCATATTTATGTCGAGCAGAACGACCCCGAACTCCTGCCGGTAGTTCTCGATAAATTCACAGCCGTCCCGAAAGCGCTTGTAGCTGTATTTGCTCCCGCTCTCGCGCGAGTATCTCTCGATGTACTCATACAGCACCTGCGCCTGCGAGTCCTCGTCCTCCACGATAGCTACGTTTATCATCGCCTCACCCCTCTGCGACAGACTAATTTAATTTGATTTTATATCACGGTCTGCACTTTTTCAAGAGAAACTTAAGGAACGTCTGATACTGCTCCCAAATAAGCAGCTGATAATTCAGCAAGAATGTGCTATAAAAGTCAGAGGAAGAAGCAGCCTTTCTGGAGCAGTTTATTGATGAGGCTGACGGTGGACGGATAACAGATGTGTCGGCAATCAAGGCAGCATATGACGAGAAGGTAGACCATGAGACCGGACACGGTCAGATATATTATGTACTGCACCGACATGGCTGGGGGAAGAAACTGCCCGGAAGCAAGCATCCCAAGAGTGCAACCCCAGAGGCTGTAGAAGCCTCAAAAAAATAAACGCTCGAATCGCAAAGTTGAAGGAAGTTTTCCACAATTTCGGGAACCCTACTGCAGCACAGTATGTATGAACGTCTTTCTGGAGCATTTGTCTGCGTCTTATCCAGACGACTGCATAGTTCTCGTCTGCGATGGTGCTGCGCGGCACAAATCCGGGATGCTGAAGACGTTCCCGAATATTGAACTTATGTTCATTCCTCATGAGGTCTTTCAGACACTGTGGAAAGTTATGGATCGCCTTTGTGATACCATCTGCAATCTCACTGCCGAGGCCATCCGCAGCATCACTGGTCGCAGTTGGATAATATCTTGTTTTAATTAGGGATTAGTATTATGACAAGCTTATAGATAAAGCCGATCATGTGTTTTTATTGATTCACACATCAGTATTTTCGATAAGCAGTATTCCAGTCGTCTGACTGCTTATAAGAAGCTTGGATATAAAATAATCTCAGAACTGTATAGAGAAAAGCAAACAGTCAACTCGATTTATGATAAAGGCAATTACGCCGAGGTATTTGAAAGAGACCTCGTTGAAGCGAATTCTGAAATTGTCATTTCCAGTCCCGGTTTACTTCTCAGGAAGGTTCAGCGTATGATTTCCATTTTAAAGCCAAGGCAGGAGGCCGGCGTGAGCATAACGGTAATTACTTTTGATCCTGATATTTCGCTATTTTATAATTCAGACGAGCTGTGTGAAATCATTGAGCTTATGCGTAATTCCGGCATAAACGTTCTGTTATCCAGAGAAGAGAACGAACACTACGCAGTAATCGATAAAAAGCTCGTATGGCACGGCGGAATGAATTTGCTTGGAAAGGAAGACGTATGGGAT
>JAFPWN010000031.1 GCA_017412765.1 Oscillospiraceae bacterium | reverse complement strand
TACGAACCTCGTCCGGAGTCATAAGCTCGCGTCCTGTGAGCTGCCAGTTCGTTGAATAGCTCCCGTTGCGTCCCTTCGACTGACCGTAGGTATTGATGTCGATAGTCTCTTTGCCGAGGAGCTTGGAGACATATTCGTGGGTGGACTGTTCGTTACCGCCGAGATAGAGGAATTCATCGCAGTTGCCGACTATGCTCTCCCACTGCTTCTCAAAGAGAGCCTTAAGCTGCGCGAGGTTTTGAATTATTATGCTGACAGATATTTCCCGGCTTCGCATTGTGGCAAGCAGCTTATCAAACTCATCGGGAAGCGCCACGTTTGCGAACTCGTCCATAACAAAGTGGACGTGTACGGGAAGTCTGCCGTTATGAACTGTATCCGCCTGATAATAGAGCTGCTGAAATAACTGCGTGTAGAGCATTCCTATTATGAAATTAAACGAGCTGTCGTTATCCGGTATAACCGCATAAATGGCGCTCTTTTTCTCTCCGAGACTCCACAGCTCCATCTCGTCGGTCTGCGTAATGCCTGCGAGGGATTCGAGGTTGAACTTCTCAAGGCGGGAAATAAGCGTTATCTGAATAGATTTCAGAGTCTTGCCGCTGCCGGAACGGTAGTTCTTGTAATATTTGAGCGCTATATGCTCGGGGTTCTGCTCTTCAAGCCGGCGGAAAAGTATATCCAGCGGCGACTGGAAATTGTCGTTGTCCTCCTTGACCTCGCCCTCGCGTATCATATCCATCACCATAGGGAAGTTCTGCTCGTCCTCCGGCGCTTCATAGTGCAGGTAAAACACCAAAGCCAAAAGGAGCATACTGGCCGCCTGATCCCAAAACGGATCCTGCGTCTGACTGCCCTTCGGCGTCGTATTCTTGAAGAGATTGGTCACAAGCCGCTGGATATCGTTGTCGCTCCGCAGGTAGACAAAGGGGTTATAGCAATGGCTCTTCTCCATATTGATGAGATCGACGACCTTTATATCGTATCCCTTCGCTTTGAGAAGATTTCCCGTATCCCGCAGAAGTTCTCCCTTAGGGTCGAGGATGACGTAGCTCGTGTTCGCGTTCATCACGTTCGGCTTTGCGAAAAAACGCGTTTTGCCCGCACCGGAGCCTCCGCAGACGAGAGTGTTCAGATTCCTCCGGTGCTTTCTCCCGTCGAGGCCGAGGACAACATTCTTTGTGAGTATCTTGTTTTCAGCGCAGTTCTTCGCCGCATACTTGCGGTTAACGGAGTATGGATTTCCCCACTTAGCCGAGCCGTGCTCCTCGCGTCTGCGGTAGTTGCGGTCACTCGAGAGATACACGCCGATTGCCATACCGTAGGCCAAGAGAAATGCGAGGACAGTTTTCAGGCTGTCCCCACAGATGACTATACGGAACGGATCAGCGAATACGCTTTCCGCGTTTCTTATAAAGCTCAAAACCCCGCCTTCGAGACAAGGTGCGATAAGCAGAGCGAGCCATACTATCGGCACGGTGCCGAGGATATAGAGAAGGATATGCGCCCTGTCGTGCTTATCTTGCCTCACGGTCGCGCCACCGCTTTTCTTTTCTCTTGGGAGCGTCGATGACCTTCAGAATAAGGTCGTCCACGTCCTCCGTAGGACCGTTGCGCTGTATCTGGCTGCTTCTCAGATCGTAGAGCGAACGCACCATAAGCTGCTGTTCGTATTCGTCGAGAGTGAGTACGCACTTTTCATAGCTCATAGGAGCCTCCTTATCTCGCGCCGTCGTCGCGCTCTTTCTTCTCCTTGGCGGGGGATTTGAGGAAGCGGTCGATGTCGCGGCTTATCTCATTGGCTGTGTCGCGTATCCTGCCAAGTTCCGCACGGAAGGTCTTCGCGTCCATATTGGCGTACTGCGACGGCATACGGCTGAAGTTGTAGACATCGGTGCTGATTCCGAAGCGTCTGCAAAGGATGTACGAGGCGAAGTAGGCGACGCCCTGATGCTCATTGCGGCTGTAACCTCCGCCCTTGTCCATACGTGCGTGGGCAAGCTCCTGGCTGAGAGCGCGGAATATATCCGGCGTCTCCATACCGGCGCGGACAAAGATGGTCTTTTCGCCAGAATTATACACGGCGTTGACAGTCGGCGCGATGTTGTCCGTGATCTCGAGCTCACAGGGCGCGTCGGATATGAGCGCCTTGAGTATAAGGCGCTCGTCTCTTGTGACATTCGGCGCCGTGCGCTCCTTGCTGTTTGTCTGAACTATGTCGAAGACCTTTTTGACGTTGTAGTTTATGCCTGTGGAGCCGTCCCCACGCTCGAATTCCTTTCCGGGGCCGAGGATGGCAACGCCGGTCTCGCCCTTGTTGACGCTGACGCCGGATTCCTTCCAGGTGTCGAAGTCCGCAAGCCTCGTTGCCTCCGGCCTCTGTGCGGCGATAAGAATGCAGTTTGCCGCGGAGTATCGGTCGAATCGCGCCTGCACGTCGAGGAAGGTTTGGAAGAGCTCGCCGTCCGTCTTCATTCTCTCTGCCGTCGTGTCGATGAGCCTGTAAACGCCGTCGCGCTCTTTCTTCTTGCGGAGCCTGTATTCCTCGGCGCTGTACTCGCGCTTCTGAGAAGCTTCTGTCTTGTTATAATTCTCACTCATTTTTATCTCACCTTTTTCTTCTTTTGTTTGTTGTTGCCGGGAGCGATATGCTCCGGCGAAATTGACGGGCTATCTTTCTCTTTTGCTTCGAGCTCGGCGCGTATCTCTCTGAGCTCTTCACGGACCGATTTTCGCTCACGCTGGGTCGGGCTTATGCGGCTTTCTCGAGTATCCGCTGCGCTTGACTGCTTTGAAGAAGGCGCGGACTGACGTGAGCTCTCCGCCCGCGCCAACGTAGGGTTTTCCGTCTGCTGTTCCTCTTTCGGAGCGTTATTCATAAGCGCGTCGAGGAATATGTCCTCCTTGCTGCGCTCCGGCGCAGGAACCTCCGGTTCCTCCTTTTCTCCGCCCTTCTTGGCTCTGCCGCGCTCGATCTCGCTGCGGACGGAAGCCATATCCACCGTGCTGAGTGCGAAGCGGTCGAAGATGCGGTTTACCTTGCTGGAATCCTCAGCCCTCACCATTATGTCCGTCAAGCCGTCCTTTGCGTCGCTGTCCTTGAGAACGCAGTAGAGGACGCCGTACTTCTTTGCCTCGCGGCAGAATTTAGCGAGATCCTTATCCTTTACGGCGAAGACCTTCAGCTCCTTTCCTGTGCGGAGCATATTCGCAAGGCGTATTTTCCCCTTCGTGCGCTTCTGATCCTTGAGGACTGCGTAGAGCAAAACGGCGATCTCCTTCGCTCCCGCGCCCGTTATCTTTGCGGCGACCTCAGCGCCCTCGAGGGTCATCCTCACGACTTGCTCCGCCGCGTCTCCTGAGTAACTCATTGTTGTGTTTATCCTTTCCTGTTTCTATTTCCTGTTCTGCTAAAATTCCTTCAAGCTCCTTCACGGTCTGTGCTGACCTCAATTCTATGTCGTCACACAGCCTCACCTCCCTTCGCAGCTCACGCAGCTCTTTCGTTATTTCCTTTGCTTCGGCGCTGTTGGTTTTTCTGAGAATGGCGCGATTCTTTTCAAGCTTGCTGATTGTTGAGAGTACGGAACCCCTATACTCTGACAGCTCCTGTGAAGTTTCTATCCCGTGCTTTGCAAGCAGCCGCGTTTCGGCGTCAAGGCGGTCGAGCTTTATGAGGTCGTCGCGCATAAAAAACGACACCCGCTGTGCGGATGCCGGATGCTTTTCGATTATGTGCAGCTCATAGCAGTAGCGGAGGTAGAGCCGGTAAAGCTGAGGCTTTTTCGTCTCATAGAGCGGCGGCGGATCTGTCCGGCGGTAGCGCTCGACAGTCCGTCTCTCGTCCTCCGGGAACGGCTCGCGCGGGTTCATATTTCGCCAGATACGGCGCTCTATCTCCTGGAGATCGTAGCCCTTTCCGAGTTTGTGAAAACGGAAGTATCCCTTTGCTCCTGGCGGCTTGAGCGCCGGGTGCTCCAGCCAGTCGCCGCTTTTCTTGTAGAGCTTCAATTCGTAGCCCATATCCTCCAGCGCCTCGAAAAACTGCGCCCGCGTCATGCTTGCCCTTGCCGCGCGGTCTATATCTTCGCAGATTATGCTCCGCAGCGTCGGCTTCCCGTCGCGCTCCGCCGCATATTCTGCGTAGTTCTTCCCGCGGCCGTTCGGGTGTTCAATGACGGATATGCCGTATTCCCGGCACAGCCTGTCTGATTCCTCGCGCATTGCCAGATAATCCGCTCTTTTGTTGTCGAAGTGGTATCCATCGACAAAGGAGACGGAGTTCAGAATGAAATGCGTGTGGTAGTGGCCGGTGTTGCAGTGCGTTGCGACAACGACCTGAAATCTGTCCGCCCACAGCCGCTCCGCCAGCTTAACTCCGATAGCGTGAGCGGTCTCCGCGTCGACCTCGCCCGCTTTGAAGGATTGATAGCCATGGAAGCACAGCCGACCGTCAGTCTTCCCCCAGTACTCTTTCACCTGCATAAACTCCTTGGCCGCAGTCTCCTCGGAGGTGCAGTTGAAGCAGCTGACATAGGCGCGTTTCTCGGTTTTCATCTGATTTGCCACATATTCTACCACTCCGTTTATGGCGTGAAGAGGAGTTAATGCCTCCGGGTCGCGTTCCACGGTCTTTTCCGGATTTCGTGCATAGTCGATGACCCTTTTTATTGTGGTCAGCTTCCTGTTGTTCTTTATAGGCCAGATCGAGGTTACTGCCATATCAGTCCGACCTCGTCACATAGGCGTCGTTTACGGTTTTGAGAACCTCCCGGCATTCGCACAAGGTCTTTCTGATCTGCGGTACGTCGAGAAGCCCCTGTCCGTTTGCGATTTTGAGGAGCTCGTTGAGGTTGTACCCGACCCTTCGTATCTCATTGAGAAGGTGCGGTACATCCACGGGCGGCGCTTCCTTAATCTCAGCGCCGCCAACAGCTTTGCGGATAAAGCCCGCGTTTGAAAGTCCTGCCTTCCGTGCTTTTCTTTGAAGCTCGGAAAGCTCATTTTTTGTAAAGCGCAGTTCAAATCTGCAATTACGGGTCATAAAACACTCCTTATTCTTTAATATGGTTGAATACCTGCGGCTCCAATATTGCGCGCAGGGGCTTTTTCGATACTTCAAAATCTGTTGACTAATCGGTATTGAATTAATAAGATTCCTCGGCTATAATGAATATACACGGATAGTGTACATTATCGAATAACAGAAAACATACACACTATTAGTGTACACTACAAAAGGATAGCGAGAAGGCAAAGTATAAGCTATACTGTTTGTACAGAGGAGGGATGCTCTGCTATGTTTACAATCGAAAAAGACGGAAATAAACTCGGAGCCCATTTGCGTGAGGCAATTCTTAAGAACTACGACTCTGTACGTCAATTCTGTAAAGCCTATCTGGAGCTGCGCGATGGCGTGACAAACGATGAGGAGATCCGCAAGCTGCTGAATCGCTTTTCTCAAATTCTAAAAGGCACTAAGCGCATCCAAATCGACGATCTCCCATATGTTACCGAACTACTTGGCATTTCCTGCGAAGAAGTGCTCTCCGGCGGTACGGTTTACGTTCCTGTAAGAAATCGCGTTACCAACTATGATATTGCGTTCTCGCACGACAGAGACGTATGGGACAGATACATGAAGCGCGATGATAAGCTGTTTCTGAACTGCGATGAATACTGCAAATCCGTAATTGATTACGCACTCGATTTCAAAAACTATGATTTCATTAAATACCTTATGGACGAGCACTACATTTGGTTTGTCGATCTGTCTGAATGGAAAAGCTTCGGCTTTTCTTACGGCGCCGGAACAAGCGTAAAGCGACGCGACATCGGTGACATAGATACACATACCTCAATGGAAATCCAGTATCAGGACAAACTGCGGACAAGAACTATAGCTCTTGCGATAGAAAATGAGGATTACGATGTTCTTGACTCCCTGCTGGCAAGAGAAGTACCTGAAATGTGCTATGCTAATATGGTCGGTTATACTGACATTAATATTGAGGCCTATCGCAACGAAGAAATGATAAGGGCAATTATCCAATCAAGCGAGAAAATCGTCGACTATTTCTCTCAAGAGTTTGCAGTAACAAATAAAATCGGCGATGAAAACCTGTTCATGTATCCTTTTCTCGGGGACGTGCTCTGCGGACTTATTGACAGCGGTCGAAACGATACGGCGGAGCTTATACTCAGACGAGCGATAAAGCATAACAGAGAGACGCTTAATAAGTTGACAGAGCTGATTAACGAGGCAACCCATTTTTATATGGATCGCCTTGGCTTTGAGCCCGATATGGAGAAATCTGCAAGGAAAATAGCGGTGGAATATTATCGCTTTGATCCAAAAAGCAGTCTTGTTTCCTTTTACTATTTACCGCAAAAGCATAAACGTATTGGATTTATAACTAATATCTTCCGCGCAGACATAAAAAAAGGAAACTCCTTGATTCGGGAACTGCTTACCGAACTGAATGGCATTTATGACGAGATCATATTTATGAAGGAGGCGAAATAGCTATGCCAAAGTATTGTATGAATTATGAAACCGGAGAATATGAGTACATTGACCGCAACGGGTTTAGTATTGACCGCGGGGAATACGTTTACAACTGGGATGACAGCGAATACCGACGCGAAGAAGAGGAAGAAGAACGGCGTCGCTGGAACGATGATGAATGAAAGCCTGTTCGTCTTTCTCTTAGGGGTCTCAGGGGTGTTTTACCCCTGACAAGCGGTCTCTGTACGGACAGAGACGTTGCTTGCAAAAGATAAACTGCATATACTGCTCCCACAGAAAGATATTCTCTGACCTGTGTTGAGAGCCGGTCTATTTATCAATACAAGCGCTTTTGGGAGTGGCCACTAATGCAAAAATAGTGGCCACTTTTCTCTTTTGAAGCCGGTTACATGAAATACAGTGCCCACTAATTGCTCAATCAGGGGCCATTTCAGCCAACTGATCAAGAAAATC
>JAFPWN010000030.1 GCA_017412765.1 Oscillospiraceae bacterium | reverse complement strand
CCTTTACCCAGAAGATGGCCGACCTCAGGATAAACGGCACTGAGATCAGCTTCGACGTAACCGTAACCAATACCGGCGACAAGGCCGGAAAGGACGTTGTTGAGGTCTATTTCGATCCTCCCTACACCGACGGAGGAATTGAAAAGGCGAGCGCAAACCTCGTCCGCTACGATAAGACAAAGCTTCTCAATCCCGGCGAGAGCCAAACCATCACCGTAACTCTTGACGAGGAGGATATGGCGTCCTTTGACGATCTCGGCGCAGGCGCTTATGTGCTTGAGAAGGGCGATTACGTTATAAGCGTAAATGCCGACAGCCACAGAGTCCTTGACAGCAAGGTCTATACTGTTGCAAATACCATCACATATTCCGGCGACAACGGAAGAAAGAGCGATGATAAAACTGCCGCTGCCGTTCTCGGCGACGCGAGAGGCGATGCTGAGTATCTCAGCCGCAAGGGCGGATTTGCTAACCTTGCCGCAGCGACCGCGGTACCCTCTGACCTCAATATGGCGGAGAAATACATCGCAGGCTATCACCTCAATCAGAATTATGATCCGACAAAGTACATTAACCCCGCCGACACTATGCCCACCACCGGCGCAAAGAACGGCGTTATGCTCATTGATCTTCGAGGCAAGGCATACGACGATCCCATGTGGGATAAGCTTCTCGACGAGGTCACCGTTGACGAGATGGCGGATATGATAGCTCTCTCCGGCTACCAGACCCCGGCGATAGCCTCTATCGGAAAGGTGCAGAACGTAGACTCCGACGGCCCTGCCGCAATCAACAATAACTTCACCGGCGGCGGCTCCATCGGCTATCCAATCGAGGTAGTCATCACCTGCACATGGAGCCACGAGCTTGCTAACGAGTGGGGCAGAATCATGGGCGCTATGGCAAAGGAACTCGGCTCCACCGGCTGGTACGCTCCCGCTATGAACACCCATCGCTCGGCATTCACCGCCCGCAACTATGAGTACTTCTCCGAGGACGGAGTTCTTGCCGGATATATGGCAGCCGACGCTGTCGCCGGCGCGCTTACCGAGGGCGTCTATTCCACTATCAAGCACTTTGCCATGTACGACTGCAACGGCAAGATGGTCTGCGCATGGGCGACCGAGCAGAGCATGCGCGAGATCTATCTCAAGCCCTTTGAGATCGCGGTCAAGGTCGGCGGCGCGACCGGAGTTATGGAGTCCTGGGCATACATCGGCAATATCTGGGTCGGCGAGTGCAGCGCGCTCAACAAGACTATTCTCCGCGATGAGTGGGGCTTCCACGGCTTTATAGTTTCCGACTTCTTCCGCAATAACGGCCACGGCTTCATGAATGCGGACGAGGCTCTTGCAAACGGCGTTGACGCAATGCTCTCCACCTTCGCAGGCGGCCCCAACCAGGTCACCGACAAGACCGCGGCTTCAAACGTAAAGTATATGCGCGAGGCGACCCACAACATCCTCTATACCACGGTAAACAGCTGGGCATACGACTCCGAGCACTACTCCACCGGCATGGAGCCGTGGAAGGTCACGCTTATAACCGTTGACGTTATCTCCGGCCTACTCATCCTCGGCGGAGCCTATCTCATCTTCAGAAAATATAAAAAGTCCAAATAAATCATCCGCACCTCTCCCGCCGGAGAGATGATATTGACAAGTGACCTCCTGTTCACTATAATGTGAACGGGTGGTCACTTTATCTTTGGAGGTAATTATGGCAAGGGATACGAAGGAAAGAATACTCGCAAGGGCGCTGGAGCTTTTCGCGCAGAACGGCTACGCAGGCACGAACGTGCGTGAGCTGGCGGCGTCGCTCGGGATCGTGAAGAGCGCGCTCTATAAACACTTTGCGAGCAAGGAGGATATCTGGAACGCTCTGCTCGACGAGATGATAGCATACTACGCCGCGCGCTTTGGCTCGCAGGAAAATCTGCCGCCGGTGCCGGACTCGGCTGAGGGACTCGTTGAGATGACGATGCGCATGGTGGATTTCACTGTCCGCGATGAGAGGATCGTGCTGACCCGCAAGGTGCTGGCGATCGAGCAGTTCCGCGACGAGCGCGCGAGGGCGCTCGCGTCGAAGCACTTTCTCACCGGGCTTACGGATATGTTCACGCCGGTCTTTGCCGGCCTGATGGATAAGGGGCTTATAAAGCGCGATGACGCCGCTATGCTGGCTTTCTCCTATACAGCGCCGATCTCGGCGCTCATTCACCTCTGCGACCGCGAGCCGGAGAGGACTGAGGAGGCGATGGAGAGGATCGAAGCGTTCAGCAGGCACTTTATAGGGACATACGGAAGAATAGAGAGAAATATTGAAATTGAGGTAAAACAATGAACACAAACGACTATACAATCAGACCTGAGAAGAAAGAGGACCGCCGCGAGGTGGAAAATCTCATACGCGAAGCGTTCTGGAACGTGTACCGCCCGGGGTGCAGCGAGCACTACGTCATGCACGTTCTGCGCGATGACCCGGCGTTTATTCCGGAGCTTGACCTCGTTATGGAGCAAAACGGCAGGCTCATCGGGCAGAATATGTTTATGCGGACGATCATCAACGCCGACGACGGACGGGTCATCCCCGTTCTGACGATGGGACCGATCGGCATAACGCCGGAGCTGAAGCGCCGCGGATATGGCAAAAAGCTCCTTGACTTCTGTCTCGGACGCGCCTCTGAGATGGGCTTCGGCGCGGTGCTTTTTGAGGGCAATATAGGCTTTTACTCGCATTGCGGCTTTGACTACGCGCGCAATTTCGGCATACGCTACCACGATCTGCCGGAGGGAGAGGACGATTCGTTCTTCCTCTGCCGCGAGCTGATACCGGGGTATCTCAGCGGCGTGACCGGTGTGTACGAGACGCCCAAAGGCTACTATGTTGACGACGCGGACGTTGAGGAATTTGATAAATCCTTTCCGCCGAAGGAGAAGCTGAAGCTTCCGGGACAGCTCTTCGGATGAAAAAGACGCTTTTATATATCCACGGCAGGGGCGGCGCCGCCTCGGAGAGCGGGCATTACAAGGCGCTTTTTCCCGGGTATGACGTCGCCGGGACAGACTACAAGGGCGAAACGCCGTGGGAAGCGGCGGGAGAAATACGTTCGGCGGCGGAAAAATACGGGAGAGTGACGATAGTCGCAAACAGCATCGGCGCGTATTATGCTATGTGCGCCGGGATTGACGGGCTTGTCGAGCGGGCGTATTTCATCTCTCCGGTAACGGATATGGAGTCGCTTATCCTCGATATGATGGCGAAAAGCGGCGTGAGCGAGGAGGAACTAAGGGAAAAAGGCGAAGCAGGCGAGCTTTCGTGGGATTATCTCACATGGGTGCGCTCTCATCCGATAGAGTGGCGCGCGCCGACGGCGATACTGTGCGCCGAGGGCGACGAGCTCGTGCCGACAGAAATAACCCGCGCCTTCGCGGAAAAGATCGGCGCAGAGCTGACGATTATGCCAGGGGGCGAGCACTGGTTCCACACGGAAGCACAGATGGAGTTTCTCGACAGATGGATCACCGGCCGCTTCGCAGACACCGAACGCCTGCATATCTATCCCGCCTCGCGGGAGCGGATGGAGCTGATCATCGCCTCAGAAAAAGACGAAGAGCTCAGAAGGGCATACGCTCAGATGCTGCAGGGCTGCCTGCGGCACCCCGATCAATGGGACTGGTACGCAATATGGCTGATCGAGCTGAAGGACGGAACGCATATCGGAGATCTCTCGTTCAAGGGGCTTTCGGATGACGGCGCCGCCGAGATCGGATACGGGATCATCGAGGAATACAGGGCGCAGGGCTTCGCCTCGGAAGCGGTGAGCGGAATGTGCCGATGGGCGTTCCGGCATCCGGAGGTGCGGTCAATCGAGGCGGAGACGGAAGCCGGGAACGCAGCTTCGCAGAGAGTTCTCGAAAAATGCGGCTTTCGCCCCAACGGGATCATAGGAGAGGAAGGGCCGCGTTTTTCCCTTGCCCCGATGGAAGTGAAAAACAACATCCTGACAGAGGAAACCTTTATAGAGTTGTATTCCTCGGTCGGCTGGGAGCCTCCCTGTGAGGCGCAGGTCCGCCTCGCGCTTCAAAACAGCCTGGCGACCTTTACAGCGCTGGAGAATGGAAAGCCTGTGGGCATGGTGCGGCTGATCGGTGACGGCGGAATGTCCTTCTATATCAAGGACTTTGCCGTACACCCGGATTATCAGGCAAGAGGGACAGGCAAAATGCTCCTTCGCGCGCTGGAGCAATTCATCCGGGACAGCATAGAGCCGGGATGGGCGGTGAGTCTGGAACTAATCAGTACAAAAGAAGCAATTCCCTTTTATCGAAAGATGGGCTTTGAGGAGCGCCCCTGCGAGTGGGACGGTCCCGGCATGATGAAAATGATGAGGTAGTATGCTTATGGAAAAAGAACTGACGGTGAGCGGGAATACGTACCGCCTCATCCGGCTTCTCGGCAAGGGCAAGGGCGGATATTCGTACCTCGCGGAGCGCGGCGGACAGAGGGTGGTGCTGAAGCAGATACACCACGAGCCGTGCGATTATTACACCTTCGGCAACAAGATCGAAGCCGAGCTGCGGGACTATGAGCGCCTGCAGAACGCGGGAATACGGATTCCGGGAATGCACTGCTTCGATAAGGAGGCTGAGAGAATAGTCAAGGACTATATCGAGGGGCCGACGGTAATGGAGATAATTGAAGCCGGCGAGAGCGCGGCGCCGTATCTGCCGCAGGTGCGCGATATGGCGGCAAAGGCGCTTGCCGCGGGGCTGAACATCGACTATTATCCCACAAACTTCGTCGTGCAGGACGGACTTATCTCGTATATCGACTACGAGTGCAACGAGTACAGCCCGGAGTGGGATTTTGAGCACTGGGGAATAAAATACTGGCTTCCGGAGCCGACGTTTACCTCATACTGCGATGAGGACTACGAGGCGGTCTGCGACTTTCTCATTGAGCTGAACCGCGCCGACAAAACGCATATAAACTGGAACTGGGCGCGGTTTGAGTGGATGATGGAGCACCCGGAGTTTGACAAGAGCGCAAAGAGCGCCATCGGACTGTGGCGCGTGCGTAACAGGGTCGTCGGCGCGGCGATCTACGATATGTATTTCGGCGAGGCGTTCTGCGCCGCGCTGCCGGAGTATGAGGCGCTGTACCCGAAAATTCTGGACTACGCCTGCCGGGAGCTGAAGGACGATACCGGGCTTGGGATTGCCGTTCATGACGGAAATCAAGCAGAAATCGCGGCAGCAAAGGCGGTCGGGTTTGTCCGGGAAGAGCAGCAGGAAACGGTGATGCGCCTGGATCTGGACAACTTGATGATATCCGATCT
>JAFPWN010000006.1 GCA_017412765.1 Oscillospiraceae bacterium | reverse complement strand
TGGTCTCTACGACTTTTTGCTTAAATTCGCCTGTGTATTTCTTGTTCGGTATTCCTTTCAGCATATAACAACACCCCACTTGTTAGTAGTATACCATACTTGTCTAACAAATGGGGTGCTGTTCAAGTCTGCGGCGGTTTTTGTATTGCGGCAGGATCGCTTCTCCTTTGCGGGCAGAGCTGCGCCGAAAAAACAGTATCTGGCTGCCGATACCGGCGGCAATATCCGGGACCGTCCTTTCAAATATCCGGTATTGTGAATCGCTTTGCTGAAAAGCAATTTTCGCATTCTGAAAGACCGGTCATTTCAAGATACCGCAGATTCTTTTCCCCGTCCATATTCCAGACTATCCGGCAGATCGCCTTTCCGGGAAGCGTGGAATACGTCATCATTCCCAGATGTGCCGCCGGCAAGCTTGTAGGCGTTTTTTATCTGCTCCTCTCGCGTCATCTCTCACCCTCCGAAGGTGATCCTTACAATCTTCATTCTCACAAGCCCGTCACAGAAGCGGATAATAAGCTTGTAAAACGCGCCGACCTTATCGTAAATATCCCTGTATCCGCGCATATAGCTTTTCGCCGTAACGGATGCGAAACGATCGCTCCAAAGCGCGACAGAGGCTTCGTCCTCGAGCGAGAAGAACGCGCCGACGTCGGTGATCCCCGCCTCGCGCAGCCATGTCCTGCGCATGAGCTTTGCGCCGCGCTCATTGCAGGAATCGAAGGCGAGCACGCCTCCCGGGAAGCGCTCCGCCATAGCGCAGAAGAGCCTTTTCACGTCCTCGGTTCTGAAATAGTAGAACACGCCGGCGGCGAAAAACACCGCGCCGTCCGAAGCGTCGATCTGATCCATCCACGCAAAATCATTCAGATCGCATGCGATATTCTTCTCGCGCACACCTGAGGGGAGAAGCTCGTTTCGCACACTTATAACGTCCGGCAGGTCGATGTTATATCCCCTGCACTGCCCGTTATCAACCTTTGAGAAGGTGTCGTCCAGACCGCAGCCGAGATTTACGACAGCCGCCTTTGGGTGCGACTTCAAATACTCCTCCGCCTCACAGCGCAGGTCGTACTGCCGCTGTGCCACCTCAAGCGCCCCGAAAAGCCCCGCGGCTGATTCCATTTTCTTTCGTTTATCGGCAAAGTCATAGTCAAGGCTGTCACAGATGCGCTTTGCCTCCGGGTCGGAAAAAAGCTCGGGAAAACGCTCGGAGCAAACAAGCCGCCCGAAAAGCGGTATCACAAGCGTTTCCTGAACCGTGTTTTTCTCAATGTGGTATTTCATCGCAGACTTTCCTTTCTCTTATATCCGCAATCGCAGTAGTCTCCTCCGGAGGCTATGGTGTATTTCCGCACAAACTCTGACGCTCCGCCCGCCTCGCTCATCGTATAGTCGAGGCGGCACATGGCGGGAACGAGGTCGAAAAGCCCCAGCTCTCGCATAAGCGCGCAGATTCCGCACTTTGTGAAGCGCGCCTCGTAGCCGCTGCCGTCGGGATAGGGAAGATAATCCATATTCCAGGAATAAGGGTTGCGGTCAGCGGCGCGCAGCGCGGCTGTGTCCTTCATGGCTTGAATATCTTTTTCGCTGAACTTTCTTCGCCCGCTCATCCGGCAGAACAGCTTCATGGGATAAGTCATCATAGACGCTCCATAGTACTCACCAGCCGCTTCCAACGTCGGTCTTTCCGGCAGATTCAGTAGAAAAGCTGACAGCATGGCGCAGTTTACGATGTTCATCTTAAAGCGGTCCGACCTCTCAAATTCGGGAATGCGCTGAATTATCTCTTTATATCTTGCCTTTGCTTTATAAGTGATCGACCTTGCCGTTTCAGGATCGTATCCGTAAACTGATGACAGGTGCCTGCGAAACGATCCGGCAAAAAGAGCCCACATACCCATGGGCATTCCGCTGTATCTCATCTTTGCCGCCTCCTCAGAAAAGTCAGACGATCAGCTCATGGTCCGGAAAGGCGCGGAGCATTGATCGGCGTTAGTTTACACTAACTATATTATCACATTGCCGCCGCTGATTCAAGATGACTGAATAATATTTAAGTGAAAAAATTTTTTGCAATCTCACCTTGATAAGATTTAGCGTTTGTGGTATAATAATGTCACCGATAAATAACAGGCTTGTTTATGGAGCCACGGATACTGCACTTCTATTGCGGTCCGTGACTCTTTTTGTTGCACAATTATCCCGGTCAGGTGACCCGCTGACCGTTTTCCGCCCACCGAAGTCCTGATATTTATCGGGAAATCATCTTATTACAGAGAGACCTGAACAAGACGGGGATCTCGGGTTTTGAAAGGAGAAATTATTGAAAACAATAAAAGCTTCTGAAAAAATAACGTTAATTCCCATTGGCAAGCAGGGAGAGAACAACGCGGTATCGGTTCTGTTCTGCGTTAGCGGCTGGCGCGGACAGTACGGAGACAGCGGGACCTTCACGCTTATCCACAGGCGCTTCGGCGATGAAACGCCATATCCCGTCAGTATCTCTGATGCAGCCGAGGGAATACGGTGGATCGTATCCGACGTTGACACAGCCTTTGCCGGTTACGGCGAGTGCGAGCTGAAGTATACCGTCGGAGACGTGGTCAAAAAGTCCGTGACCTGGAAAACCAAAACGGAGGAAGCGCTCGCGCCTGCCGGAGACACGCCGCCCGATCCGTTCGAGAGCTGGTACGAAAACATCCTTGAAGCGGGTGAAGAAGCCGAGGGTTACGCTGACGCGGCGCAAGCGGCTCAGGTCGCGGCAGCAGCAAACGCACAAACCGCAGGGCAATATGCGGAGGATGCCGAGGACGAGGCGGACAGAGCCGAGGCCGCGAGGACGGCAATCGAGGATATGACAGTCTCGGGCGAGAGCGTGAGCTGTGGCGAGGAGGCGAGCGTCACAAAGACGGAGGTCGGAGGAGTTGTCAATCTGCACTTCGAGATCCCGCGCGGCGAGCCGGGGAGCAACGCGACCGTTACCGCCGGGGACGGGATAGAGATCGAGGACGGCGAGGTGAGCATCAGCAGGACCTTCTACGATTACCTCGTTGCGGAGACCTTCGAGGCGCCGGTCATAGCGCTAACGATCGCCGGTCTGTCGGGAGCGCACGAGATCGGCACTGCCGTAACGGTATCGACCTTTTCGCACAGGGAGACGCACGCTCAGAATCTCGTGAGCGGCTCGCTGAAGCTTTACAGAGAGAGCGCCGAGATACAGACCGTAACGCCGAGCGAGACGACCGAAACTGCTGCGCTGGCTTCACCAGTAACCGAGGCGGGGACGAACGCCGGGAGCGTGACGTATAAGCTTCAGGGCACGGACGCGCTCGGAAACACGCGAGGCGCGAGCGTTACGGGAGCGTGGTACAGATACGTCTATTCAATGGTCGGAAGTCCCGATGCGGCGCCGACCGGCGCTTCTCAGTGCGTAAAGCAGGCGGATATAAACTCATTTGCGGCCTCCGGCGCGGACTTTACCTATACTGTCGGAAGCTGCCTCTGGCTGCTGACTACGAATCAGAACGCGAGAATACAGACGAACGTGCTCGGTCAGTGGGCTGACGTGACTACCCATTCGGCGGGGGCGGTGAACTTCACGCAGGCTAACGGCGCGGAGGCGACCTATTACGCATACCGCACGGACGCGTTCACCGGCTCCGGCACGGCGAAATACAGAGTGACGTAAGGAGGCGCGGAAATGGCACTTACAATAAACACGAACATAAAAAACGACGCCGACGGCTATCTCATCGACGCTTCGAGCGTAAAGGTCGGGGAAGGTCTTATGCTCGACGAGGCGCTCGCGGAGAAGCAGGACACACTGACGCTTGACGCCGTGCCCACAGAGGGCAGCACGAATCCTATAACGAGCGGAGCGGTATATGCCGCCATCAATGACGCGATAGGAGGGAGCTACTGATGAACACGCATAAATCACTCGTTTCGCTTTTCAGTGACATTGCGAACGCGATAAGGGCCAAGACGGGAAGCGGCGGTACGATCAAGGCGGATAACTTTCCCTCCGCGATACGCAGCATAGAGACCGGCACCGACACCTCGGACGCGACCGGAACGGCGGCTGATCTTTTGGCTTCAAAAACAATGTACGGCGCAAACGGAAAGGTTACGGGAACGATCGCTTCAAAAGGGGCGCAGACCTATACTCCCGGCACGGCAGATCAGACGATAGCTTCGGGGCAGTATCTCTCCGGCGCGCAGACCATCAAGGGCGACGCCGACCTTGTTGCGGCGAACATAAAAAAGGACGTCGAGATCTTCGGCGTGACCGGTACGTTTGAGGGCGGAACGGATATTTCGGACACAACGGCGACAGCCGCCGACGTCCTCAGCCCGAAGAAATTTCACCTCGCTGACGGCACGCTCGAAACCGGCACTATCGCCTCGAAAGCCGCCTCCGACGTCACGGCTTCGGACAACACCGTAACCGTTCCGGCCGGGTATTACGCCTCGGAGGTGCAGAAGTCCGTCGCAGGCGGAACGGCGGGAACGCCGACGGCGACGAAGGGCGCAGTCAGCAACCACTCTGTTGCCATTACGCCGAAGGTCACGAACACCACGGGTTACATAACCGGCGGCGAAAAGACCGGCACGGCGGTGACGGTGACAGCCTCAGAGCTTGTGAGCGGCACGAAGACGATAACGGCAAACGGAACGGGCATAGACGTTTCGGACTATGCGAGCGTAAACGTAAGCGTTGATGGCGGAAGCTCTGCGGGCGGAAATGCAAAGATTATATTGAACATAAACGACTGCCCGGTAAGTGAAACTATATGGTTCGCAGAACGAACTGTTACAATTCCCGAGAACGGGAAATATTATATATTAGTCAGTACCGCGTGGTGCCATATGAAAGAATCGGGTGGACATCAACCTGTTTCAGTGAAAATAAACGGAACTGCTGAAACACCGGGGCACTATTCTATCGCATATCAAAATAATTACTATGGCTGGACTATATATTCATTTACAAAATATTTATCGAGTGGAGACGTAATTACAATTCGAGCAGATGCACAAACTGTATACGGCAAGCCAAAAAGCACCGGCTTTACTGCGCTCGTTATGCAGATAACGGGAGGCTTCTCGCTGAGCTTTGAACCAACTTATTTGCCGAAAGAGGAAGAATACAGCGGCGACGACATATATTTCAAACTCGGTTCTGCGCCGACGAGCAACGATGATTACGATTTCAGATACTGCATAAACCCTGAAGATGACGCGGGTGTCATTTTTTATGATAATAGAACGTCGCCTCCGACAGAAGTTCAGTGGCCGGTTGAAGAACACCTTTTACCTGCTGCAAACGTTTCGGACGTCTTTATCTGGGGAGATGTGAATGGAACTGAAACTTACGTGCGTGTATTCGAGACTGATCCTGGAAAATTCGACGCAACAGAAAGCAATCGAAGCAGAACGTATGACAATGCATTTCATCTTCCTCTTATCGGTGATACGACCTTAAGGCTTTGCTTAACGACTTGGGAAGACATACAATACGATTAAATGAACAGAATAAAAGCAAACACATACGCTCCGAAGTGCGCGGAGCTGGCGGAGGCAGAAAACTCCCACGGCGTTTTCTACGGAGGCTGCAACTTCAAATGCGCCTTCTGCGGTATGGCGAATAAAGGCGACAGAGGCGGAGATATATCCGAAAAGCTTATAGAGCTTACAAAAAGCGGACTGAATTTCAAGTTCACGGGCGGCGAGCCGACGCTTGACAGGCGTCTTCCCGATCATCTGCGGCTCGTCCGCTCGCTCGGCGGGAGGATATTCCTCGACACGAACGGCTCGAATCCGGAAGCGCTCGGAAAGCTCCTCGACGAAAACCTCGTTGACGTGCTCGGTATTTCCGTTAAGGGTGTTACGCCGGAGGAGGCTGAGAGGATAAGCGGTCGGCCGAGGCGGCTCTCGTGGGAGAACGTGATGAAGTCTGTCCGGCTCGGTCTTTCGTCAAACGCGCGGACGATAGTGACGCTGATCGTCTACGGAGACAGCGACGCCGAAAAGCGGCTCGAGGAGTTCTACGGGCTTTTCCGTGACAGCGAGAGAGTCTATTACAAGATAAACAGCCTGTTCAAAACGCGCAGGGCGCTCGCCTCGGGGCTTACGAAGATGGACGAGGAAAGGCTGTGGGAAGAAATTCAAAAATGGACGGAGAGGCACGAGGATATACGCGGGAGAGTTATTTTCGTTCCGAACGAGAGGGCGGTGCATGAGTTTGGTGAAATACGCTTCTGTTAAGCTGTACCTTCTCGCAAACGCGCTCGACGGATTTCTGACGGTCATCGGCGCCAACGCCGGTCTCAGCGAGGCTAATCCCGTTATGGCGGGGCTTCTGAGCTGCCCGGCGGTATTCATCGCTGTGAAGCTCGTCGGAGGTATCGCAGGAGCCGCGATCCTCGCGCTCTGCCCCCGGTGGCTGCAGCGGGCGGCGGCTGCTTTTACGGGCGCGGTCGCCATCTGGAACGCGATTTTAATACTGCTTATGAGAGGATGAGAAAAAATGAACGAAAAGGTAATTTCAATCACGGGGACGGCGTTTCTGACGCTCGTTCTCGCCTACTTCAAGGCGCTGGCGGTGCCGGTCATCATGCTCGCGGTGCTTATGCTGCTCGATTACATCTCGGGCGTTGTCGAGGC
>JAFPWN010000029.1 GCA_017412765.1 Oscillospiraceae bacterium | reverse complement strand
ACTTGTAATTCTGAGCAGAAATTGTGCCAGACAAGGCAGAAAAGCAGAGCATAATGGATATATATGGTCAAGGGGGCTAACGCAGTATGGCGCAATTTCTGCCAGAAGGACTGTCAGGTTTCTATTAAGGTTTAGTATTATTTCTTCTTTTCCGTTCCGAGTATCGGAACGATACCGTAATCACAGATGGTTCTGAGGAACTTCGCTATCTCCTCAGGCTCCTCCTGCATTCCGTCCTGCACCCACTTCTCAATGACCTGCGCGCAGCCCCATGAGCAGAAATCGTACATCATTTCCAGCGTCGCTGTCGGCACTCCGGGGCTGAGGCGCACCCAGATGCGCATGCACATCGCGCGCGCTACGTCCACAAGGCGCTCAATAAAAGCGCCGTCGGCATATTTTCCGGCAAGCACCTCGCTGAGCTCCTGCCGCTCCTTGAGCGCGGTGAGCGCCTGCGTGAATATCGTCACAACGTCGTCCGGGCGGCGGAACGCGGTCACGGAGTTGAGTATGTCGAGGTAGAATTCGTCCTCTATCTCCGCAAGAAGCATCTCCGGCGAGGCATAATACGCGTAGAAAGTGCCGCGGTTCAGGTCCGCGGTTTCGCATATTTCCTTGACGGTTATCTTGCTTATCGGCTTTGAACGGAGAAGCGTCAGCAGACTGCGCTTCAGCTCGCTCTTTGTGTACTGTACCCTTCTGTTATCCTTCGTGTTCGACATACTATCCCCTGTCCTCTGCACATTTTAGCTGTGATCTGTCTATTTTAATACATCTGAATGGGCATTTGCTTATTGCAATCCACCCTATATTCTATTATAGTATATTTGTCCGAAAAAAGCAACACCGCGTTTATATAATATCGCATTGTTTATTATGAGGTGACAAAGTGTACAGAATAATTACTGACGGCTCATGTGATATGCCGAAGAAGCTCGCGGAGAAGCGGAATATCACCGTAGTGCCGTTCTACGTCACGAAGGATGAAAAGACCTACCTCAAGGAGGGCGTTGACATAACAAAGACCGAGTTCTATCAGTGGATGGTAGACAATCCCACCGAGTTTCCCCGCTCCTCGACGCCATCGGCGCAGGACTTTCTGGACGCCTTCGCCGCCGCCTGCGAGGCGGGTGAGGACGTTCTCTGCATCTGCATTACGAAAAAGTTTTCCTCCAGCTTCGACGTTGCGACGGCGGCGAAGCTGATGATCGCCGATACCTACCCCGACCGCCGCATCGAGGTCGTAAACTCCGGGGTGAACACGGTCCTTCAGGCGCTATTTACTCTTGAAGCTGCGAATATGCGCGACAAGGGCTATTCCCTCGACGAATGTATCGCCGGTCTTGAGCGCATAAAGCCGAGCGGCCGCATCTTCTTCACCGTCGGCTCGATCGGTTATCTCGCGCACGGCGGCAGGATCGGCAAGCTTGTCGGGCTTGCAGATTCGATCCTCAAGATCCGCCCGATAATAACGCTCAAGGAGGGCGAGATCTTCCCCTCCGGCATATCAAGGGCGCGCAACAAAAGTCTTGAGCAGGTCGAGAAGCTGATAGCGAAGTACGTTTCCGAGAATTTCAAGTCGGCGGATGAGTACGAGATCGTCGTCGGCTACGGGCATGACCTCGCGGAGGCGCTGGAGTTCCGGCGCGCGGTCGAGGCGCTGCTTCTGAAGCTCGGTCACGAGAAGCGCCTCGAGTGCTTCCACATTGGCGCCGTGATCAGCGTCCACACCGGCCCGTACCCTCTGGGCGTCGGAATTATAAGAAAAGCATGAAGCTGAATTTAAAAAGCGTCACCCCGGAGATTCCACTATAGCAGGGAGCTTTTTTCTTGTCTACTCTTCCCCTCGCTCGAAGCTATTTATTTCCCCCGGCATAGCCGGGGGTTTACTACTTTATGCATAATAAAAACTCCCGACCCTTTCGGATCGGGAGTACGTTTTTCTTTGGGCCTAAATTACTTAAGCTCGACCTTTGCGCCGACTTCCTCAAGCTTCTTCTTGAGCTCCTCGGCCTCGTCCTTGGAAACGCCTTCCTTGATTGCCTTCGGGGCGGCCTCAACGGCAGCCTTTGCCTCGGCAAGACCAAGACCGGTGATCTCACGGACAACCTTGATGACCTTGATCTTCTCAGAGCCGATCTCGGCGAGAACTACGTCGAACTCGGTCTTCTCCTCAGCGGCGGGAGCGGCAGCGCCGGCGCCGGCAGCGGGAGCAGCCATAGCAGCGGCGGAAACGCCGAACTCTTCCTCAAGTGCATGTACGAGCTCAGAAAGCTCGAGAACGGTAAGCGCCTTAACTTCTTCGATAAGGGCAGTGATCTTTTCGCTGGCCATTGTTAATTTTCCTCCTGTGAAAATTTAAGTTTAGTTAGTTTTTATTTTAGTATGAGAGCCGGGAAATTACTCCGCAGCGGCCTCCTCTGCGGGTGCGCCATTCTTCTCTGCGATGGCCTTGAGCACGATAGCGAGGCTCGTGATGGGAGCGAGCATAGTGCCGAGGACCTGTGCGCGAAGAGTGGGAAGCGGGGGGATCTTGGCGAGAGCAACGATCTCATCGATGCTCATGACCTTGCCGTCCATGAATCCGCCCTTGATCTCGAAGTGACCCTGAAGCTTCTCGGCATACTCGTTTGCGATGCGGGCAGGAGCGATGGGGTCATCCTTGCTGGTTGCGAGAGAGGTATTGCCGTTGAGAACGCCGTCGAGATCAGCGAAACCGACAGTGTCGTTTGCGCGGCGAAGAAGGGTGTTCTTCACTACGGTGTACTCGACGCCGGCCTCACGCATCTTGCGGCGAAGCTCGGTATCATTGGCAACGGAGATTCCGCTGTAATCAATGAGTACGCCGGCGGAAGCGCCGTTAAGACGCTCAACGAGCTCGTTAACGATCGCCTGCTTCTCGCTCAGTACCTTTGCGTTAGGCATGTTTTGTTTTCACCTCCGGATTATTTATCCGCGTTCAACAAAAAAATCTCTATGTCCGCAGACACAGAGACTCGGTAAAATCACAATGAATTTGACCGCCCTCGGCGAGATTTACGGCATAAAGCCACTCGCTGTCTTTGGAACGCTCGATTATATTAACACACTTTTCCGCGTGTGTCAATATTTTTTCGCGCTTTTGGCTTTATTTATTAAATTGTACTCCATCAGTCAAAATACCCCTTGTAAAGAGCTCGCAGTTCTGTTATAATAACGAAAATTGTGTATTCAAGGGGTGCGTAAAGGTGTATTCTGCCGAATTTCTCTCGAGCTATCCTTTTTTTGCGGAGATGCTCAAGCAAGCCGACATCAGCACGATGCTCGACTCTCTCACCGGAGTCGTTTCACGCGCGTATATAATCCGCTTTATCCGCTACCTTATAGAATCCAAGGTCCCTTTTGCCCTCGGAATGATGGATCTCGACAATTTCAAGTCCGTAAACGATAACTACGGTCATCGCGTGGGCGACGGTGTGCTGACCGAGATAGCCACCTCGCTTTCTGATTTTCTCGGGTCGGACGGTCTTGTCGGGCGCTTCGGCGGCGACGAATTCCTCATAGTCTACCTGAAGAGCACCGCCTACGATGACGTTCACGACTTCTACGATGGGGTCTACGACTCCGGCAAGGTGCTTCGCCGCATACTTCATATCCGCGACCTCGATATTTTTATGACGGCAACGGTCGGCTGCGCCTCATACCCCACTGACGGCGAGGACTTCGACGCGCTCTTTGCGAAGATCGACAAAACTCTCTACCGCGGCAAGTCAAAGGGCCGCAACTGCTATATAATATACGTTCCCGCAAAGCACGCAAACCTTGAAATAACGACCCTCGCAAAGCACTCGCTGTACGAAACTCTGCGCCTTGCCTCCCAAAATTTCGACGAATCGTGCGGAGTAAACGTGCGAATGCAGCGCGCATTCGCCCCGATCGCGGAAAACCTGCGGCTCAACAAGCTTCTCTACATTAACGGCGCGGATCAGCTCAAGGACGCGCTCTCTCAGGTCATTCTTTGCGAGCACACGCGGGTCAGCGAGTATCTCAACGGGCGCGATATGGTGTCCTTCACCCATCTCGAGGACGTAAAGCGTGAGCTGCCGGACTTCTTTGCCGCGCTCGACGCGCTCAACTACGACGCCGCGCTCATAAGCCGCATAGTGCGCCAGGGTGTGACCTTCGGCTATCTCGTCGTCTGTCCCGAGCAGAAGACGATGCGTATGTGGCAGGATGATGAATTCGCCGCTATATTCTTTCTGTGCCGCCTTGTGGCAACCCACCTCACAAGCGAGCGCAAGCCTCTTGTGTAAATTCTCTCCCTCCGCAAATGCGGAGGGAACTTTTTCTTTTCTGCTATCGTCTTGACAGCAGTGCTATAATGAAACAGCACTCAGAACGAAAAGAAAGAAAGGTACAAAATTATGAAAAAGCTTATGAGCCTTGTGCTCGCACTCACAATGATATTCGCTCTCGCAGCCTGCCAGACTTCCCAGCCCGCCAACACCGATGAAACGGCAAAGGCTGAGGAACCCGCAAAGGCTGAGGAACCCGCAAAGGCTGAGGAACCTGCAAAAACCGAAGAGCCTGCAAAGTCCGACGAAGCCGCTCCCGCCGAGGAGGACGGTCAGAACCCCGTTATGAACTTCATCGGCACCTACGGCTGCGGCAGAGCCGGTATGACAGTCGAGGCCGACGGAATGGACGGCGCGAACATTGAGGTCATCTGGGGCTCCAGCGCGTGGGAGAGCTCGATATGGACGATCCACGGCACCCTCGACAAGGACGCCGAGACTCTCACCCTCGTCTATGACGGTGCAAAGAGAGTAAATCGCACCTATCTCGACGAGGAAAAATTCGAGGACGAGGTGGTTTACGAGGACGGCACCGGCAAAATCTTCTTCAACGACGACTACACCATCACCTGGCAGGACGATAAGGAGAACGCCGCGGAGGATATGGTGTTCACCACCGGCGCGGACGAGGCCGACTACGAAACCTACGCCGTAGCGTCAAGCTTCTCCAAGGCCATAGTCGAGGGCTTTGCCGGCGATATTAAAAACGCTCTGCTCGAGGGCGACTACGACGCCGTTGCGGATATGACCTCCTTCCCCGTCAACACCGCAAAGGGCGCGCTTGACACTCCCGAGGCTCTCAAGGAGTACCTCGCCGACGCGATCGACGATTCTGTGCGTGCTTCGCTCGAGGCGGAGACCTGCACTGATATGTTCGCAAACTCTCACGGCATTTCGATGGCCGACGGCTCCGTCTGGTTTGCCGAGATAATCGTTGACGGCGTGAATATGCTGAAGATCATCAACATTCTCTGATTACAGCTTCAATGCGAAAAGCACCAAAAAGCTCTATTATGCAGGCGTGACCGCAATGGTCACGCCTCAATGCGGAGACTTTGTCGACGCATTGAAACGGGCGGCTGACAGCCGCCCGTTGTTATCTTAATGGCATTGCCCAAACGGGGTGCGTTTTTATTATTCGGCTGTGATTTCGACCTGAACCGCGCGGTTTTGGTCGAGGTAGACTCTGAGGTGATAGGTGTAGGTCTTGTCGCCGTCTGTGATCGTGAAGCGCGTTTCGCCCTCTTTGTGTGCATGTACGCGCACCATATCGCCCGCAAGCGCAACGTCGGCAATCGCCGTGTCCTCAGCTTCGACGGAGGCGCTCTCGCTCAGAGTCGGTTCATCCGGCAGGAAGAGCGTGCCGATTGTATCTATCGCCGGCTGAGTGAAAAGCATTACTGCGGCCACGGCGACCGGAATGAGAATTCCGACAGCTCGCTGCGCCGCGCTCTCAGTAAAAACGAAGAGGTATATGACAATCTGAGCGAGACAGAATACTGCGGCAAGCGGCTGATTCGGGAGAGAGCCGAAGCCCATCCCTCCCAAAAGCACAAGCATCGGCGAGAGCACAAGCAGGCTCAGCCAGCTGCGCTTTGTGATATACCAGCCGATAAACGCACCGGGAAAGGTCAGAACGGTCAGCACAAGCCAGTGCGGGTAATAGCCGAAAATCCCCCACCCGAGCCAGCTGAACGGCACCTGAAAAAGATATATCAGCGGCTGACTTATAAGGAAGAAAACAAAGGTCTTTGCCGCCGCCTCAATCGGCTTTTTGCAGTTTGCGATAATGAATATCGCAAAAAACACCCATGCCTCCATATAGGCGCCCATGCGCTCGAAGCTCGTACCCTTGAATATCGGCACTATGAGGAAGACCGCGGTCAGCGCCGCGCTTCCGACAGCGAGGAGCACAACCCTCAGCCACGTCATTTCCACGCCGCCCCAGATTTTTTCTGCGGCGGCTCTAAGCTTGCTTTTTTGCATCATTACACCATGTTTTTCTTGATTTTAAGTATATTCTTCCCGTTTTTATACTCATAACTCACATCGTCCATGCTCTTTTTTACAAGGAAAATGCCAAGCCCCCCGACGTCGCGCTCCTCCGCGGAGAGGGTGACGTCCGGGTCAGCCTTCGCAAGAGGGTCGTAGGGCGTGCCATTGTCGATAAAGGTCACGGTCACGCTGAGAGGCTCCTTATTGACCTCGACGCGCACTGTCGCCGCGCCGATCTCGGGGTTGTAGGCGTAGTGAGCGATGTTCGAGAAAAGCTCGTCGATGGCGATATCGAGCTGCATCTGAGCCTTCATCGGGCAGTCGAACGACTCAAGCTCGGCGTTTACAAAGTCGGTCACGGCCGGAAGATTTTCGATTTTCGCCTCAATCGTAAATTCCTTGCCGTCGAACCTGCCGTTATACTCCAAGCAGACCATCGTGAGATCGTCGAACTGCGGCGCCTCGCCGACAAATTCCGCGACCGCGCGATCCACGCTCTCGATAACGTCCTTTGGCGAGCCGCCGGACGCGGCGTTAAGCGCGCGCAGAGTTCTGTCCGTGCCGAAAAGCTGATTCTCGGCGTTTGTCGCCTCCGCAACGCCGTCGGTGTAGACAAAAAGCTTCGCGCCGGGCTCGAGCGTAAGCGTATATTCCTTGTACTTCGCGCCGTCTACGCCGCCGATAACGAGACCGTGGCGGTCCTTTATAAGCTCAAACTCCCCGCCCGGTTTTTTCAGCATCGGATACTCGTGGCCCGCGTTCGCAGCGGTCAGCACGCCGGTATCGAGGTCGAGGATGCCGAGCCAGACGGTCACGAACATCTCCTCGCGGTTATTCTTGCATATCTGCGCGTTTACGCGCTTCAGAACCTCGGCAGGGCCGAGTCCGGTCATGCCATAGTTCTGGAGCATTATCTTGCTCATCATCATAAACAGCGCGGCGGGAACACCCTTTCCGGAGACGTCCGCTATCGTCACGCACAGGTGCTTATCGTCCACGAGGAAGAAGTCGTAGAAGTCGCCGCCGACCTCCTTCGCCGGCGCCATCGACGCGTAGATGTCGAACTCCGGTTTTTCGGGGAAGGCGGGGAAGATATTCGGCAGCATATCCGCCTGGATGCGGGTTGCGAGGCTAAGCTCTGTGCCGATGCGCTCCTTTTCGGCGGTGACCGCGGTGAGGTTATCCTCATACTCGCCCATTTCGCGCTCCATATCCGCCATTATGAGGGCGAGATTTTCTATCTCGTCGCCGGTGGAGATATTGAGCATGGCGAAGTGGTCGTTAACGCTCTTTCCGGCGCGCTTATCCGCGACGTAGCTCTCCGCCGCCGCGGCTATATCGTTGATGGGCTTCACTACGCTCTTTTTCATCTTGAAAACGAGCAGAACGGCAAAGAGGTTTACTACGACCGCCATCGCGATCGCGTAGGTCAGCGCGAAGAATCTCACGCTCATGACGACCGTTCCGAGCGTGACGTCCGTGAGGAAGAACGCCACTACCTCGCCCTCGGCGTTTCTGACCGGCACTCCCGCAGTTCCGAGCCAGCCGTACGCTTCGGTGTTGGAAATGCTGAAAAGCGTATTTCCGGAATCCACCTTGTCAAGAAAGTCGCTGACCTCGCGCGGCTCGACCGCCTCCCACCATCCCGGCGTTGCCGGGTCGTCGTCTATCGGGTCTACGATGTACACGAGAGCGCTGTTCTCGCGGTCGTACATAGCAAGGTAAACGTCGTAAACGTCGCTCGACTCAAGGAAATCGTGGAGCACCGAGCGGATAGTCTCATAGTCCTCGCGCTCCTCAATATCGGAAAAATCCGCCTGATAGCTGTCGCTTTCCGGGTCGGCGCTTTTCCTTGAGGCGTAGCGCCCCATTACCTCCTCGGCAAGCGCGGAAGGATCCGCGACCTTGTCGATAATCGCCTCGGCGGAGCGCGATAGATTATGCGCCGTATTTATATAGCGCGAAGCCTGAGAGTAGGTAAACAGTCCAAGCCCGATTATGAGCGACACAATGCCCATGATTATAGAGCCGTTAATAACGGCGTTGAACACTCTTGCTTCGAGCGAATAATACCTGCGCTCGATCTTTGACATCTCTCTTATGCTTTTTTCCGGCATTTGCAAGCCCCCCATACCAAAATAATTATGATATTTTATCACACTTCCGCAATTTTTTCAAGCCTTGAAATTATCGCGCCGCCGTTTTCGCGGAGCCAGCGGTTCCATTTGTCATACTCCGGGTACGCCCGCCTGACATCGCTGTAAAAGCGCGGAGAGTGGTTCATCTCTCTGAGGTGGCACAGCTCGTGGACGATCACGGCGTCGCGCGCCTCGGGAGGCGTCAGCATCAGCAGGCAGTTGAAGTTCAGGTTTCCCCTGCCCGAGCAGCTGCCCCACTTCGTGCGCTGCGCCCTTATCGTAATCCGCCCGTAAGTTACGCCGACTATCTGCGCATAGTATCCGACGCGCGCGGGAATGTACTCCTTCGCGCTCCGGGCGAGCGCTTCAAGCTCCTCCCTCGATATCGGCTCGACGGCGGCAAGCTCCGCAGATTTTTCAAGCTGCTTCTCTATCCAGGCGCGGCGGCTGTCCAGAAATGCGTCGATCCTCGCCTTCGAGAGTCTCTCCGGCGCGCGTACCACGACCTCGCCGCCCTTTATTTCCACCGAGAGCGTTTTCCGGCGGCTTCTTATCAGTCTGTATTCCAATGCGATTACCCCGATCATCCGAATTGGCTATATTGTACCATCAACTCCGGCGCGATTCAACCGCAAACGCATTATCTGAACAGCGTGTATTGTTAATGTGAAATATCTTGACAATGAATTAACACTGTGGTACGCTGTTTTCACAAAAAGGGAGTAGTTCACCGGGTTTCCGGTGTGCGTTACCGTCAATACGGGGTTCTGGGGAGCCTCCGGGAGCGCAGGAATTTTGAGATTCTGACGAGACTTTTACCGCAGCCGGTAAGGGTCTCGTTTTTTGATACCCTTGCGCAGAAAAAGGAGGCAGATATGAAGAAATACAAGCTCGTCAAGCGCAGTGAAACGGAAGCTGAGCGCGTCATGAACGATATGGCGCGGCAGGGCCGGCTGTCAGATGCGTGACCTACCGGGCAATGTGGTGGACTTATCTCATAGTAACCCTTGAGAGAGAAATATAAAAGGAGGAACAAAAATGTTCGGAATCATCATCGCAGTACTTCTTCTCATCGCGGGCTTCGTCGCGGCGAAGCTCAGTAAAAAAGGCTGGATCATCGGAATCGCGGCAGTTCTTGCCGTCGCGGTCGTCGGAATGAGCTGCTTTGTCAGTGTTCCCGCAGGTCACACCGGCGTTGTGACCACCTTCGGAAAAGTTGAGAACTACACCCTCGACTCCGGCGCGCACTTCGTTGCCCCGTGGCGCACCGTCATCAACATGGATAACCGCGTGCAGAAGAAAAACCTCGAGCTCCCCTGCTTTTCCTCCGATATTCAGGAGGTGCACATGAGCTACACCGTAAACTATCAGATCTCCAAGGCAGACGCCATGACCCTCTATTCCACCGTCGGTCAGAGCTACTATGACACCGTGATAGCGCCGAATATCGCGGAGTCCGTCAAGGTCGCAACCGCGAAATACACCGCAGAGCAGCTCGTTTCGATGCGCGATTCCCTCGCTGTCGAGATCGAGAGCATACTTGAGTCGAAGCTCAATTCCTACAACATCGTGCTCGTCGGCACGAGCATCGAGAACATGGACTTCACCGACGTGTTCACGAACGCCGTCGAGGCAAAGCAGGTCGCCCAGCAAAACAAGCTCCGCGCTCAGACAGAGGCCGAGCAGAAGGTCATCGAGTCCGAGGCCGCTGCCGAGGTCCGCAAGATAAACGCGGACGCCGAGGCGTATGAGCTTCTCAAGAAGGCGGAGGCAGAGGCCGAGGCAAACCGCAAAATAAGCGAGTCCCTCACCGAGAATCTCATCGACTACACCTACGCAAACTCCTGGAACGGCGAGCTTCCGAAGATCATCTCCGGCTCGGACGGCAGCGTGATAGTCAACGCGGCGGATCTTATAAAGGGCGCTGACAATAACGAGTAAACGCTCCTGAGGGCGGGTCAAAGCGACCCGCCCTCTTTTTACGCTCCGAGCACCTTTGCCATGCAGTCTGCAAAATACCCGACCGCCGTGACCGCCTCGGAGAGCGTATTGCCGCTGCAGCCCACCTCGACTATCAGCGAGCCGGGCGTGAGGTGCTGATTATACCGGTACTGGCTGATCTGAAGCGGCCGCGCGAGCGTCGGATACGAGGCGACCATCTCCGCCTGGAGCTTCATCGCAAAGCTCAGATTGCCCTCCCAGTTCGGGTGATTCAGCCCCGAATAGTTCGTTCCGGAGATTATCTCGATCTGCGCCGAGGGCGTGTCACCGATATCCGCGACAGTCTTGTACACCTTGCCGTTCTCTCCCTCGAGCGCGTCGCGGTGCAGATCGATAACGACCTTGATCGTATCGTCCTCCGCGAGGTGCGCCTTTATGCTCTCGAGAGCGCGTGTGTAGGAGTTATTGTAGTTCGGGTAGTCGTACAGCCCCTTGTCGTGGATAACGCGCACGCCGCGCTCTGTGAGGATCCGCTCCAGCTCGTCGCCCACGCGGATCACCGAGTGCGCTTCGTCCGTCGTGCGGTAAGGCTCCGAGGGCTCGTAGGCGTCCTCCTCCGTCATCGTGAACGCCTCAGTCGCGTGGGTATGGATAATGAGCACCGTGAGGTTTTCCGTGTCGAACGGCAGCGGCATATCGAGGTATTTACCCACGTCAATTTCCCAATCGGTGCGGTTCATGAGCGTTATGCCCTCGTCGGAGTAGCCGACTCTCACCGGCTCCGGCGGGGTTTCGGTGATCTCAGTCGGCGTGTAGACGAGGGGATTTTCCTCCTTCTCCGGCTGCCTCTCCGGCTGCCTCTCCGGCTCTGCGATCTTCGCCATCGGCACGTCCGGCTGCGGCGCCTTCTCGCGCGGCACGATCCTGAACGGCAGCTCGAGCTTCATGAGCATCGCCGGCAGCTCGCTCTGCATTATGGCAGCCGCGCGCTCCTCCGAGAACGTCAGAACGAGCACCGCGACGAGAGCTGTGATCAGAATAAGCTCAAGAACGACTATAAGTACCCCTATCCGCGCCGCTTTCTGCGATTTTTTATAATACATTTGTACACCTCTTGAAAAAATGGAGCTTGAATAGTATAATCATACGCAAAAGGAGTGATCTGTTATGACTATGACTTACACACCGCGCGGAGTTTGCTCGCGCAGATACGATATCACCCTCGAGGACGGCGTTATAAAGGACATCGAGATCTACGGCGGCTGCAGCGGCAACCTCTCCGGCATAAAGCGCCTCATCGTAGGCAGAAAAGCCGAGGAGGTCATCTCTCTGCTCCGCGGCACCACCTGCGGCCCGCGTCCGACCTCCTGCCCCGACCAGATAAGCCTCGCGCTCGAGAAGGCGCTCGAGATGGAAAAAGCCGCGGGATGAAGTACACGACCGCCATATTCGACCTTGACGGCACCCTGCTCGACACGCTCGACGATCTGACGGACGCAGTTAACGCTGCGATGCGCGCCTTCGGCTTCCCGGAGCACACGCGCGGCGAGGTGCAAGGCTTTGTCGGCAACGGCGCGAGGCTGCTCATCGAGCGCTCGCTCGGCGGCGTGCCCGACAATTTCAACGAGATCTTCGCATTCTACGACGAGTATTACACCACCCACTCGATGATCAGGACCGCGCCGTACCCCGGAGTCGTCGAGGCGCTTCGCGCTCTCGTTCGCAATGAGGTCAAGATCGCCGTCGTGTCCAACAAGCAGGACAAGGCGGTAAAGGCGCTCGTGCGAAAGTTCTTCGGGGACTGCTGCTCCGTTGCCGTCGGAGAATCGAAAAGAGTGCGCCGCAAGCCCGCTCCGGATTCCGTGATCGCCGCAATGGACGAGCTTTTCAGCGAGAAGTACGAGTGCGTCTACGTCGGCGACAGCGAGGTTGACATAGAAACCGCGAAAAACGCCGGGATCGACTGCATTTCCGTGACCTGGGGCTTCCGCAGCCGCGATCATCTCATCGAAAACGGCGCCGTGACGCTCTGTGACAGTGCAGAGGAGCTTGTTAAAGCTATAATCTGACAAATTAGCTGCAATTCGCGCGGGGCTTTTTGTACAAAATGCCTCGCGCGTTTTTTCGACAGCCTTTGATTTGCTCTGTTATCTTCAACTTTTCTCGCCGGCTTCTCCCGATTTCGCGCATATTTTATCGGTTTTCAGCACATTTTTCGTTCTAAGCTGTTAAAGCCCCTATTTTGACATTTTGACAAGTTGCCAAAAACCCGGTAATCCTATATAATAATAAATGTATAAAATGGATTATTTTACAAATACAGGGCAAGGCGTGTCCCTGCAAAAACGGAGAGATATATATGGACTTTTTCGACATTCTAACCCTGATCGGCGGTCTCGCGCTCTTTCTATACGGCATGAACGTGATGGGCTCGCGCCTTGAAAAGCGCGCCGGTCACAGGCTCAAGCCTCTTCTGGAAAAAGCCACGTCAAACTCCGCCAAGGGCCTTTTCCTCGGCATTCTCATAACTGCGATCATGCAGTCGAGCTCAGTCACCACCGTAATGGTGGTCGGCTTCGTCAACTCCGGCATTATGACGCTCTCGCAGTCGGTGCCGGTGATCATGGGCGCAAACCTCGGAGCCGCGATCACGAACTGGATACTTTCGCTCTCCGGCATCTCCGGCGGCAGCTTCTTTCTGCAGCTTCTGAAGCCCTCGAGCTTCACGCCGATAGTCGCGCTCATCGGCGTTATCATGCACAACTTTATTAAAAAGGAGCGCACGCGCGACGTCGGCGGCGTGCTCATGGGCTTTGCGATCCTCATGTACGGCATGGAGATAATGTCCGGCTCCGTGAGCGGTCTGCGAAATGACTCGAGCTTCACCGGTATGCTGACTGTCATCTCCAATCCGCTTATCGGCGTGCTCGTCGGTATCGTCATCACGGCGGTCATTCAGTCCTCCTCCGCCTCGATCGGTATTATGCAGGCGCTCTCCGCCACCGGCGCGATAACCTACAACATCGCAATTCCGGTCATCATGGGTCAGAACATCGGCACCTGTGTTTCCGCGATAATCTCCTGCATCGGCGCCGGCAAGAACGCAAAGCGCGCCGCGGCCGTGCATCTGCTCTTCAACGTGCTCTCGATGCTCATCTGCCTGCCGCTTTATTTCCTCGTCTACAACCTTGCGGGGCTTACCTTCGGCGATGACGCCGTAAACCCCGTAACCATCGCGCTCATAAATACCATCTACAAGGTAGTCAGCCTTGCGATAATTATTCCGATCAGCGGAATTCTTCCGAAGCTTGCCCGCTTCTTCGTGCGCGACACGAAGGAGACCGGAACCATCACTCTCCTCGACGAGCGCCTTATCAAGACCCCGGCGGTCGCGGTAGACAATGCAGAGCAGGTGATGTTCAGCATGGCGCATGACGCGGTGAGCGGCGTAAAGGACGCCATAAGGCTGCTTGACAGCTTTGATGAAAAGCTCTCCGACACCGTCCGCGCGAAGGAAAACCAGGTGGACGTCTACGAGGACAAGCTCGGCACCTACCTCGTAAAGCTCTCCGCCGGCAACCTCGCCCGAGCGGACAGCCGAAAGGCGTCGATGCTCTTAAAGCTTATTTCGGACTTTGAGCGCATATCCGACCACTCCGTCGGCATCGCCGTCTCCGCTGAGGAGATAAGCGAGAAGCGCCTCACGTTCTCTAACGAGGCAAAGAGCGAGCTGAAGGTCATAATCGACGCGACGGACGAATGTCTCGACCTCGCGCTCAGCGCCTTCCTCTACAACGATCTCGGCTCCGCCGCGACCGTCGAGCCGCTGGAGCAGGTCATCGACAAGCTGCGCGAGGATATTCAGGCGCGCCATATCGAGCGCCTCAAGGCGGGCGAATGCACGATAGAGCTCGGCTTCGTGCTCACCGACATCATAACGAGCCTCGAGCGTATCTCAGACCACTGCTCGAACATCGCGGGCTGCATCCTCGAGATGAGCCATGACGATCTGAAGCTTCACGAATCGCTGCACAATCTGCGTCACTCCGGCGAGGGCTACGATAAGCTCTACGACGAGTTCTCAAAGCGCTACGCGCTGAAATGAAAAGAAAATGATTTAAGAGGGAGGCACTTTTTCAGAAAGCGCCTCCCTCGCATTTCAGCGCGGCTGATGGGGGGTAATGGAATGCTGCGTTCCTGCTCAGAAAGCGAATTTCAAATGTACAGTGATTTCATATATGAATTGGCGGAAGACCCGGCGAAGTCCGGTTATCCGACGTACTGCGACGGGATCAAGACCAAGGCGGAGTTTGTCGAAAGGTCTCTTAAGGCTTTTGAACGCGATACGGAAAAGGTGCTTCTGTTTGAGTATGACGGCGCTGTACAGGGTATGATCCACTATTTTTGGATCCCGGAAGATCATTACCTTCAAACAGTCTGTTTTAACGTCAGTAAAGCGGTAAAGCAGGCGATTGCCGAATTTCTTGAGTACGTCAGCGCGCGCTTTAAGGGATACGATGTTTATCTGAGGTTTCCCGCCGAAAACGATTCGGCGGTGAGCTTTCTTTCCGCGCGAGGATCAGAATGTATCGAAGACGACTACAATAACACCGCTTTCCTTGATAAAATCGCTGAAATACCGGATAGCAGCGGCCTTGTCAGGATCGAAAAGGGAAACTACGAACTGTTTGAATCACTCCATCAAGCTGCGGACGGGTACTGGAATTCCGAAAGAATTTTTGATGATCTGGACAGCTGGATCATTTTAGTCAAAGAAACAGACGGGGATCCGCAGGGCGCAGTCTATTACAGGGCGGTAACCGCAGTTGACGGGTGGTTTGAAATTTACGGGATCGACCTGGCGCAAAAGGATCATGATCCCGGGCTTTTCAAAGAGCTGCTGAACGCGGCGCTCATGGACGCCAAGCGCAGAAGCGGCAGGTTCATGACCTTCTTCTGTGATGAAGAGTACGAAAAAGCCGCGATCGAGTGTGGATTCAAATGCATCGGAAAAAATTTTTGCTATAAAGTCCATCTTGAATAACGCAAAAAACCGGCGCGACCGCAATGGTGAACAGCACCCCATTTGTTAGACAAGTATGGTATACTACTAACAAGTGGGGTGTTGTTATATGCTGAAAGGAATACCGAACAAGAAATACACAGGCGAATTTAAGCAAAAAGTCGTAGAGACCATGATACGGGAAAAGTT
>JAFPWN010000028.1 GCA_017412765.1 Oscillospiraceae bacterium | reverse complement strand
CGTTATCGCCGCTTCCGACGGTCCTATGGCTCAGACCCGCGAGCACCTTCTTCTTGCCCGCCAGGTTAACGTTCCTTATGTCGTAGTCTTCCTTAACAAGGTTGACCAGGTTGACGACCCCGAGCTTCTCGAGCTCGTTGAGATGGAAGTTCGTGAGCTTCTCGACAAGTATGACTTCCCCGGCGACGACACCCCGATCATCAAGGGCTCCGCTCTTAAGGTTCTTGAGTCCACCTCCACCGATCCTCACGCTCCTGAGTATGAGTGCATCTGGGAGCTCATGAACGCTGTTGACACCTATATCAAGACTCCGGATCGTGCTGCTGACAAGCCCTTCCTTATGCCTGTTGAGGACGTCTTCACCATCACCGGCCGCGGCACCGTCGCAACTGGTAGAGTTGAGCGCGGCGTTGTCAAGATGAACGATAAGGTTCAGATCGTCGGCCTTATGGACGAGCCCCGTGAGACCACCGTTACCGGTATCGAGATGTTCCGCAAGCTCCTCGACTATGCAGAGGCCGGCGACAACATCGGTACCCTTCTCCGTGGTATCGCAAAGAACGAGGTCGAGCGCGGCCAGGTTCTTGCTAAGCCCGGTTCCATTCATCCCCACACCAAGTTCCATGGCCAGGTTTACGTTCTGTCCAAGGAAGAGGGCGGCCGTCACACCCCGTTCTTCAACAACTACAGACCGCAGTTCTATTTCCGTACCACTGACGTTACCGGCGTCATCACCCTTCCTGAGGGCGTAGAGATGTGCATGCCCGGCGATAACGTCGAGATGGACGTAGAGCTCATCACCCCGATCGCTATTGAGCCCGGTCTTCGTTTCGCTATCCGTGAGGGTGGCCGTACCGTCGGCTCCGGCGTCGTTACCGCTATCAACGAGTAATTTTATACTCTCCCGAAAGCCTCTGCCTTGTGCAGAGGCTTTCTTTTTTGTGCGCTTCATTACTTGTATTTTTCAAACGGCAGTGGTATAATGCCATTAAATTGGAATATCATTGGAATAAATAGATCAAGGAGGCGTGACCATGTCTGTACTGCTGGCGGCGTTGCTGGGTCTCATTCAGGGACTTACCGAATTTCTGCCCGTTTCAAGCTCCGGCCATCTGTCGATAATTCAAAATATATTCAGCCTCGGTTATGACAGTGAGGAGCATCTTTTGTTTGACGTTATGCTCCATGTTGCTACGCTCGTTTCCGTTTACATAGTCTATCGTAAAGAGATAACCGAAATGGCGACCGACACCTTTAACGCAATTCTCGGGCGTGATTCGCTCACCGATGACTCCGGCAGAATGAAGCCGACCGTTCGCGGTGTGTTTCTGCTCTTTGTCGCAACGCTTCCGCTCGCGCTTGTGGTTTTTGTCCACGGGTTTGTAGAAAAGCTCTATTACAACACTTTCTTTATCGTGCTTGCGCTTGCCGTTACCGGCGGACTTCTTTTTGCCTCGACGCATTTTAACGACGGAAAAAAGACAGAAAAAACGGCGACCGTGAAGGACGCGCTTCTCGTCGGTCTCGGTCAGGCGATCGCAACGCTTCCCGGACTCAGCCGCTCTGGAACTACGATCACCGTCGGCATGACCTGCGGCTTCAGAAAGAGCTTTGCCGTCAGGTTTTCTTTTCTTCTCTCGATACCCGCTATCCTCGGCTCAACTATACTTACTCTCGTCAGCGCTCTGCGCGACGGCGTAAATTGGGGCAACGTGCCGGCTTATATCATAGGAATGGTCGTTGCCGGGGTTGTCGGATTCTTTTCACTGAGCTTTTTCAAGCAGCTCGTTCAGAAGGGCTCGCTCAAATTCTTTGCTTATTACTGCTGGGCGGCGTCGGTGGTTGCCCTCATCGTCAGCATCGTTACTTAAGGAGTTATCGTTTTAATGGCACAGAAGAAAACTTCGTCACAGGCGTCAAAGTCAAGAAAAAGCACCTCGACGCGCTCGCGCGCAGGCTCCTCGAAGCGCACCACGAGAAAGACAAATACGCGCCTTGTGCTCACGCTTACGTTCTTTATTCTCGGTCTGTTCACGCTGCTCGGCTACTTTACGGTGGACGGCTTATTCATAAATCTGCTCCACTCGCTCTTTACGGGGCTTTTCGGCGGCGGATTTATTGCGCTGCCGCCTGTCCTGCTTTTCTGCGCGGGACTCTACGCCATCTCTTCCGAGAAGCCGAAAACGCTCAGAGTTATCTGCATTCTGCTGATACCGATCGTCATCGGCGGCTGGTTCCAGCTATGCAGTCCGAAGCAGTACGATCTCGGGCTTGAGAGCTTCGGAAAGCTCTATGCCGACGGCACTGAGGGTATCGGCGGCGGAGCGATCTCAGGTTATATCACTACGCTGTTCATTACGCTGTTCAGTCTTATCGGAGCTTTCGTGTTCGAGGTTATATTCAGCATAGCGTGTCTTATCGGCGCGATCGGCATACCCGCCGACGTTCTCGGCGCGAAGTTAGCCGAAAAGCGCGATGAGCTTAAGGAGCAGCACGAGGTCAGAGCCGAGTGGCGCAGGATCGACGCTGAGAACGAGGCGCTGAAGCGCGAGATGGACCGCGAGGATCAGCGCCGCGCGCGAGAAGCGCTTGAGAAGAAAAAGGCGGCGTTCCGCGCCTCTATAGATATCCCAATCGACGGGGAGGAGAGACCGCAGGAGCAGGAGAAGCCGAAGAAGCAGGTCGGCGGTCCGCTTTTCAACAAACAGTCCAAGGTCAAGGCTCCGGACGAGCTGTTCAAAACCGCAGAGCCGGAGGTTGAAAAAGTCGAGCCTGCCGCGGAAGAGGTCAGAGAGGAGCCTCCGGCGGCTGAGAGCGAGCGCGATGAAGAGCCGGACGTTCCGAGCTTTGTCGAGCCGGTCGTTACGCCGATCCCTCCGAAAAAACAGCAGAAGCCGGTCAAGCCGCCTGAGCCGGTCAAGGCTGAGGAGGATGAAGCCAGGAGCTTTGCCGCGCTTATAGAGGAAAATGCGAAGCGCGACGTTGCGGAGGGACTTCAGACCTATAAGTTCCCGCCAATTGAGCTGCTTGAGGCGCCGAAGGCGGGCAGAAGCGACGCGCAGACAGAGCTGAACGCCACGAAGGAGCGCCTTGAGCTCATTCTCCAGTCCTTTGGTATAAATTCAACTATTACGAATATCATAAACGGCCCGTCCGTCACGCGGTATGAGATGGAGCTTGAGATCGGCGTTAAGCTCAATAAGCTGACGAGCCTTTCCGACGACATCGCTCTTGCTCTCGGCGTCGGAGGCGTGCGAATCGCAGCGATACCGAACAAAATTTCTACGGTCGGCATCGAGGTGCCGAATAAGAATACCTCTACCGTATGGCTGCGCGAGCTGATCGAGTCGCCGGACTTCAAAAACGCAAAATCCAAGCTCACCTTCGCTCTCGGAAAGAACATCGGCGGCGAGGTCATGCTCGGCAATATAAACAAGCTGCCGCACCTGCTCATCGCGGGTACGACCGGCTCCGGCAAGTCCGTAAGCCTGAACTCCCTGATTCTGAGCCTTATGTACAAGTCAACGCCGGAAGAGGTCAAATTTATAATGATCGACCCGAAGATGGTCGAGTTCAAAATCTACAACGGCATTCCGCACCTGCTCGTTCCGGTCGTGACCGAGGCGAAGAAGGCTGCGGGAGCGCTCCAGTGGGCAGTTACTGAGATGATGAAGCGCTATAAGCTCTTCAGTGAGGTCGGAGCGCGCGACATCGCGGGCTATAACGAGCATCTCAAGGAGGCAGGAGAAACGCCGATACCGTTCGTCGTAGTTATAATCGACGAGCTTGCGGATCTCATGCTCGTAGCGGCGAAAGAGGTCGAGGAATCGATCTGCCGCGTCGCTCAGATGGGACGCGCGGCAGGCGTTCACCTCGTTATTGCTACCCAGTCGCCGCGTGCCGACGTTATCACTGGACTTATGAAGGCGAATATCCCGTCCAGGATCTCCTTCAAGGTCGCATCTGCGCTTGAAAGCCGCATAATCCTCGACGCGGGCGGCGCCGCCGATAAGCTTATGGGCAACGGCGATATGCTATACGCGCCGATCGGCACCTCCAAGCCCGTGCGTATCCAGGGCGCGTGGGTCTCCGACGAAGAGCGCGAGAACATCGTAGCCTTTGTCAAGGAGGGGTGCGAGGCTCGCTACTCCGAGGACGTTATTCACGAGATCGAGCGCGCGGCAGAGTGCAAGGACGCACAGAAGCCGCAGCAGCAGGCTGAGGAGAAGAAGGATTACGACGAGATGATACCGCAGGCAGTCGAGGTCATTTTCGACACTCAGCAGGCGTCGGTTTCCATGCTCCAGCGCAGGCTGAAGCTCGGCTACGCGAGAGCGGCAAGGCTCGTAGATCAGATGGAGGAGATGGGCATCGTCGGGCCTTTCGAGGGCTCGAAGCCGAGGCAGATCCTCATCACCCGCCAGCAGTGGCAGGAGATGCAGTTCATAAACGGAACGGCTCCAATCGCACCCGCTGAGCAGCAGATGAGCTTTGACGATGTTGAAGCTGATATGCCGCCCGATACCGATTCGGAGGAAGCCTGAAGTGGAAACGCTTATCTTTGTACTTGAGGTCATCGGAACGCTGTCATTTGCCGTTTCCGGCGCCTTCACAGCCATAAGAAAAGACATGGACGTGTTCGGTGTAGCAATTCTCGGACTCACGACAGCGGTGGGCGGCGGAATAGTGCGCGACCTTATACTCGGCATTACCCCGCCGACGACCTTCCGCGAACCGATGTGGGCGATAATGGCGATAATCGTTTCGATAGCCGTTTTTATCCTCGTCTATATGAAAAAGCTCCATGAGCACGGCAGGGTCTACGACACAGTCATGCTTCTTACAGACACCGTCGGGCTCGCCGCATTTACTATTGCCGGAATCGGCGTCGCCACGGCGCAGATGGTGCATTACAGCAACTTCCTTATGATCTTCGTCGGAGTTATAACAGGCGTCGGCGGCGGCGTAATACGAGATCTTTTCGCCGGCGACAGACCGTACATATTCGTAAAGCACGTCTACGCCAGCGCGTCGATCATCGGCGCGATCGTTACGGTTTTTCTCGCGCCGGTAATGGGCAGCGAGATCTCCTCAATCTACGGTATGAGCGTGATAATCGTCCTGAGACTTCTCTCGGCGCATTTTAAGTGGAATCTTCCTAAAATTCCGCACAGGGAGGAAGAAAAATGAAAAATATTGTGCTTATCGGAATGCCGGGCAGCGGGAAGTCAACTCTGGGCGTGCTGCTCGCAAAGTTCCTCGGCTACGACTTTGTGGATATGGACATCGTCATCCAGAATGCAACGGGGAAAAAGCTCTCCGAGATAATTGAGGAGCGCGGAAACGAGGGCTTTCTTGACGTCGAGGGCGAAATAGTTTCAAGCTATCAGCCTGAGGGACGCCATCCGATGATAATTGCGACCGGCGGCAGCGTAGTCTACCGCGAGAGGGCGATGGATAATCTGAGAAGCCTCGGAAAGATAGTATATCTGTCCGTTCCGTGCGAGGAGCTCGAGAAGAGGCTTCACCATCTTGAGGCGAGGGGCGTAGCTATCGGGGAGGGAATGACCTTCCGCGAGCTGTATGAGGAGAGGCGCCCGCTCTACGAGAAATACGCGGACATAACCGTTGACGAGGCGGGAAGCTCACTTTCCGACATAGTTGAGCTGATGATGCACATTGTCTGAAAAATGAACATACAAAGACTCGCAGTAAAAAGGCGGGTCTTTAGTTGTATATTGCCGGAATTTTGCACATATTTGAGGGTTATGCCGATAATTTGTCAATGACATTAATTGTCACAAGCTTTTCAAATAATACTCAATATGATAAAATTCTAAAGGGTGATAAGATGTTCACAGAGAGACTGAATATTGCGATTGGCCTAATCGGAGCGACCAATGCAGAGCTCGCTGAGACTTATGGCTGCGATAGATCAAATATCTCGAGAATTCGATCCGGCAATCGTGTACCATCACGCACCTCCGGCGTTGCACATAAGCTTGTTGCCGCCCTTGTTGAGCAGGCTTACAAAAGCGGAACCAGTGCGGCAATATTTGATAAAATCGGCATTTCGCCGGCGTCATCGCAAGAGGAGGCTGAAAAGGCGCTCCTCAGGTGGCTCTATTCCGGAGAAAACGTCGGGGAAAAGCACTTTTCTCCGGCACCGTTCAGAAATTTCGGGGAAAAGCTCGGCACGTCAATGGCTGTTGCAGGCATCTCAAATATTCGTCTTGCACGCGCTCTGAACGTGGATCCGAGCCATATAAGCCGCTTCAGAAACGGACAGCGCACGCCGAAATCCAATCCGAAGCTCGTGATCGCCATCTGTGACGTAATACTCGAGCGCTGCGCTAACGAGGGAAAGCTCCCCGAGCTTTCAAAGCTTACGGGAATTGCCGAGAGTGAGCTCTCGCGCGAGGAATTTCAGGCGTGGCTCTGCGACTTTAACGTGTATAATTACGGTGATGCGATCGACGTCCTGATAAACTCCGTCAGCGGAATGGCCTCCGCAGTAGCGCCGAATCCCGAGGAGATCGAGGAGCTGGACGACGACAGAAGCGTGTATTACGGCATCGCAGGACTCAGAGAGGCGATCATCCGTCTGATAACCGAGGCGATAAAAAACGGCTCCGAGGAGTTGCTTTTCTTTAACGATCAGCACGCCTATTGGTTTGCGGACGAGCCGACGTTCTACTCGAAATGGTCGAGCTTTATGCTCGCTGCGGTCAATCGCGGCATCAAGGTCAGCACTATACACAGCCTCAACAGGGAATCACATGAGATAGTCGAAACGCTGCGCAGCTGGCTGCCGCTGTACGTTTCCGGCAATATAAACGCCTATTACACCAAAAAGCAGCAGGATATGCAGTTTTCGCACTGTATTTTTGCCGCGCCGGGAATCGCTGCGATAAGCGCGACCTGTGTGACCGGCCGCGAGAAGCTCGGCGCCTTCTATTATCACACCGATCCGGATGAAATGCGGGTTCTCCTTGACGACTATATCTCGATACAGAAAAGCGCGTCGCCGCTTGTTGCGATCGGGAAGGGCGCCCTTTCGGGTAAGCCGAGGGAGCGCGTTGTGAACGATATCAAGCTCTCCGTCTATGACGACGGAGTAGAGGTCAAGCGTCTGAGAGAGCCGGAGACCAGCTTTGTAATACTCCATCCGGCGCTTATCGAGGGATTTGAGCATCTTTTTGACGAATGAGAAATGACAATTGAAAAATATTAAACTCCGCCGGTCCTGAAGAGGACAGGCGGAGCATTTTTATATCAGCTCAATGAGCGAATTTATTACTTTTACCGTTCCTCGCGGGAAACGGCGGACGTTGCGGAACAGCTCCTCCTCGGAGTAGCCGTCGGAGTTCAGAAAAATGCCTTCGACGCCGCAGGAGGCGGCGACGCGCATATCGCTCGCAAAGTCGTTGCCGATCATTACGCAATCCTCGGCTCTGAGCGCCTCAACGTCGAGGAGATTTGTCATAAAGCGCGGATCGGGCTTCCTGACACCGTGGTCGGAGGAAATGAAAATGCGGTCGAAGTAATTGTAGAGTCCGAGCTTTTCAAGCTCCGGAACTGTGAACACCGCCTGAGCGTTGGATAGCAGCAGCAGCCGCTTTCCGCGGTGCTTAAGCTCGCGCAGTACCTCGTGCGCGCCGGGCATCTCGCGCAGACGGTTGCGGGAGAGAATGCGGAATACGTTTGCCGCCATGTGTATAAAGCACTCGTCGGCGGGTGTGGCGACGGCGCGGTCGCGGCGCAGGAGAGAGGCGAAAACTGTGCTGAGCTCGATCTCAGGATACTGACCGCCAAGCCTGCGCTCACTTTCCGCGCATAGGCGGAGATACTCGCTTCTCAGCTCATCGGGAGTGTAGTCTGCGCCGTAAACTCCGTACAGCTCTGCCATAGCGCTCCATAGCTCGGGCTTCGTTTCGTCAGTCCAGATATCTGCAAGAGTGCCGTAAAGATCGAAAATATAGGCTTTCTTTTCCATAATTCACCTCAGAATAACGCTCGTCTGCGAGCTTAGTGTCAGCTCGGTTCCGTTCAGCTCGGCGCCGCCGAGACCGATCACGCCGGCAACGGACGTAAACTGAATTTCCGTAACGCCGGATAGATCTACGGTTATATCAGAGCCGGTGGTGTTGTGCAGAACGCATACAGCGCCGCCGTCCTTCTCGGCAATGAACCCGCCGAGCTTCGTGCCCGCAAAATCAAGGGCGGTGTACTCTCCGGAGGCTATTTCGGGGTTTGCCTTGCGGAGCATTATAAGGCGCTTGTAGTAATTATAGAGGCTTGTTTCGCTGACAAGCTGTTCAGCGACCGTTTTATCCTGCTTTTTCGCGGAATCATAGGTCGTACCGATCGGGTCCTTCACCGTATCTCCGTCGCCCCAGACTACCGCGAGGCGGCGATTTGCGTCGGTGCTTGCGCCGCCGCGGCTTCCGCGCATATCAAGCTCCTCACCGTAATAGATAAAGGGAGAGCCGGGGGAGAGAATGTAGAGATTTGCAGCCATCTGAATCTGATTGGCGCTCGCGGTGAGAAAGCCGGCGGCTCTGTCCATATCGTGGTTGGTAATGAAAAGCGCCGCCTGACTGCCCTCTCTCATAGCCCGGATATTGTCAAGATAGCCGTCGATATAGTGGGTAAAAGTGTTCACGTTGCCCTTTTTCGCGGTCTCTGCGATAAGACCGGAGGACTGGGAGATCGTGAAGTTAAAGCAGTTCATCGAGGGGTAGTAGTAGTCCGTTATTCCGTCGGTGTCCCACACCTCTGCGATAAAGTACCCGTCGGGCTTTATCTCGCGCAGACGCGCTATATACCCGTCCCAGAACGCCGCGGAGGCGGCGTTGTCGCCGAAGTAGACGTACTTGGCGGCGTCAAAGCGGAAGCCGTCCACGCCGAGGTCAAGATAGTGCTTCGCTACGTCAAAAACAGCCTCTCTCACGCGCTCGTTATCGAAGTTCAGCTCCGGCATTGAGCCGGAGAAGTTCGACTCCACGAAGACGTCCGTTCCCGCGACTGCGGAGAAGGTCCTGCCGGCAGGAGCCTTTTCGCCCTTTCTGTAATAAGAGTAGAAGTCGTAATATTCTCCGTCTGTCTCGCCGGATTTCTGCGCGGCCTTGAAGTAGGTAAACCATGCGTTAGCCGAGCCGGTGTGGTTTATCGGAAGGTCAAGAATGAGCTTCACATCGCGCTCGTGGCAGAGGTCAACGAGCTCTATGAGGTCTGCTTCGGTGCCGAACGCTGGGTCGATCTCGTAGTAATCGCTGACGTCGTATTTGTGATAGGACGGGGATTTATAGATCGGAGTCAGCCAGATCCCCTCGATACCGAGGGAGAGACCGGACTCCGGGTCGCCGTCGTTCAGATAGTCCATGCGGTTGATGATACCGCGCAGGTCGCCGGTGCCGTCGCCGTCGGAATCGGAAAAGGAGCCGACGAAGATCTCGTAAAAAACTCTGTCGTTGCCCTGAGCGGCTCCGTCGCCGGTAAAGGCGACGTCTGTCACGGCATATTCACCCGCGGGTTCCGGCTCAGGTTCCGGTTCGGGTTCCGGTTCCGGCTCGGGAGCGGGGGAGGGCTCGACGTCGCTTTTCGGCGCGTTATCAGCCGATGACGGCTCGGGCGCGGACGGCAAAGCGCAGCCGCAGAGAAGCGCGAATATCAGAAGACATACTAAAAGGCTTATGAGCTTTTTCATATTTCTCACCTCTGCATTATTTTAAATTGAACTTGCGATATTGTCAATACCTATATAAATTCTGGCGGAGTATTGTAAAAATCGGTCAAATTGCTTGCAAAAGAGCGCGGTTAGCGTTATAATCACGGTATGGAAAAAAGAGAATTGTATTCGCCGGAGCTTCTCTCCGCGCTTAAAAAGAAAAACTCAATAAGCAAAGCCGCGCTGTGCGTTTTTATCGGCGCGGCTGTTTTGGCGTGCGTTCTTATGTGCAATCTGCAGACTACGCTTTCATCGCGCCGATACGAGCTGATCACGATGGCGGTCAGCACTGTCGCGGGCTGGGTCACGATCTACTGGTCGCTCGATGTAATAAGCGCGCGCAAAAAGCTCATTTCCCACGCAGAAACGCTCCTCTCCGGCGAGCGGGAGACTGTCGAGGGATCTTGCTCGATCCTGCCGGGCATAGTAAAGATACCGGGCAGCGTGGAAATCGTCAAGGTGAAAATCGGCGGCAGAACGCTGAATCTCGACCGCGACCGGCTGAGAGACTTTGACTGCGCGGGAAAAACAGTCAGAGCCGAGAGCGTTCACGGCTACGTTGTGAGCTGGGAGGTGGCGGAATGAGATTTCTGCGAAACGTGCTTTCGCGGCTGTGGCTGTATCTTGTCTGGCTCGTCGCTTCTGTGATGATATGGGGTCAGGTCTACTCTGTGATAACTGACACAACGCCGGACAAGAAGATCTCAGTCTACGTCGATTCGCCGTCGGTCATGAGCACCGAGTTTTCGGCTGAGCTTGAAAAAACTATGCCGGAGGGGCTGAAATTCATCAAGGTACGTCCGTTTACCTACGCGATGTTCTACGATGAAACATTTTTCAAGGCGGATATCTACATCGTGCCGGAAAGTGAGATCGAAGCGCTTGCTGACGCCTTTACAGGGGACGGCATCGAGGTAAAAGGCGGCGCGCTCGGATACTTTGAAACGGACGGAGAAGCCTATTATCTCTTTTTCGGAAAAGACTCGCAGCATCTATCGGACGGAAAGGCGGCCGAGGTGGGCGAGAGAATATTGAACATGAGGTGAGGAAATGAAAAAGATGGTGATTTTCGCGCTTATACTTACCCTTTTGCTCACAGCCTGCGCTGAGCAGGCAGTGAACGAGCCGGTCCCGGAGCCGGACGTAACGGATGAAACGCCGAAGGAGACTGCGGCGGCGAAATACGTTCCCGCGCCTGTTTCGAGCGACTCGCTTTACGTCAAAAAGGCGGAAGGCATCGGCGATGACTTTATAATGGGCATGGACGCATCGAGCGTTATCGCGCTTGAGGCGAGCGGGGTCAAGTATTACGCCTTTGACGGAGAGGAGCAGGACGTTTTCAGGATCCTTGCCGACAACGGCATAACGCATATCCGCGTAAGGATATGGAACGACCCTTACGATGAAAACGGCAACGGCTACGGCGGAGGCAACAACGATATCGACAAGTGCGTTGAGATCGGCAAGCGCGCGACAAAGTACGGCATGAAGCTCATCGCGGACTTCCACTACTCCGATTTCTGGGCGGATCCGGCAAAGCAGTTCGTGCCGAAGGCATGGCAGGGCATGAGCGTCGAGCAGAAGGCTGACGCGCTCTATGCGTACACCGTCGAGAGCCTCACGAAGCTCAGGGACGCGGGAGTTGACGTCGGAATGGTCGCTGTCGGCAACGAAACGAACCAGTATTTCTGCGGCGAAAAGAGCTGGCTCAAGATAACGCTCCTTATGAAGAGCGGCTGCAGGGCTGTTCGCGAGGTATTCCCGGACGCGCTTATAGCGCTGCACTTTGCCAATCCCGAGAACAACTCCTATCCCGCTTACGCGGAGAAGCTTAAAGAGTACGAGGTAGATTACGACGTTTTCGGCTCAAGCTACTATCCGTACTGGCACGGAACGCTTGACAATCTCAGCGCCGAGCTTGCCGAGGTCGGTAAAACCTACGGCAAAAAGACGATGATAATGGAAACGAGCTGGGCTTACACCGCCGAGGATACAGATTTCAGCGGAAACACGATAGGCGAGGGAAGCCTCGTGACGAAAAACTACCCCTACACCGTTCAGGCTCAGGCAAACTGCGTGCGCGACGTTATTAACTGCGCCGCGTCCACAGAAACCTGCATCGGCGTGTGCTACTGGGAGGGCACCTGGATATCCGTCGGCACCGAGAGCTGGGAAGAAAACCACGAGAAGTGGGAGAAGTTCGGCTCCGGCTGGGCTTCAAGCTACGCCGCCGGCTATGACCCGAACGATGCGGGCAAGTATTACGGCGGCTGTGCCGTCGATAATCAGGCGTTTTTCGACGCGCACGGTCACGCGCTCGAATCGCTCAAGGTCTGGGCGCTCGCCAAGACCGGCAACGAGATAGCGCCTCAGCCGGACGCGATAGAGGACGTGAATCTCATGATAGACCTCGCCGGAGAGGTCGAGCTGCCGGAGACCGTCAACGCGGTTATGACCGACGACTCCAAGGAAGCGATCCCGGTAGTCTGGGATATAGACGATAACAAAATCGCGGAGATGAAGTCCGGCGGAGTCAAAAAGTACGATATAACCGGCAGGGCTGGAGATTTTACCGCCCACGCTTACGTTTCCATGGTCGAGTACAACTACCTCCGCAACTGGTCCTTTGAGGAGGGCGAAGAAGCGTGGACGGCGACGAACCTCGCCGCGACGGAGCAGCTCTACGTCGAGGATAAGCAGACCGACTCGATGTCCGGCTCAAAGCACTATCACTTCTGGTCGGCGGGTAAGGACACCGTTGAATTCAGGCTTGAGCAGACCGTGACCGACCTCAGGCCCGGCGCTTACAGCTTCGATATTTCCGTGATGGGCGGCGACTGCGGCGAAACCGAGATATACGCCTACGCGGTGACCTCCGGAGGCGAGGTCAGAAGCGAACTTATCCCGATCAGCGGCTACGGAAACTGGAACTCCGGAAACACCGGAACCTTTGAGGTAACGGACGGCTCTGTCACCGTAGGTATCTACGTGCGCTGCTCGGGAGAGGGCAACGGCGCGTGGGGAAAGATCGACGACGCATTGTTAAATTCGTCAAAATGATGCTGTTTTGTACTATTTGCAATACTGAATTCGTAAAAATGCAAAAATAATTGTTTACAACTATCTTAAATTGTAGTATAATGACGGTAATTTAACAGGGGTACCCCTGTTTGTATCTCTCATGAATGAGAGATAAAGATGCATTAATTACATAGTAGGAGGAAATGTGAAATGAAGAGATTTGTAGCAATCGCACTTGCGCTCGTCATGGTATTCGCCATGGCAGCCTGCTCCGGCGGCAACACACAGCAGCCCGCGAGCAACACCCCCGCAAACAATGACACCCCCGCAAACAACACCCCCGCAAACAACACCCCCGCAACGAATGATACCCCCGCGACCAACGATCAGCCCGCTCAGACCTCCGCTCTTGCCGGCACCTACAACATCGTAGTCTGGACCGGTGAGGCCGCTGTCGAGCTTACAAAGAAGCAGATCGCTGACTTCAACGCTTCCAACACCGACGGCATCACCTTCAACGCTGAGGTCAACCCCGTTTCCGAGGCTACCGCAGCCGATCAGATGCTCGTTGACATCAACGCAGGCGCTGATCTCTACTGCTTCGCTCAGGACCAGTTCGCCCGCCTCGTACAGGGCGGCGCGCTCAACAAGCTCGGCGTTAAGGCCGCTGAGACTGTTGCCGCAGCCAATGACGCCGGCGTTGTCGGCGCTGCTACCGTAGGCGAGGATCTCTATGCTTATCCTCTCACCTCCGATAACGGCTACTTCATGTACTATGACAAGTCCGTCATCCCCGACGCTGACGTTGACTCCCTCGAGAAGCTCATCGCTGACTGCGAGGCCGCCGGAAAGTACTTCGCATTCGAGACCAACACCTCCGCATGGTATCTCGCAGGCTGGTTCTTCGGCACCGGCTGCGTCTCCGAGTGGACTACCGATTCTGACGGCGAGTTCGTCTCCGTCAACGATACCTTCAATTCCGACAAGGGTCTCATCGCGGCAAAGGGCATCAAGAAGCTCGTTGACAGCCCGATGAACCTCTCCAGCTCCTCCGCCGCCGAGTTCGCAAACGGCGCCGCCATCGTTGTTACCGGCACCTGGGCTTACAATGACATCCAGACCGTTCTCGGCGACAACATGGGCGTTACCGATCTGCCCTCCTTCGAGGTTGACGGTCAGAGCTATCACATCGGCTCCTTCAACGGCTGCAAGCTCATGGGCGTAAAGCCGCAGGGAGACGATACCACCAAGCAGGCCGCTCTCCACAAGCTCGCTCAGTACCTCACCGACGAGGAGCGCCAGACCGAGCGCTTCACCGAGCTTGCATGGGGTCCCGCAAACCTCAATGCTCAGAAGTCCGACGCTGTTCAGGCTAACCCCGGTCTCGCCGCTCTCTTTGCACAGAACGCTTACTCCGTACCTCAGGGCCAGATCCACGGCGCATGGTGGGATATCGCAAAGGTCATCGCTGATGACATCGCCGCCGCTACCGACGAGGCTGGTCTCAAGCAGGCTCTTCAGAACTACAGCGACAAGATCGCCGCTCTCTTCACCATGACCGCTGAGGAGAAGCAGGCTTGGAGCGCTATCGGCTCCATCGTAGGTACCTCTTGGGATACCGACATCCCCATGAACAAGGTCGCTGACGGCGAGTACGAGACTGCTCCTATTGAGCTTCACGCAGGCGAGGAGTTCAAGGTCCGTCAGGGCGCTTCCTGGGACGTCAACTATGGTAAGGACGGCGTTGCCGGCGGCGACAACATGGTCGTCGAGGCCGACGGCACCTACAAGATCCACTTCGTTGAATCCACCGGCATGATCACCCTTATCGCGCAGTAACCTTCATCAAAGTATAACGCTTTGGCTTAATAAGTGATTTATAGGCCGGAGTCAGGAACATAGTCTTGACTCCGGCCTCATTTTAACAGGGGATGGTATTTAGATGAAGAGACTAACTGACCTTGAATACCTGATGCTGCCGAAGTGGAACAAGTTCTGGTACAAGTTCATTATGTTCTTTGTGGATATTCCGGCTAACCTCTGGAACGGCATAAAGGGCATTGGCGGCAGTATCGCAAGCTTCTTTAAGGCGATCGGCAGAGAATTTGCCGATATCGGAAAAACCTTTGCCGAGGGCGACTGGAAGACCAAGACCTCGTTTTTAGTCATGGGCTTCGGTAATATCGCGCGCGGGCAGATCCTCCGAGGCGTGCTTTTCCTCATTTTTGAGGTAGTTTTCATCTGGTATATGATAACTCCGTTCGGCGGAGCTTACTGGGTTCAGATGCTCGGCTCTCTCGGCCTTCAGGGACCTGAGAAGGGCTATGACGAAATACTCGACCAGTACATCTCCATTCCGCACGATAACTCCTTCCGCATCCTGCTCTACGGCGTTCTGACGCTCTTCTTCATCGTCGCCTTTATCTACACATGGCGTGTAAACGTGAAGCAGAACAAGATCGCGGAGGAGATACTTAAGAGCGGAAAAAAGCTCAGGAGCGGCAAGGACGATCTCAAAAGCCTCGTTGACGATCAGTTCCACAAGACCCTGCTCGCGCTTCCGCTCACCGGAATCCTCGTTTTCACCGTTATGCCGATCATCTTCATGATCCTCGTTGCGTTTACAAACTACGACGGCGCGCACAACGGCTACACGAACGCGCTCTTTACCTGGGTAGGCTTAGATAACTTCAAGACGATGTTCTCATGGGACGTCGGCGGAGTCAACTATGCCGCGACCTTCGGCGAGGTGCTTACGTGGACTCTTATCTGGGCATTCTTCGCCACCTTCTCAAACTATTTCCTCGGCATTTTCGTCGCCATGATGATAAACAAGAAGGGAATAAGAGTCAAGAAGCTGTGGAGAACGATCCTTGTTCTCACTATCGCTATCCCGCAGTTCATCTCTCTCCTTTACGTATCCAAGATGTTCACGCTGAACGGACTCATAAACGGAGCGCTCCTCAGCTTCGGATTTATCGACAAGGCTATCGACTTCTGGGGCGATCCGATGCTCTCGCGCATAATGGTCATTGTGATAAACATCTGGATCGGCATTCCGTACCTCATGCTTATCGCTACCGGTATTCTTATGAATATCCCGGCTGACCTCTACGAGTCAGCGAAGATCGACGGCGCCAGCGGATGGAAGCAGTTCTCAAAGATCACGCTTCCGTATATGCTCTTCATCACCGGCCCGTATCTGCTCACGAGCTTCACGAGCAATATGAATAACTTCAACGTTATCTACCTGCTCACCGGCGGCGGACCCACGAACCCCGCGGCGTCCGGCGCCTCCGGCTCTGTCGGCTTCACCGATCTTCTTATCACCTGGCTCTTTAAGATCACTACCGGCTCCGATACGAAGTACTACCTCGCGTCCGTCGTAGGTATTCTCGTCTTTATTGTGGTAGCGCTTATCTCGCTTGTCGTCTATAACCTGCTGCCCTCAGTCAAGAATGAGGAGGATTTCCAGTGATGAATGAAAATAAAACTCCGAAAAGGCATCTTGGCCTGAAGGCGTCCAGCGCCATCTCAAATACAGTTATCCACGTTCTTCTCGTTATCATAAGCATTATCTGGCTCATTCCGTTTGTCTGCATCGTTCTGCAGTCCTTCCGCGTTGAAAGCACCTATCAGGTCGGCTACGTTATCCCGAAGCAGTGGGGCCTCGATAACTACATAAAGCTCCTCGACACGAACTTCCCGCAGTGGTATTTCAATACCTTCATCTGCGCTGTCGTGGTTTCCGTAACGCAGACCATCATCGTGCTGTGCATGAGCTACACGCTCTCGCGCTTCCGTTTCAAGCTCAGAAAAGCGCTCATGCAGTTCATGCTCATCCTCGGAATGTTCCCCGGAATGCTCGCCATGATCATTCTCTACCGCGTTCTTGACGACCTGCACCTCACCGGTCAGTACGGCAGCTCGGTGCCGGGACTTATCCTTGTTTACGTCGCGTCCTCCGGCATGGGCTATTACGTTTCAAAGGGCTTCTTCGACACTATCCCGAAGAGTCTTGACGAGGCCGCCAGAGTAGACGGCGCGACGAGGGCGCAGGTGCTTACAAAGATCATTCTTCCTCTTTCCAAGCCTATCGTGATCTATACGATACTCACCGCGTTCATGGGTCCGTGGGGCGACTTCGTCTTTGCGCGTTACGTCTCGCAGATGTTCCCAGGCGCGATGAACGTGGCGGTCGGACTTCAGTCCTGGCTCGCTACGGACACGATGACCTTCAACAATTACACGCTATTCTGCGCAGGCGGCGTTGTCGTTGCGCTTCCCGTTGCGATACTCTTTATGTGCCTGCAGAAATATTACGTCGAGGGCGTCACAGGCGGCGCCGTCAAGGGATAAGAGGAGGAGAAACTATGGCAACCGTTAAGCTTACAAACGTCAAAAAGGTGTACGACAACAACGTCGTTGCCGTTCACGATTTTAATCTCGATATCAAGGATAAGGAATTCGTCGTTTTCGTCGGGCCCTCCGGCTGCGGCAAATCGACTACGCTCCGTATGATCGCGGGTCTTGAGGAGATCTCCGGCGGCACCGTCGAGATCGACGGCGAGGTCGTTAACGATCTCCAGCCGAAGGACAGAAACATCGCAATGGTCTTCCAGAACTACGCTCTTTATCCGCACATGACCGTTTACGATAATATCGCGTTCTCGCTTCGGCTTCAGAAGATGCCTGAGGACGTCATCTACGAAAAGGTCACGAACGCCGCTGAGATCCTCGGCATCACCGAGTATCTGCTCAGAAAGCCGCGCGCTCTCTCCGGCGGTCAGCGCCAGCGCGTAGCCATCGGCAGAGCTATGGTGCGCGACAGCAAGGTGTTCCTTATGGACGAGCCGCTCTCGAACCTTGACGCGAAGCTCCGCAATCAGATGCGCGCTGAGATCATACTCCTTCGCCAGAAGCTGAACACCACCTTCGTCTACGTCACCCACGATCAGACCGAGGCTATGACCCTCGGCGACCGCATCGTCATCATGAAGGACGGCTTTATACAGCAGGTCGGCACTCCTGCCGAGGTCTTTGAGATGCCGAAAAACCTCTTTGTCGCAGGCTTTATAGGCGCACCGCAGATGAACATCATCAAGACCGAGCTTAAAAAGCAGGGCGGAGAGTATTCTGTCGCGCCTTTCGGCGTGAAGTTTGCCGTTGACGGCGAAAAGGGCGCGGCTCTCAAAGCTAAGGGCGCAAAGGAGGGCGAGATCTGCCTCGGCGTCCGTCCCGAGCATATCGTGCTCGCAAAGCAGGGGCAGGGCATACCCTGCACACTCGAGGTCAACGAAATGATGGGCTCCGAGCTTCACCTCCACGTCTATACCGAGGACGGCACGCGCCTCATCGTCCGCGTTCCGACCGTAGGACTTGACGCGAAGGAGAGAGAGGGTCTCAGACAGGGCGCGAAGGTCTGGATAACCTTCGAGTCAAAGGTCATGCACTTCTTCGACCCCGAGACCACCGAAAACCTCTTGAACTGAGATGTTTTTGCGAAACTCAATTTTCCTCAAAAGGGCAAATTGACCTTTCCTGACCAATAACGGGTAAACTCAGGAAATTTTACATTCAGAGAAAACATAGAAATAAAGACAAAATAGACTCAGACAGGTCTTCAAGTAACCCTTGGAGGCCTGTCTTTTTGTGCATTTTAACATATTCGGTTTCGACTCAAAATACATCGAATAAATAATTATCTGTCAGAATGAAGCAGTGAGCTTGTTGTCGGTACCTGCGCTGTATTCGGCTCGGGCAATAAAATGGGCGTGTTCGTGCCGGAATCAATTAAAACCGGCTAAAAACAGTAGTAAAAGGGTAGTAAAGCATCGTTCTGAAATCCGGTAAAAACGCGAAGCCGGCGCTGATGCGAAGCTGTGAAATAGGTAGAGTCTATATATCTCAATATAACTCAATATAACTCGATAGAATCGCCGGTGCTGCATTCAGTATAATTCAAATCATTTACTGCTCATACTTCCAAAACCTGCTCAAAACGAAGATAAACGACAAAAAACAGGGCAGGGATACCATCTAAACAATAATCGCTCTAAAACGCCTCTAAATGCGTCAGAACGGGCTGCTAATCCGCAAATACTCCAATTTAATCGTAAAGAACTTGTTGCCAAGGTGCTGTATAAAAAAATACGGATAGATTGAGGAAACTAAACTCTTCTCTCTCATTAAGGGTATTGTGTTATATATCCCAATATAAGTCCATATAACTCCATACTAATTCGTTCAGATATATCTGCCGGGTATATATGCGATAAGATAACGAATCAATACTCCGACCGGCAAACCCGCAAAAACATGATTATTTACCCCTTCAAAACCTGCTTTTTCGTGCAGCAGGAGTCAGGCAGCAAAACCGCACGAATATAATTATTAGCTTGATAAACTCGATTTTCTCTCAAAAAAAGCGTCTGCCGGGTGCAATGAGGAGAGGCACATACAGCCCTTCGATGGTGTAGCCCTCTAAAAAATTCCGTCAGAATGCCAAACCATCAAATCCGGCTCAAAAATGTCTCAGTTATTTCCATTATATGGCAACATTTCGGCGTAATTTTGAGCTGCCCAGAGGAAACCTGTTTTTGCCCTTTTGAGGAAAATTGAGTT
>JAFPWN010000005.1 GCA_017412765.1 Oscillospiraceae bacterium | reverse complement strand
GATAAAATGCTTTATTAGATTTCCGAGGCAGAATTGCGCCAGACGAGGCGGCTTTCGCAGAGCATAATGGAAATATATGGTCAAGAAAGCCAACAAAGTATGGCACAATTCTGACCGGAAAGATTTAAATGATTTTATCGGAGCTTAGTGTAAAATATCCATTCCGCCGTGTCATACACGAACGCGTCAGCCCGCTCGGGCGTGAGATACGGATAAGGTCTGTACAGCTCGCCATGCTCATCGCCGCGATAGAAGCCCGATATATACTCACGTCTGTTATCAAACGCATCTCTCGAAAAAATATCCATAAATTCATTTTCAAAGCCCACCGCGTTTTCATAGACGGCGAAGGCGTGAAACTCCGGGTGCTCCGCAAGATAGCGAAAGTCGAGGTCGTACCAGTCCTCCTTCGCTTTTTCAACGAGCCTGCTTTTATTCCCGGCGTATTCCTCAGAAAACGTCTTTTTCAGCTCTTTCATTATCGTCTGAGTCCACCGCTCGTCCGTCAGAAGGTGCGCGTAATAGCCGAGGAAAAAGGAATACTCCCGATCATCGTAACCGCTCATCGCCTCTTCGCTCATATATTTATTGCAGAAGGCTTCGAGATCTATCACCTTTCCCGCCTCCGTCCGCTTATAAAAATGCGTAACCGATTTCGGCGGGGAAAACACCGACCAGTCAGCGTTCGGCACGCCGCTGTCCGGCGCGATAGAGCCGACGATGAACGCCGTTTCGTCAATTCCGTCGAGTTTATTGAGAAGCTCGTCCGCGATCCTCAGATGCACCATCCATGAAGCCATAGCCGTCACTCCCTTCATCGGCAGTTTATCATTCGCCGCGGCGAGTGTCAATAACCCGACAGCTCAATTTGCCGACAGAGGTTTTGACCTTTGTCGGCTTTTTTACGCATTTTGCACACTTCCATCTTGAAAAAATCAGCGAATATTTGTATAATAAATTGAAAACTAAAGAAAGAAGGTGGTCTAAGTGGCAGAAAACTCCGAGTATGTCATCGAGATGCTGCACATAACCAAGGAATTTCCCGGCATAATCGCAAACGATGACATTACTCTCCAGCTCCGCCGCGGCGAGATCCACGCGCTTCTCGGTGAAAACGGCGCCGGAAAGAGCACTCTTATGAGCGTTCTGTTCGGTCTCTACCAGCCGGAGAAGGGCGAGATCCGAAAAAACGGTGAGGTCGTTAAGATCAACGATCCGAACGACGCTACCGCTCTCGGCATAGGAATGGTTCACCAGCACTTCAAGCTCATAGAGGTTTTCACCGTTCTCGACAACATCATTCTCGGCGCCGAAACCACGGACAAGCTCGGCTTCCTCAAGAAAAAGGCCGCGCGCAAAAAGGTCGAGGAGCTCAGCGAGAAGTACGGTCTTTCCGTTGACCTTGACGCAAAGGTCGAGGATATCACCGTCGGAATGCAGCAGCGCGTGGAGATCCTCAAAATGCTCTACCGCGACAACGAGATCCTCATCTTCGACGAGCCGACCGCCGTTCTTACTCCTCAGGAGATAGACGAGCTGATGGCCACCATGAAGGAATTTGCCAAAGAGGGCAAATCCATCCTCTTTATCTCTCATAAGCTCAACGAGATAATGGCCGTCTCCGACCGCGTCAGCGTTCTCAGAAAGGGCAAGTACATCGGCACGGTCAACACAAAGGACGTGACAAAGCAGGAGCTGTCGAACATGATGGTCGGCAGACCCGTTCAGCTCGAGGTCAAAAAGGCTCCCGCCCACCCCGGCGAGACAGTTTTGAAAGTCGAAAACTTCTCCGTTCCGAGTCACACTCACAAGGCGGACGCCGTCAAGGACGTCAGCTTCGAGGTCCATAAGGGCGAGATACTCTGCATCGCGGGCATCGACGGTAACGGTCAGACGGAGCTTATTCACGGTCTGACCGGTCTTGACAAGGCATCCGGCGGTAAAATAACCCTCTGCGGCGAGGATATCTCCCACTCCACCATAAAGCGCCGCGGTCTTTGGTCGAGCCACGTTCCCGAGGACAGACACAAGCACGGACTCGTGCTCGACTTCACGCTCGAGCAGAACATGGTGCTCCAGTCTTATCTCGATCCGCGCTTCCAGCACGGCGGCTTCATCAAGACCCGCGAGATACGCGAGTACGCAAACGACCTCATAGAGCGCTTCGACGTGCGAAGCGGTCAGGGGCCGATCACGATAGCGCGCGCCATGTCCGGCGGCAACCAGCAGAAGGCGATCATCGCCCGCGAGCTTGACCGCGACAAGCCGCTCATTATCGCCGTTCAGCCGACGCGCGGACTTGACGTCGGCGCCATAGAGAACATCCACGCAGAGCTTGTGCGCGAGCGCGACGAGGGAAAGGCGATACTGCTCGTTTCGCTCGAGCTTGACGAGGTCATGAGCCTCTCCGACAGGATCCTCGTGATGTACGAGGGCGAGCTCGTCGGTGAGCTTGACCCGAAGAAAACAACGGTTCAGGAGCTCGGACTATATATGTCCGGCGCGAAGCGCGATAAGGTCGGAGGTGAGGCAAAGTGAAAAAATTTCTCAGAAGCGAAGGAATGACAAAGCTCTTCGCCTCGCTTATCTCTATCCTCGCGGGACTCCTTTTCGGCGGCATACTCGTTCTCATAGTCGGCCTGACAAGCTCCAACATAGGTTTTTCCGGCGCGCTCGAGGGTCTGCAGCTCATCTTTGCCGGAATCCTCTCCACCGGCCGCGACGCGGTAGGGGCGCTAACCTGGGGCTTTAACCCCTCAAGCATCGGAAATATGCTCTTCCGCGCTGTGCCGGTAATCATGACCGGTCTTTCCGTCGCGGTAGCGTATAAAACGGGACTTTTCAACATCGGAGCGCCCGGTCAGTATCTTATGGGCACGATGGCGAGCCTTATGGTCGCCCTCTCGATCCCAACGAGCGCCGTTCCCGCCTGGATAGTATGGACCCTCGCCTTCCTCTGCGGCATCCTCGCCGGCGCGCTCTGGGGCGCGATCCCGGGGCTTCTCAAGGCGTTTCTCAACATAAACGAGGTCATCGCCTGCATAATGACGAACTGGATTGCCGCAAACGTTGTAACGTGGGCGTTTGAGATCTCCCCTTTCAAAAACAACGTAGAGTCCACAAAGCTCGGCTACATTCTCAAGACGAGCTACAACGGAGTTCAGACCGCGAAGCTCGGGCTTGATTCACTCTTCACCGGCTCGCAGATCAACGCCGGCATTCTGATCGCAATAGTCGCCGCCATTGCGATGTACGTTCTCATGAACAAGACCACGATGGGCTATGAGCTTAAGGCCTGCGGCGCAAACCGCCATGCCGCCCGCTACGCCGGCATACGCGACAAGCGCAACATAGTCATCTCCATGGCGATCGCGGGCGCTCTCGCCGGCGCCGGCGCCTCGCTCTACTACCTCAGCGGCAACACAGAGTTCTTCTGGAACACGTATCAGTCGCTTCCGGGCGAGGGCTTCAACGGCATCCCGGTTGCCCTGCTCGCGCTCAACAACCCCATCGGCGTTATCTTCTCCGGCATATTCATGGCGATGCTCGATATCGTCGGTCTCCAGCTCACGAAGCTCACCGCCTATAACGAGTACATCACCGACGTAATAATCTCCGTTATCGTCTATCTCGCCGCCTTCAGCCAGCTCATAAGGCTCATAATCGGTCAAAGGCAGCAGCACAAGCGCATACCGGACAAGGTCATTACGGTGCCGGTCGACGCAAAGAAAGGAGGCGAGAAGAAATGACGTTTCTCATTCAGCAGACACTTCTATATGCTGTTCCGCTTATGATCGTCGCTCTCGCCGGCGTATTCGCGGAGCGAAGCGGCATAATCAACCTCGCGCTCGAAGGAATCATGATCTTCGGCGCGTTCATGGGCGTTCTTTTCGTGCGTATGCTCTCTGAGAGCGCGGCTTTTGCCGCGGCTAAGGCTGCCGGCGACTGGATGACGCTTCAGGGGCTTGAGCTTATCGCCATGCTGCTTGCGGCGGTGTTCGGAAGCATCTTCAGCGTTCTGCTCGCCTTCGCCTCAATAAACCTCCGCGCGGATCAGACTATCGGCGGCACTGCGCTGAATCTTATGGCTCCCGCGCTCGTTCTCTTCCTCATCCGCGTACTCGCAAATCAGAACACCCTCATCTCCGTTGACGCGGCAAGCTGGTTCATGATCAAAAAGACTCTCTTCGGCTTCGACAGGACTGCCGATCTCGGCTTCTTCGGCAATACCTTCTTCGACAAGACCTATATCGCCACCTACATCTGCATACTGCTGTTCGTCATCCTCTCGGTCATTCTCTACAAAACGAAGTTCGGTCTCAGGCTTCGCGCCTGCGGCGAAAATCCCCAGGCTGCCGACTCAGTCGGAATCAACGTCTACAAGATGCGCTGGTCAGGCGTTCTCATAAGCGGCGCGCTCGCAGGCATGGGCGGCTTCGTCTACGCGCTCACCACCGCGAACTGCACGGCTAACGGCGACGTAGCAGGCTTCGGCTTCCTCGCTCTCGCTGTTATGATATTCGGCAACTGGAATCCCCTGACCATCGCCGGAGCGAGCCTCCTGTTCGGCCTTTTCAAGTGCATCGCCGCGGGTTACGGCTCCATCGACTTAAACGGCGACGGCATATTCCTGCTCAAGGACATCGGCATCAGCCCGAATCTGTACCGTATGCTCCCCTACATCATCACCCTCATCGTGCTCGCCTTCACATCGAAATCCTCGAAGGCTCCGAAAGCGGAGGGTATTCCCTACGACAAGGGAACGCGATAAAATTCCACAAGTCACAAAAGAGCCTGCCGCTTGGCAGGCTCTCAATGCGTCGACAAAGTCTCCGCATCGAACATATTTTGCGCTCTCTGAGCGCAAAATATGACGCCTGCGGGCGGGTGATGCGACGTGAAGGGGCCTCTCGGCCGGCCCCTTCACAGATCCCCGCCTCCTTTATCCAACG
>JAFPWN010000027.1 GCA_017412765.1 Oscillospiraceae bacterium | reverse complement strand
GCTTTTTTCTTTTTGTCTACAGTCTGAATCGCCGCTCCCCTTTTGGGGGAGCGGCGATCCTTTGTTAAGGTGAACACAAACTTGTATAACTACGCCCGTGGGAAAGCGTTGTTACCTTTTGGATGAGCAGCCGCACGAGCAGCCGCTGCAGCCTGCGCAATTTCCGCAGCAGGAACCCTTTTTGCCCTTTTTCGGCATAAGCTCCCTCACGCAGACGGCGACGAGGCCGACTACCGCGGCGGCGGAGATGATAGTTGTCATTATTGACACTTCCTTATTTTACCTTTACTGCAAGGTGATCCTGATCGTAGGGGTTCTTGCGGACGGTGAGATAGACGATCGCGGCAAGAACTACGGCGGCGAGGACAGTCCAGACGGAGAAGCCTACGCCGAAGAAGAGTCCGACGAGGTTATACGCGATGAGGGCAACTGCGTAAGCCCACGCGCACATATATCCGATCGCGCCCCAGGTCCACTTTGCGTTGTTCATCTCGCGCTTGATGGCGCCGATAGCGGCGAAGCACGGAGCGCAGAGAAGGTTGAAGCACATGAAGCTGTATCCGGAGATACCGGTATAGAGATCGCCTACGTTCTGGAGAAGCGGGTTGCCGTAGAGAACGCCCATCGTGCCGACGACCTCTTCCTTTGCGACAAGTCCGGTGATGGTGGCGACGGTCGCCTGCCAGGTGCCGAAGCCGAGCGGAACGAAGAGCCATGCCATCGCGTTTCCGATTACGGCGAGGATGGAGGCGTCCATATCCTCGACCATTCCGAAGCCCTCGGAGGTGAAGCCGAAGCCGGAGAGGAACCAGATGATGATGGAGGAGATAACGATCACGCTGCCGGCGCGCTTAATGAAGCTCCAGCCGCGCTCCCAGGTCGCGCGAAGCACGTTCTTCGCAGAGGGGACGTGGTATGCGGGCAGCTCCATGACGAAGGGCGCGGGATCGCCGGCGAATGCCTTGAACTTCTTGAGCATGATGCCGGAGATGACGATGGACGCCATTCCGATGAAATACGCGCTTGCCGCGACCCATGCGCTGTGTCCGAAGAGAGCGCCGGCGAAAAGGCCGATGATCGGCATCTTCGCGCCGCAGGGCATGAAGGTCGTAGTCATGAGCGTGAGCTTGCGGTCGCGGTCATTTTCAATGGTACGCGACGCCATAAGTCCCGGGATACCGCAGCCGGTGGCGACGAGCATCGGGATGAAGCTCTTACCGGAAAGTCCGAACTGGCGGAAAATTCTGTCCATTACGAAGGCTACGCGAGCCATGTAACCGATATCCTCAAGTATTGCGAGGAAGAGGAAGAGAACGAGCATCTGCGGAACGAAGCCGAGAACGGCGCCGATACCTGCAACGATACCGTCCATTATGAGTCCGTAGAGCCACTCGGGAATGACGGGGTCGCCGTCGGCGTTCGTGAGCAGCTTATCCAGAAGCGCGGGGATCGAGGGAACGTAGACGCCGTAATCCGCGGGGTCGGGCTCCTCAACCTCAAGAGCCTCGGCATAGGTCTCGGCGTTTACCTCGAGCTCGATGTCCTCCGCCGCCTCATCATCGTACATATACGCGACGGTCTCGCCGTTTTCATAGGCCTCGATGATCGCCTCGGCCTCCTCGAAGGCGCCGGCGGCTTCATCGTAATCGTCAACTCTTGAAACAAAGGGCAGGAACCATCCGTCGCCGAACAGTCCGTCGTTTGCCCAGTCGGTAAGCGCGGTGCCGATGGAGATCTTCCATCCGCCCGTCGCGACAGCGTAGACGATAAGTATTACGCAGGCGAAGATCGGAAGTCCGAGCCAGCGGTTCGTTACGATGCGGTCGATCTTATCCGAGACGGTCATTGCGTTCTTCGCCGCCTTTTTCTTGACGGACTTGGAAACGACCTTCGCTATGTAGGTATAGCGCTGATTGGTGATGATGCTCTCGGCGTCGTCGTCAAGCTCCTTCTCGCAGTCGACGATGTGGCTTTCGATGTGATCGCGGATATCCTTATCGAGATTCAGGTCAGCGAGCACCTTTTCATCGCGCTCAAAAACCTTTACTGCGTACCAGCGAACGAAGCGCGGGTCAACCTTTGTCTCAATGCTCTCCTCGATGTGCGCGATAGCGTGCTCGACAGAGCCGTTGAACACTGCGGGGAGATTGCCGGACTGTCTGGATTTTGCAAGCTCCATCGCCTTCTTCGCGGCGGTGAGGCTTCCCTCGCCCTTGAGGGCGCTCGTCTCGACGATCTCGCAGCCGAGCTCCTGTCCGAGCTTCTGGACGTTGATCTGATCGCCGTTCTTGCGGACGAGATCCATCATATTTACAGCGACCACTACCGGCAGTCCAAGCTCGATGAGCTGGGTGGTGAGGTAGAGATTTCGCTCGATGTTTGTTCCGTCTACGATGTTGATTATCGCGTCGGGCTTCTCGTTAACGAGGTAGTTTCTTGCGACAACCTCCTCAAGAGTATAGGGTGAGAGCGAATATATGCCCGGCAGATCCTGAATGATCACGCCGTTTTCGCCCTTGAGCTTGCCCTCCTTCTTCTCGACCGTAACACCGGGCCAGTTACCGACGTACTGGTTGGAGCCGGTGAGGTCGTTGAACATTGTCGTCTTGCCGGAGTTAGGGTTGCCGGCAAGGGCGATCTTAATGTCAGCCATGTCTTATCCTCCCTTATTTTACCTCTATCATTTCGGCGTCCGCCTTGCGGATGCTGAGCTCGTAACCGCGGACGTTGAGCTCCATCGGATCTCCGAGCGGCGCAACCTTGCGCACGAAGATCTCGGTACCCTTCGTTATGCCCATGTCCATGATGCGGCGCTTTACCGCGCCCTCACCGTGGAGCTTTACCACGACTGCGCTCTCGCCGATTTTTACGTCTTTAAGAGTCTTCATTTTATCTGTCCTCCTCTACAAAAATGCGGTTTGCCATTGACTTATCCAGCGCAACACGTCCGGATTTGATCGCGACTATGAGATTTCCGCCGTTGTCCGCAACGACCGAGACCTCCTCATCGGGCACAAATCCCAGCTCTCCGAGGTGCTGCCGCACCTCATCCTTGCCGGTTATCTTCTTAACGGTGACTATCGCACCGGGCGTCGCCATTGTGATCGGCAGCATTTTGAGCCTCCATCAGAGTTAAATACATTTAACTCTTAATCAACAAAAGTCGTTAGCTTTCGCTAACTTCTGGTAGTTTAACATAACTAACGTAGTTTGTCAATACAAATTGTCCGTTTTAGGTTGCTTTTTTCTCCGTTTTGTGATAGATTGTAAATATCTTACCCGCGAATTGGAGGCAGCACCTATGAAGATACAGAAGTCCGCTGAAGATTATCTCGAGAGTATGCTCATGCTCAAGGAGCGCCGCGGCTACGTGCGCTCTATCGACGTCGCAAACGAGCTCGGAGTCACAAAGCCCTCCGTCAGCTATGCGACGAAGCGCCTCAAGGAAAACGGCTACATCCTCATTGACGAAAACGGCCACATAACGCTGACTGACGCTGGCTACGAGATCGCCGCCCGTATCTACGAGCGCCATCAGGTGCTGACCGCCTTTCTGACGAAGATCGGCGTAGACCCCGCGCTTGCCGCCGAGGACGCCTGCAAGATCGAGCACGATATGTGCGACGAGACCTTTCAAAAAATCAAGGCTCACGTTGAAAAGCTGTAAAAAGGGCGTGCTGCAAAAATGTCCTTATAGTGTCATTGCGAGGCTCCGTCAGGAGCCGTGGGGTCCGTTTTCTCCGAAAAAGGGGTATTGCGGATTCCCACGCCAGTGTAAGCGCTGGCTCGGAATGACCTTTTTTGCTTTTTAAGCTTTATTTAAGGATACGCCTTTATAATATGCTCAAAACTCAAAGGAGCTGACAATATGAAGCTGCTGTTTGCCGAGGACGAAAAGAGCCTCTCCCGCGCCGTTAAGATCATACTTGAAAAATCCAACTACGTCGTTGACGCTGTCTACGACGGCGCCGAGGCACTCGATTATCTCGCCGCGGACAGCTACGACGGCGTTATTCTCGACATCATGATGCCGAAAAAGGACGGCATCGCGGTTCTGCGCGAGATGCGCGAGCGCGGAGATATGACGCCGGTGCTGCTGCTGACCGCAAAGAGCGAGATCGACGACAAGGTGCTCGGCCTTGACTCCGGCGCGAACGACTATCTGACGAAGCCCTTTGACTCAAAGGAGCTGCTCGCAAGGCTGCGCGCTATGCTGAGAGTTCAGCACACACAGACCTCGAGCGCCCTCGCTTACGGCAACGTTACGCTCGACACCGCGACCTGCACTCTCGCCTCCCCCTCCGGGAGCTACAAGCTTGCCGGTAAGGAGTACGGCATAATGGAGCTTTTCATGCGCTCCCCCGCCGTAATTATCAGCGCCGAGCGCATTCTCGAGCGCGTGTGGGGCTATGAGAGCGACGCCGACATAAACGTAGTATGGGTATATCTCAGCTATCTGCGCAAGAAGCTCTCCGTTCTTGACGCGGACGTTCAGATAAAGGCAACCCGCGGCGCGGGCTATTCACTGGAGATGACCAAATGATCAAGAAGCTCAACCGCAGGTTCGTCGCCATAACGATGACGGCTATAACCGCGCTGCTCGTCATAATAATGGGCGTTGTGAACGTGGCAAACTACGTTTCCGTCATATCCGAAGCCGACAATATGCTCGGTATGATTTCACGCTCGGACGGGCGCTTCCCGATGGACTTTATGCGCATGGGAAAGCGCGAGATGACGCCGGAAACTCCGTTTGAAACGCGGTTTTTCTCCGTAACTCTCGCCTCTGACGGTACCGTCGAAGCCTCTGACCTCGGCTTTATCGCCGCGGTAGACGAGGACGAGGCTCTTGAGCTTGCCAAAAGCGCTGTTCAGACCGGCGCGGACAGGGGGTGGCTCGGTTCCTACCGCTATCTCATCACCGCAAAGGGCGAGTCGAGCCTTGTCGTATTCGTGGACGTTTCACGCGATATGCAGCAGGCATGGAGCTTTCTCGTTATCAGCGCCGTCACGACCGTCGCTGCTCTGGGAGTTATGTTCCTCGTCGTTACTCTCGCGGCGGGCAGGGCTACGAAGCCCATAGCCGAGAGCTATGAAAAGCAGCGCCGCTTCATCACCGACGCGGGTCACGAGCTGAAGACCCCGATCGCCATCATAAACGCCGACACTGAGGTAATGGAGCTTGACACCGGCGAAACGGAGTGGACGCGCGACATAAAGGCGCAGACAAAGCGCCTCTCCGACCTCACAGCCGACCTCATATTTCTCAGCCGCATGGAGGAAACGGACAGGTCAATGAGCTTTATACCGTTCCCTTTCTCCGATATGGTCGTGGACGCGGCGCAGAGCTTCGTCGCGCTCGCAAAAACGCAGAACCGCACTCTGACTGTCGACGCCGCGCCGATGCTCGAGGTGACCGGTGACGAAAAGGCGCTCCGCCATCTCGTCGGTATCCTGCTCGACAACGCGATAAAATACTCCCCCGAGGGCGGAGAAATCGAGCTTAAGGCTTACAAAAGCGGCAAAAACGTGGTTCTTTCGGTCACAAACGACGCGGAAAACGTCACTCAGGATTCCGTAAAGCACATGTTTGACCGCTTCTACCGCGGCGACGAGAGCCGCGAGGAAAAACCCGGCTACGGAATAGGGCTGTCTATCGCAAAGGCGGTCTGCGAGGCGCACAAGGGCAGAATAACCGCGGAATACTCCGGCGGCAAGGTCAAAATGACCGTGACACTATAAAATACCGGCGAGGGGTTGAAGTGAACCCCAAAAGTTAGACAAGATTTTCAATTAAGCGACCTGAAGGGTCTGGTATCTGTGTTGAGCAGGTGTCAGGCCCTTTAGTTTTAGCTTGATCCTGCGGTTGTTGTAGTAATCGAGATAGTCGATGAGTTC
>JAFPWN010000026.1 GCA_017412765.1 Oscillospiraceae bacterium | reverse complement strand
GAGCGCAAAATATGTTCGATGCGGAGACTTTGTCGACGCATTGAAACGGTCGTGACTAAGATGGTCACGACCGTTTTTCCGCTCTGTTTCAGAATTTTGGGGGTCAAAATCCGATGCTCGCTATAACTGCGGACAAGGGAGTTCTTGTGCAAACCTAATGTCAGAAGCATCCCTACAAACGGGAATTTAACGCGCTCTGAATTACAGCTTCAATACTGCGACGATTTCATCGCCGTCCATTTCGCCATTTTCCCTAAAGCCTAAGGAACGGTATAACTCTCTTGCCACCTCGTTCTCCGGCTCGTAAGAAAGGGAGCAATACTCAGCTTTTCCGCAAGGCCACGTTCTGATAAAGTCGAGGGCCAGTTTTATCGCTTCTCTACCGTAACCGCGTTTTTGATATCGCTTGTCAATCATCAAACGCCAGAGGGAGTAGTTGTTGACAAGTGACTTTGGGGCTTCGATGTCATCCCAATTTTCATACATCGCAGCCTCGTTAAAACCGATCATCAGGAACCCAACCGGTCTTTTGTCATTATAGATGGCAAATGGAAACGCAGCTGTGGCCGAATCCCGAACACCGTATGCTTGGACGAGACTTACCCAGTTTGCCGCAACGAAGCTTTTCTGAGATTTGAATACCTTCAAATCAACAATCTCCCATATGTTAGTTGAATCGATTTTTTCCAAATGTATCATATCTTTTTTGCCTCACACAAATGTCAATTTGTCGAACTGATTATACCGCCCCAATTCGGCATGGTCAATTACGTTACTCTCAAAAGCATGAAGGAAGTACTTCCTTACGAAGTGCCTCCTTCACAGCACCTCTTTTATATATTTACCGGTTATGGAATCGGGGTTTGCGGCGATCTCCTCCGGCGTGCCGCAGGCGACTATCCTGCCGCCCTCCGCGCCGCCGCCGGGCCCCATGTCGATGACGTAGTCGGCGTTTGAAATGAGGTCGAGATCGTGCTCGATAACGAGCACGGTCGCACCGGCGTCCACAAGCCGAGAGAGCACGCCGAGCAGGACCTGAACGTCCAGCGGGTGCAGACCGATCGTCGGTTCGTCGAAAACGAAAACGCTGTCGGACTGGCTTTTGCCCATCTCGCTTGCGAGCTTCAGCCTCTGCGCTTCGCCGCCGGAGAGCGCCGGAGTGTCCTCGCCGAGCGTGAGATAGCCGAGCCCGAGCCCCTCGAGAACGGCGAGCTTGTCAGCGATCCGCTTCATTCCGCCGAAGAGCCTGAGCGCCTCGGAGACCGTAAGCCCCATAAGCTCAGTTATAGAATAGCCATTCTCCGAACCCTTCGGAGTGAGGGTTATCTCGCGCGCCGCCTCGCCGTACCGCCCGCCGCGGCAGTCGGGGCAGGTGATGGTAACGTCCGGCAGAAACTGCACGTCGAGCGAGATCTGACCCGTGCCGTCGCAGGTCGGACAGCGCAGAGAGCCGGTGTTGTAGCTGAACGCCCCGGCGCCGAGCTTTTTCACTTTTGCTGTGTCGAGCGAGGCGTACAGCTTTCTCAGCTCGTCGAGAACGCCGCTGTAAGTTGCGACTGTCGAGCGAATGTTCACGCCGATAGGCGAGGCGTCGATGAGATTCGCGCGGTTAATGCCGTCTGCTCGGATCTTTTTTACGTGCTCCGGAAGCTTTTCACCGCCTGCGAGCGCGTTTATCGCGGGAATGAGGCTCTCGAGCACCATAGTCGTCTTGCCGGAGCCGGAAACGCCGGTCACGGCGGTGAGGCGGCCCTTCGGAATGCGCACGCTGAGCGGGTGAACGGTGTGGATCGCGCTCGTTTCCATCTCGATCGCGCCGAGACTGAAAAGCTCCTCGCGCGGGCATTTACTGCGGCTGACGGCGCCGCCGTCCGAGAGGATAAAGGGCGCGATTTTTGAGTCTGGCGCTTCTGCGACGTCCTTTACAGACCCCTGGGCGAGTATCGTTCCGCCCTCCGCGCCTGCAAGCGGCCCGAGCTCTATCATGTGATCGGCGCGGCGCAGCACGCGCACGTCGTGATCGACGAGGACGACCGAGTTGCCGTCGGCGATAAGGCTGTCCACGACCTCCATAAGCCCGTCGATATTGGAGGGGTGCAGACCGATAGACGGCTCGTCAAGCACGTAGAGAACGCCGGTAGTTTCGTTTCTCACAGCCCGCGCGAGCTGAACGCGCTGGCGCTCTCCTGTGGAGAGAGTAGATGAGGCTCTGTCAAGGCTCAGATAGCCGAGCCCGAGGTCAATAAGGCGCTTCGCGTTGTCAAGAAAGGACTCCCCGATGCTCTCCGCCATCGGGCGAAGCTCACCCGGAAGCGTATTCGGAACGCTCCTGACCCACGGGATAAGCTCTGAGAGCGTCATCGCCGTCGCCTCCGCGAGATTTTTCCCGGCGAGAGTGGTCGAGCGCACCTTTTCGGACAGACGCGTGCCGCCGCAGTCAGGGCAGTCGCACTCCTTGAGAAACTTCGCCACGCGCTTCATGCCGCTCTCGTCCTTGACCTTGGAGAGCGCGTTTTCAACGGTGTAAACGGCGTTGTAATAAGTAAAATCCATCTCCGTTGCGACGTTCGTTTTCTCGTTTTTATAGAAAAAGTGGTGCTTTTCCGCGGGCGCGCTGAAAACGATATCCTTTTCTCTGTCGGTGAGGTCGCGGAACGGAATGTCGGTGCGCACGCCCATATCGCGGGCGATATCCTTCATCAGCGACCACATAAGATTCTGCCACGGGGCGACAGCGCCCTCGTCGATAGTGAGAGAATCGTCCGGCACGATGGTGGACATATCCACCTCGCGCACGACTCCCGTGCCGGAGCAGGTCGGGCAGGCGCCGTCGGAGTTGAAAGCCATCGCCTCGGCGCCGGGACCGTAGAACTCCGCTCCGCATTCGGGGCATTTTGTAGGCAGCATCAGCGCCACGTCCATCGAGGGCGGGCAGCGGTGCCCGTTCGGGCAGACGTGACTTCCGAGGCGCGAGAATAGAAGGCGCAGGGAATTGAGAAGCTCGGAGGCTGTGCCGAAGGTGCTGCGCACTCCGGGTATGCCGGGGCGCTGATGGAGCGCCAGCGCGGCGGGAACGTGCTTTATCTCGTCCACCTCGGCCTTCGACGCCTGCGTGATGCGCCTGCGGGTATAGGTTGAGAGCGCGTCAAGATAACGGCGCGAGCCTTCGGCGTAAAGTGTTCCGAGCGCGAGCGAGGATTTTCCCGAGCCGGAAACTCCCGCGACAGCGACGAGCTTTCCGAGCGGGATATCGACGTCGATGTTCTTGAGATTGTGTACCCGCGCGCCGCGGACGGTTATATATTTCGGACTTTCAGACATTTCAGTACCTCAAAAAGCGTTTTGGGGTATTATATCATGAAATAAAGTATATGTAAATGCGTTTTTAGTCTTGACAATCGGGAAAAATCCGTTATAATTATTTAGCCTGCCGCCGTGTGCGCGGCAAGGTAAATTCCTTGTCTCTTCCGAGGAGAAGAGACCAAAAGTCCAGAAGGAGGTGCAAAAGATGGCAAAAACCAGCGAAAAGTATGAGGTTCTTTACATCATTGATCCGGATCTCGGCGAGGAGGCTACCGCGGCTCTCGTTGAGAAGTTCAAGACCCTCATCGAGCAGAACGGCACTCTCGGCGAGGTCGACGAATGGGGCAAGCGCAGACTTGCTTATCCGATCAACGACAAGCCCGAGGGTTACTACGTTCTCGTGAAGTTCACTTCCGGCCCCGAGTTCCCCGCTGAGCTCGACCGCGTTATGAAGATCACCGACGGCGTCGTTCGCTCTCTTATCACTCTCGCGGCAGAGTAAGGAGAAACTATGCTTAATCACATCGTGATAATGGGCAGACTTACCCGCGATCCCGAGCTTCGCCGCACCCAGTCGGGAACGGCTGTCGCTTCCTTTACGCTTGCCGTTGACCGCGACTTTCAGAGCCGTGACGGCGGCGAGAAGCAGACCGATTTCATCGACTGCGTAGCGTGGCGCCAGACGGGCGAGTTTGTCTCCAAATACTTCCAGAAGGGAAGTATGGCTGTAGTTTCCGGCCGCCTTCAGCTCCGCGATTGGCAGGACAGAGACGGCAACAAGCGCAGAAGCGCCGAGGTCGTCGCCGATAACGTCTATTTCGGAGAGAGCAAGCGCTCCGGCGGAGATAACGGCTCCTATAACCGCGATAACGGCGGTTACGGCGGAAATACTCAGAGCTACAACGCTCAGCCATCCGGCGGCTACCAGGGCTATCAGAGCCCGGTGCGCGGCTCGGATTTTGAGGAGCTGTCGGATGACGACGGCGACCTCCCGTTTTAATTTGATTTTTACCTACACCACTAAAAGGGGGTTTATACAGTGACTAACGAGAAAGAAGCTGCCCGTCCGGCTCGTCCGGCACAGGCTCGTAAGCGCAGAAAGGTTTGCCAGTTCTGCGTCGATAAGGCTCAGTACATCGACTACAAGGATGTATCCAAGCTCCGCCGCTATCTCTCCGAGAGAAGCAAGATCCTTCCCCGCAGAGCGACCGGCACCTGCGCTATGCATCAGCGTGAGCTGACCACCGCAATCAAGCAGGCGCGTCAGATCGCACTCCTGCCCTATGTAACTGACTGATCGGTATAACCGAGGATAAAATGTTTTGACCGCATTCGATTTATTTCGGGTGCGGTCATTCTTATGCACAAAACGTGCATATACTTGAAAAGCGGGGGAAAAAGTGATATACTGCGCTAAATGAAAAAAGAAAAGGGGAATTAACTGTGTCTATGAAGCCCGTTACAGAGGATATGCTCGCAAATTGGAGCGAGCAGTATAAAAAGAGCGAGGCTCGCAGAGTGTCTGAGCTTGCGTTCTCCAAAAGCGAGATAAACGCCGTCAGCTTCGACGCAAAAGAGAGCTTCCGCATGAAGCAGAAGTTCTCGGTTGAGATAAAGACTCTGCCTGCCGCGAATCAGGAGAAGAGCGGCCGCTGCTGGCTCTTTGCCGCGACGAACGTCCTGCGCGAGAGAGTGGCGAATAAGCTCGGACTTGATAATTTTGAGCTGAGCCAGAGCTATCTCGCGTTCTGGGATAAGTTCGAGCGCGCAAATCTCATGCTCGAGAATATAATCGCCACCGCCGCGCTGCCCACCGATGACCGCAACGTGCAGTTCATCCTCCAGACCGGCGTTCACGACGGCGGTCAGTGGGAGATGTTCGCCAACATCGTCCGCAAGTACGGCGTCGTGCCGAAGGATAACTACTCCGAAACGTATCAGTCGAGCCACACGCAGCAGCTGAACGCGCAGCTTAACCGCGCGCTCAAGGCCGAGGCGGTGCGCCTGCGCGGGATGATAGCCTCCGGCGCCGCTGAAGCTGAGGTGCAGGCGGAGAAAAACCGCACCCTCGGCGCGGTCTACGCCTTCCTCTGCACCTGCTACACCGAGCCGCCCAAGACCTTTGACTTTACCTACGTCGATAAAAACCGCGCCTACCACACGGAGCGCGGCATGACGCCGCTCGAGTTTGCGGAAAAATACGTCGGAGATCTTATTGAGAACAGCGTTTCCATCGTAAACTCTCCCACTTCCGATAAGCCCTATCACAAGACCTTCACCGTCCGTTACCTCGGCAATATCGTCGGCGGAAAGCCGGTGGTGCATCTCAATCTGCCGATGGATGAGTTCAAGGACGCCGTTATCCGCCAGCTTAAGGACGGAAAGATCGTCTGGTTCGGCTCCGACGTCGGAAAGTACGGCGACCGCGAGAGGGGCGTTTGGGACGATAAGAGCTACGATTTCGAGGCGACCACCGGTCTCGACCTCGCAATCAGCAAGGAAAACGCGCTGAATTACTGGTTCTCCTCGATGAACCACGCTATGTGCCTCACCGGAGTTGACATCGTGGACGGCAAGCCGACAAAGTGGAAGATCGAGAACAGCTGGGGCGGCGACAAGGGCGAGAAGGGCTATTACGTCTGCTCTGACTCCTGGTTTGACGAGTACGTCTATCAGGCGGCGGTAGAGCGCGAGTATCTCGGCGCGCTTGCCGATAACTACCCCGGAGAGCCGAAGATGATGGAGGCGTGGGACCCGATGGGCACGCTTGCCGAATAAAATGCGGAAAAGACTATTTAGATTGTATAAAATACAAATTGACACAAGATATAATCTGTGGTAATATTTGAACTACAAAACCCACCACGGAGGTATGAAATGAAGAAAGCTTTTGCAATAGTTATGGCGGCGTTAATGATCTTCACGCTCGCTGCATGCGCCGCGTCGAACACAGAGAGCGGCGATACGCTTGCCGAAATCAAGGCTCGCGGCACTATCACCATAGCGACCGAGGGCGACTGGAGCCCCTGGACTTATCATGATACCGAAACCGATGAACTTGTCGGCTTTGACGTCGAGCTTGCCAAGGAGATAGGCAAGGAGCTGGGAGTTTCCGTTGAGTTCAAGGAGACCGACTGGGATTCGATCCTCGCCGGAGTTGACGCCGGCCGCTTCGATATAGCCTGCAACGGCGTTGACTGGACTGCGGATAGAGCCGAAAAATACCACTTCTCGACCCCTTACGTCTATATGCAGGAGGTCATCGTGACCCGCAAGGATAACGAGGATATTCATTCCATGGAGGATCTCAAGGGCAAAAAGACCGCAAACTCCCCGAACTCCACCTACGCCGACGAGGCGATCGCTATGGGCGCCGAGGTGACCTACGTAAACACGCTTGCAGAAACGATACAGGTTCTGGAGCAGGGCAGAGTTGACGCGACCGTAAACGCTAAGGTGTCCATTGAGGACTATCTCCGCGAGCACCCGGACGCTAATATCAAGATAGTCTACGAATCCGAGGGTACCTCGGTATGCGTGCCGACGCAGAAGAACGACGAGCACAAGTCGCTCATCGACGCCGTTGACGCCGCGCTTCAGAAAATGCGCGATGACGGCAGACTTGCCGCGCTAAGCATTAAATACTTCGGCGCAGACCTCACAAGGAAATAAATGATCCGTTTAGTGTCATTGCGAGGCTCCTTTGGAGCCGTGGCAATCCGTTTTCTCCAGCGTAATGGGTACAACGGATTCCCACGCCAGTGTCAGCACTGGCTCGGAATGACGCTTTTTTGCCTGCAGCTTTTACTTAGGAGATATCTATGTTCGGTTCCGAATTTTTAGAGCGCGCTGAGAGGATAATCGGTATCCTTGCCGACTCGTTTCCGAAGCTTTTGCGCTACGGCGTGACCGTTACCGTTCCGATGACGGCGCTTTCATTCACTCTCGCGCTCGTTATCGCGGTAGCCGTCGCGCTCGTGCAGTACGCGAACGTGCGCGGCGCGCGGCAGCTCTGCCGCTTTTATATCTGGTTTACGCGCGGCACTCCGCTGCTCGTTCAGCTCTATCTGATATTTTACGGTCTGCCGTCGCTCGGCATACGCCTTGAGGCGTTTCCCGCGGCGGTTATCGCCATCGGTCTTAACGAGGGCGCGTATATGGCTGAGTCCGTCCGCGGCTCACTTGAATCCGTCCCGAAGGGTCAGCTCGAGGCGGGCTACTGCGTAGGTATGAATTACGTTCAGATAATGTGGCACGTCGTTTTACCGCAGGCGTTCAGAATAGCCTTCCCGTCGCTCGGCAATTCGCTCATCGGAATGCTCAAGGAAACGAGCCTCGCCGCGACGATCACGATAGTAGAGATGTTCCGCGAGGCGCAGATAATAAACGGCAGAGTCTATGAGTCGCTGTGGCTCTATCTCGAGGTCGCGGTGATCTATCTTATGTTCTGCACGATACTGAGCGTAGTTCAGCGCAGAATGGAAAAGCGGCTCGGTACCTACGGAGGCGTAAAATGATAGAGGCAAGAAACGTAAGAAAGAGCTTTGACGGAACGGAGATACTCAAGGGCGTCGATATATCGGTCGATAAGGGCGACGTCGTCGCCGTCCTCGGCCCGTCCGGAAGCGGAAAGACGACGCTTCTGCGGTGCCTCAACTTCCTCGAGCGCGCCGACGCCGGTACGCTGACGTTTGACGGCACAGAGTACGATCTTCCGACGGCGAAGAAGAGCGAGATCGCCGCCGTGCGCCGCAAGACCGCGTTCGTTTTCCAGAATTACAACCTGTTTCTCAACAAGACCGTACTTGAAAACGTGACCCTCGGGCTTACGGTAGCGCGCAAAATGCCGAAGGATGAGGCGGTCGAGCGGGCGAAGGCAGCTCTCGAGCGCGTCGGACTCGGAGATAAGCTTTCGGCGTATCCGTTCACGCTGTCCGGCGGTCAGCAGCAGCGCGCGGCGATCGCCCGCGGGCTTGCGCAGAATCCGGAGATAATCTACTTTGACGAGCCGACGAGCGCCCTCGACCCGGAGCTTATCGGGGAGGTGCTGAGCGTAATGCGCGACCTCGCCGCGGAGGGAATGACGATGATAGTAGTCACCCACGAGATGGAGTTTGCGAGAAGCGTCTCGAAAAAGGTCGTTTTCATGCAAAACGGCGTCGTGGTCGAATCCGGCCCCTCAAAGGAGTTCTTCGAGAACCCCAGAGAGGAGCGCAGCCGCAGGTTCGTGAACTTCATTCTGAGCGAGAGATAAAGAGAGATAATAACAAGGCAGGGCAAATGCCCTGCCTTTTATTTTGCCTTGCTCCGGCTGAACACAGAGGCCAGGAACGCGAAGAGCATCGCCGCCGTTATGCCGCCGGCTGAGGCTGTGAGCCCGCCGGTGAACGCGCCGAGAAGCCCGTCCTTCTCTACCGCCTCGCGCACGCCCTTTGATAGCGCGTAGCCGAAGCCGGTTATCGGCACCGTCGCGCCGGCGCCGCCGAACTCAACGAGCGGCTCGTAAACTCCGAGAGCGCCGAGAACGACGCCGATGACCACGAAAAGCGTCAGGATCCGCGCCGGAGTGAGCTTCGTGCGGTCGATGAGCACCTGACCGACAGCGCAGATAACGCCGCCGATGAAAAAAGCCCGCAATAATTCCATATCGTTACCTCGTCAGCTCCACCGCGCAGGCGATGGAGGGGATAGATTCGCCCTGCATAGTCGTAACGGGGCTCAATAGCGCTCCCGTGGCGCAGAACAGCACACGTTTCATCTCGCCGCGCTGCATTTCCGGCAGTATCTTTGCGCAAAGAACGGAAGCCGAGCAGCCGCAGCCGGAGCCGCCGGAGTGAACGTCCTGCACTTCGCGGTCAAAGACGAGCTTTCCGCAGTCGTTATGAACGTCTGAGATGTCACAGCCCTCCCGAAGCGCAAGCTCGCAGAGTATCTCGCTCCCGAAGTGGCCGAGGTCGCCGGTGAGGATGAGGTCGTAGTCGCCCGGCGAAGTGTGCGTCTGAGCCAGGTGCGTCATTATAGTGTCGAGCGCGGCTGGCGCCATCGCGGAGCCCATGTCGTTCGCGTCGGTAATGCCGGCGTCAACGATCTTTCCGGGCGTGACAGCGCAGACGCGTACACTGCCCGTATCGCGCGAGAGGATCACCGCGCCGGAGCCTGTCACAGTCCACTGGCTCGTCGGCGTGCGCTGACCGCCGTACTCCATCGGCGTGCGGAACTCGCGCTCGGCGGTAGAAAAGTGCGAGCTTGTAACGGCTGCGGCAGCCTCGGCATATCCCGCGTTTACGCTCATCGCCGCGAGAGCGAGCGACTCCGCCATCGTGCTGCAGGCGCCGTAGACCCCGAAGAGAGAAGCGGACTGTCCCCTGAGAGCGAAGGTCGAGGCGGCGCACTGCTGCTGAAGGTCGCCCGCGAATATGAGGTCGAGGTTTTCTTCACCCATTCGCGCCTTCGTGAGCGCGCGGGCGAGCGTGCGGCGCATAAGCTCGCTCTCCGCCTTCTCCCAGCTCTCCTTGCCGAAATAGGGGTCTGCCTCGACCTCGTCGAAGAGCGCGGCGAGCGGACCCTCACCCTCCATTTTGCCAGCAGTCGAGGAAAAGCCCGCGACGTGCGGCGCGTTTTTCAAAATAATCGTTCTCACATGATCACCCGCGTTAATTTTCCCGTTTTTACATAAATAATTCTCTTTTTGATATTCCACTTTTGTCATTTTTTTGGTACAATAGATATAATAAATGCCGGAGGTGCTTCTATGAGAGGTATTTACACGTCTGTTAACGATATAAGAAAGAGAGTATTTGCCGAGGTCGCGCGCCTGAGCTACAACTATAAGGACGGCGATCTGAGCGAGATGGAGCGCATCCCTTACCGCGTTATCCCCGGAGAGGTAGCGACCTACCGCGAGAGCATATTCCTCGAGAGAGCCATTGTTAAAGAGCGTATGCGCCTTGCGATGGGGCTCAATCTCCGCTCCTTCCTCGAGCACGCGCCGGTCTCCACCAACGCCGAGGACTGCGTGCGCCCCGAGAAGTACTACGAGCCGCCGCTTGTCAACATCATCAAGTTCGCGTGCCACGCCTGCCCCGATAACGTAGTCACCGTGTCGAACCAGTGCCAGGGCTGCCTTGCGCACCCCTGCAAGGAGGTCTGCCCGACCGGCGCCGTCTCCTTTGACGGGCACAGCCACATCGACACCTCCAAGTGCATAAAGTGCGGCAAGTGCATCGAGGCCTGCCCCTACGGCGCGATCCTCCGCATGCAGCGCCCCTGCGCGAAGGCGTGCGGCATGAAGGCGATCACCTCCGATGAGTACGGCAGGGCGGAAATAAATCAGGAAAAGTGCGTTTCCTGCGGCCAGTGCCTCGCCAACTGCCCCTTCGGCGCTATCGCGGACAAGGCTCAGATATTCCAGGCCATTCAGGCGATCAAGTCCGACGTACCTGTCTATGCCGCTATCGCGCCCGCTGTTGTCGGGCAGTTCGGCGCCGCCCTCACCTACGACAAGCTCCGCGCAGCCTTCAAGTCGCTCGGCTTTGCCGACGCCGTCGAGGTCGCAGTAGGCGCCGACCTCTGCACGATGCAGGAGGCGGAGGACTTTGTAAAGGAAGTCCCCGAGAAGCTTCCGTTTATGGCGACGAGCTGCTGCCCCGCATGGTCGAGCATGGCGAAAAAGGAGTTCCCGAAGCAGGCTGAGTGCATATCCATGGCGCTCACGCCGATGGTGCTTACGGGCAGACTTCTCAAAAAGGAGCACCCCGGCTGCAAGGTAGCGTTCATCGGCCCCTGCGCCGCGAAGAAGCTCGAGGCAAGCCGCAAGAGCATAAGAAGCGACATCGATTTCGTTCTGACCTTTGAGGAGGTCATGGGAATGTTCGACGCGAAGGATATAGATTTTGCCGAGCTCGTAGCAGAGGAGGGCATGATCGAGGGCAGCGCGGACGGGCGCGGTTTCGCCGTCTCCGGTGGCGTTGCGAACGCCGTTGTCAACTGCCTCAAGGGCACGCACCCCGATCTTGAGATAAAGGTCGAGCGCGCCGAGGGTCTTGACAACTGCCGCAAGATGCTCCAGCTTGCGAAGGCGGGCAAATATAACGGCTACCTGCTTGAAGGAATGGCGTGCCCCGGGGGCTGCGTAGGCGGCGCCGGCACCGTGATGCCGCCGGCAAAGACCGGTCAGGCGATCGAGAAGAAGAAAAAGGAGAGCGCGAAGTCCCACGCCTATGAATCCGAGTTTGCCTCCATTCTTCCGAAGCTCGACTGATGACTGCCGAAGAACGCTTTGGAGAGGTGTTTCTCCTGCCGGAGGACGACTTTTCCGTAAAAAAGATATTTGACTGCGGCCAGTGCTTCCGCTGGAACGCCGAGAGCGAGCGAAGCTACGTCGGCGTTGCGATGGGCAGGGCGGCAAGAGTCCGCGAGGCGGACGGCGGCGTGTACATATCCGGCACGCTCGCAGATTTTGAGAACGTCTGGCGCGACTATTTCGACCTCTCGCGCAGCTACGAAAAAATGCGCGAGAGCGTCTGCGTGGACGATTATATGCGCCTATGCTCCTCCTACGGCGCGGGGATACGCATACTGCGGCAGGACAGGTGGGAGGCGCTTTGCTCCTTCATTATCAGCCAGTGCAACAATATCCCGCGCATAAAGGGCATAGTAGAGCGCCTCTGCGAAGCTTACGGCGATGAGATAGACTTCGAGGGCAGGAAGTATTATTCGTTTCCGCCTCCGGAGCGGATCGCTGTGCTGAATGCCGGCGACCTCGCGTTTTTGCGAAGCGGCTACCGCGCACCATATATCGTCGGCGCGGCGAGGGAGATCGCGGAGGGCAGGTTAGACCTCGAGAAGGTTGCGCTTTTGCCCTATTCCGAGAGCAAAAAGCGGCTTATGCAGCTCAACGGCGTGGGCGAAAAGGTAGCAAACTGCGTGATTTTATTCGGACTGCGCACGCCGAGCGCGTTTCCGATAGACACTTGGATTAAAAAAGCGCTCCGCGCGCACTATCCAGACGGGCTCGATACCTCCGTTTTCGGTGAAAACGCGGGACTTGCTCAGCAATATATGTTTTACTATGAAAGGGAGAATGAAGCATGAATCTCGTTTGCCTTGACCTTGAGGGCGTCCTTGTACCCGAGATATGGATCGCGTTCAGCGAGGTATCAGGGATCCCGGAGCTCCGGCGCACGACCCGCGATGAGCCGGACTACGACAAGCTCATGAACTGGCGTATCGGCATACTGCGCTCTCACGGACTCGGACTCAGAGAAATTCAGGACGTTATCGCAAAGATCGAGCCGATGGAGGGCGCGAAGGAGTTTCTCGACGCTCTCCGCGAAAAGACCGAGGTCATCATCCTCTCCGACACGTTTTCGGAGTTTGCCAAGCCCCTTATGGCGAAGCTCGGCTGGCCGACGCTCTTCTGCAACAACCTCATCGTGGGCGAGAGCGGTATGATCGAGGGCTACAAGATGCGCGTTCAGAACTCCAAGCTGTCAACAGTAAAGGCGCTCCAGAGCGTCGGCTTTGAGACTATCGCCGCCGGCGACAGCTTCAATGATCTCGGAATGATAGAGGCGGGCAAGGCGGGCTTCCTCTTCCGCACGACCGACGCCATTCGCCGCGAATACGCCCATATTCCGGCTTACGAAACCTACGACGAGCTGTATAACGCGATAGTAAACGCACTGTAAAATAAGGCGGGGTCATGCCCCGCCTTTTACTTTACAAAAGCGACAGAATGTGATACAATATCTGCTAAATAAATTTTGGGAGGTAAATATGGCATTTATATTCTCTGAACCGTCCCGCACCTTCTCCGAGTATCTTCTCATACCCGGCTACTCGAGCGCCGAGTGCATACCGGACCGTGTTTCGCTCCGCACGCCGCTCGTGCGCCACAAGGTGGGCGAGGAGAGCGAGATCTATATGAATATCCCGATGACAAGCGCCATCATGCAGGCTGTCTCCGACGATAAGATGGCTGTCGCCCTTGCCAAAGAGGGCGGCGTGAGCTTCATTTACGGCTCGCAGACCATCGAGGATCAGGCGGCTATGGTAGCGAGAGCGAAGGCGTACAAGGCCGGCTTCGTCGTCTCCGATTCAAACGTCCGCCCGGGCGACACGCTGAACGATCTTCTCGAGGTCGTCAGCCGCACGGGTCACAACACCGTCGCCGTCACCGCGGACGGCAAGCCGAACGGAAAGCTCTGCGGAATGGTCACGAGCCGCGACTACCGCATCTCCCGCATGACAGGTGAAGAGAAGGTCGAGGAGTTCATGACTCCGCTCGATAAGCTCGTCACCGCGCCCGAGGGCACAACGCTCAAAGAGGCGAACGACATCATCTGGGACAACAAGGTAAACACTCTGCCCATCGTCGATAAAAGCGGCGATCTTCTCTATTTCGTATTCCGAAAGGACTACTCAAGCCACAAGGAGAATCCGCTGGAGCTTCTCGACGAGCACAAGCAGTTCATTGTCGGAGCCGGCATCAACACCCGCGACTACTCTAAGCGCGTTCCCGCGCTCGTCGAGGCGGGAGCGGACGTTCTGTGCATAGACTCCTCCGAGGGCTTTTCGGAGTGGCAGAAGCGCACTATCGCGTGGATCCGCGAAAACTACGGCGATAAGGTCAAGGTCGGCGCGGGCAACGTCGTTGACGCCGAGGGCTTCCGCTTCCTCGCCGAGTGCGGAGCGGACTTCGTAAAGGTAGGCATCGGCGGCGGCTCGATCTGCATAACCCGCGAGCAGAAGGGCATCGGCCGCGGACAGGCGACCGCGCTCATCGACGTCTGCGCGGAGCGCGACCGCTACGCGAAGGAGACCGGTATCTACGTTCCCGTCTGCTCTGACGGCGGCATTGTCCACGATTACCACTTCACCCTCGCGCTTGCGATGGGCGCCGACTTCCTCATGCTCGGCAGATATTTTGCCCGCTTCGATGAGTCGCCCTCGCGCCGCGTTTCCATCGGCGGCAGCTATATGAAGGAGTACTGGGGCGAGGGCAGCGCGCGCGCCCGCAACTGGCAGCGCTACGACGTCGGCGGCAAGGCAGGCATGGCGTTTGAAGAGGGCGTGGACTCCTACGTTCCCTACGCCGGCTCGCTGCACGATAACGTCGCGCTGACGCTCTCCAAGGTGCGCCATACGATGTGCAACTGCGGCGCGCTCACGATCCCCGAGCTGCAGGAAAAGGCGAAGATCACCCTCGTTTCCGCGACGAGCATCGTCGAGGGCGGCGCCCACGACGTAGTTCTCAAGGAGAACACGATGGGCAGCGTAAAAAAGTAAAATAATTAACGAAAGAAGATAATCAAATTGGCTAAAAAACAGTTCAAGGCCGAGAGCAAACGGCTCCTTGACCTGATGATCAACTCCATCTACACTCACAAGGAGATATTCCTGCGCGAGATCATCTCCAACGCATCCGACGCGTGCGACAAGCTCGCGTATAAGACGCTCACCGAGGGCAGCGCCGTTAACCGCTCCGAGCTCGGAATAGCGATCCATCTCGACAGAGAAAAGCGCCTTATCCTCGTCGGAGACAACGGCATAGGAATGGATAAGGATGACCTTGAAAACAATCTCGGCGTTATCGCCTCGAGCGACACCTTCCGCTTCAAGGAGGAGATGAAGAGCGAGGAGAAGGAAACGGACGCCATAGGTCAGTTCGGCGTCGGCTTCTATTCCGCGTTCATGGTCGCGGACGAAATAACGGTGCGCACGAAAAAATACGGCTCCGACACAGCCTACGAGTGGGTCTCATCCGGCGCCGACGGCTATACGATAAAGGAATGCGACAAGGACACCGTCGGGACGGACGTCATCATGCACCTCAAGGACGATACCGAGGACGAGAAGTATTCCGAATTTCTCGACGAGTGGAAAATAAAGGAGCTTGTAAAGAAGTATTCCGATTATATCCGCTTCCCGATTGTCATGGACGTCACTAAATCCCGCAAAAAGGAGGGCGGAGACCCCGAAAAGCCCGAGTATGAAACTTACACCGAGCCGGAAACGCTCAACTCCATGGAGCCCATATGGAACCGCCCAAAATCCCAGGTCAAGGACGAGGAATACAATGAGTTCTATATGCAGAAGTTCCACGATTACGAGGCGCCGAGAAAGGTGATAAGCGTTTCCGCCGAGGGAAACGTGCAGTATAAGGCGCTGCTCTTCATTCCGGCTGTCGTGCCATACGACTACTACACCCGCAGCTTCGAGCGCGGACTTCAGCTCTATTCCGGCGGCGTAATGATAATGGAAAAATGCGCCGATCTTCTGCCCGAATTCTTCCAGTTCGTGCGCGGAGTTGTCGATTCGCCCGACCTCAGCCTCAATATCTCGCGCGAAATGCTCCTGCACGACCGCCAGCTCAAGCTCATCGCGCAGAACCTCGAAAAGAAGATAAAATCCGAGCTTCTGAAGCTCTTGAAGGACGACAGAGAGAGCTACGAAAAGTTCTGGGAGTCGTTCGGCAGGCAGATAAAATACGGCGTTGCAGAGAATTACGGCGCGAAAAAAGAGCTGCTGCAGGATCTTCTGATGTTCCGCTCGTCGAATAAGGACGGTTACGTGACCCTCGATGAGTACGTTTCCGGAATGAAGGAGGATCAGAAATACATCTACTATGCCGCAGGCGACAGCGCCGAGAAGGTAGCGAAGCTCCCGCAGAACGAGAAGTTCAAGGCGGACGGCGTAGAGGTGCTGTACTTCACCGAGGAGGTCGATGAGTTTACCGCGCAGATCCTCGCAAAGTACAAGGATAAGGAGTTCAAGTCCATTCTCGACGGCGATCTCGATACCGGGAAGCCGGAGACGGAGCACAAGGGCGTTTATGAGTTCGTGAAGAACGCGCTGGGCGACAAGGTCAAGGAGGTGCGCGCCTCCGCAAGACTCGTTTCACATCCCGTCTGCCTCGTCGCGGGAGAGGGACTGAGCTTCGAGATGGAAAAGTATTTCAATCAGGTGCAGCCGAACTCGGGGATAAAGGCAGACAGGATCCTCGAGCTGAACGAATCGCACCCGATATTCGCAAAGCTCTCCGACGCCGTGGAGCACGATGAGGAAAGGGCGAAGAAATACGCTTCCCTCCTCTATGACCAGGCGGTGCTGATCGCGGGACTTCCGCTCGACGATCCCAGCGCCTACACAGACCTCGTCTGCGAGCTTATCGGCTGATATACAGTACCGGTCAGATCCAAAAATTGTTGTTCATTTGTCCGTATTATATATCGAAAGGTTGAAAACCCGTAATGAGAAATCCCGATACCTATCTCCTGTATGAGTACATGGAGAAAATCCCGTTCACTGTCCGTTTTAAGGTCCGTCTTGACGAAAGCGTAGACTATAAGCTGCTGAACGAGGCGGCTCAGGAGTCGATAGAGCGCTTCCCGTACTTCCGCGTTCAGATAGGTCTTGACGCGGAGCAGAACTACACGCTTGAAAAAAACGGCAGACCCATCGCCGTACTGCCCGAAAAGAACGAACGTCTTGTGCTCGGAAGCGATGAGGTAAACGGCCATCTCTTTGCGATAACGTACCGGGATGACTGCATCTGGTTCAACTTTTCCCACGCGCCCTGCGGCGCCTTCGGCGGACTTTTCTGGCTGAAGGCAACGCTCTATCTGTATATGGTGAAGAAATACGGCGCGCTCAAGGCTCCCGCGGACATAAAGCTTCCCGGCACCCCGGTGACTGAGGGAGAGCTGTTCTTTCCGGACGCGGCAAGCCTGCCCACCGACGAGCCGATCTCACGGTATGTGGGCGGTGACTGCAACCTCGCGCTTATGAGAACGCTGAAGTACCTTATAAATCCGTTCCAGAAGCAGTGCTACTACTACGAGATAGAAATACCGTCAGGCGCGTTTATGGATTATGCAAAACGCATCGACGGCACTCCGAACACCATCCTCGCCGCAATGATGATAAAGGCATCGGGCAGGTTTTTCAAGGAGAAGAAGGGCACGCACCTTTCAGCGAGAATCGCGGACGATTACCGCGCAGACATCGGAGCCGACGAGTCCTACCGCGATTTCGTGCGCTTTATCCACATCCGCTACGAATGGGATATGATGGGAGAGACCATCGAAAAGCTCAATATGCGCGCACGCGGCGCGATAATTTCGCAGAATCAGCCGGAGCTGAGCTGTGAGCGCTTCCGCAAGCTCGATAAGGCGCACAAGAGCATTGACGATGCCCAGGGGCTTAAGGAGAAAAAGGCCGTCGCCGGCAAGAACAGCGCATTCAGAAGCGACCCGCGCGACATTATGACCATAAGCTACGTCGGCAAGACCGACTGGGGCGAGATGGATAAGCACATAAAGGGAATGTACACGATCACTGACGGCGATTTCATGATCGAGGTCAACGCGGTCGGGGATAAATTCTGCGTTTCGTTCCAGCTCATCGACAAGAATCGCAAGCCGCTTGAGCTTTTCTGCGACATTCTGAAAACCGAGGGGATACCCTTCACCGTTTCCGATATGTACACGCGCTATATGCCTAAAATCCAGTTCCCGGACTGATACTAAACCATAATAGAAACCTGACAGTCCTTCCGGCAGAAATTTCGCCATACTGCGTTAGCCCCCTTGAGCATATATATCCATTATGCTCTGCGGGGTCTGCCTTGTCTGGCACAATTTCTGCTCAGAATTACAAGTCAGTTTTATATCAAGGATTAGTATGAATTGAATAGACAAAAAAGCACCGGTCTTGTCCCGAGGGGACTTGACCGGTGTATTTTTATGCTTTTCTGAGAGCCTTTATGATCTGCGGAATCGTCGGCTTCACGCCGTAGAGGAGAACGCCCGCGCGGTAGATCTTCGCGCTGAGAACGCCCACGCCGAAAACGCTTACGACGAGGATCGCCACGCTCGTCAGCTTTTCCCAGAGCGGAACCGAGCTGAGCGCGATCCGCGCAAACATCGCCATCGAGCTTGTGAGCGGGAAGAAGGAGCAGACCTTCATGGCAATATTGTCGATGCTGCCCGAGGAGAGCGAAAAGATAACGACCATATACACGATGATGAACGAGAAGTTAACCGGCAAAATCGCGCTGCCGACCTCCTCGACCTTCGATACCATACTGCCTACGGCGCCGTAGAGGAACGCGTAGATGAAGAAGCCGAGGATAAAGTAGACGATCATATAAATCAGAAGCTCGAGCGGAATATCGAAAAGAGAGCCGACGACGGGAATATCCTCGAGCGCGCCGCGGTTGAGATTGAAGAAGAAAAAGCCGGAGCCGAACACTGCGACGAGCTGGAAAAGCCCCGCCGCGCCAGCGGCGATGACCTTGCCGAACATCATTGCGACCGGGTCGGCGCTCGTTATAAGCACCTCCATGCAGCGGCTCGACTTCTCAGCCGCCACCGCCGAGGCGACCATCTGACCGTAGATCAGTATCACCATATAGAGCGCGATGACCATGACGTAGGTGTAGAGATAGTTCTGAGTCTGATCGACGCCGAGGTTGACGGTCTCGAGATTGATCTCGGGATTCAGGATAGCAGCAGCATCCTCAGGCGAGACGCCGTTTTTGACAAGTCCCGTGTACTGCGCCGCCGAGCGCATTACCTCGAGCGCCGTATAGCCGCGGGAGTCGGTCAGAGTGATGTTGGGAACGAAATACCTGAGATCCTGCTCGCCGTCAACATAAAAGCCGCAGCTCGCGTCGCCGGACTGCACCATAGCCTCGGCGTCGTCGGTGATCTCGATCCTGCTGCCCTCAAAGGCGGAGGAGAAAAGCGACTTGTAGTATTCCGCGTCAAGCCCGTCAGCCACCGTGAGCGCGATGGTATCCTCGCTGAAAACGCCGCTGTCGGAGAAAGCGGAGATTATGCCCGGTAGGTTTGTGACCACGGCGATGGTGATGACGAGAAAGAGCGTCACGCCGAGAAAGACCTTGTTCTGGAAGTAATTTGTAAGCTCAAAGCCCAGTATCGTCTTAAATTGCTTCATATCGTCACCTCAAATTCTGTCGGATGCGTACTCAACGAACAGGTCGGTGAGGTTTTTGCCGTGCTCGCGCATGATCTCGTCCGTCTTGCCCTGCAAAACAGCTTCGCCGCCGTTGAGTATTACGATGCTCGAGCAGAATTCCTCGACGTAGTTCATCTGGTGCGAGGAGAAGAGCACGATCTTTCCGAGTGCGATTTCTTCTTTTACAACGTCCTTCAGAAGTATCGCGTTCACGGGGTCGAGACCCGAAAACGGCTCGTCAAGAATGATGATATCAGGATCGTGCGCGAGGGCGGTGACGAGCTGGATCTTTTGCTGATTGCCCTTGGAGAGCGTGCCGAGCTCGTGATTGCGGTGCTCGCTCATGCCGAGCCGCTCGAGCCAGCGGTCGATGCTCTTTACTGCGTCAGCCTTTTCCATACCCTTGAGCCGCGCGAAATATGTGAGCTGGTCGATTATTTTCTTTTTCGGATACAGTCCTCGCTCCTCGGGGAGATAGCCGATGCCGGTCTTGGCATAGTCTATGGGCGCGCCGTCAACGAGCACCTCGCCGGAGTCCGAGGGGAATACGCCCATAAGTATGCGGATGGTGGTGGTTTTGCCGGCGCCGTTGCGCCCGAGAATACCGAGCGCCTCGCCGCTCTCAGCTGAGAACGTGAAGCCCTTCAATACCTCTTTTTCACCGAAGGATTTGCGGATGTTTTTCAGTGTAAGAACCATAAGATCACCTCAGATTGATAATAGCATATTTTGATCAAAGCTGCATAATGTGACGGCAGATTATTCCCAGAAAAGCTCGTCGAGCGTCTTGCCGAGCGCCCTGCAGATCGCAATGCAAAGCCGGACAGTCGGATTGTAGTCGCCGGACTCGATGGCATTCACGGTCTGACGCGACACGCCGACCTTTTCCGCAAGCTCCTGCTGGCTCATATCGAGCGCCGCGCGGGCGGCCTTAAGGCGGAGATTTTTCATTCTGCCTCACGCTTTCGGTCGACTGCAAGCTTTAAGAGTATGTTTATAAGAACCGCAAGAAAGGTCACGCCGCCGAGGAGGCTCAACGCAAAGGAGGAATCCCCAAAATGCTCGGCTATCGGCTTTTCGTGCAGACTGAGTCGCAGATAGACGTTAAGAAAATCTATGAATGTTATGGCGGTAAATAGGATTATATATGATGTTGGCTTTTTCTTTAGCGTAAAAAACGCATCATGCCAGATGCAGTACGCAGCGAAAACTACGATACCGGAAAAGACAGACAACATAGAGAAAAAGACATTTACTGAGTCCTTTTGCTCAAAGGCGCAGTAAATCATAAGGACAGAAGAGATAGCAGCAACAGTAAAAAACCCGTACCTGTACGCTCTCCCGCGCACAAGCTCCTGACGTTCATCGTAGTCCTTCATATTATCACCTCGCTTACAGTGTAAGCTTATAATGGCGAAATGTCAAGTATATTTTACATAAATAAAATAAAAGCTGCCCGCCCGATTGGGCGGACAGCTTGCGGATTTTGAAGCTTTTTACTTTGCCTTTTTCGTGCCGAAGCAGACGTTTACGAGGATTCCGAGTATGAGCGCGCAGGCGACCTCGGTGAGGGTCACGGCGCCGAAGCTGACGCTCATTCCGCCGACGCCGGCGATGAGGATAACGCTGACTACGAAGAGGTTGCGGTTGTCGTTGAGATCGACAGTCTGGATCATCTTAAGACCGCTGACTGCGATGAAGCCGTAGAGCGCGATGCAGACGCCGCCCATTACGCAGCTCGGGATGGAGGCGAGGAATGCCGCGAAGGGAGCAATGAAGCTTATTACGATTGCGATGATCGCGGTGTAGAGAATTGTGACAACGGAGGCGTTGCCGCTGATCGCGACGCAGCCGACGGATTCGCCGTAGGTGGTGTTCGGGCAGCCGCCGAAGAACGCGCCGGCGAAGGAGCCGATACCGTCGCCGAGGAGGGTCTTGTCAAGACCGGGATCCTTGAGAAGGTCGTGGCCGATGATGCTGGAGAGGTTCTTGTGGTCCGCGATGTGCTCAGCGAAGACAACGAACGCGACCGGAGCGTAAGCTACGAAGAGGGTGAAGATGTAGCTGGGAGTAAGACCGGAGAAGCCGTCGGCGCCGGCAACCATGAAGCTGAAGTCGGGGACCCACTTCATGTTTGCGAATACTCCGAAGTTGATGACTACGAGGGCTGCGTTGTTCGTCGCGTTGCCGATCACGGTGAAGATCGCGGCGACTGCGTAGCCTGCGAGGATGCCGATGATGAAGGGGATCATCTTGAGCATCTTCTTGCCGAAGATGGAGGCTGCCATGGTGACGAAGAGGGTCACAAGACCGCAGATCATGGAAACGTAGGTGCTGGTCTCCATGCCGTTCGAGCCGGTGAGATCGCCGACGGCGTTGCCTGCGAGGGAGAGTCCGATGATAGCGACCGTGGGGCCGATAACGACTGCGGGCATGAGCTTGTCTACCCAGCCGGTGCCGACTGCCTTAACGATAAGAGCGAGAACGACGTAGACAAGACCGGCGATCAGAGCGCCGATGATGAGTCCGGCATAGCCGATCTGAACGGAGGCGGCGCCGCCGAAGGCTGCGAACATCGAGCCGAGGAACGCGAAGGAGGAGCCGAGGAAGACGGGGCTCTTGAACTTGGTGAACGCAAGATAGACGAGAGTTCCGACACCTGCGCCGAAGAGAGCGGCGGTCTGGCTCATGCCGTTGCCGACGATGGAGGGAACCGCAATGGTCGCCGCCATGATCGCGAGCAGCTGCTGGAACGCGAAGAGGATCGTCTGCCCTACAGGGGGCTTGTCTTTGATGCCGTAAGTGAGATTCATGTGTTTATACCTCTCTATGAAAAAATTTGTATTGCCAACAATTTTATTCCCGCTCGAGGATCACAACGCGGTTTTCGCCGTCCGTCTCCTCAAGCCTTACTCCGACTACCTCGGAGTGACTTGTCGGAATGTTCTTTCCGACGAAGGTAGCCTTTATGGGAAGCTCGGAATGTCCTCTGTCGATGAGGCAGAAGAGCTGGATCCGCGCGGGTCTGCCGAGGTCGGTCACCGCGTCCATCGCGGCTCTCGCGGTGCGGCAGGTGAAGATAACGTCGTCGACCAGGACTACGGTCTTGCCGGTCACGTCAAAATCGACCTCAGTGCCGGAGAGCACCGGCTTTTCCGCGATCGTGCTCAGATCGTCGCGGTAGAGCGTAATGTCGAGCGCGCCGACCGGAACCTCAACGCCGGTTATATCGAGAATGTTCTTCCGGATCCTCTTTGCAAGCGGAACGCCGCGCGAGCGGATCCCGATGAGGCAGAGATCCTCAACGACGGAGTTTTTTTCAATTATCTGATGCGCGATCCTGATGAGCGTGCGCGAGAGCGCCGTCTCGTCCATAAGCTCAGCCTTGATTCTCATAGCTTTACCTCAAAATAAAACAAAAACCGCGTCATAGGCATGACACGGCGCAGTTCTACTAAGCATATCAACTTAAATAGAAGCCTTGCCGGTCACTCTGTACCGCCTTAAAGATTTCCTGTGCGTGATACTATCACAATAAAGGACCTGAGTCAAGCGGAAATTTGCTTATTTTCGGATTTTGTCATTTTAGATAAAAACAACGGATGAAAATACAAAATATTTTCTGTTGCTTTTTACGAATTAAAGTATTAAAATCTATGTATTGATTTTTTAGCTAAAGGAAGTGAATTGGTTGAAAACGCCGTTTGCAACGAAAGAACAATTTGAGGAGATAGCGCGAAAGTACGGCACGCCCGTGCATATCTACGACGAAAAGGGAATAAGGGAGAATGCGCGAAAGCTCTACGACGCTTTCAGCTGGAACAAGGGCTTCAAGGAATTCTTCGCCGTCAAGGCTACGCCGACGCCGGCGATCCTCAAGCTCCTCAAGGAAGAGGGCTGCGGAGTTGACTGCTCGAGCCTCACCGAGCTTATGATGAGCGAGAGATGCGGATTCAAGGGATCGGACATAATGTTCTCCTCCAACGAAACTCCAGCAATAGAGTTTCAGAAGGCGAAGGAGCTCGGCGCCTATATAAATCTCGATGATTACACCCACGTCAAATTCCTCTCCGAGGTCGCCGGCATACCGGAAACGGTGTGCTGCCGCTATAACCCCGGTGGAGTTTTCTCCGTCGCCAATCAGATAATGGACAACCCGCGCGACGCGAAGTACGGTATGACCAAGGGTCAGATGAAGAGCGCTTACCGCGATCTTCTTGCTCTCGGCGCCAGAAACTTCGGCATACACGCTTTCCTCGTTTCCAACGCTACCTTCAACGAGTACTATCCCATGATGGCGCGCAAGCTCTTCCAGCTTGCCGTCGAGCTCAAGCGCGATACCGGCGCGCACATTACCTTCATAAACCTCTCCGGCGGTATCGGGATCCCGTACTTCCCCGACCAGCTCGGCCCCGATATAAAGGTCATAGGCGAGGGAGTCAGAAAGGCATATGAGGAGATCCTCGTTCCGGAGGGTATGGGCGATATAGCCATATTTACCGAGCTTGGGCGCTTTATGCTCGCGCCCTATGGCTGCCTGCTCACGAAGGCAGTCCACGAAAAGCACATCTATAAAGAGTATATCGGAGTTGACGCCTGCGCCTGCGACCTCATGCGCCCGGCTATGTACGGCGCGTATCACCACATCACCGTCGTCGGCAAGGAAAATGCGCCGGAGGACCACCTCTATGACGTAGTCGGCGGGCTATGCGAGAATAACGATAAGTTCGCTATCGACCGCGAGCTGCCCGAGATCGACAAGGGCGATCTGCTCGTTATCCACGACACCGGCGCCCACGGTCACGCGATGGGCTACAACTATAACGGCCGCCTCAGAAGCGCGGAGATTCTTCTGAAGGAGGACGGCTCGACCGAGCTTATACGCCGCGCCGAAACCCCGGACGACTACTTTGCGACAGTTATATGGTAAAACGAAAGCCCAATGTCATTAAGATAAAGACATTGGCAAGGGCAAAACGGCATAAAAGAATGAGCACATCGGAAACGGTGTGCTCAGACTGTAGACAAAAAGGAAAAAGCGTTGGATAAAGGAGGCGGGGATCTGTGAAGGGGCCGGCCGAGAGGCCCCTTCACGTCGCATCGCCCGCCCGCAGGCGTCATATTTTGCGCTCAGAGAGCGCAAAATATGTTCGATGCGGAGACTTTGTCGACGCATTGAGCACATCGGAAACGGTGTGCTCATTTTTTGCGTGAAAATGCCGGAGTCCGACGGTGTATTTCAGTTCACGGAAAGAGATTTCGATCCCCCGGCGCATTGCATAGCGGCCGCACATTTTATTCTGTTTGTCAAGCCTTTTTTCGCATTTTCTTACAAAAAAATACCCCGTACCCTTGTAAGAATACGAGGTATTATTTCACCCATCCCGTGTGCGCTTTTTGCTTGTGTGATGGCATGGGCGACTGAGGGGAAAATTCCCCTCCACCGCTGACGCGGTCCCCCCGGTGTGCATTCACCACTCCACTCTCACGGAATTATCGACAAGAAATCTGTAAATATCCGCGACTGACTTAAAGTCGGCTCTCAGCCTCTCCTCAAGAGAGTCCGAAAACATCACGTCAAGCTCCGGCGGGCTTATGAGCGCTATGTGCTTCTGGTCGAGCCAGAGACGCTTGCGAGGCGGGTAGTCGGCGTAGGGACTGCGCTTGTAGCGCTCGCCCTGCATCGTGAACGCGCTCTGAGAGCGGTATGCTCTGTCCGCCTTCTTCCACAGCCTGTCGTCCGCGATGACGCTCTCCCGGATATTTTTCATCGTCTCCGGCGGGGTATAATACCACCCGAGCCCCCAATTACAGCCCATCGGCGATATCTCAAACCAATAGCCCGGCCAGCCGTGATACTTCTCGCGCTGGAACATAAACCACATATTCTCACGGAACACTCCGGTGTCCTTCGTAAAGCGCGTGTCGCGCCACAGCCGCGAGAGGCTCTTGCCCATCTTCGGTATGCACATAAATTCCGGGTCTATTTCGAGCATATCCGGCACGAGCGCGCTGAACAGCTCCGCCATCGGGTCGAGCACGAGAGAGTCAAAGTCCGCGCGGTGCGCCTTGAACCATTCGCGGGAGTCGTTGAGCCTGTTTTCAAGTAAAAAATCAAGCGAAGCCTGAGTAAAGGGCATTATACTTCACCTCGGAAGGTATTTTAACACAAATATTGCGAAAATTGCAAGCGTGGTATATAATAGAAGCTCGAAAAGAGGTGAGTGCAGTGACACTCTATGAAAAGTCGCAGAATATACTGGAATTGCCGAGGGTGCTCGCCATGCTCGCTGAGTGCGCCGTCTCGCAGGGCGCGAAGGAGGCTTGCCTCGCGCTCACGCCATCTGACGATAAATTCGAGGTCGAGCGCCGCCTGCTCGAGACAGACGACGCGAAGAAAATGATGGTGCTGCACGGCTCGCCGTCCTTCTCCGGCGTGCAGGACGTGCAGGACGCCTTAAAGCGCGCGAACGCGGGCGGTATGCTGAACACGACCGAGCTTTTGCGTATCGCGTCAGTGCTGAGAAGCGCGAGAGAGGTGCTCTCTTACGCCTCCGGCGACGAGGGCGGGGGCGGGTCTGTCGGGCCGCTTTTCAGCGCGCTGAGGGCGAATAAGTACCTCGAGGAGAAGATAACGAACTCCATAATCGGGGAAAACGAGCTTGCCGATTCCGCCTCGCCCGCGCTCTCGGATATACGCCGCCAGATGCGCGTCGCGGGCGACAAGGTACGTCAGGCGCTCCAGAAGATAATAACCTCGCCATCGTACCAGAAGGTGCTGCAGGAGCCGATAATCACCGTCAAGAACGGGCGCTACGTCGTTCCCGTCAAGGCGGAGCATAAGGCGTCCGTGCCGGGGCTTACCCACGACGTCTCAGCCTCCGGCGCTACGCTGTTCATCGAGCCGATGAGCGCGGTCAAGGCGAACAACGAGATACGCGAGCTGTTATCAAAGGAGGAGCGGGAGATAGACCGCATCCTCATGGAGATGAGCGCTGAGGCGAGCGATTTCTCCGGCGATATACTCAGGAACTATAATATCCTTATTGAGCTCGACCTCGTTTTCGCAAAGGCGAAGCTCAGCTACAAGCTTGAGTGCGAAAGACCCGAAATAAGCGAAAAGGGCGAAATAAATCTCATCAAGGCGCGCCATCCGCTCCTTGACCAGAAGAAGGCCGTGCCGATAGACGTCGCCCTCGGCGGCGCGTACGATACGCTCGTCATAACCGGCCCGAACACCGGCGGCAAGACGGTGTCGCTCAAGACCATAGGACTGCTGTGCCTTATGGCGGAGTGCGGTCTGCACGTTCCCGCAGCCTTCGGCTCCGTCGTGCCGCTGTTCAGTAAGATACTCGCGGATATAGGCGACGAGCAGAGTATAGAGCAGTCGCTCTCGACCTTTTCGAGCCACATGGTGAACATCGTAGGCATTTTAGAGGAGTGCGACGATACGACCCTCGTCCTGTTCGACGAGCTCGGCGCAGGCACAGACCCCGCCGAGGGCGCGGCGCTCGCCGTAAGCATAATCGAGTACGCTCGCCGTTTCGGAACGCATATCGCCGCTACGACGCATTACGCGGAGCTGAAGATCTACGCTATGACGACGGCGGGAGTTATGAACGCAAGCTGCGAGTTCGACGTTGCGACCCTCAAGCCGACCTACCGTCTGCTCCTCGGCGTTCCGGGCAAGTCGAATGCCTTTGCTATAAGCGAAAAGCTCGGCATACCGGGCGAGATAATAGCCGACGCGCAGTCGAGAATGGACTCCGGCGACAAGGACTTCCAGGAGGCGCTCGCAAATCTCGAAAAGGCGAGGGTAGAGGCGGAAAACTATCGCGCCGAAATATCGCGCGAGGCTCAGAAGATAAAGGCTGACTCAGCCGCCTCTGAGAAAATGCGCCGAGAGCTTGAGGCGGAGCGTGAGAAGATAACGAAAACCGCAAAGCGAGAGGCGGAGAAGATAATCTCCGACGCACGCGACTCCGCCGACGCCGCGTTCCGCGATATAGAGAAGCTCAGAAGATCCGTCGCCTCGGACACCGACTGGCAGCGCCTCAATGACGCAAAGAGCGAGATCCGCCGCTCTCTCAACGATGCCGACGAGCGCATAGGCGAGCGCGAGGAGGAGGCAAAGCCCAAAAGCGCCCGACCCGCCGTCAGAGGCGACACTGTCGAGATACTCTCCATCGGCACTAAAGCCGAGGTCATCGAGGTAAATAAGGACGGCACGCTCGTTTTGCAGGCGGGCATTCTGAAGGTAAACGCCAAGCAGGACGAGGTCAGAGTCCTCGAGGGCGAAAAGGTGAAAATACCGAAAAAGCCCGGCAAGGTCGTGACCCCGATGAGCGTGGAGAGCGGCAGAAGCGAGATAGACCTCAGAGGCATGATGACCGACGAGGCCGTTATCGCCGTCGAGCGCTTTATAGACACCGCGCAGATGCGCCATATCGAGGAGGTGCGCGTTATCCACGGCAAGGGCACCGGAGCGCTGCGCGCAGCCGTGCAGAATATGCTGAAGCGCAACCCTCAGGTCAGGAGCTTCCGCCTCGGAGTTTACGGCGAGGGCGAGAACGGCGTTACGATAGTCACGCTCAAATGAGCAACTTGACGAAAAAGCTGTCGTAATCCGCCGAAATTATGGTCACTTTTCATTATTGAAGAAATAAATCAACTTTGGTATAATCTTAGCGGATAACCATTTCCGTCTTTAATGAGGAGGATAAACGCCGATGTTTTCTAAAGAAGTCGTTGTTATGAATCAGGTTGGTCTCCGCGCGAGACCGGCGACCTTCTTCACGCAGAAGGCTAACGAGTTTAAGTGCAGTGTCTGGATCCAGAAGGATGAGCGCAAGGTAAACGCCAAGAGCCTTCTTGGTGTTCTCTCCCTCGGCATCATCAAGGGCACTAACATCACCATCGTTGCTGACGGCGAGGATGAGGAGAGTGCGGTTGAGACACTCTGCGAGCTCATCAGCCATGATTTCGCTGAGTAATCAATACCGAACATACGAAAATGACCCTCTGTTTCATAATCTGAAACAGAGGGTTTAAACTATCATCAAGAAAGGAGGAGCTTATGGACATCGCCGCTCTCAGGGAAAAGGCGAACGCCCTGCCGATGAAGCCGGGCGTATATATAATGCGCGACAAGGATAACGAGGTTATCTACGTCGGGAAGTCGAAGCTCCTCAAAAACCGCGTTTCGAGCTATTTCCACGGCGCGCACAACGCGAAGACCGAGGCGATGGTAGCCAAGGTCTGCGACTTTTCGATAATCGTCGCAACGAGCGAGATGGAGGCTCTGCTCCTCGAGAACTCGCTCATAAAGTTCCACAAGCCGCACTACAACATTCTCCTGAAGGACGACAAGGGCTACCCCTTTATACGCCTCGACCTCGGGAGCGAATACCCGCGCTTTTCCGTAACGAACAGACGCGAGGACGACGGCGCGGAGTACTTCGGGCCGTTCGGCTCGCGCGGCAGCACGTTCGCCGCGATAGACGCCATGCGCAAGGCGCTTAAGCTGCCGGACTGCTCTCGCGTTTTTCCGCGTGACATCGGCAGGGAGCGCCCCTGCCTCAATTACCATATGGGCACCTGCGACGGCTACTGCCTTCCCTCTGTGCCGCGGGAGCAGTACCGGCGCGAGATAGACAAGGCTGTGATGATACTCAAGGGCAGGACCCGCGACCTCGTCGACGCGATGGAAAAGGAGATGTTCGAGGCGGCGGAAAACCTGCGCTTTGAGGAAGCTGCCGAGAAGCGGGACAGGATAAACGCGATACGCAGCCTTGAAACGAAGCAGCACGTTCTCATGAAGGGCGCCTCCGACACCGACGCCGTCGGCTTTTACCGCGGCGAGGCGAAGAGCTGCTTCACCGTTCTGCACTACGTCCGAGGTCAGCTACTCGGAAAGGATATGGAGCTGCTCGACGAGCCTGTCGAGGACACCGCCGAGGCGCTTTCAAGCCTTCTGCGGCAGTATTATATGAGCGCGGACGAGATACCGGGCGAGATAGTTCTCACCGAGGATACCGGCGATATGGAGGAGATAGCGGGCTTCCTCACCGAAAAGGCCGGGCGGAATATAACGGTCCTGCTGCCTCAGCGCGGAGTGCGCCGCGATTACCGCGAGGCAGCGCTCAGAAACGCCGAGGAGGAGGTGCGCCGCGCCACTACCAAGGCTGAGCGCGTTTCAAAGACGGCGCAGTGGCTCATGGACTCGCTCGGACTTGACTCTCCGCCGAGCCGCATCGAGTCCTTCGACATATCGAACACCGGAAAAGACGATATCGTTGCCGGAATGGTCGTTTTTAAGGACGGCAAGCCACTCAGAAACGCGTACAGAAAGTTCAGAATAAAGACCCTCGAAAACGGCACGCCGGACGATTACGCATCGATGCGCGAGGTGGTCGAGCGGAGATTGCAGCACTTCAAGGACGGCGATGAGAAGTTTTCTCCGCTGCCGGATCTCTTCCTCATCGACGGCGGCGCCGCCCACGCACAGTGCGCCCTCGACGCGCAGAAAAAGGTGGGCGTGTTCGTGCCGACCTTCGGTATGGTCAAGGACGACCGCCACCGCACCCGCGCCCTCATAACCGCCGCCGGCGAGGAGATAAGCATGGAGGCGTTTCCCGCGGTGTTCGCGTTCGTCGGCGCGATACAGGAGGAGGTTCACCGCTACGCCATCACGTACCACAGGGACAGCCACAGAAAGACCGTCAAAAAATCGAAGCTCGACGCGATACCGAACGTCGGAGAGAAGCGGAAAAACGATCTGTATAAACACTTCGGAAGCATGAAGACGATGGGCGAGGCGAGCGTGGACGAGCTTATGAGAGTGGTGCCGCGGAACGCCGCGGTGGAGGTTTATAAGTTTTTTCACAGCGAAAATAACGCTGAAGTGGAGGATGAGAACAGTTGAGAGTCATTACAGGTACAGCCCGCGGGAGAAGGCTTAAGGAGCCGGCGGATATGCGCATCCGCCCCACTACCGATATGGTTAAGGAATCCATTTTCAATATTATCCAGTTTCACGTAGACGGCGCGAGGGTGCTCGACCTCTTTGCGGGCACGGGTCAGCTCGGCATCGAGGCGCTGAGCCGCGGAGCGGAGGAGTGCGTTTTCGTTGACGCGAGCCGCGACAGCCTGAAGCTGTGCCGCGAAAACGTCGAGATATGCGCTCTTTCTGAAAAGGCGAAATTCACTAACACCGACGCCATGAGCTACCTCAGAAGCGGCGAGAAATTCGATATAGTGTTCCTCGATCCGCCCTATGACTCCGATCTCCTGGAAAATGCCATAAAAAGCGCCGTAATGTTTGACATTTTGCGCGAAAATGGTATAATGGTCTGTGAGAGTCGGAAGGACAAGCCGCTTGCCGACCCTGAGCGCGAGGGATACTCCAAGCGCGAGTATAAATACGGAAAGATAAAACTTACTGTTTTCAGGAAAGGATAAGGCTGAAACAAGCTTCAGCCTTATTGAAATCAAAGCCTTTTTTCTCGCCGCAAAGCGGCAATCGAAAAACATGGCGCTTTATGGCCATTCCCTTTATGGCTGTTTTGTGCCTTCAGAATTTGCGAAAGGAATGGTCATACAAAATGGAAGAGAATACCACCGGAGTGCAGGAACTTATCGACATGCTCTACAATATGATCCAGGACGCGTGGGGGCTGCCCCTCGGCGCGGAGCGCTGCGTTATCGAGCGCGACAAGGCGCTTGATCTTCTCGACGAGATAAAGGCAAAGCTGCCCGGCGAGCTCAGCGAGGCGAGAAGACTTGTCAGCGCGAGAAGCGAATTCATCGGCAACGCCAAGCGCGAGGCTGAGAGCATGAAGAAGGTCGCTGAGGAGCGCGCACGCCACATGGTGGAGGAGCAGGAGATCGTCCGCGCCGCCAATGAGCGCGCAAGACAGGTTACCGAGGCAGCCGACAGCCGCGCCGCAGAGCTCCGCAACGTAGCCAATCAGTACGCCGACGATACGCTTCAGCGCACCGAGGAGGCGATCAACGAGGCGCTCAATGAGGTCAGACAGGCGAGAGCCCGTTTCAGAAGCGTTTCAAACATCAATTCCAATCCTATGAGCGGCATAGTCCCTGAGGAGTAAGCTAATAAAATAAGTCGAAGAGAGCCATTTTCCGCCTTGGAAAATGGCTCTCTTGTGCTTTAAAATCTCCGAGACCACAATATGTAGCAATTCGACGCAAACACTGAAAAGCACCTGAAAAAACCTCGATTTTTACAAAAAATATGCTTGCAATTTCGCTGCTATCTAATTATAATAGTGGTACACGGTGGTGAGAAGTGGTGCGAAGTGCACCAAAATCCCACAATTTTACGAGGAGGTGGAGAGATGACCGGCGTTTACAGACACAGCATCGACGCGAAGGGTCGTCTTTTCATACCCGCGAAGCTCCGCGAGGAGCTGGGCGAGACCTTCTATGTAACGCTCTCGATGGAGAAGTGCCTTTCGGCATATTCCGAGGAGAGCTGGTCGCGCTTTACCGATAAGATCAAGGAGATGCCGCGCTCAAAGCAGATCAAGATGCGCCCGCTGTTCTCCCACGCGGCAAAGTGCGAGCTTGATACACAAGGCAGGATCCTGCTTCCTCAGGCTCTCAGAGATTTTGCAAATCTCGAAAAGAACGTCGCCGTCGTCGGCGCCGGAGAGTGCGCGGAGTTCTGGAACGAGGATGCATGGAACGAGATCGATGCGATCGAGACTACGCCGGAAAATATCGCGGAGGTCTTTACGGAGCTTGATTTCTGATGGAAAAGCACGTGCCTGTTCTTCTGAACGAATGCATTTCCAATCTCGATATCAGACCCGACGGGATTTACGTGGATGGAACGCTCGGGCGGGGCGGCCATTCAGAGAAGATCGCCGAAAAGCTGCAGACAGGCAGACTCATCGCGCTTGACCGCGATGAAACGGCGATCCGTGAGGCGGGCGAGAGGCTCGCGCCCTTCGGTGACAAGGTGAAGCTCGTAAAGGCAAATTTCCGCGATATCGGCGCAGTGCTTGATTCGCTTTCGATCGACAAGGTGGACGGGATGCTGTTCGATCTCGGGGTTTCAAGTCCGCAGCTTGATGATGGCGAGCGCGGCTTCAGCTACATGGCTGACGCGCCGCTCGATATGCGGATGGACAGAGACGAGGCCCTGTCTGCATGGAACGTAGTAAACGAGTGGAGCGAAGCGGAGCTCGGGCGCGTGATCCGCGACTACGGCGAGGAGCGCTACTGGCGCCAGATAGCCGAGAAAATTGTCCGCAAAAGGCCGATAAATACCACGCTCGCTCTCGTAGACGTTATAAAGAGCGCAATGCCGGCAAAGGCGCTCAGGGAAAAGCAGCATCCGGCGAAAAGGACTTTTCAGGCGATAAGGATCGCCGTAAACGACGAGCTCGGCGCGCTTGCCGATATGCTCGACGAGGCGATGGAGAGACTCAGGCCGGGCGGAAGACTGTGCGTCATAACCTTCCACTCGCTTGAGGATAAGATCGTAAAGAGCGCAGTTAAAAGCCGCGAGGACGGCTGCACCTGCCCGCCGGAGTTTCCGGTATGCGTCTGCGGATTCAGGCAGACGGTGCGAAGAGTGACGAAAAAGCCGATAGTTCCGACAGATGAGGAGCTTCGGATCAATCCGAGATCGCGCAGCGCAAAGCTGAGGGTGATCGAAAAACTGTAAGGGAGGAGCGCAGCATGGCACAGACTGAAGCAAAACTCAACATCAACGGAAACGGATACTACGAGTCTGTCGCCTATGATATGTACGGTATGTACGGCAGCGCGGTCCCTCAGGAGATCCCCGAAACTGCTGCGGAGCGCGACAGAAAGGTAAGAGAAAGCGCCGAGGAGCGCAGAAGGGCGGCGGAGCGCAGCGAGGCGATCAAAAGAGCTAAGGAAGCTCAGGCTGTTTCCGCCTTCGCGGTTGTGGGCTATGCCGTCGCCGCCGCAGTCCTCGTTTTCATGCTTCTGAGCTATATCCGCCTCACCGAGGTCAGCGCTGAGATCACGAATCTCAAAAGAGAGATCGAAACTCTCCAGACCGAGCAGACGAAGCTCGCGGTTGAGTATGAAACTACCTTCAATACAAACCGCATAGCCGAATACGCAACCGGCACCCTCGGCATGACGAAGCTCACCGACCGCAATACCCACGTTCTCAAGATGGAGCACGACAATAAGGCTGAGGTTCTGAACGCCGACGATTCCGAGGGCTTCGGCATCATCCGCGCGGCAAGAGAATTTGTCTCCGACCTTGCTGAATATTTCAGATAAAAAAGCCATACCATTTAGTAAAAAAAAATACGTTGAGGTCCCGAAATGGCAAATACCGGTCTAAATGCTAAAAAGACAACGGTCGACAGACCGAATAAATCAATGCTCCGCCGCACACTGATTCTTTTAACGGTGTGCGGCATAGTTGCATTTATTATCCTCGCCGCGAGGCTTGGGTATATAATGCTGTATCAGCACGAATACTGGGAGGAGCGCGCGATTTCTCAGCAAACGCGCGAAACTGCCGTGACCGCGAACCGCGGCGGCATCTACGATCGCAACGGCAACGCGCTGGCTGTATCCGCGAGCGCGTACAACGTCTTTATCTCACCGTACGAGATCAATAAATACGGCGAGAGTGCGGATTATATAGCCTCAGAGCTGAGCCGCATTCTGGGCATCAGCTACACAGACGTGATTGAGAAGAGCCGCGACACGAAAAGCTGGTATAAGACCGTCGCAACGAAGATAAGCTCGGATGAGGCGGACCTCGTCCGCGAGCTTATCAAGGAAGGCCCGAGCCACGACGCCGAGGGCAAGGAACAGAAGGGACTCAAGGGAGTTCACATAGAAAACGACTCCAAGCGCTTCTATCCCTACGGCTCTCTTGCCTGCCACATCGTCGGCTTCGTCGGCGCCGAGAATTACGGTCTTGAGGGGCTTGAGAACTATTACGACGATTATCTCGAGGGTACGGACGGCACGGTAGTCCGTATGCAGTCCTCAAACGGCGTGGAAATGCTCTACGGCGGCTACGAAAACTTCAACGACGCCATCGACGGCGCGACGATACATTCTACCATCGACGTGACCGTTCAGGGGATCGCGGAGAAATATCTGCACGAGGCGATAAAGGAAAACTACATCCGCGACGGCGGAATGGTGATCGTGGAAAACGTCAAGACCGGCGAGATACTCGCGCTTGCGAACGCAAACGATTACGATCTCAACTCCCCGTGGGACATATCCGACGAGATGCGCGAGGCGCTCGAGCTTATTCCGGACGAGACCGAGCGCAGGAGCGAGCTTGCGGCGATGCAGCTTGAGCAGTGGAGAAACAGAGCCGTTTCGGATACCTACGAGCCAGGCTCCGTTTTCAAGATAATCACGATGGCTGTCGGTCTTGAGGAGAACGTGATAAGCGAGAACGACAACTTCTACTGCGGCGGAAAGCTCACGGCGGATCAGGTACCGGGCCGCCAGACCGACCTTAACTGCTGGAAGCACGCCGGCCACGGCGACCAGAATCTGAAGCAGGCGGCGCAGCACAGCTGCAACGTCGCGTTCGTCAACATCGGCTTCAAGATCGGCGCTTCGAGGTTTTACGATTACATCGAGGCGTTCGGACTTTGGAACAAGACCGGGATCGACATATCCGGCGAGACCTCAAAGGGCGCGTGGTGGTCGCGCGACAGCTTCACAAAGCCATACGATAAATCATCCCTCGCAGCGGCGTCCTTCGGTCAGACCTTTACCGTCACGCCGATACAGATGATAAACGCGGTCGCGGCGAGCGTGAACGGCGGCTATCTGATGGAGCCGTACGTGGTCAGCGATATCGTCACGGAGGACGGCGAGATAGTCTACCGCAAGGAGCCGACGGTCGTCCGTCAGGTCATAAGCGAGGAGACCTCCAAGACCGTCAGAGAGATACTTGAGGCGGTCGTCGGAGAGCCGGAGGGCACCGGAAAGAACGCCTACGTTCCCGGCTACCACGTCGGAGGCAAGACCGGAACAACTACTAAGACCGTTATCCAGGCGGCAACCGACCAAAAGGTATATATGGTTTCCTTCTGCGGAGTCGCGCCCTGCACGGATCCCGAGATCGCGGTGCTCGTGGTGCTCGATAACCCGGCTCCGCAGTCTGAGAGCGGTATATACACGTCCGGCGGCGTTATGGCGGCTCCGGTAGTCGGCAAGATAATGAGCGAGATACTTCCCTATCTCGGCATCGAGGCTGACTATCAGAACGGCGAGGAGGAGTACATCGACGTCAGGACTCCGAAGGTCGTCGGCGACGATATGAGAACGGCGAGATCGAAGCTTGCCGAGAGAGGGCTCTCCTTTACGATAATGGGCGAGGGCGGCACAGTCGTCGATCAGCTTCCGTCAGCGGGCAGCGAGGTCGCGGTCGGAACGAAGGTCATTCTCTTTACCGAGGAGGCGCACGTTGACTCCGAGGTGGAGGTTCCGGATCTTACGAACCTCTCGAGCGCCGCGGCAATGAGAATACTCAACAACGTGGGACTCTTCATGGACAGCGCGGGCGCGCTTCCGACAAACGACAAGATAAAGGTTTCCAAGCAGTCGGTGCCGGCGGGAACGCTCGTGCCATACGGAAGCGTTATCGGCATAACGCTTGTGGATAACACCGAGCTTGGAATGTATTAATGTACGAAAGGACGTGCGGCGAAATGAAAGTTAAAGATCTTCTCTGCGGGATAGAGATTGCCGGCGCTGATACTCCGGATGAACTCGAGATAAAAGGAATCACGAACGACTCCCGTAAGGTAAAAGAGGGCTTTGCATTCGTCGCCGTAAGGGGCTACGAGTCCGACGGCCACAAATTCATCCCCGCCGCCGTCAGAAACGGCGCTGCCCTCGTTATCTGCGAGGAAAAGCCCGCGGAAAGCGTGCCATACGTTATAGTTGAGGATTCCCGCGCGTGCGAGGGACTTGCCGCCGCAAATTTTTACGGTAATCCCCAGCGCGAGCTGAAGATGATAGGCGTCACCGGCACGAACGGAAAGACGACTACTACAAATCTCATCCGCAATATGATAATCGGCGCGACCGGCGACAAAGTCGGACTTATCGGCACGAACCGCAACATCGTCGGAGACTCGGAGGAGCCGGCGGAGCGCACTACTCCGGACTCGATCGAGCTTATGCAGCTCCTCAGAAGAATGGTTGACGCCGGGTGCAGATGGTGCGTCATGGAGGTGTCGAGCCACGCGCTCTATCTCGGCAGGGTCAACGGCATACGCTTTTCCGTCGCCGTGTTCACAAATCTCACCGAGGATCACCTCGATTTCCACAAGACGATGGACTCTTACGCGGAGGCGAAGGCAAGGCTCTTCAGAAAATGCGACAGGGCGGTCATAAACCTCGACGACGAGTACGCCGACGTCATGATCGGAGCCGCGGAGTGCCCGGTCTACACCTTCTCGACCGTTCGCAACGACGCCTCGCTCACCGCGAAGGACGTGCGCCTCAATAATGACGGTATTTCCTTCGCCTGCCTCACCGATATGGGTATTCAGAAGGTGAAGCTCGGTATCCCGGGGCTTTTCAGCGTATATAACGCGCTCGCGGCGCTGAGCACTGCGATAAACCTCGGTCTCGACGAGGATAAGTGCATCGAGGCGCTCGCCGCGACCAAGGGAGTTCTCGGCAGAGCCGAGATAGTGCCGACGAATACGGATTACACCGTGATGATAGACTACGCTCACACGCCGGACGCGCTTGAGAACATACTCAAGACCGTTCGCGGCTACGCAAGAGGCAGAGTGATACTGCTCTTCGGCTGCGGCGGCGACAGAGACGCTGCAAAGCGGCCGATAATGGGCGCAATCGCGGCAAAGCTCGCGGATCTGGTCGTCGTAACGAGCGACAACCCGCGCACTGAGGAGCCGATGAGCATAATAAACGCGATCCTTGAGGGCATGAAGGGCACGAAAACGCCGGTCAAGGTCATCGAAAACCGCCGCGAGGCGATCAGAGCCGCTCTGAAGCTCGCTCAGCCGAACGATATAGTCCTGCTCGCCGGAAAGGGCCACGAGGACTATCAGATCATCGGCAAAGAAAAGCACCATTTTGATGAGAGGGAAGTCGTCCGCGACATCCTGGAGGGAGAGAACAAATGATCCTGAAGATAGTTTGGGCGTTCGTGGGCGCGATGCTGGCGGCAACCGTCACCGGCAGCTTCCTCGTTCCGTATCTGAGGAAAAAGAAAATGGGTCAGTATATCCGCGAGGACGGCCCCACCTGGCATAATTCAAAAGCCGGAACTCCGACGATGGGCGGTCTTATGTTCATAACGGGCATAGCGTTTATACTGCTCGCCGGCGGTATCGGCGACGCCCTTGAGGGCGACTGGCGGTTTTTCATAATCTTCGGTTTCTCGCTTATCTACGCCGCTATCGGTTTTCTCGATGACTATGAAAAGCTCAAAAAGAAGCAGAATCTCGGACTTACGACTCTTCAGAAGCTTGCGCTTCAGATAGCCGCCGCGATACTGCTCATCATGCTCCTTCGCATTCAGGGACACCTCAGCTCAAATCTCTATGTCCCGTTTCTTGACGTAAGCTTCATTATGCCCGACTGGCTGTACCTCGTTTTCGCGCTGTTCGTGATCGTCGGAACGGTCAACGCCGTCAACATCACGGACGGCATCGACGGACTTGCCGCGGGAGTTACGCTTCCGGTGGCGCTCTGCTACGCCGCGCTCGCGGCAGCGTGGGGCTTCAGCTCAGTCGGAATGTTCGGCGCCGCGCTCGCGGGCGGACTTGTCGGCTTTCTCATTTTCAATTTCTACCCGGCAAAGATCTTTATGGGCGACACCGGCTCGCTCTTTCTCGGAGGCGCCGTATGCGCTACGGCGTTCTGCCTCGATATGCCGCTCATTCTCGTTCCGCTCGGTCTTGTCTATATCTGGGAAACCCTGAGCGACATAATTCAGGTGGTCTACTTCAAGCTGACCCACGGAAAGCGCTTTTTCAAGATGGCGCCGTTCCACCACCACCTTGAGCAGTGCGGCTGGAAGGAAACGCGGATCTGGTTCGTTTTCACAGGCATTTCCGCCGCTCTTGCGATACTGACCTTCTTCGGGGTCGTCGGGAGATATCACTGATTCAAAAAAGGAGCACCGCTATGGCGCGATATGACAAACGAAAAGATAATACTGCGGCAGGCGTTGCTGAAAAGGAGCCGAGGAGAAGAGAGCCGAGGGTGACCCTCAGCGAGAGGATAACGAACGCGGAGAGGCGCGGACCCATTGATATGCCGTTCTTCATTCTCGTGCTTATGATACTCGCTATCGGAGTCGTGATGGTGCTGTCGTCCTCTTTCGCAAGATCCTACTTCCTGCGCGCGGATCACGACGCGGTACACTTTTTCCGCAACCAGCTCATATTCGCGGGGGTCGGAGTCGTCGTCATGCTGCTCGTTTCCATCGTTCCGGCAAACTGGTTCAGAAGATACAGCGGCATGCTGCTGCTTGTGACGGTTATTGTCCTCATCGCGGTACTTATCCCGGGCATCGGCCAGGTGCGAAACGGCGCCCGCCGCTGGATCGGAATCGGTGATACTCTGACCTTCCAGCCCTCGGAGATTGCAAAAATCACGGTAATAATCTTCTCTGCGCACCTTGCCTGCCTCTATAAGGACCGCATAAAAACCTTACGCTGGGGCACGCTTCCGATGCTCGCTCTCGTGGGAGGACTTGCGGGCCTCGTTATTCTTGAGCGCCACTTCTCCGGAACGATAATCGTCGGACTTGTCGGCGTGATAATGATGTTCGCCGCCGGCACAAACGTACTGTATCTCGGCGGACTTGCCGCATTGGGCGGCGCCGGAATCGCGGGACTTATTCTCCTGACCGGCTATTCCTCAGACCGCGTTACCGCGTGGCTCGACCCGTTCGCGGATCTGCAGGGCGGCGGCTGGCAGATAGTCCAGTCGCTATACGCTATCGGCTCCGGCGGCTTTCTCGGCGTCGGGCTCGGACAGTCGAGGCAGAAATACCTCTACCTGCCGGAGAGCTATAACGACTATATCTTCTCCATAGTGTGCGAGGAGCTTGGATTTGTCGGCGCGGTGCTCGTGCTTACGCTTTTTGCGCTGCTTATCTGCCGCGGCTACTGGCTCGCGCTTCACGCGAAGGATCGCTTCAGCTCGCTTGTCATTACCGGCATTACGAGCCTCGTCGCGATCCAGACTATACTTAACATCGCGGTCGTAACGAACACGATCCCCGCTACCGGAATCTCGCTTCCGTTCTTCTCCTACGGCGGCACGGCGCTCTTACTGCAGCTTGCCGAGATGGGCGTGGTACTGTCGATGTCGCGCGATATTCCGATGCGCAAGCCGAAAAAGACTGAGGGGGACGCGGAAAAATGAAGTTCATCCTTGCCTGCGCAGGTACTGCCGGTCACATAAACCCCGCGCTCAGCATCGCGGAGGCGATAAAGGAGCTCTGGCCGGATGCCGAGCTGCTTTTCATCGGCGCCGGCAGACCGATGGAAAACCGCCTTATTCCCGAGGCGGGATATAAGATCGAAAACATACGCATCGAGGGCTTTTCACGCTCGATGAGCCTCGACGGGATAAAAAAGAATCTGAGAAACGTCAAAAACCTCGTTCTCAGTCCGCGCGAGGCGGGGAAGATCATAGACTCATTCAGACCCGACTGCTGCATCGGCACGGGCGGCTACGTCTGCTACCCCGTGATGAAGGCGGCGCATAAGCGCGGTATTCCCACGGCAGTGCACGAATCAAACGCCGTTCCGGGGCTTGCAAACAAGCTCCTCGACGGAACGGTAGACCGCATAATGGTCGCCTTTAAGGGCACTGAGGGCAAGTATAAGCACCCCGAAAGGATAGCCTTCACCGGCACGCCTATAAGGGGCGAGTTTGAGACCGTCACGCGCAAAGAGGCGAGAGCCGCGCTTGGGATTCCCGCTGGCGCGAAGGTCGTAACGTCCTTCTGGGGCAGCCTCGGCGCCGCCGGCATGAACGCAAAAATGGTCGATTTCATAAAGAAAAACGCCGGAGAGCGCGCCTTTTTCCACATTCATGCCACCGGCGGCGGCAAGGAAGGCTTCGAGGGCTTCAAGGAAAAGCTGTATAACGCGGGCCTTTTCAATTACTCCGATTTCCTCGACCTGAGACCGTATATAGACGATATGGGCAGGGTATTTGCCGCCTCCGATCTCGTTATATGCCGTGCCGGAGCGTCAACGCTCGCGGAGCTTACGGCGGTCGGCAGAGCCTCGATACTCGTTCCGAGCGAGATAGCGAACATCAGGCAGGACGAGAACGCGCTCATGGTCGAGCGCGCGGGCGGCGCGAAGATGCTGAGAGAAAAGGAAACGGACGGCGCTAAGCTCTATGCCGAGGCTGTCGCTCTGCTGTCGGACGGCGATAGAATAGCACAGATGGAGAAGGGAGCCGCCTCGATCGGTGCGCCGGACTCCAAAAAGCTCATACAAAAAGTTATACTCGATATACTTAAATAACAATTTTCCTCATAAAGCATAGTATGACCCGTAAAGAAACGGGGGGATACTATGCAGGAGCTTAAAATAACCGGCGGCAGAAGGCTGTCGGGAGAACTGACGATCAGCGGCGCGAAAAACGCCGTTTTGCCGATACTTGCGGCGAGCCTGATAAACGGCGGAGTGACGGTGATCGAGAACGCGCCGCGCCTCACGGACGTGGAAAGCTCGCTTGAAATACTGCGCACTCTCGGCTGTGAAGCGCGCTGGTCGCAGGGAAATATCTACATTGACTCGCAGAACGCCACGCGGTGCAGGATACCGTCGTCGCTGACGGGAAAGATGCGCTCGAGCGTTATATTTCTGGGTGCCATACTCGCGCGGTTCCGTTCGGCGGTAATAAGTGCGCCGGGCGGCTGCGAACTCGGCGCAAGACCGGTGGACATACATCTTCGCGCGATGAGGGCGCTCGGAGCGAGCGTCTACGAGCTTGCCGGTGATATTTACGCCTCATGCGAGGAGCCGCAGGGCGGCTTCATTACGCTGCCGTTCCCCTCCGTGGGAGCGACGGAGAACGCAATGATACTCGCCTCATCGGCAAGGGGAGTGACGGTAATAAAAAACGCGGCGCGCGAGCCGGAGATACGCGATCTCGCAGATTATCTTCGCGCGCTCGGCGTGGGAGTTTACGGCGCCGGAACCGCTAATATTACGGTTTCCGGCAGAGATTCGTTCAATAAATATGTTTCTCACCGCGTGATCCCGGACAGGATAGAGGCTGCGACCTATTTGGCGTGCGTCTGCGCCGCAGGAGGCAGCGCTACGCTTAAGTGCGTCAGACCGGACGATATGCGCTCTGTTCTCGAGGTGTTCCGCGCGATGGGCGCGGAGCTGAGAGCCTCGGGCGACGAGCTTTCGATCGCGGTAAACGGGTCTCTCAGAAGCCCCGGAGGCGTCGTGACAGCGCCTTTTCCCGGCTTTCCGACAGACGCCCAGCCGCCGGTATGCGCCGCTCTTTTATTTTGCGGCGGCGTGACCGAGGTCACGGAAACCATATTTGAAAACCGCTTTTCCTACGCGCCTGAATTGAGAAAAATGGGCGGAGATATAAAAATATCCGGCACAAGAGCCTCGATAGGCGGCGGGAGCGCGCTTCACGGAGAGTGCGTTTCGGCGCGCGATCTGCGCGGCGGCGCTGCGCTTATGGTGGCAGCGGTGGGCGCCGGGGGCGAGAGCCGCATAAGCGGCCTTGAGCACATAAAGCGGGGCTACGCAGACCCGGAGGGCGCGCTGAAAGCGCTCGGCGCGGAGGTCTTACTGATACAATAGGAGAAAGTCATGGCAAAGAAGAAAAGAAAAACCGGCTCGCTGAGCGTCTATATTCTCGTAGTGGTCGCGCTGACGGTGATCGCTCTTATAGTAGCGCTCGGAGCCTTCTTCAAGGTCTCGGAGGTGTTCGTTTCCGGCGTCAGAATGTATTCGACGAGCGAGGTCGTTGAGGCTTCCGGCATACGAATCGACGAGAGCATCTTCTTTCTGAACGATTCCGCGATCGCGGCAAAGATAAAAAACTCCCTCGCTTACGTCGAGGGAGTCAAGGTGATAAAAAGTCTGCCGGGAACTGTCACGCTTGAGATAAGCGAGAGCTATCCCATAGCCTGCGTAGCCCTCGAGGGTGATCTCTACGTCGTTGACAGAAATACGAAGATCCTCGAAAAAACCACCGTTGACAAGCGCGAAAACTACATCGAGCTGCGCGGTATAACGCCGATAATGCCGAAGGAGGGCGATACGATAGCCCTCGGCGCTGAAAACGCGGTCAAGAGCCAGTATCTGCGCGATACTCTCTCCGGCGTTATGAAGGCGGAGATATACAACGACATCAGCTGGATGGACTTTTCAAACATCAGCGCCATAACATTCCGGTATAAGTCGAGATTTACCGTGGATATAGGCAAGGGAGATAAAATAGACGATAAGCTCTGGCTCGTAGGCAAAATAGTTGAGCAGCACCCGAGTCCGGATAAGGGCAGAATAGACGTTTCAAACCCCACCGAGGGGCACTATATTGGTGAATAAAAGGCTCTGTGGGCGTATTATTTCGGTCGAATTACAAAAAATAACGAAAAACAGTATTTTTACTTGACCGAAATAAATTTTGAGTATAAAATAGAAAAAGATATTTTGGAAAATAAGGCAGATTGTCGAATTGTGACGATCCTTGCAAAAGAATACAGGAGGAAAAGATATGCCTGCAAACAGAGCCATTGAATCCGGATCCGAAAATGTAGTCAATATAAAGGTCATCGGCGTAGGCGGCGCCGGCAATAACGTAGTCAACCGCATGGTCAAGACCGGCTCCAAGGGAGCGACCTTCGTTTCCCTCAACACCGATAAGCCCGCGCTCAGCCTTTCCGCTGCCGATGAAAAGGTACAGATCGGCGAAAAGCTGACCCACGGTCAGGGCGCAGGCTCCAACCCCGAGGTAGGTAAAAAGGCCGCCGAGGAGAGCCGCAACAATATCGCCAAGGTTCTCGAGGATACCGACATGGTATTCATCGCCGCTGGTATGGGCGGCGGCACCGGAACCGGCGCCGGTCCCGTAGTTGCCGAGATCGCGCGCGAGCAGGGCATACTCACCGTCGGCGTAGTCACCAAGCCCTTCAGCTTTGAGGGCAAGCGCCGCATGGATCAGGCTAACGAGGGTATCGCAAACCTTCTTACGAAGGTTGACGCCCTTCTTATCATCCCGAACGATCGCCTCAAGCACGCGACCGATCAGAAGCTCACCTTCCAGAACGCTTTCGAGATCGCTGACGACGTTCTTCTCCAGGCTGTCAACTCCATCTCCGACCTCGTTACCAACACCGGCTTCATCAACCTCGACTTTGCCGACGTTACCGCCATCATGAAGGACGCGGGCTACGCTCACATGGGCGTCGGCCACGCTGCGGGCAAGGGCAAGGCTGAGGAGGCTGCCAAGAGCGCCATCTCCAGCCCGCTTATGGAGACCAGCATCAACGGCGCGCGCGGCGTTCTCATCAACATCACCGGCTCCACCGATATCGGACTTGACGATATCGAGGCAGCGGCTTCTCTCGTTCAGGAGGCCGCGCATCCCGACGCGAACATCATCTTCGGCGCCTCCTTCGACGAGAACATGGACGATGAGATCCGCGTTACCGTCATTGCGACCCGCTTTGACGAGAAGCCGACGAACAGCTACAAGAATCCCGAAAAGCCCGCCGCCCGTTTCACCGAGGCAGGCGATAAGAAGGAAGCCGCACAGACCGAGAGTGCTCCCGCAGCCTCCGGCAATACTGAGGACGATCCTTTCAACGAGATCTTCAAGATCTTCAATAACTGAGCTGAAAAACACAAATCCCCCGCGGTTTTCTGATGACCGCGGGGGTTATTTTTTGCGCTTTTTATTTTGCGCCGAGACCGATCTGCATGGATTCCATGATCTCATAGCGCTCCATCTGCAGGTGCTTCTTCATCTGAAGCGCCTCCTCGATGGGGATCTCGACGATGCCGCCCTCCTGCGTGCCGATTATTACGTTGGAGCGGCCCTCGGCAAAGGCGCGAACGGCGTAATAGCCCATGCGCGTCGCGGTCTCGCGGTCACGCGCTGTCGGAGCGCCTCCGCGCTGGATGTGACCGAGAACGGTCACGCGCGGCTCGATGCCGACTGCCTCGTGGATCTTCTTGCCGATATCGAACGCGCTGCCGACGCCCTCGGCTACGACTATCATAAAGTGCGTGTTGCCGGCAAGGCGGCTGTCCTGAATGCGCTCAACAACGTCGCGCTGGAAATCAAGGTCGTGCTCGGGAACGAGAACGGCGGTCGCGCCGACGGCTATGCCGACGTAGAGCGCGAGGAAGCCTGCGTTTCTGCCCATGACCTCGACTACGGAGCAGCGCTCGTGGCTCTGCATCGTGTCGCGCAGGCGGTCGATGCACTCGATCGCGGTGTTGCAGGCGGTGTCGAAGCCGATAGTGTAGTTTGTGCAGCCCACGTCGTTGTCGATAGTGGCGGGAACGCCGACAACGGGGATGCCCTTGCGGCTGAGCGCGAGAGCGCCGCGGAAGGTTCCGTCGCCGCCGATAGCTACGATACCATCGATGCCGAGCATCTTGCAGGTGGCGACAGCCTTGTCCTGACCCTTTTCGGTAATGAACTCTTCGCTTCTGGCGGTGTAGAGCATAGTGCCGCCGGAGGAGAGGATATGACCAACGCTTGAAGCATTCAGCATGACGAAGTCCGCCGATATAAGACCCGCCCAGCCTCTGCGGATACCGACGACCTCGATGCCGCGGGAAAGTGCTGTTCTGACTACTGCGCGAACTGCGGCGTTCATACCGGGTGCGTCGCCGCCGGAGGTGAGAACTCCGATCCTTTTGAACTGCTTTTCCATATTTTTACCCCCAAAAATTCTAAAGACAAATGGAGCCGGACGAACCGTCCGGCTCCATTATAATTGATTGTTATTTGGAAAACAAGCCTTTTAGTTGATTTTTACGTTCTCCCAGAGTGTGTTTATATAGTCGAGAGTCTCGGGGCTGAGGTTGCGATAGGCATAGGTGTTGTAGGCGGCGGCAAAGTCGTCCGTCTCGGGGTAGAGGATAGCGATAGTGTCCTCACCGAGGTCGTCGAGATACTCCTCATCGGTGTAAACTATCCTGTTCGGGGAGGCGTAATAGGTGTACTCCGCGTTTGCGACTGCGGCGTCGCGGGAGAGCATGAAGTTGATGAATATCTCCGCAAGCTCCTTGTCCTGGCAGCAGGAGGGAATGCACATGGCGTCAATATAGTAGTTCGTGGGATCGGGATAGTAGAACTGAAGGTCTACGTTGTCAGCCTGAGCGTCCAGCATCGTGAAGTAGTCGCCGGCGTAGTAGGAGCCTATCGCAGCCTCGCCGGACTCCATCATGTTGTAGATCTCGTCCATGACCTGACCGTAGAGCATCGGGCGCTGAGTCATAAGCTCGTTGTAAGCGAGATCCCACTGAGCCTTGTCGGTGGTGTTGACGTCGAGACCGAGCTTGTACATCGCGGTGCCGAAGGCGTCGCGCGGGTTGTTGTACTGGAGGATGCGGCCGGAGTACTTATCGTTCCACATGAGATCCCAGCCCTCGGCGTCCGCCTCGTCGACCTCGTTGGCGTTATAGATAACGCCGACTATTCCGTAGGCGTAGGGAACGGAGTAGGCGTTGTCGGGATCGTAGTAAAGGCCCTTGAAGTTCTCGTCGATATAGGAATAGTTGGGGATGTTGCTGAAATCGAGCGGCAGGAGCATATTCTCAGCCGCCATGCGGGCAATCATGTAGTCGGAGGGGATAACTACGTCGTAGCTGACCGCGCCGGCGGAGAGCTTTGCGTACATATCCTCGTTGGACTGGAAGGTATCGTAGTTTACGATGATCTTCTCGTTGTAGGTCTCCTCGTACCACGCCTTGAACTCAGCGATGGTGTCGTAGCTGTCCTCAGAGCCGTCCGAGATGTACTCGCCCCAGTTGTAGACGTTCAGCGTGCGGGTCTTGCCGCCTGCGCAGCCGGCGCAGAGGGCGAGGATAAGAGCGGCGGCAAGCGCCGCGCAGACAATTTTTTTCATTTTCAATTTTCCCTTCGATGCAGTTTTTTCTCCTTCGGCTCATCCGTGAGATTGGAGATGAGCAGGAGGGCGAGAATGACGAAGAAGATTATCGTCGCAAGGGCGTACATCTTCGGCGTAACGGTCTTTTTAGTCATGTTGTAAATGCGGATCGGCAGCGTCTGAAAGCCCGCGCCGGAGGTGAAGTAGCTGATCACGAAGTCGTCAAGGCTCATAGTGAACGCCATGATCGCGCCGGTGATAACGCCGGGCATGATCTCGGGCAGCGTGACCTTGAAAAACGCCTCGACCGGCGTACAGCCGAGATCCATCGCCGCCTCTGGCAGCGCCGGATCCATCTGCCGGAGCTTCGGGAGCACCTGCAGAATTACGTAGGGCAGACAGAACGTAATGTGGCTCAGAAGCATCGTCCAGAATGAGAGGGAGTTTGCAAGTCCGAAGAATCTGCCCACGAAAACGAACATAAGCATGAGCGAAATGCCGGTGATTATGTCGGGGTTGGTCATCGGTATATCGGTCACGGTGCTCAGTGTGCTCCTTAGCCACCTGAGGCGGAGCTTTTCGATGCCGACCGCGGCTGCCGTGCCGACGATCGTTGAGATCACCATCGCGGAGAAAGCGAGGACGAGCGTATTCCAGACGGAGGTGAGCGTCGCCTCGTCGCGGAACAGCTCGCGGTACCATTTCAGCGAGAAGCCGGAGAAAACGGACAGCGATTTCGCCTCGTTGAAGGAGAAGATCAGAAGTATGGCGATCGGCGCGAAGAGGAAGAGAAAAATCAGTACAGTGTAGATCCTGGAAGCTGTTTTCATTTCGCCGCCTCCTTTACAACGCGATACTGCGGGCGGCTCGTGAGGTACTTTAGAAGCGCCATCGCCGCAAGGAGAATGACCATGAGGATGAACGCCATCGCCGCGGCAAAGTGGAGATTGTTCGCAACATACTGTCCCTCAATGGCGTCGCCGATGAGGAAAAAGCGGCCGGAGCCGAGCTTCTGAGAAATATAGAAGGTGGAGATCGAGGGTATCAGCACCATCGTGACGCCGTTCAGTATTCCGGGAACGGAGAGGGGCAGAATGACCTTCCGCAAAACCTGAAGAGAGTTGCAGCCGAGGTCGTGCGCCGCGTCGATGAGCTTCGTGTCGAGCTTTGCGAGGATAGAATAGATCGGGAGCACCATATACGGGAAGTAGTCGTAGACCATTCCGACGATGACCGCCGATTCCGTTCCTATTATGTGCATGGGCTTTAGCCCTATACTCGTCAGAAAGCCGTTCAGAATACCGGTGTCCTGGAGTATCGTCATCCAGGCGTAGGTGCGGATAAGGAAGTTCATCCACATCGGTATCATGATGAGGATCATCATGATCTTCTGCGCTCTCGCGCCGGCGCGGCTCATGATGTAAGCCAGCGGATAGCCGAGAAGCAGGCATAGCGCCGTGGAGATAACGGCGAGCTTGAGGCTTCGCCAGAAGATAACGAGATACGTCCGCACCTCGCTCGTCACGCCGGCGTCGCTCGTTACCTGGCTCGTGGCGGTGAAGAAGCGGGTGATGTTGTCAAAGGTGAAGTTGAAGGAATTGTCCGTAAAGGCGTAGTAGGCTACAAAGAACAGGGGCACGACAATGAAGATCGCCGCCCAGACAGTGTAGGGCGCCAGCACCGCTGCGGTGCGCCGTCTTTCGCCGTTCATTCCTCGACCTCGCTCTCGGCGTCGGAGATCTCGTCGTACTCCTCGGAGTAGGAGCTGTAATCGCCGAACATACCGGAATATTCGCTCTTTTTCATGATGTGGAAGCCGTCGGGGTCGATCTTGATGCCGATTTTTGAATCGACGGGGCAGAAGTCAGTGGTCTGAATGAGCCACTTGAAGCCGTAGAAATCGACTATTATATCGTACTGCATGCCCTTGAAGGTCACCTGCGTGACGGTGCCCTTGAGCTGGCCCTCGGATTCGGGAACTATGTCCACGTCCTCGGGGCGGATAACTACGTCCACCGCCTCGTCCTTCTCAAAGCCCTTGTCGAGACATTTGAATTTGCGGTTGAAGATCTCCACAACGCTGTCCTCGCGCATGATGCCGTCAACGATGTTGGATTCGCCGATGAAGTCTGCGACAAAGGCGTTTTTCGGCTCGTTGTAAATATCCTCGGGGGTGCCGATCTGCTGGATCCGGCCTCTGTCCATGACGACAACGTGGTCGGACATGGAGAGCGCCTCCTCCTGATCGTGGGTTACGTATATAAAGGTGATGCCCATCTCCTGCTGGATGCGCCTGAGCTCCTGCTGCATATCCTTGCGCAGTCTCAGATCGAGCGCGCCGAGCGGCTCGTCGAGCAGAAGCACCTTCGGACGGTTGACGAGCGCGCGCGCGATAGCGACGCGCTGCTGCTGACCGCCGGAGAGACTCGTTACCGAGCGGTGCTCAAAGCCCTTGAGAGAAACTACCTCGAGCATCTCGCGCACGCGGGAGTCGATCTCATCCTTTGAAAGACGTATTTTTTTGCCGTCCTCACCGGTCTTGGGTATCCTCAGACCGAATGCTACGTTTTCGTACACATTGAGATGGGGGAACAGGGCGTATTTCTGGAACACCGTGTTCACCTGCCGCTTATGAGGCGGAACATCATTAATCCTCACACCGTCGAAAATGACGTCTCCGCTTGTGGGCACAAGGAAGCCGCCGATTATCCTTAAGGTTGTGGTTTTACCGCAGCCGGAAGGTCCGAGTAGTGTGAGGAATTCCTTATCATTGATATAAAGATTGATGTTATCAAGTATGGTTTCACCGTCGAAATCCATACGCGCGTCTTTTAGACGGATGAGCTCTTTTGCCATTTATCATCGACCTTTTTTCACCGATTATTCTGCTGAAAAACAGCATAGCATTAATATACAGATTGAGGGGTCAAATGTCAAATAAAATATTTCAATTTTCAAAGAATTTTTTGGCAAAATCGGGCTTTTCGACACAAAATTCCCGCCCGTTAAGGTAGTCGAGCGCGCCGGAAGGCGTTGTAAACGCGAAGCGGAGCTTGTAGGAATAGAGCTGCTGGCCGTCCCTGTCCTTATCCCTGCCGTACTTGCCGTCGCCGAGGAGGGGATGACCCGCAAAGGAGAACTGCGCGCGGATCTGATGCGTGCGCCCGGTGAGAAGCTCGCACTCAACGAGGCTTTCGCCGCCCTTTACCGCGAGAGTGCGGTAGCGCGTCGCGGCGGATTTTGCGCCCCTGCGCGGCTCCTGCGAGACGTAGACACGGTTGTTTTTCGCGTCCTTCCATATATAATTTTCGAGGGTGCCGCTTTTCGGGACCATAACGCCGTGTATGGCGGCAAGATAGCGCTTGTCGATCTCACGAAGGCGGATCTTCTCGTCCATTATTCGCAGCGCCTCGGCGTTTTTCGCGGCGATGACGATCCCGCCGGTGTTGCGGTCGATGCGGTTGCAGAGCGCGGGCGCGAAGCTGTGCTCAGATTTCGGATCCCACTCGCCCTTAGCGTGGAGATACGCCTTAATGTTGTTTATGAGCGTCTTAAAGTCCCATTCGCCTGCGGCGTGGCAGAGAACGCCGGGCTTTTTGTCCGCGAGCAGGATATTCTCATCCTCGTAGACCACGGTGAGCTTCGGGGTCGAGATCTTGACCCACGCGTTGTCCTCGGTGGGCTTGTCGAAAAACTCGTCGTTTATATATAATGAGAGAACGTCGCCCTCGCAGAGCCGCGCGTCGCGCTTTGCGCCCCTGCCGTTGAGCTTCACGCGCTTTATTCTGATGTATTTCTGCAAAAGACTCTCAGGCAGCAGGGGGACGGCCTTCGAGAGAAAGCGGTCGAGCCGCTGACCGGCGTCGTTTTTCTTTATCGTAAGCTCTTTCATTCGTATCACCGGGATGAGTATAGCATATATAGCGTAAAATTTCAAAATTTTTCTTGCATTTTAAAAATTTATATGTTATTATATCAAGGCTTCACGGGCGTTTTGCCCGCTAAATGGGCGTTCCTCTGCGAATAAGAGCGCAAGAACGCTTGACCGGAAGGGAGGAAATAAGCATGAATTTAGTCGAGACTCTTAACGAGCAGTATATGAAGAAGGAGCTTCCCGAGCTCAACGTCGGCGACACCGTCCGTGTCACCGTCCGCGTTAAGGAAGGCAACCGCGAGCGTACTCAGGCATTTGAGGGCACCCTCATCGCCAAGAAGCACGGCGGCATCACCGAGACCATCACCGTTCGCCGCATTTCTTACAATGTCGGCTGCGAGAAGGTTTTCCCGATCCATTCCCCCACGATCGTCTCCATCGAGACCGTCCGCAAAGGAAAGGTTCGCCGCGCAAAGCTCTACTATCTCCGCGATCGCGTCGGCAAGGCCGCAAAGGTCAAGGAGAGACTTTAATTCTCAACCTGATAAAAAAAGAGGCGAAAGCCTCTTTTTTTATTTTAAATACCGTGTTATAATATAATCTGGTATTTTAGGTATAAGGAGGAGCGGTATGGAAGAAGCAAAGCTCCCTGAGGAAAAGACGTCGATAATGACTGAGATCTATGAATGGGTACAGAGCATTATTACAGCGCTCGTCGCGGGAATCATCATGTTTACGTTCATCGCAAGACCCGTGGCGGTTGACGGCACGAGTATGCTCCAGACCCTTCAGGATAAAGACCTCGTAGTCGCGTGGAGCATCGGATACACTCCGAAAAACGGCGATATTATCGTTTTTGAGACCGAGAGCTACACCCGCGGCCCGCTTGTAAAGCGCGTGATCGCGACCGGCGGTCAGACTGTGGATATAGACTTCTCCGCCGGCATAGTCTACGTTGACGGCGAGGCGCTCGAGGAGGACTATACCAATACGCTGACGACGCGCCGTGAGGACTTCACCGGCCCTGTGACGGTTCCGGAGGGGTATATGTTCTGCATGGGCGACAACCGCAACGGCAGCAAGGACAGCCGCTCGAGCGATATAGGACTCGTGGACATCCGCTGCACGGTGGGCAAGGTGTTCTTTATCCTCATGCCCGGACCCTCCGACGGCGACAATCAGCGCCACTGGAACAGAATAGGAATAGTAAAATGACGGAAGAGCTCAATATCCAATGGTTCCCCGGTCACATGGCTAAGGCGCGGAGAATGGTGCAGGACAATCTCAATATGGTGGACGCCGTGTGCGAGGTGGTGGACGCGAGGATACCGCGCTCGAGCCGCAATCCGGAGATCGACGCCATTACCGCAGGCAAGCCGCGGCTCATCATTCTCAACCGCTGCGATCAGGCGGATCCGAACGCATCGGAGCGCTGGGCGGAGCACTTCCGCAGAAAGGGCTTCGCGGTTCTGAAAACCGACGCCAAGAGCGGCAAAGGAACGCGGGAGTTCCAGCCCGCGATGCGGGAGCTTCTCAAGGACAAGATCGCTTACTACAACGAGCGCGGTCAGATCGGCAGACTTCTGCGGATCATGATACTCGGCATACCGAACGTCGGCAAAAGCTCGTTCATTAACCGCGTCGCCGGCCGCAGAGCCGCCGAAGCCTCGGACAGACCGGGAGTTACGCGCGGCAAGCAGTGGATAAATATCGGCGGCGGCATAGAAATGCTCGACACGCCGGGGCTGCTCTGGCCGAAATTCGAGGACAAGACCGTTGGCGAGCACCTCGCCTTTACGGGCGCAGTCAAGGACGATATTCTCGACGTCGAAACGCTCGGGGCGCACCTTATGACCCTGCTCAAAAACCGCTACCCTGACGCGCTGAGAGAGCGCTACAAGATAGATTTCACCGACGAGGAGGATTTTGACCTCATCGAAAAGGCGGCGAAAAAGCGCGGCTTTATCGTCTCCGGCGGCGAGGTGGATTACGAGCGCATGGCGCGCGTGCTCCTCGACGAGTTCCGCGCCGGAAAGCTCGGCAGAATGACTTTGGAGATGCCGGAATGAATATGTGGGAGATAGAATCGGCGCTCAGAGCCGAGGGAAAGACCGTTATCTGCGGCGTTGACGAGGCGGGGAGAGGCCCGCTTGCGGGGCCGGTGTGCGCCGCGGCGGTGATACTGCCCTTCGGTCTTGAGATAGAGGGGCTTGACGACTCGAAAAAGCTCACTGCGAAAAAGCGCGACAGGCTCTACGATGAGATATACGCGAAAGCGGTCGCCGTCGGCGTGGGCTTTGCCGACAGACTTGAGATCGACGAGCTGAACATTCTGAACGCGACGTATCTTGCGATGAACCGCGCGATGATGAACCTTGCGCAGGGCTTCGACATAGCGATAATCGACGGCAACCGCGACGAGGGCGTCGAGTACCCCTGCGTTACGGCCGTCGGCGGCGACGGCAGGAGCGCCTCGGTCGCGGCGGCGAGCATAATCGCAAAGGTCACAAGAGACAGACTTATGGAAAAGCTCGATGAGAAGTACCCTGGCTATGGCTTTGCCAGGCACAAGGGCTACGGCACGAAGGAGCATTACGCGGCTATCCGCGCGCTCGGAGTCTGCCCCGAGCACCGCGAGACGTTTCTGAGGAAAATGCATTGAACGATAAAAAGCTGATCGGCCGCTGGGGCGAGGCGCTTGCCGCCGACTACCTGCGAAAAAAGCGGTATAAGATCCTCGGCATGGGCTACTCCACGCGCTTCGGCGAGGTGGACGTCATCGCGGAGAAGGACGGCGTCGTAGCGTTCGTCGAGGTCAAGACGCGCAAGGACGCGACCCACGGCGAGGCGCGCGAGTTCGTTACAAAATCAAAGCAGCGCAGAGTGATCGCCGCAGCGTCGATGTGGTGCGCGCAGTACGGAGAGGACAGGCAGCCGCGCTTCGACGTCATCGAGATATACGCTCCGGAGGGTGAATTAACGAAAAAGCCGGAGATAAATCACATAGAAAACGCCTTCTGGACAGAGGGCATACGATAAGCGAGGAGACCCTATGAAATACATCAGCACAAGAGATAAAAGCACAGCCGTTTCCGCGGCGGAGGCGATAAGCCGCGGACTGAGCCGCGAGGGCGGACTCTTTCTGCCGGACTCGATCCCCGCGCTCACGGGCGAGGATATCGGGAAGATCGCGGCGCTCCCTTACAGAGAGCGCGCGGAGCTTATAATGGGCAGGTTCCTTGAGGATTACTCCCCGGACGAGCTGCGCGAATTCTGCGCGAGAGCCTACGGCGATAACTTCGATTGCCCGGAGTGCGCGCCGACCGTCAGGCTCGGCGGCGGGACCCACGTTCTCGAGCTCTGGCACGGCCCGACCTCGGCATTCAAGGATATGGCGCTGCAGATGCTGCCGTATCTGCTCACTGCCGCGATGAAGAAGACCGGCGAAACGAAGAAGGTCTGCATCCTCGTCGCCACCTCCGGCGATACCGGAAAGGCGGCGCTCGAGGGCTTCAGGGACGTTGAGAACACGAAAATAATGGTATTCTATCCGTCCGACGGCGTTTCGGACGTTCAGAAGCTCCAGATGCAGAGTCAGGAGGGCGAAAACGTCGGCGTAGTCGCCATCACCGGCAACTTTGACGACGCGCAGAGCGCCGTCAAGGCCATTTTCTCCGATGAGGCGCTGAGAGAAGAGCTTGCGGCCAAGGGCTGGTTCCTCTCCTCGGCAAACTCGATAAACTGGGGCAGGCTTCTGCCGCAGATAGTATACTATGCTTCAAGTTACGCAGATCTCGTCGCCTCCGGCGAGATAAAAAACGGCGAGAAGATCGATTTCTGCGTTCCGACCGGCAACTTCGGAGATATTCTCGCCGGGTACTTCGCAAAGCTCATGGGTCTGCCCGTCGGCAAGCTCATCTGCGCCTCGAACGCGAACAACGTCCTCACGGACTTCATAAATACCGGCGTTTACGACCGCAACCGCAGCTTTTACACCACTATTTCGCCCTCGATGGATATTCTAATATCCTCGAATCTCGAGCGGCTTCTGTATCTTCTTTCCGGCGATGACAAGCTCGTCGCGCGTCTGATGACGGAGCTTAAGGAGAGCGGAAAATACTCCGCTCCTGCTGATCTTATGGAATCCCTCCGCGCGTCGTTCGCGGCGGAGTACCTCGACGACGCGGAAACGAAGGAGGTCATCGGCAGGGTGTGGCGCGAAAAGGGCTATCTCATGGACACCCACACAGCCGTAGCCTACGGCGCGCTCGAGAAGTACCGCAGAGAAAACCCTCATCGCACCGCGGTCGTGCTCAGTACCGCCTCGCCCTTCAAATTTACGCCCGCCGTCCTGGAGGCGATAGGCGAGAGAGGCGACGGAGCGGGAGTGGAGCTTATCGACAGGCTATCCGCCGCGACGGGAAAAGCCGCGCCGAAGAATCTCGCCGCGCTGAAAACAAAGAAAGCGAGATTTACGAAGATCGTCGAAAAAACCGAGCTTCTCGGAGAAGTCAAGAGCTTTCTGAGGTAAAACGATGCTGTACGTTATTGGCGACCTGCACCTCTCCTTCGAGGCGGACAAGCCGATGGACATCTTCGGCCCCGGTTGGGAGGGACACGCGGAAAAGCTCAGGGAGAACTTCAGGATCGTCCGGCCGGAGGATACTACCGTCATCGCGGGCGACCTCACCTGGGGCATGGCGATACAGGACTGCCTTGAGGATTTCCGCTTCATCGACGCGCTTCCCGGCAGGAAGATAATCCTCAAGGGCAATCACGATTTCTGGTGGTCTACCGCGTCGAAAGCCAAAAAGTTTTTTGAGGAGAACGGGCTCAGCTCCATCGAAATACTCAATAACAACGCCTTTTTCACGGACGGAGTGTGGGTATGCGGAACGAGGGGCTGGTTCTGCCCGGCCGAGGGCGGCACAGACCACGATAAAAAGATAATGGCGCGCGAGATACTGCGCCTTGAGGCGAGCCTCAGAGCCGCCGGAGAGGGCGAAAAGGTCGTATTTTTGCACTATCCGCCGTTTTACGGCAAATATTACTCGCGCGAGATGGTGGAGCTGCTTCATAAGTACGGCGTGAAGCGCTGCTACTACGGTCACATCCACGGCTCCGGCTGCCAGTACGCCTACGAGGGCGAGGCGGACGGCGTGGAATACCGCCTTATTTCCGCGGATCACGTCGGCTTCAGGCCGGTTTTGGTCGGATAACCCTATTTACAAACCTGAAAAAGAATGCTATAATATACCGATTTTGCAAAATACATTAGGAGGAACATCCAGTGATAGTCAAGAACTTTGAGAAAAAAGAGAAAAACACCGCCGAGCTTACCGTTGAGGCGACCGCAGAGGAGTTTGAGGCTGCCGTAAACAAGGCGTATCTCAAGGGCCGCGCCCGCATCAGCATCCCCGGCTTCCGCAAGGGCAAGGCTCCCCGCAAGATGATCGAGGCAATGTACGGCACCGGCGCGTTTTATGAGGACGCCGCCGAGGAGCTCTATCCGGAGATGCTCCAGTTCGGCGTTTCCGAGCAGAAGCTCGACGTCGTCGGCAGACCCGGCATCGCAGATATGAAGATCGGCGAGGAAAAGAACCTCACCGTTAAGTTCGTCGTCGCGCTCTATCCCGAGGTGGTCGTAAAGGATTACAAGGGCATCGAGGCTCCGAAGCCCGCTGTCAAGGTACTCAAAAAGGATATCGACCGCGAGATCGACAAGGTCAGAGAGCAGAACGCCAGAGTTGAGACCGTTGAGCGCAAGGCGAAGAAGGGCGACATCGCCACCATCGACTTCGAGGGCTTTATGGAAGGAGTTCCTTTCGAGGGCGGCAAGGGCGAGGACTATGATCTCGAGCTCGGCTCCGGCACCTTCATCCCCGGCTTCGAGGAGCAGATCATCGGCAAAAAGACCGGCGACAGCCTCGACGTAAACGTGACCTTCCCGACCGAGTACGCTCCCGAGCTTGCCGGCAAGGACGCGACCTTCAAGGTCACCGTAAAGAACGTAAAGGAGAAGATCCTTCCCGAGCTGGACGATGAGTTCGCCAAGGACGTAAGTGAGTTCGACACCCTCAAGGAGTATCAGGACTCCGTCAAGGCCGACCTCACCGCAAAGCGCAAGAGCGAGGCAGAGGAGGCTTTCAGGAACGTCGTTCTGAGCCGCCTCGTTGATAAGGTCGAGGGCGATATCCCCGACGCTATGATCGAGGATCACGTCGATAACATGATCGGCAACTTCAAGTACAACATTTCCACCCAGGGCATGGATTTCGATACTTATCTCAAGATGATGGGCATGAGCGAGGAGATGCTCCGCGTAGAGCTTCGCCCGACCGCCGAGAAGGAGATCAAGGCTGATCTCGCTTATGAGTACATCGCAAAGATCGAGAAGTTTGAGGTGACCGACGAGGACGTCGAGGGTGAGTATAAGCGCCTTGCCGACCAGTACGGTATGGATATCGAGTCCATCCGCAAGGCTGTTTCCGCCGATTCCGTCAAGACCGGCCTCGTTATCGACAAGGCAAAGGACTACGTCCTTGCAAACGCGAAGGTCGAGAAGGAGAAAAAAGCCGAGGATACCGCCGAGGCTGAATAATTCTCCGCCTGACCGGCTATATTTTACAGAGCAAATAACAAGGAGAATCAATAATGGCACTTATTCCCTATGTAGTTGAACAGACGAGCCGCGGCGAGAGAAGCTACGATATTTTCTCCCGCCTCTTAAACGACCGCATAATCTTCCTCGGCGAGGAGGTCAACGACGCGACCGCGTCCCTCGTAGTTGCGCAGCTCCTCTATCTCGAGGCTGCGGATCCGGATAAGGACATCCAGTTTTATATCAATTCCCCCGGCGGCTCCGTTACTGCGGGCATGGCGATCTACGATACCATGCAGTATATAAAGCCCGACGTTTCCACGATCTGCGTCGGTCTTGCAGCTTCCATGGGCGCGTTCCTGCTCTCTGCCGGCGCAAAGGGCAAGAGGATAGCCCTCCCGAACTCCGAGATCATGATCCATCAGCCCTCCGGCGGCTTTCAGGGTCAGGCGACCGATATCCGCATCCACGCCGAGAACATCCTCCGCATCAAAGAGAATCTCAACAAGATCCTCGCGGAGAACACCGGCAAGAGCATCGACGTTATCCGCGAGGCGACCGAGCGCGATAACTTCATGACCGCCGAGGAGGCTCTCGAGTTCGGACTTATCGACAAGGTCATTACAAAGAGGTAACTGCCTGATGCCAAAAAATACCGAAAAGTACGCGCGCTGCAGCTTTTGCGGGAAGAGTGAGAACGAGGTAGACCGCCTTATCGGCGGTCAGGGAGTCTATATCTGCAACGAGTGCGTCCGCCTGTGCGCCGATATAATCGGCGAGGACTATCCCGACATGAGCTACAATGAGCTTGATCCCGTCGAGGCCCTGCAGAACGTTCCGAAGCCCCGTGAGATAAAGGAATATCTCGATGAGTATATCATCGGGCAGGACGAGGCGAAGAAATCCATCGCCGTTGCGGTATATAACCACTACAAGCGCATCTCGTCGCCGGCGACCGACACCGAGCTTCAGAAGTCGAACGTCCTCATAATCGGCCCGACCGGCTCCGGCAAGACGCTGTTTGCGCAGACGCTTGCCAGAATGCTCCAGGTGCCGTTTGCGATCGCTGACGCGACGACGCTCACTGAGGCGGGCTACGTCGGAGAGGACGTCGAGAACATTCTCCTGCGCCTTCTCCAGAGCGCGGACTTCAACGTTCCGCTCGCCGAGCGCGGCATAATCTATATCGACGAGCTCGACAAGATCGCGCGCAAGAGCGAGAACACCTCCATCACCCGCGACGTTTCGGGCGAGGGAGTTCAGCAGGCTCTTCTCAAGATCCTCGAGGGCACGATCTCTAACGTGCCTCCTCAGGGCGGCAGAAAGCATCCGCAGCAGGAGTTCATCTCCATCGACACGAAGAACATTCTGTTTATCTGCGGCGGCGCCTTTGACGGCATCGAGAAGATAGTCGAGCAGAGGCTCGACAAAAAGGCGATGGGCTTCGGCGCCGAGATAAAGTCGAAGAAGGAGACGGACGTGAGCGAGATAATGGCGTCTGTAAGAAGCCACGATCTCCAGAAGTTCGGCATAATTCCCGAGCTTATCGGCCGTATGCCGGTCATCGTTCCGATGCGTCAGCTCGGGCGCGACGATCTCGTGCGCATACTCAAGGAGCCGAAAAACGCACTCACGCGCCAGTACAAGACCCTCATGAAATACGACGGCGTGAGCCTCGAGTTTGACGAGGAGGCGCTTGAGGCGATCGCAGACAAGGCGATCGAGCTTGATATCGGCGCGAGAGGACTCAGAAGCGTCGTAGAGCGCATCATGACTGACATCATGTACGAGGTGCCGTCCGACGAGCGCATCGACAGGGTAACGGTCACAAAGGAGTGCGTGACGGAGGGCGCAAAGCCCAAGGTACACCACCGCAAGGCCGAGATAGACCCGGAAATATTGAAAGCAGAGTAATCAACGAGGAGCGTACCGTATTTTTACAGTACGCTCCGCAGGCAATTCCCCATAAATGCCGCTTCAAATCCTTGCGGCTGATTTGAGCCGCAAATGCGTTATTTTTCCTTGAAATACACAAAGTATTTCTGCGAAAAAATGCCTTTTTGCGAACTCAAATCGTCTCGCAATTATTTCTCGCGGATTTACGTGGAATTGCCTTACCCTTTTAAATACAGGTATTCTTTTATGCAGAAAAAAACTGAAATAATCGAAGAAAACGCACTTGAAACGCTGCCTATGCTGCCCCTGCGCGGGCTTACCGTCTTTCCCAGGATGGGAATGGGGTTTGACGTCGAGCGGGCAAGCTCAGTCGCCGCGGTAGAAAAGGCGAGCGGCGGCTCGAGGCGGATATTTCTCGTCAGCCAGCGCGACGCGCTGAAGGACAGACCTATTGCGGCTGACCTATATCACGTCGGCGTTATATGCGAGGTGCGGCAGTTTATCCGCGGCGGCGACAGCAATATGCGCGTTATAGTCGAGGGCGTTGCGAGAGCGAGGATACTCAACGTGTCCCACGGCGCAAAGTACGCTTCAGCGACCGTCGCGCGGGTGCCGGATATGCCCACCGAGGCGAAGGACGCCGAGGTCAAGGCGCTCATCGGCAGCGCGATAGATATGTTCGGCGAATTTCTTGCCGCAACAGAGCGCGAAACTCCAGAGGTCATGATATCTCTCGCCCTGCGCGGCGAGCCGGGCTACATAGCCGACTATATCGCCCAGAATCTCAACGTAGATTACCGCGTTAAGCAGGAGCTGCTTGAAATGCTCGACCCGGCGGCGAGGCTGACCCGGGTGCTTACGCTTCTGAGCGAGCAGCTCGACATAATAAAGATACGCGACGAGCTCAATAAAAAGCTCAATGACCGCCTCGGAAATATGCACCGCGAGCAGTACATCCGCGAGGAGATCAACGTCCTGCGCGCGGAGCTCGGGGACGACGACAGCTCCGACATCGACGAATACAGAGAAAAGATCGCGCTTCTCTCGCTCCCGCAGGAGATCGAGGAGAAGCTGTTTAAGGAGACAGACCGCCTCGCTAAGCAGCCCTTCGGCTCTTCCGAGGCTTCCGTTATACGCGGCTGGCTCGACGCTGTGCTCGCGCTTCCGTGGCACTCTTCTACCGAGGAGCGGCTCGATATCGCGGCGGCGAAAAAGATACTCGACAAGGAGCATTACGGACTTACGAAGGTCAAGGAGAGGATCCTCGAATTTCTCTCCGTCCGCAAGGTCGCGCCGGACGTCAAGGGCGCGATACTCTGCCTTGTCGGCCCTCCGGGAGTCGGAAAGACGAGCATTGCCATGTCCGTCGCCCACGCGACGAACCGCAAGCTTGCCCGCATGAGCCTCGGCGGAGTTCACGACGAGGCGGAGATCCGCGGTCACAGAAAGACCTACGTCGGAGCGATGCCCGGCAGGATCATGACTGCCGTGACGCAGTCCGGCTCCAATAACCCGATACTTCTGCTCGACGAGATCGACAAGCTCGGCTCCGACTATCGCGGAGACCCGTCTGCCGCGCTGCTTGAGGCGCTCGATCCCGTTGAGAACACCACCTTCCGCGATCACTTCCTTGAGGTGCCGTTCGACCTTTCAAACGTTATGTTCATAATGACGGCGAACACACTCGACACCATTCCCCGCCCGCTCCTTGACAGAATGGAGGTCATCGAGCTCGGCTCATATACCGACGAGGAAAAGGTGATGATCGCTAAAAATCATCTCATTCCGAAAATGCGCAAAAAGCACGGACTTGACGGCAGAAGCTTCCGCGTTTCCGACGCCGCGGTGCGCGCGCTCATCGCTCAGTACACGAGAGAATCGGGCGTTCGCCAGCTTGAGCGCGAGATCGCGGCTCTGTGCCGCAAGTGTGATGAGCGCATAGCCACCGGCGAGGGCGCCGGGCTCTCCGTAAAGCCCGAAAACCTTGAAGCTCTCCTCGGCGCGGCGAAATTCAAGCCGGAGGCGAACGCGAAGAGCGACAGAGTCGGCGTGGTCAACGGACTTGCGTGGACGCAGGTAGGCGGAGAGATCCTTGAAGTCGAGGCAGTCGCCCTTGAAGGCACCGGCAAGATCGAGCTTACCGGCAATCTCGGCAAGGTGATGACCGAATCCGCGCAGGCGGCTGTGAGCTGCATCCGCGCGAGAGCGAAGGCGCTCGGCATCGACCCGGAGTTCTACAAAAGCAAGGATATCCACATCCATTTCCCCGAGAGCGCAGTTCCGAAGGACGGCCCCTCGGCAGGTATCACCATCGCCATCGCGGTAATCTCCGCTCTCACAGGCGCGCCCGTGCGGCGCGATATCGCCATGACCGGCGAGATAACCCTGACCGGCAGGGTGCTTGCGATCGGCGGACTGCGCGAGAAAACTATGGCGGCGCTCCGCCGCGGCGTGAAGCTCGTTGTCGTTCCGAAGGAGAACGAGCCGGATATAGCGGAGATCGACGAAAACGTGCGCGAAAAGCTCTCCTTCAGCTATGCAGACTCGATCGACGACGTTATCCCGCTTGCGCTCAGAATTGCGAAAAAGGTGCAAAAGCCGGCGCTTTTACCCGAAAAGCCGGCAAAAAAAGCTGAAAATTCAAAACTATTGAGGCAGTAAAAATGGAAGACAAGCGGGAAAGAAAAAGTGAAATAGCGCTTCTGAATGCGGTCTTTTGCCTTCTTGTTGTACTGATTCACGTTCTTTCCTATGCCATAGCCGATGCAGACGCTTCAAGCTGGCAGTTTGCCGCGATTTTCTTCCCGTGGCGCTTTTCGGCGTTCGTAGTTCAGGGCTTTACCTTCCTCAGCGGCATGAAGCTTTTTCTGAAAAGCGGCGGCACTGAGGATTGGAAGAGCTTTTACCGGAGAAGATTTCGGAAAATAATCGTCCCATACCTTGTGTGGAATTGCGTTTATTACGCTTATTTTGTCGCCTTTAGCTACTATGAGTTCTCCTTTGCCGATCTTTTAAGGCATATTCTTCTGGGAACGCTCATAAGCCCGTTTTACTACATTATAATTATCTCGCAGTTTTATCTTCTGACGCCGATAAGCCGCAAATTGTCGGAAAAGGTTCACCCGATGCTCCGGATAATAAGCGCCCTGCTTGTTACTCTGTTCATGTGGCAGTATCTGCCGCAGCTTGTTCCGGGCTTTAAATATAACGACAGACTGTTTACGACTTACCTTGTCTATTGGGTAATGGGCTGCTGCGCCGGGCGGTACTACGAAGAGTTCAAAAGAATTCTGACGGAGAACAGAGCCTTTATAGCTATCGCGTTTTTTGCGGCAGCCGCAATGGAGGGCTGCTTCAGCTTTGTGAACTATACGGGCAGAGGGTATTTACCCGGCGGCGATCTTACCCAGTTTATCTATTGCGCTGCGGCGATCGCGTTTCTGTACTCGATGGCGCTGTATTTTTCGAAGAAGCGGAATTTGCCTGCGATCATAAGGCTTGCAGACAGATACAGCTACACGATCTATCTTTCACACCTTTTTATAATATTTGCGGTAAACCATCTTATCAGCCTGATCGGAATAAGCGGGATCGGGCCTGCGCTTGCAGTAAGATTCGCGGCGGTGTATCTTCTGATTTTCGCAATGTGCTTGTTTTTATCCGGGCTGCGTAAATCAGCGGTGTCTGCCCGGGATAAAGCGTGACAACGCTTTATTTGAACGCAGTATATTTTTTTGCTGATAATGCAGAGATGCAGAGATTGCGGAACGAAACAGATCGGAATCTGACAGGAGGCAAAAGCAATGGATGACAGGTTTGAATTTGTTGAAAAGAAAGGTCTCGTGGAAGGAACTCGCATCATCGTTGACAAAGAAACGGGCGTCCAGTATTTATTAGCTCATTGGACCAATATAGGCGGTCTCACGGTGCTGGTCGATAAGGATGGGAAACCATTGCTTGACCCAAGATACGCCAGGTAACAATTATCAGTCTGCAGGATAAAGAGCGTCGTCTGTCTGAGCTTATGCGCAAGCATGCCGTCTGCATTTTTATACAGATCAACTTTTATCCGGGACAGAGACAATCAGGAAAACAAAATGGATTTTCGTAAGACAGAATTTGTAAAAAGCGCGGTCAGACCGGCGGATTTTATCCGCGACAAGCGCCCGCAGCTCGCCTTTGCCGGCAGGTCGAACGTCGGCAAAAGCTCGGTCATAAACACGCTCATACAGCGCAAAAACTTTGCCAGAGTCGGCGCACAGCCCGGCAAGACGAGCCAGATCAACTACTTCCTCGTCGATTCTGCGGCGTATCTCACCGACCTTCCGGGCTACGGCTACGCGAAGGTCAGTCAGGCGGAGCGCGACCGCTGGGCGAGGCTCATGGAGTCGTATTTTCAGGAAAAGGGGCTTATCACCCTCGGCGTTCTCATCGTTGACGCGCGCCATAAGCCGACGAAGGACGATGAAACGATGGCAAAGTTCTTCAAGGACACCGAATGCCCCGTGATAGTCGCCGCAAACAAGCTCGACAAGCTCAAAAAGAGCGAGATCGAGCCGAATCTCGCGCTCATACGCGAAACGCTCGCGCTTGATGAGAGCGTTCCGCTCGTGCCGTTTTCGGCGGAAAAGGGCATGGGCAGAGCTGAGCTTATCGCTGAGATCGAGAAGGCGCTCAGATGATCGAAATTCTCAGAAATCTCGAGTGGTACAAGCTTCTCGATATGGCGTTAAGCGTCATTCCGGTGCTGATAGTTATCACTGTACACGAGTGCTGCCACGGGCTGTGCGCCCTCGCGCTCGGAGATACGACGGCGCGCGATATGGGCCGCCTCAGCCCGAACCCCGTAAAGCATTTCGACATGCTCGGCTTTCTTATGCTCATAACTGTCGGCTTCGGCTGGGCAAAGCCCGTGCCGATAGATATGCGCCGATTCAAAAATCCGAAATGGGGCATGGCGCTGACGGCGCTTGCAGGCCCCGCGTCAAACTTCGTGCTGACCTCGCTCGCGCTTTTTATCGCAGGACTTATCTGGCGGCCGATCTATGATACGACCGTCGGCTACTACGTCGTAACGAGCGTAGTGCGCGTTGCCACGATAAGCCTCAGCCTCGGAGTTTTCAACCTCATTCCGATCTCTCCGCTTGACGGCAGCAAGGTGCTGTTTGCATTCCTGCCCGAGAGATGGTACTATATGCTTATGCGCTATGAGCGCTACGGCATGATAGTACTCGTCGCGCTGAGCTGGTTCGGAGTGCTGACCGTTCCGATGAACGCTGCTTCAAGCTTTCTCCTTGATAAGTTTTCGGTTTTTCTACGACTTGGCGAGAGTCTGGGCAGTTTAATTTTCAAATGATCGGGAGATACTGATGAACGATCCCACCTTCAGGCTGGAGGGCGTCGTCCGATCCTCCAGCGAGCTTATGGAGGATTTTGAAGGGCCGCTGACGCTTATTCTTCAGCTTCTCTCAAAAAACAAAATAGAGATCAAGGATATAAAGATCTCCGAGCTTCTTGACCAGTACATGGCGTATCTCGACGAGATAAAGCGCATGGATCTCGAGATCGCGTCGGAGTTTGTCCAGATGGCGAGCCACCTCGTCTATATCAAGGCGAGGATGCTCCTCGATGAGGACGAGGAGCCGACAGAGCTCGAGGAGCTCATCGCCTCGCTCGAAAAGCTGCGCCGCAGGGACGTCTACGAGCGCATAAAAACCGTTACGGACGAGCTTGAAACCATGTACTATCGCGGCGCCGGGATGATCACGAAGATGCCCGAGCCGCTTCCCGTGGACAGGGAATACCGCTACGTTCACGAGCCGGAGGATCTCATAAAGGCTATGCTGAGGATATTCAGCCGCGAGGAGGCGCTGAAGGCTGTGCTTCAGACCCCGCGCTTTACGATGCCGACGAGAATAGTCTACTCCGTAAGCGAAAAATCCGCGGAGATCATAGACGAGCTGATAAAAAGAGGCGAGATGCGCTTTTCTGCGCTGATAGCAGAATCCAAGAGCCGAACTGAGATGGTGGCGACCTTTATCGCGCTGCTTGAGCTCTGCCGCGAGGGCAGGGTCGGCATAATGGGCGAGGGCGAGGAGATCACAATCTCGAAGCTCAGTGAGGAGGGAGGTGCTCAGGATGGAAACGAAGGAGCTTGAAAGAGCCGTAGAGGGCATACTTTTTGCCGCAGGCGAGCCTGTCAGAATAGAGCGTATGGCGGCGGTGCTTGCAGTGGAGCCGCAGGAGGTCGAGAGCGCCGGACTTGCGATATCCGAGAGGCTGAAGAGCGAGTCGCGCGGCGTGAGGATCGTAAAGCTCGACGATATGCTCCAGATGTGCTCCGCGCCGGAGATAAGCGACGTTATCCGCCAGTGCCTCGAAACCCGCAAGCCGCCGAAGCTCAGCCCCTCCGCGCTTGAGGTTCTGAGTATCGTAGCCTATTTTCAGCCCGTAACGCGCGCATATATCGAAGAGGTGCGAGGCGTCGATTCGAGCTATACCGTTTCCGTGCTCATCGACCGCGGACTTATCGAGCCGTGCGGCCACCTCGACGCTCCGGGCAGACCGACGATTTTCAGAACGACTCCCGCGTTTCTGCGAACCTTTGCGATCTCGTCGCTTGATGAGCTTCCGGCGCTGCCGGAGACCGGAGAGAGCGACGATGAGCAGAAGCTTATGAGCACCATCTCAAAGCTGCAGGAGGCGGAGGAGCTTTCAAAAACGCCTGAGGAGGCGGAGCCGGAGGCACCGGCGGAGGCGGGCGAATGACCGCCCTCACAGTGCTCGGCGTTATATTCCTCATATTCTTTCTTATTGCCATTATTCCCGTCGGTGTGCGCGTCGGCTACGACAGATCGGGCTTCAGCCTCGATATCGTGGCGGCGTTCATAAAGATCGGCATTCTCCCGCCGAAGGAAAAGAAGCCGGAAGAGAAAAAACCGGAAAAGAAAAAGCCGGACGCGGACAAGTCTGAGGAAGAGAAGGCGGAGGAAAAGCCTGAGGAGGAAAAGCCTGAGGAAAAGCAGGAGAAGCCGGCGGAGCACGATATAGGCGGCACCGTCGAGCTTGCGATGACCGCTCTCAGAGCCGTAGGCGATACGCTCACAAGACTCAGAAGAAAGCTTACGGTGAATTATATAAAGCTCAGGTACACCTCGGCCTGCGACGATCCGGCGGACGCAGCCATAAACTACGGCAGAGCGGTCGCCGCGATAAACGGGCTAAGCCCATTCGTCTCAAAATTTCTGCGGATCAAAAAGCGCGATTACACCGTTCTCGTCGGCTTCGACGGCGGCGGCGACAGGGTGCTTCTTGACGCGCAGATAACGATAAGAATATGGGAAATCATTTACGTTGCTCTCGGACTCGCGCCGGTAATCAAGGCGTACCTCAAGTGGTCAAAGAGCGGAAAGGGAAAAGACAATGGACAAAAATAATGCAAGCGCACTTCTCGAAACGATCCTTCAGAACGTAAAGGCACTGACTAACTCCAACACCGCGATCGGTGAGCCGATCGTTACCGCCGACGGTATCACCATGATCCCCGTCAGCCGCATTTCCTACGGCTTTGCGACCGGCGGCAGCGATATAACCCCGAAAAACGGCTCGAACGCCAACCCCTTCGGAGGCGGCGGAGGAGCGGGAGTCAAGATCAATCCCACCGCTTTTGTCGTTATCAAGGACGGTCACGTCCGCATTATGAACGTCGAGGCGCCCGCCGTAACCACGCTTGAGCGCCTTCTCGATGCCGCGCCCGATCTCATAGACAAGGTGCAGTCCATGACGAAGAAGGACGAGCCGAAGGACGAGGGCGCTACCACCGTGGTCATAGACAAGTAATGGAAGAAAGGCTCCAGAAGCTTATTAGCCGCGCCGCGGGCATCTCCCGCAGGGCGGCTGAAAGCGTTATTGAGGATGGCAGGGTCACCGTTAACGGCGCGGTCGCCTCCATCGGAGACAAGGCCGATCCGGAGCGGGACGAGGTGCGCCTTGACGGAGAAAAGATCGCCTCCGGGGAAGAGTGTAAAGTTTACATAATGCTGAACAAGCCGGTCGGCTACGTCACTACGATGAGCGATGAAAAGGGCAGAAAGACAGTAAAAGAGCTTGTTTCAGATATTCCTGAGCGCGTTTATCCCGTCGGGCGGCTTGACATAAATTCGGAGGGTCTGCTCATAATGACGAATGACGGCGACTTTGCGAATCACCTCATGCACCCCTCCGGCGAGAAGGAAAAGACGTATCGCGTCAGCGTAACGGGAGACGTTGAGAGAGGTATCCGCAGGCTCAGGGAGCCGATGGAGCTTGACGGCGCTGCGCTGGGCGAGCCGATAGTCCGCCTCAGAGAGTCCGAGCCGAACCGCTCGGTGCTCGATATTACGATCTTTGAGGGGCGCAACCGCCAGATTAGAAGAATGTGCGAGATCGCGGGACTCAGGGTCACGCGGCTTACGCGCATATCCGAGGGCGGCGTGAGTCTCGGCAGACTTAAAAAGGGCGCGTGGCGCAATCTCACCCGCGCAGAAGTGGAAAGATTGATGAGCTGAAGCCGTGCAAAATCCGCCAAAATGATGATTTTGCATTTTTAAAAGACAAAAATTGCAATTTGCACTTGCAAAAATGAATGAATAACTGTAAAATAGACGCATTGTTTTTACAATGCGTCTATTATTATTTGGGATGTGAGTAAATGGAAAACGACGTTCTTTCGCTCATAAGCCAGCGAAATCCCGGCTTCTCAAAGGGACAGAGAAAGATCGCAAAGTATATATCGGCAAACTACGACAAGGCGGCGTTTATGACCGCATCAAAGCTCGGCAAGGCGGCGCAGGTGTCCGAGTCCACGGTCGTGCGTTTTGCCGCCGACCTCGGATACGAGGGCTATCCCGAGATGAAGCGCGCCCTGCAGGAGCTTATCAAAAACCGCCTTACAACTGTCCAGCGCATAGAGGTTTCCAAGGAGATCATGGAGCGCGGACATATAGTCGATACAGTTCTCACGAGCGACGTTGAGAAGATCCGCATGACGCTCGACGAGATCGACCGCGCCTCGTTCGAGGCGGCGGTGCAGAAAATAGTCGGCGCGCGCAGTATTTATATAGTAGGGCTGCGATCGTCCGGGTATCTTGCGGGCTTCTTCGGATTTTATCTGAACTTCCTTTTTAACGACGTGCGCGTAGTATGCGACTCAGCCGCGAGCGCGATCTTCGAGCAGATCCAGCACATCGGCAGCGAGGATATACTCATAGCGCTCTCATTTCCGCGCTATTCGCGCCGCACCATCACCGCGATGCAGTTTGCCCGCGATATGGGCGCTACCGTTATAGGCATTACCGACACGGAAAATTCCCTCGTTGCGAAGAACGCGGATATTAAGCTCTACGCGCACAGCGATATGCTCTCGTTCCTCGATTCGCTCGTCGCGCCGCTGAGCCTTATCAACGCGCTCATCGTCGCCGCGGCGGAGGCGTCCGGCAGCGATCTTGAGGACAAGTTCCGCAGGCTTGAAAAAATGTGGGCGGAGTATGAGGTCTATGAAAAGCGCGACTGACGTAATTGTGATCGGCGGCGGCGCCGCCGGACTCTTCTGCGCCGGACTTCTGGCGGAGGGCGGGAAAAGAGTCCTGCTCCTCGAGAAAAACGACAAGGTCGGGCGCAAGCTCGGCATAACCGGCAAGGGCAGGTGCAACCTTACAAACGACTCCGAGCCGAGAAAAGTAATAGAAAATATCCCGGGAAACGGCAGATTTCTCTATTCGGCGGTCAATTCATTTACCCCGCGGGATATGATGGAATTTATCGAGAGCCGCGGCGTGCCGCTTAAAACCGAGCGAGGAAGCCGCGTTTTTCCGGTGTCCGACAGAGCCGCCGACATAGTAAACGCGCTTCTCGGCTATATCCGAGATACCGGCGTTGAGCGCGTTACCGCGACTGCGAAGAGCCTAATCATTGAAAACGGCGTACTGAAAGGCGTCAGGACCGACAAAGGCGCGTATTGCGCGGGCACAGTCGTCATCGCCACCGGCGGCGTCAGCTATCCGCTGACCGGCTCCACAGGCGACGGTTATATATTCGCGCGCCAGGCGGGGCACACCGTAGTCCGACCGAGAGCGAGCCTCGTGCCGCTCACGGGAAACGGCGATATGTGCGCAAAAATGCAGGGCTTCTCACTTAAAAACGTCGGCGTCAGGTTTACGGATGGCAAGGGAAAAACGGTCTACGAGGATTTCGGAGAGCTGATGTTCACCCACTTCGGCGTGACCGGCCCCGTGATACTCTCCGCCTCGGCGCATCTTCGCAACGTAGGCAGCGAGAGATATACGCTGCATATCGACTTAAAGCCGGCGCTCGATGAAAAAAAGCTCGACGAGCGTATTCTGCGCGACTTCGACAAATACCGCAACCGCGCATTCCGCAACGCGCTCGGCGACCTCGCGGGTCACAGCATGATACCCGTTATTGTCGAGCGCAGCGGCATCGACCCCGATAAGGAGGTCAACTCAGTAACGAGAGAGGAGCGCCGCGCTCTTGTCGCGCTCTTTAAGGATTTTACGGTCGAAATATCCGGCACGCGCCCGATCGAAGAGGCTGTCGTCACGCGCGGAGGCGTTTCCGTAAAGGAGATCGACCCGAAAACCATGGGATCCAGGTACCTCGACGGGCTTTACTTTGCCGGCGAGGTCATGGACGTTGACGCATACACCGGCGGCTTCAATCTGCAGATCGCGTGGTCTACTGCCCACGCCGCCGCAGCCGCCATTTTAGATAAAGGAGAAGAACCTATGCACATAAACGTAGCGATCGACGGCCCCTCCGGCGCCGGAAAAAGCACCCTCGCAAAGCTCATAGCTAAGGATATGGGGCTTATCTACGTTGACACCGGCGCGCTCTACCGCACAGTCGGGCTCTACGTTCTCAGAAAGGGCGTCGGAAGCCGCGATGAAGCCGGCGTTTCGGCGCTTCTGGGCGAGATAAATATCGAGATGAGGTATGAAAACGATACGCAGCGCATGATACTGAACGGCGAGGACGTGACCGATCTCATCCGCACGCCGCTTGTAACGAAGTACGCCTCCGACACCTCGGCGATACCCTCCGTCAGAGCGTTTCTCCTCGACACGCAGCGCTCGCTTGCGAAAAAGTACAGCGTTATCATGGACGGGCGCGACATCGGCACGGTAGTTCTGCCGGAGAGCGAGGTAAAAATATTCCTCGTCGCCTCGCCGGAGGTCAGAGCCGCGCGCAGACTTAAGGATTTTGAGGCGAAGGGCATTGAGATCAGCTTCGAGCAGGTGCTGAAGGACATCGTCGAGCGCGACTATAACGACTCCCACCGCGACGTGGCGCCGCTGAAGCCAGCGGAGAATTCCGTTCTGCTCGACACGAGCAATATGACCGTCGAAGAGGTCAAGGAAGCGATCGAGTCAATGATCCGGGCGGCAATGGCATGAAAAAGCTCGTCATCGCAAAGTCAGCGGGCTTCTGCTTCGGCGTAAAGCGCGCGATGGAGATAGCCGGGAAGTGCGCCGCGGAGCGCGGGAGAGTAGTTACGCTCGGCCCGATAATCCACAATGACGACGCTGTCAGAAAACTCGCGGGCGAGGGCGTCGGAGTTATAGATGACCCGGATGAGGCAAAAGAGGGCGACACCGTTATTATCAGAAGCCACGGCGCGCCGGACAGCGTGTATGACGCGCTGAAGAAAAGGGGCGCCGAGATAGTCGACGCCACCTGCCCTATGGTCGCGCGCGTCCATGAGATAGTGCGCCGCGAGCTTGGGGAGGGCAGAACGGTGGTGATCCTCGGCGACCGCGATCACCCGGAAATTCGCGCCATCACAGACGGGAGAGAGGGAATACTCGTTTTCCGGGACGTCGAGGAAGCGCAAAAATACTTCTCGGATTGCCGGAATGTGCCGAAAAATGGCGTCAGTATAGTCAGTCAGACGACTGCGGAGCAAAAAAAATTAAAAAATTTAGCAGATTTTATAAAAAAACTGTGTACAAACGTAAAATTATTTGATACAATATGCAATGCTACTTCGGAACGACAGCGTGAGGCTGCTGCCCTCGGCAGAGAGTGCGGCGCTGTCGTAGTGGCGGGCGGAAAAAACTCCAACAACAGCCGGAATCTCGCGCTTATCGCGGGCGAGGGCGGCGCCGAGGTGTTCTTCGTTGAGAACGCTGCGGAGCTCGAGCCGGACAAGCTCAGAGGTTACGACGTTGTGGGTATTACCGCCGGAGCCAGTACGCCGGAGTGGATAATTAAGGAGGTAGTCAACAAGATGAGTGACGAGATCAAGGAAAAAATCGAAGAAGTGGCCGAAAAGGTCGCAGAAGCCAAGGAAGAGGTCGCCAAGACCGTCGCCGAGGTAAAGGAGAAAGTCGAGGAGAAGATCAACGATGCTGAGCTCAGCTTCCAGGAGCTTCTCGAGCGCTCCATCAAAACTTTACATACGGGGGAGAAGGTTTCTGGCGTAGTTTCGTCCATCGGACAGACTGAAATTTCCGTCGATCTCGGAACCAAGCAGTCCGGCTATATCCCCGTAGACGAGCTCACCGACGAGCCTGGTGTCAACGTCAATGACATCGTCAAGGTCGGCGATGAGATCGAAGCCTACGTTATGCGCGTCAACGACGTAGAGGGCACAGTTATGCTCTCCAAGAAGCGTCTTGACTCCGCCAAGAACTGGGACAACATCGTTAATGCCCGCAACGAGGGCGCTGTTGTCGAGGGTACCGTAGTTGAGGAGAACAAGGGCGGCGTAGTCGTCCTCGTCAAGGGCGTTCGCGTATTCGTTCCCGCGAGCCAGTCCGGTCTTCCCAAGGACGCTCCTATGACCGAGCTCCTCAAGAAGAAGGTCAAGCTCCGCATCCGCGAGGTCAATCAGCCCCGCCGCCGCGTTGTCGGCTCCATCCGCGACGTAGCGTACGCAGAGCGCCGCGCAAAGGCTCAGGAGGTCTGGGACAACATCGAGGTCGGCAAGCACTACAACGGTGTAGTCAAGAGCCTCACCTCCTACGGCGCATTCGTCGATATCGGCGGCGTTGACGGTATGGTCCACGTCTCCGAGCTCAGCTGGGGCAGAGTCCGCCAGCCGTCCGACGTTGTCAAGGTCGGCGACGAGCTTGACGTTTACGTCATCAACTTCGACAAGGACGCGAAGAAGATCTCCCTCGGCCACAAGGATCCGAACGGCAACCCCTGGAAGGTATTTACCGATAAGTATCAGGTCGGCGACGTTGCCGACGTCAAGATCGTCAAGCTCATGACCTTCGGCGCTTTCGCTGAGATCGTTCCGGGCGTTGACGGACTTATCCACATCTCCCAGATCGCAGATCGCCGCATCGGCAAGCCCGAGGACGTTCTCTCTGAGGGTCAGGAGGTTCAGGCAAAGATCACCGCTATCGACGAGGAGAACAAGAAGGTTTCCCTCTCCATCCGCGCTCTCTCCGAGCCGGCAGCCCCCGCAGCCGAGGCTGAGCCTGCTGACGACGAGCCCGCGGTTGTCTACGACACCGAGAATCCTCCCGCAGAGACCGAGGAGTAATTGAATAAAACCAAAACCGTCGGAGCTTTACTTCGACGGTTTTTTGTTGCATAAACCGGGGAAGTATGATAAACTGATGCTAAACTATAATAAGAGGAAGCCGATAACCGGCTGAGTTCTACCAGAGCTTGGTATGGAGCAAAGGAAGTGAGCGGAATGGCGATTTTCAAAAAAAGCGACCCGGCGCCGAGACAGGAAAGGGAAAAGCGCGCGGTGTCGCCGTACTGCACCGCGATAATCGCCGCCGGAGGCTCCTCGACGCGCATGGGCGAGGATAAGCTCTTCATCGAGCTTGACGGTATTCCGGTCATTGCGAGAACTCTGCTCGTTTTTCAGTCCAGCGACGTGATCGACGAGATCGTGATCGTAACGCGCGAGGAGAGCATCGTAAAGATCGCGGACCTATGCGCGCAGTATAACATATCGAAGGCGACGAAGATCGTCAAGGGCGGCGCGGAGAGGATGGACTCTGTTCTCGCCGGAATCGCGGAAATCAGCCGCAAGGCGCGGCTCGTTGCTATCCACGACGGCGCAAGACCGCTCGTCACCGGCGATATCATAAAGGAAACGGTGCTGAAGGCGGGCTTCTACTCCGCCGCGGCGCCGTATATCCCCGTTAAGGATACGGTGAAAAAGATCGAAAACGGCTTCACTGCCGGCGCAGTAGACCGCGATACCCTCGCCGCAATGCAGACGCCGCAGATATTCAGACCGGATCTTATAAAAACCGCGCTTCTGAAGGCGAAGGCGGACGGTCTCAGCCTCACCGACGACTGCTCGGCAGTCGAGAATATGGGCGCAAACGTTTTTCTGACAAAGGGAAGCGAGGAAAATATAAAGGTGACGACCCCGGCGGACGTAATTTTTGCCGAGATGATATTAAAAAGGAGGTCTGAGCGATGAGAATAGGTCACGGTTATGACGTTCACAGGTTTATGGAGTCGAGAAAGCTTGTAATATGCGGTGTGGAGATCCCGTATAAATACGGACTTCTCGGGCATTCCGATGCCGACGTTGCGACTCACGCGCTGATGGACGCGCTGATGGGCGCCGCCGCTATGGGCGATATCGGAGGAATGTTCCCGGATTCAGATCCGGCATACGCCGGAATAAACTCGCTCATACTTCTTGACAAGGTCATGGAGCGCATTACGGCGAGCGGGTTTACGGTGTCGAACGCGGATATTACGATCATCGCGGAGCGCCCGAAGATGCACGAGTACATCCCGCAGATGGTGAAAAATCTCGCGGAGAAGCTCAGGATCGACGAATCGCGCGTAAACGTCAAGGCGACCACGGAGGAGGGGCTCGGCTTCACCGGCGCCCTCGAGGGCATCGCCGCCCACGCGGTAGTTTTATTGAACGAATAAGAAGCAAATAGCATAGAATGGTGCGGTCAGTTATGACCGCACCGTTAAGACTGTAGACAAAAAGGAAAAGCGTTGAATAAAGGAGGCGGGGATCTGTGAAGGGGCCGGCCGAGAGGCCCCTTCACGTCGCATAACCCGCCCGCAGGCGTCATATTTTGCGCTCAGAGAGCGCAAAATATGTTCGATGCGGAGACTTTGTCGACGCATTTAATGGTGCGGTCAGTTATGACCGCACCATTTTTATAGGGTGAAAGAAATGAGTGATTATCTTATCATAAGCCGCTCGCTGACCTACGCGCAGCGCACTGAGAGGGCGCTTGCAGGCGCGGGTTTTCGGGCGGCTGTCATAAGAACGCCGGAGGAGCGGCTGCGCGAGGGCTGCGGCTACTCCGTAAAGCTCATGCGCGCGAGACTGTCAGACGCGCTCGGCGTTCTCTACTCCAAAGGCCTTGCCCCGAAGCGCGTTTTCGTCTTTGAAGGGGGCAGGGCGGGCGAGGAAGTGCGGCTGTGATATATCTCGACTCCGCCGCGACCACGCTCAGAAAGCCGCCGGAGGTCGTAAACGCCGCGGCGAGAGCGATCACCACCCTCGGCTCGCCGGGCAGAGGCGGCCACGATCTCGCCATGCGCGCCGCTGAATGCGCCTACACCTGCCGGGAGCGAGCGGCAAGACTCTTTAACGTCGAAAACCCGGAGAACGTTGTTTTCACGATGAATGCCACTCACGCGCTGAATATTGCGATAAACTCGCTTGTCGGGCGCGGCGACAGAGTTCTCATCAGCTCCTGGGAGCATAACGCCGTCCTGCGCCCGCTTGCGGGAAAAGGCGCTGAGCTTGTGATAGCGAAGAGCGAGCCTTTTGACGGCGGCTGCCTCGATGAGTACGAAAGGCTTCTGAAAACGCGGCCGAAGTGCGCCGTCCTGAACCACGCCTCGAACGTGACCGGCTCGATTCTGCCGATTTACGAGATCGCGGATATGTGCCGCAGGTTCGGAGTGCCGCTGATCGTTGACGCGAGCCAGTCGGCGGGAAGCGTGAGGATAGATATGCAGGCGCTGGAAGCCGACTTTATAGCCATGCCGGGACACAAGGGACTGTACGGCCCGCAGGGCACCGGACTTCTTCTGTGCGGCAGGACTCCGAAGCCGTTTCTGCTCGGAGGCAGCGGATCCGACTCGGCAAGAGATACGATGCCGGATTATCTGCCCGACCTCGCTGAGGCGGGAACGCACAATATGCCCGGGATCGCCGGACTGTCGGAGGGCATTGACTTCGTTCTGAAGCGCGGGGTCGAAAATATCCGCGCCGGGGAGTCGCGGCTCATTCGGCTTGCAGCGGAGGGACTGCGCGGAAAGGGCGCGAAGGTCTGGCTTGCGGAAAAGCCGGATATGCAGACCGGAGTGCTGAGTTTCGTTTTTGAGGGAGAGGATCCCGAAGCCGCCGCAGGGCGGTACAACGACGCCGGCTTTGCTCTGAGGGCGGGGCTTCACTGCGCGCCGCTGGCGCATCGAACGCTCGGTACCTTTCCATCCGGCACTGTTCGCCTCAGCGTCTCGGCGTTTACGACCGTACAGGAGGTCGAAGCCTTTCTCGAGGTGTAAAAATATGCAATAAACGCAATGTCATTAAGATAAGCTGACAGGAAATAATACCTCGTATCCTTACAAGGGTACGGGGTATTTTTTGTAAGAAAATGCTGTAAGGCTGTACAGGAACTTACAGCTTGCAAGACGTATTCGATTAAAAAACTTGAAAAATCCGTTGAAACCAGCCCGCGATTGTGCTAAAATCCTCGTATCTATACATAGACAAGATCGGCAAAAACTTCGTCCATCAGAGCTTTTGCATCACAATGCCCGAACTTCCGGATTTGAGGGAGCGTTCTCGCAAAACGGAAGCCGACAAGGAGGTTTACAGGAGCATATGGCTATTGTTTTTACACTGCTATCCATGCTGATGGTTTGCGGAGAGGATCTGTATGAAAAAAAGGCAGTTTCCTCCCGCGTGGAAGAAGCGCTTAAGACCCTGATATGGTATGGGATCTTCAATGCCGCCGTACTGTGCGCCTTACTTCTCTTTGTATTGGATGAGACCTCTCTGACGCCGCTTGAACTCATTGCGAACAAACCGGTGGTGCTTCTGAATCCGATATGCAGCTACGCCTGCCTGTTTTTCGCGCTGGCGGCCTACAAGTATGTGGGAGTATCGGTAAGAAATACCTTCGCAAACGTGGATGGCATTTTCTATATCCTGTTTCTGGTGATCTATTACGTGCTGACGGGGAGCGCGGGATTTGCTGCCAGACTGTTTACTCCCACCATGGCCATTGGCCTTTTCCTGATCCTGGGCGTGACGATAATCTATCCCTCCCTCAAGGACACTAAGGAGGAGAAGCAGGGGCAGCCGGTTTCAAAACCCGCCGTATCGAGCAAGACGGCGCTCAAGATCGGTATAGCCCTGGCTATCGTTTCCGCGTTATTCGACGGAGCTGATTCCTTCGTCAGCAGTGTGCTGATCGGAGACAACATCGTGGACTCCATGGAGTTTGTTGCCGCCAACACACTGGTACAGGTGATTATTTCAGCTTTTGTATGGATCTATCTTTGGTTCAAAAATAAAAAGATTTACAATCCCTTCCGAAAAACTGAAAAGGACCGGATCATCAGCCAGGCGTTCAGCGCTGCGGGTGATCTGCTCTACATTTATGCCCTGTCCGGAGACGCACTGCTGAGTGTGGTATTGTGGAACGCATTTCCCGTTCTGGATATTCTGGGCGCCCGCATCCTGATGAAGGAAAAACTGACCCGGACTCAATATCTTGTCCTGTTCATACTGATCTTAGGCGCTGTATTGGTCAGTATTTCTTGAGGAGAAAAGTATGAAACCGTATTCACCGACTTTTTGGAAACGTGTCCTTCAGGTACTGGTTATCGGCCTCGTTGCCTTTTCCATGGATCGTCTCATCGTCCTTCTGTCTCATGATGACTCCATCTGGATGGGGGGAAGCCATAGAGGTGGTTGGATCGGTGATCTTCGGGCCGCTGGTTGGATTTTTTGCGACCCTTCTCAACTGCACTGTGTCTGATTATCTTACCTATCACAGCTTTGACTACATCTTTGTTGACACCCTTGAGTCGGTGGCCGTTGCGCTTATCGGCGCCATATTCCGAAAAATGAACCGGGACGAGGATCAGTTCGGCATCCGGCAGATTGTGATATTCAACTTTGTCCAGATCCTGGTGAACGTTGCGGTTCTGTACCTGTCGTCTATCCCAGTCGCCATGTTTGCCTTCGGATTTATCGTCAATGATTGGACCAAGGCGGATGTGCTGATAGATATGGCGGCCTTGGGAGATAATACCTTTTCCGCCTGCGTCTCCGTTGCGCTGATCGGAACGATCCTGCTGGCGCTGTGTATTTTTATCCGGAGGAAACTCCGGGAAAAAGGAAGCGTTTCCGCCGCTCTGCGCTCAGTTTTCAAGCCCACGTTTCTGAAGAAGGAGTACGGGCACCGAGCCTTTGAATATACGGGCGGCGTGGTGCTTGCCATTGCGCTGACTATGGTCGATGGAGCGGTGTCGGGTCATGTTTTGGGACCAGACGCATTGGCTGCCACCTCGTTGGTGTTCCCACTGGTATCCTTAAGCGCGTTCTTCTCCACAATTTTTACTTATGGCTGCTCCAATCTTTGCGCCAACGCGGAGGGAAGCGGTGATTATGAGCGTGCAAGGAGACTGTTCTCACTGGGCCTTTTTGCGACGATTCTGCTGGCGCTGGCACAATCGGTCATTTTCTGCTTGATTGAGGATTTTTATTTCAGCTACTTTACTTCCTCCCCGGCCATCGAGGCCTTTGCCCGGGAGTATTACCGGATTTTTATTTTTGTCCCGCCGGTGATGGCGCTGGCTACTTTTTTGGATGAGATGATCTCCGCCGATGGAGATGATACGCTTTCCTACGTGGCGTACCTGGTCTCCTTTGGGGTGAATGTCGGCGCCTCCGTGATCCTTGCGCGGACCATGGGAATGAGCGGACTTGCTCTGGGAACGGCCTTGAGCTACGTGAGCTACGTGATAGTGGTTTCCGTCCATTTCCTGAAAAAGAGCAATACCTACAGGCTGCGATACTGGTTCTCCTTCAGGGATCTTCTGTACTTCGCCCAGTATTCTCTGAAGAACAATACCGCCGGAATTTGCATGTCCGTGGTATCCGCCGGCTTTACCAAAGCCATACTGCTTTTCTGGGGGAATGATTACCTCATCGCCAACACGGTGCTCTGCGCCATGCTGGAGATCTATGAGATGGTCAACGGCCCATCCGAAGCGGCGGGGTATCTGCTGGCAAGCTACACCGGGGAAAGAAACGGCGAAGGTATCAGGACCCTCTTTCGGCAGGCGCTGGTTGCGTGTGCTTTCAGCGGTATGGCGGTCACTTTGCTGCTGCTTATCCTGCCGGATACCGTGCTTCTGCTCTATGGAATCGAGGACACGCCGCTTCGGGTCGATCTTGTCAAGTGCATCCGATTCTGCTCACTGGGCGTGGTCGCGGCGTCCATTGGAGGGTTTTTGAGCGATTACTACGGTTATACCGGAAAGCCGCTGTGGTCATGTATGATGGTCGTTTTCCGAACCGCTCTGTTTCCTATACTGTTCTGCGTCAACTTCTGTCTGGAGGGCGGGATCGTGTCCATGGGGAAGGGCATGGTATTATCCCAGATCACGGCTTTGGCGATTTTCTATAGCTTTGTCCTGATTTTGAAGGGCAGGGAAAGCATCCCTTATATGCTGGATGACCCGGACTATGGCAAGGTAAGTATGAATTCCTTTGAATATCAGCCGGAGGAATATGAACGGCTCTGGAACTGGATCCGGGAGAACCTGAATGAGCACGGCGTAGAAAACGGGAAGCTCGGAGAAGTCGGGACTCTTCTTCGATCCCTGTTCCGCCAAACTGAGGAAAAGAACGGAAAAAACAAGGTGCTAGGCGAATGCGTCCTCCGGTTCGTCGGTGAACCTGAGATCATTATCAAGGACAACGGCGAGCTGTTCCGCCCTGACATTCAGGATGAACGCCTGAGCTATAACGCGCTTTTGTCCTGTAACAGCAGCACGATTCACCTGTCCTGAGAGGGCGACTCTTGAGAAATAAAGGCTGACAAAACTCAAGCCATCATCCCGAATCCGGGAGGATGGCTTGAATCTGTTATGCGCAGATCAGTTCGTAATCGCTAAATAACCCGTACCAAAGGCAAAAAAGCGGCGGTGGTCACTAGACTGAACCGCCGCCGTGTGGATTATTTAGCTTTTTTACAGTAGTCCGGAAGCATTTCTGACCACGGGAG
>JAFPWN010000025.1 GCA_017412765.1 Oscillospiraceae bacterium | reverse complement strand
CCGGAAGCTGCCGCGACGGCAAATGAATAAGAGATAAAACAGAAATACTGAGCTGTTGCCCAAATAAATGGTGGTCGCCCATGAGCTCGCTGTGGCTAAACTCGCTGAGCTTTACGAGGTTTTTTCAGCCGAGCCGGAACAAAAGTCTCCGCATCGAACATATTTTGCGCTCAGAGAGCGCAAAATATGACGCCTGCGGGCGGGTTATGCGACGTGAAAAGGCCTCTCGGCCGGCCCCTTCACAGATCCCCGCCTCCTTTATCCAACGCTTTTTCCTTTTTGTCTACAGTCTGAGTTTATTTCTCTTTATTCTGTTTTTCTCGCTGCTGGTGTAAATACGCGGCAAATATAGAAACTGTTTCTACTGTGACCGTATGGTGGTTTTCCATAAATTCGAGAAGGTCTTGCCTATCTTCTTCAGTCGCCGCACAGCTTAATACGCCGATAACAAATTCTCTGTCGTTCCAAAGCTTTATCAGCTTTTTTGTCAGCTTATCCGAAACGGTCAGTTCATTACTCATCGTCGTTCCACCTCTCGTATAACACTCCTGTGTCGTCAGTAAGCATGGTCTTACCGAGTACATCATAGGTTCAGTCAAAATAATTCTTGACCATGTAATAATTATTGCCTAATCGCACCGATGCAGACAAGCTCTTTTCTGTCCGCATCAGTGCGTCATTTTTTTCGCTCAGGATAATATAAACGTTTAGTCGCGTTCTGTATTTTGTCAGGAGTTGACGTCATTTTCAAGGAAAGAAATATCCTCTGAGCTGAGAGGATTATTTGCAGCTTTGACATTCCCGGGCAATCTTGCGGGATTAGTCGAGCTTATAACGGCAAAAATATTCATATCAGAACCGAACACATAGCGCATGGCAATATCCGGAACGGTGGTATTATATTTTTCCGCGAGTGTTTCCGCGTTCATGAGCCTTTTCATATTCTCATCGCAGAGGTAACCCTTTCTGCTCGGCGCGTCAAGAATCTTTTCGGCGTTTTCATAGTCACCGGAGCGAAACTTTCCGCTGAAAAAACCGCGTCCGAGGCTTGAATATGCCAGTACCGGCATCCGGGAGATCGCGTAACGCTCTCTCACTCCCTTATTTTCCGGGCCTGCGACCGTGACGCAGTCGCCGCCCCACGGATCGCACATCTGCCTTGCGAGCCCGAAATTCGGACTTGATAACGCAAATCCCTCAAGTCCGGCTTGTCTTGCGTATGCGTTCGCCTCCTCGATTCTGTCAATAGTCCAGTTGGAAACGCCGAAGGCGCGGATCCTGCGGGCTCTTTTCAGCTCGTTGAGCGTGTCGATATACTCGCTCACCGGAGTTTTGCGATCATCGCGGTGCAGGAGATAGACGTCGATATAATCAGTATTGAGGCTTTTGAGGCTCGCATTCAGCTCGGATATGATCACGCTCCGGTCTATCTTTACTCTTCCGAGCGAATTAACGTTTCCGCACTTTGACAGAATAACAACTTTTTCACGGTTGTTTCTGTCGTGAATCCATCTGCCGAGGCTTCTCTCCGCCAAGCCATAGCCTCTGGCGCAGTCGAAAGCGTTGATTCCGACGGAAAACGCAGCGTCAAGAAGAGCGTTAACGTCCTTTCCCGCCAGCATCGGGGCTATTGCCGTTCCGAAGAAAATGCGCGAAACCGGTTTATTTACTCCCGCTATCTCACCATAAGGCGGACAGATCATATCTCCTGAGAGATATGACCTGACGTTCGCGACATATAAAGAGAGATATTTTAAGTGTTCAAGTCCGTGTACGCCGCTCCCGGCGGAGTATTCAATACATAAAGCTCCGTCATAGCTGCAGGCTCCGAGTTTTTTGAGTAAAGCTTTAACCTCCGCGCATCCTGCGCCGACTGCTACACAGCGGATCCTGTCTCCGTTGCTGCATTTCTCGCCGCTCGGAAATTTTCCCCGGACTGCGTCCTTAATATGTACCCTTCTGATCCTGTCGCTAAGAAGGTCGAAGTTTGCGAGAAGGTCGCAGTGCTCTTCTGAAACCATAAAATTTGCCGTATCAAAAGCAAAGCCAAGCTCCGGAACAGCATCCAGCACACGCCGGCAGTCAGCGGCGGTTGACAGCGGTTTGTGCGGTTGAGGAGTGTCCTCAAAAAGCACCTCTATCCCCTTTTCGCGCGCTCTCGTGACTGCTGACGAATACATCTCGACAGCCCGATTAAGCATTTCTTCGCGGCTCATTCCGGCGCAGGCTCTTTCATCAGCGCTTCCGGGAACGATCATCAAACTCTTCGCACCGAGCTTTTCACACTTTTCGAGGGCTTTTTCAAGCTTTTTCTCGTATGCGCCGGAGCCTTGATAAAAGGGCAGATCCGCAATAACGCATCCACAGTAAACGCCGGTCTTATCGAAAGCCCTGAGAAGCTCTCTCGCGCCATACAGCATGATCTCGCTTGTCATCAGATCAAGCGATTCTATTCCGTTATCCTTCGCGATTCTGCAAAGCGTATCGGCATTCATTTTTCCGGTAAGCCGCTCAAGCTGAAAGGAAAACGGCAGTAATGACATTTTCATTCCGACCACTCCATAAGCTAATTTCGATTGATTTTTCCCCCTATCACGCTCAGAGATTCCCCGAGCCGCTGATGGTGAATGCCGGTTGCGTCAAAGTGAACGCTGCGGAAAGAAAGATCCATTATCGGCCCCGCGCAGAAGGCGCTGATGAGCGTTCCTATGCCGACCGGTCCGCCGAGAAGATAGCCCGTGAGCGTAACTGCCGACAGCAGCGCGATGCTGACAGTGCCGATCGGAACGCGCTTTATGCGCTTTGCAAGTCCGACAAGCAGAGTATCCCTCGGCCCGCAGCCGAGCGACGCCGCCATATATGTAAACTGAGTGTAAGCGATGACGATAAGCCCGAGAATGAGCATCGGAACTCCGGTAAAAGCCGAAGTACTCTGCGGCACGGGATCGAGCATATTGAAAAAGTCCACCGACTTGCCGACTACAACCGCGTCTATGAACATCGCAAGACCTATCGGCTCTCTCATAATAACGTCGATCGCAAGTATCGTAACAGCAACGGCGATCGACGCCGTTCCGTAGAGAATACCGAATGCTTTGGACAGCCCGAGATTCAGAACGTCCCACGGAGCCGCGCCGATATTGGCGCGAATAGTGAGGTAGATTCCGAAGCCGTTTACAAAAAGGCTGAACGCGGCGAGAAAAATATCCGCGATAATCGCACCGAACGAATCGTTTTTTCCTAACTTTGAAAGTATCATCTGCCGTCAGAGAGAAACGCTTATTCCTTTTCTCAGGAAAAACAGCACTCTCTTTTCAACCTTTCTCTGCATAATCTTTTCCATAGCATACGAATAGGCGTCGAGCTGACCGCGGTATTCCCCGGCGCGCTTTTCCACGCTCTCCGCAGTAACGGAATCGGTCTTGAAATCTATTACAGTCAGCGCTCCGTCCTTCTCGAACATACAGTCCACAACTCCCTGCAGGAGAATATCATCGTCGCCCCTGCCGAAAACGCGCTGCGACGGAACAAGAGTTGAGAATTTAAGCTCGCGCCATATTTTGTCGGCGCCGATCAGCTCTTTTCCGACGTCGGACTCAAAGAACCCGAGGATCATATTCGGATCGACGGCGTTCGCCTCATCCTCCGAGAGGTTGTCTATCGCTCTGAGGCGCGCGATCTCGCTCTTAACTCCCTCAAGCGTCGAGCATTTTGCGTAGTCGCAGTACTGCATCACAAGGTGGTGCGCCGTACCGATCTGCGCCGCCGTAAGTCCGCGCTTTCCTGTAAACTCCGGGCGGGCAGGCGGATTCAGATAGCGGTGCTTTACGGCGATCTCACCCGCGTCCTCATGCGTTTCGGAAATGAGCGAGGTGCCCTTCAGTTCTGTCGCCGTTATCTTTGAGGGAAGCGTTTGGCTGTCCTCGTGTCCGTAACGCCACGAAAGGCGCTGATAAAGCTCTCTGACATCGTCGGCGGAGACTTTTTCGGAATAGTCCCGCTCGCTCTCGACGTCTTCGGAATAGACGTCGCTCTCATGTATGAGCCGTATATCCCATTTATCGCCGTCAGTATATGTGACAGCCGCGTTTCCTAATCTTAACGGCTCCCCTTCCGGTCTGTGCATCGCAGCGCAGAGGATCCACTCGGCAAAGGACTTTGCTCCCTCGAGCACAAGCGCGGGCGCTGGAAGCGGAACGGAGGCGTATTTCTCAATTTTCTTCGCGGCGTTTTTGTACGTGGCGAGCATGATAAGCTTCTCTCTCGCGCGCGTCATGGCAACGTAGAGAACTCGCATTTCCTCAGAGAGCGACTCATGTCTCGCCCGCTCCGCAAGAGCCTTACGCGCGATGGTCGGGTACTCCGTTCTGCGCTCGAGATCTACCCTCTTCGGCCCGACTCCGAGATCTTTATGAATAAGCAGCTGCTTTTTCGAGTCTTCGGAGTTGAACTCGTGCGCCGTATCGGCAAGGATCACTATGGGAAATTCAAGCCCCTTCGATTTATGGATGGACATTATCGTGACCGCGTTCTCGCTGCTCTTTCCCTCGCGCGAAACCGGCGACTGGCCTTTTTCGGCAAGACGCTCCATATATCTTACGAAGCTGAAAAGGCCGCGGCAGCCCTGAGATTCAAATCTCTTGGCGCAGTCGAGAAGAGTCATTACGTTTTCTCTGCGCTTTACTCCGCCCGGCATTGCGCTGACACAGGCAAAGTAGCCGAGATCGTCGAAAACTCTCCACAGGAACTCATCAGTCGGCAGATCGGGCGCGAGATACCTGTATTTGTCGATATCTTCAATGACCCTCGCGCACTTCTCGTTCACCTCGACGGATTCCAGAACAGCGTCGTAGAGATCGAAATCCTTTTTCCTCGCCCTGATCTCCCCAAGCTCATCGGAAGAAAAGCCGTAAACCGGGCTTCTCAGAACGCTGACGAGCGGAATATCCTGCCTCGGGTTGTCTATCACTGCCATAAAGCTCATCGCTATCGAGATCTCCGGCGATGTAAAAAAGTCCGATTCGGACTCTACCGAGACCGGAATATTGCGGGCGTTCAGCTCATCGACCCATATCGCCGTGCGGTTTTTTGAGCGCATAAGTATGGCGAAATCGCGGTATTCGGGACTTCTCAGCCCGTTCTGACCGTCCGAGACCTTGCCGGAGCCCATAAGCTCAAGAATACGCTGAGCGCCGAAGGCTGCTTCCGTGCGTACCTTGTCGGGATCCTCTTCAGAATCATCGTCATCGTCGCCGGAGTATAGGTCAATGAGATCAAATTCAACCTGCGGAGAGCTGATCTCCGGATATGCTGCGCCGGGGTAAAGAGCCTCATCGTCGGAATAGTCCATATCTCCGAGCCTCTCGCTCATAATAGCGCGGAAAACGAAGTTCACAGCGTTTAGAATGCCCTCGCGCGAGCGGAAATTGCGCTGGAGGATTATCTTTCTGCCCTCGCCGCCGAGAGCTTCGGCGGCATATTTGTAGGCATGATATTTCTCGAGAAAAATCGTCGGATCAGCAAGGCGGAAGCGATAAATGGACTGCTTGACGTCGCCGACCATAAAAAGGTTGTCACCCTTTGAGACAGCTGAGAATATAAGCTCCTGAACCGCGTTGACGTCCTGATACTCGTCTACCATGATCTCCGCATATCTTTGGCTGATCTTCTTCGCAAGGTCGGTCGGCTGCATCGATTCGCGGTCAATGAGCAGTGATAGCGCAAGATGCTCCTGATCGTTAAAGTCAATGACTCCCCTTCTGCGTTTTTCTGCGTCATACGCTTCCCGAAAGCGCAGGACAAAATTCAAAAGCCCCTCTGCGATAGGGTAAGTCGCTTTCAGATCCGCAAGCGAGCGCTCGCTCGAGTCGAAGAAAAGCTTTTTAAAAATAACGGAGCCGTCCTTGAGATCGTTTCTCGGTTTTTTCAGATCATCGTAGCCCCGGATCATTCCGGCTCTGATAAACGGAGCATAGAGTGCCTGACGTGCGCTGTCCCAGCCTTTCGCGGCGCCGTCCCTGACTCTTATCGCCCATTCGTATGCGTCCTCAAGGGTCGCACCGTATTTTTTCCAGAATGGCTCGATCTTTTCGCCCTCGTTGATCGCTTCCTGAAGCTTCGGGATATTGTAATCTATCCACTCTGTGAGCTTGGCGATAAGCACCTTCCCCCAGACGGTCTCGGCGGCGTCGGAGTAGTCCTTTCCGAAGGCGTCAAGCTGATCGCGGACCCAATCCTCCGGATAGGGGTGGCTCATGAGCGCTCCGTAGGTTTCGAGCACGACCTCCTGAAGCCCGGAATCGTCCCTGCCTGCGCCCATCGTATCCGCGAGCGCGAGGAAATCTGCTCTGCCGGAGGAATAAGCCTCTTCGATCACGTCATTCAGAACGTCGATTTTTATTGAATTTGTTTCAAGCTCATCTGCTACCCGGAAATTCGGATTGAGTCCCAGAAGATGGGCGTTTTCGCGTATTATCTGTGAGCAAAAGCTGTGTATCGTGCTGATCTGAGCGCGTGAACATACCTCGGCCTCATATCTGAGCCTGCGGTTATCGGGGTCGAGCGCGATCCTGTCATAGATCGCGTCAAGGATCTTGCTTCTCAGCTCGCTTGCCGCGGCGTTTGTAAACGTAATGATAAGAAAATCGTCCACGTCCACGCTTCCGTCGCCGTCGCAAACGCGCTTCAGCAGCCGCTCGACGAGAACTCTCGTCTTACCGCTTCCGGCGGCAGCCGAAACGAGCAGAGGACCGCCGTAACATTCGGTAACGAGCTTCTGTTCCGGCGTCAGCTTAATTTCTGCCATTTTTCTCACCCCTTATGCGCTTCATAGCCTCCGGAGCCTTAAGGCTCGGCGTGAATCTGAATCTGTCGTCAGCGGAGGCAACCCGGAAATGGCACGCTCCGAAGTAATCGCAGTAGAGGCAGGCGTTATCCTGCACCCCCTTGAAATACGGGTCGGCGGTGATCGAGCCGCGCCGCACCTCGTCGCCCATCGCGGCGATAAGCGAGTCAATATGGCGCGAGATCTCTCCAAGCTCCTCAAGCGAAACGAGACTCTCGCCGGAGATCGCGCCGTCTTTATTGACTGATACCGGAATATACTCCTTTTTATCTCCCGATTCCATCGCCGCGACGATCGCGGGATCGTTAAGAATAAGACCGGTACGCTTTGTATTTTTCAGCTTTTCCTTCATCAGCTCCTCGTCGCTTACGTTGCCCTGAACCGAAGTTATAGGGTCGCGCGCCGGCGCGTAAAGCACACCGGCAGGAACGATCTCTTTCTTAAAAAGCTCGCTTCCCTCGTTCTGAAGAGCGAAAAGATATATAAGCATCTGCATGCTCATGCCGTTCAGTATATCCCCGAGCTTGAAGACCTTTCTTCCGGTCTTGTAGTCCACCACGCGGATGTAGAGCTTGCCGTCGTGGATATACCCGTCTATTCTGTCAACCACGCCGTTGACCGATACGCTGCCCTCCCTGCCCTCGACTGAGATCGCGGGCAGATCGCCGTCCTTTGCAAAGCTCAGCTCAAAGGCAAGAGGCTCAAAATCGGATTTGCGAAGCTCGCGCGCCATATTGAGCGCGATCCTCTCCGCGTCGTCGCAGAGGCGGTTGAAGAGATACCTGAATCTGCCGGACTTTTCTTCAAGCCCGCCGAGCTTTTTTTCTGCATATTCAACAGAATACCGCTTGCTAAGCGCGATTATCTCTTCGTCTGTGCATGTGTGGTAGCCACCGCTTTTCATTACCTCTCGCGTTACGTTTTCAAGAATAAAATGCACGAAGGTGCCGCTCTCCGGCGCGTCGAGCGATGCTTCCTCGCGCCGCCTGAGCTTTAAGCCGTACTTTAAGAAGTACGAAAAGCGGCACGAATAGAATTTATCGAGCTTTGATGCAGACAGCGAGATATTGCGCGAATAGAGATTTTCGGCTGTGATGTGCGAGAGCCTGCCGCGGGGCATTTTAGCCGCCGCTACGAGCATTTCGAGCGCAGACCTTTTCTCAGGAATTGCAGCAAAGTATGCTTTGGCGAGGTCTGCGCTGCGCCCGCCGATGATCGGTGAAGCGGCAAGCTCAAATACGGCGCTCTCGCTCTCGAGATTTATGCTGTCGTCGACCGTTCTCTCCGGCAGCGAAAAAACCTTCATTATCCTCGTAGCGATAAAGCTTCGGCGCGAATACGCAGGACAGGTTATCGTAAGGCTATCCGACGGCATAGTGAAGGACGAATTAATCAGTCCGAGCTCGCGCTCCATGCACTCGTCAGCTGAGTTTGTAAGATCAATGCCGGCATCCCTAAGTGCGTCGCGCTCCTCCTCGGAGAAAATATCTCCGCCGGTCTGAAGCGACGGCATTGCGGAATCTGAAGCGCCGAGAATAAACAGATGCTTTATGCCCCTGCCGCGCATTCTTCGCATATCGCCAACGCCGACCGCGTCAACGCTTGACGGAATGGCGCCAATCTCATACTGGCTCAGCATCAGTCTGAACAGACGAACGAATTCATCCGTCCCCAAGGGCGCCTCTCCCATGATATCCGCAAACTGCCGGAGCGCATTAAGAAGCAGCTCCCACAGCTGCGAATACTCGTCCGCCATTCTGTTCTCACCGCGCTCATAAAGCTCCTCGGTTTTAAGCACGAGCTTATCATAAAGAGCGCTTCTCTCGAAAAATTCGTAGAGCGCCTGCGCCTTCTCAATAGCTGTTTCGGCGTTTTTAAGGCCTCTTGACAGCACTCCGAGCGGATCCGTTATTGAACGGCGTATCTCATTTACCCTTCTGAGCGTCAGCTTATCGCCCTCGGTCATAGTTTCGGAATAGCCCTGAGGGTGCATTTTCCAATCCGCATCGCGCAGCCAGAAAGTCTCGCCCTTTATTCCCCAGCGGATAACGTAATTCTCAATAAGGTCTATATCCTCTGGGTTAGCGCCGGCAAAACCCGTTTTAACGTACCTGAACATCGCCTCGTGATTCCACGAAGAGCCTATAAGCTCCAGCGCGCTCGTAACAAACGAAAGTATCGGCTTTGACAGCACATCCGACTTTTCCGAAGAATTGAACGGAACATGGTATTTGTGAAGTATTCCGGAGGCAAGCGGAGCGTATTTCCCCCAATCCGGCGAAACGATCGCGATCTCACGCCATCTTGCGCCGGAGCGCGCAAGTCTGTGCGCCTCAGCCGCGGCAAAGCTCAGCTCCTCCGACGGAGAAGCCGCGGTGACAACGGAAATATTATCGGCGTTTCCGTCAAAAGAAGAAAATCTGTGGTCAAAAAGGCTCTTTTCAAGGTAACAAAGTGAACCGCCGTTATCATCTTTTTTCAGCGTTTCGACAGCGCATCTGACTCTTCTCGTGCTTGCGAGAGCCATAAGTGAACGCGCGGTTTTTGACGGAAGCGAAAAGCAGGAGTCGCTGTTGTCGATAGACGGCGTCGTGAGAGCTACGGTAATATCGCATTCCTTGCGGAGTATTTCGTCGATAACGCGCATTTCCTGCATTGTAAAGTCAGAAAAGCCGTCGATAAAGACGTTTGCCCCGTCAAAAAGCGTACATCCTTCTATGCCCTCGATCAGCTTATCGAGCTTGTCGCGCGGGTCAAGGCCGCTTTTTTCACGGATCCGGTCATAGCATTCAAAAATCAGCGCGATATCTGAGATTTTATCGCGGAAGCTCTCGTCAAGCCCGTCAGCTGCGTCTGCAAGCCGAAGGTTATCCACGCAAGAGGCTCTGAGCTCGTCATAAGCTGAGATAAGACTCAGAAGAAAGTCGGTTTTGTTCTGACCGAAGGAATAAACCTTCAGCTTCGGCGCCGCCTCTGCGACAGCGAGCGACATGGTTAGCACCCTGCCGCCCTTGTCGAGCGTCTTTTCGGCAAGTCCGCCGACCTCCTGGAATACCCTGCCCGCAAGTCTTGAGAAGCTCAGTACCTCGGCGTACAGAGAAACGTCGTCCGGGCAGACTGTCACAAGCTCGCGCTCAGCGTCGTGGCTGTACTGCTCCGGCACGATATATATGGTTTTACCGATCTTTTTTTCTGTCAGCGCGGAGATCTCGCGCAGCAGAGCGCCGGTTTTTCCGCTTCCGGCTCTTCCGAGCAGCAGCTTAAGCAATTACAGCACTCCCCTTTTAATCAGTATGCCCCGCAGGTTTTCCTGCGGGGCTTTGACACAGTTTTATTTGTCCCAACTGTTGCCGTAGTCCGGCCTGCGGTCGTCATAAATATCCTTTGCGTCGTAGAACGGCAGATAAGTCTTGCGCGCCCAGCGGAGAGTCGTTCCGTCCGGATGAAGTCTGTCTCCGACAACGGCGCTGATGTCGGTCTTTACCTTTGAGAAGGAATTTGTGCCGACGGAGAAGAAATATCTGAAGCCCTTGGAATGGAGATATTTGAAAACGGGACCGGTCTGATCGACGTCCTTACCGTCCGGTCTCGCGCCGTGCGGATAGAAGAGTATCGGTGTCTCGCCTACGCACTCTCCGACGTCCTGGAACCAGCGCTCGGTATCCGCCTTCACCTGCTCGACCGTTCTCTTGTCAAGTCTTATATGACCCCAGGTGTGGCTGCCGAAGTACCAGCCGGTCTCCTTGAGCTTCTCGATAATAGGCTTGACCGCTTCGATCTCGGCGGCTCTGTGGTCAACGTCGTAATACGCCGTTCCGCGCGAGTCCTGATAGGTGTCATAGCCGAGGATACCTGCATAGCCAGTGAGCGAAAGGCAGGCCTTTGCGCCGTTGAGACTGAAATCCGGATGCTCCTTGATATATTTGTCGGTCAGAGTGACTATATCAAGTCCCTGCGCGGTGACCTGTTTTCCATCGGGTCCGGTGCCGGTGCACCAAAGCTCGCCGTCCTCACCGATAATAAGGCGCTCCATAAAGCCGTTTGCAGGCATATATTCGTAGACGCTTATATCGTCATAGCTCATGACAAAGGGTATTCTTCCCTCAGGAATACGCAGAGTGTTGCGCATCATAAAGGGATTGCCCTGCGAGTCCTCATACTCAGACCAGACGTCGCGGATATCGACGAGGATATAGCCTTTGGCGTATAGCTCATCCATGATCTTAACGAACTCGTCGGCAGTACACATCCAGTCATCGATGCCCTTTTCGTAGGAATCGCCGTCAAAAGCCATCTCAGGCCACGCGACAATCTGATGGAAGAAAAAATGCTCGACAGTACCGTTATACTCGACGAATTTCGATTCATCGAACTGATAAGGCTTGTATTTCGGCTCTTCTGCCGGCTCCTCGACAGGTTCGACAGTGGTCTCGGGGTCTGCGACGGTTTCAGTTTCCTCGGTCGGGGTCTCCGGCTCTTCGGTATCCTCCGGCTTTTTCCCGCAGGCGGTGACGGAAACAAGCATGACAGCTGCGAGGATAAAGAGTAGTATTCTTTTGATGGACATAGAAAACTTCACTTCTTCCGATCTTTTTTTGAATTGAATGTTTTAACGAAGTTCAAAAATTCATCCTCGGGCACCGGCTTGCAGAAGTAGTAGCCCTGGATAAGATTGCAGCCGGAATTGAGGACTCTCGAGAGCTGAGCTTCGTTTTCGACGCCCTCCTGAATGACGTTCAATCCGAGGGAGCGTATGATTTTAATAAGGCTGTCGAGAAGCCGCGAGGTATCCTTGTTCTTTTCGGAGTTCCAAAGGATGTATTTGTCGATCTTGACGTTTTTATATTTGCTGTTTATGAGGCGAATGAGGTTTGAATATCCGGAACCGTAATCGTCGAGCGAGAAGCTGTATCCGAGAGAGTTCATCTCCTGCATTCTCGAGTTGAGATTCGGCGCCTCATCGGATGAGACGGACTCGGTAATCTCAAGGTTAAGCTGATCGGGTCGGACGCCGTAGGTCTTTCTTATGCGCTCAAGCTTATCTACTATGCCGTCCTCGACAAATTGGTAGACGGAGATATTTACCTCGATATAGTCAAGACCTATCGTCTCGATATTGTTTCTGCTGATAAAGCTGCAGGTTTCCTCATAGACAAAGGTGCCGATATCGGAAATAAGTCCGATTTTTTCGGCGAGCGGGATGAACTCTTCTGATGAAATATGTCCCATAACGGGATCAAAAAGTCTTACAAGCGCCTCCGCAGCGACGATTTTTCCCGTTTCCGCGGACCATATCGGCTGATACCATACCTTTAGTCTGCGCTCGTTTACCGCGAGGCGGATCGCCTTTTCAATGAGAATATCGCGCTTTATGAGATTTATATCGTCGCTCAGACAGATACGCTGACCGTTATGGAACCATGAATCAGGCGCTGAGAGGATCTGGCTGATCTCAGAAACGGAGTCGGAGTCCTCGGGAACGCGGATAACGCTTACTCCGGCCTCAAGCCTCGCGGTAAGATCCTCCGACTGCCAGGTATAGTTGAACTTTGCGAGCAGCTCGTTTGCAAATTCCTCTACCTCGCGCTCCGAGCGGTTATAGACAATGATCGCAAAATCCTCGTTTCTGAAGTGGAAGATATAATCCGAGGGATAAACGCTCGCAAGCCAGCCGTAGACGTTCTTAAGAATGAGGTCAATATCCTGGCCGGAAAAAAGACTTGAGTAAAATTCAAGATTTATGAGTTTTATACCTATGACGCTGAAGGACTGATCTGTCTCAAGAAGCTTTGTGACGTTTCTTATAAATGCCGATCTGCTTCCCGATCCTGTGATCGGATCGACTTCACCGGTTCTGTCCTCGAGCAGAAGCATCATCGCAAGGAACGCGATTGCCTCAAAGAAAAGCTCTACGTATAAATTGGCGAACGCAGCCTGAAGAGCAATGCCGACGAGGGCGACAATGATCGCAATGCAGATTGTCAGAAAGTCGTTTTTCGGGATTGCGGCTTTATTCTTGATGATGAAGTATATCCCGACGAGAACGTAGGCAAGTCCGCAGAGATACTGGAAAAGTATCATCGGCCCGCGGTGATAGACGTAGCTCTCGTCAATGTAAAAGACGAGGTGAGTAAACGGGTTTGACAGCACGAGCAGCTCAGAGAGCATAAAAAGGCTAAGCAGATAAACGAAAAAGCTTTTTTTCCTGCCGAGAGTCGCGCCGTTGATATTCATAATATACAGCGCGAAGCTGACGGGAAGCGCGGTATGGAAAACATAATACATTATGTGGAAAAGGTGCTGGAAAAATACAGTATCCGCGCTTCGGTTCAGCTCAAGAAAATAGCCGACGACAGAAGCAAGCGACGAAAGCATTACGTTAGTCAGAAGATTGAGAAATACAAAGTGCTGACTTGACAGCTTTCCGATTATGTCACGCGGAGGTGAATACTGAGCGCGCTTTACGATAACGCTGTATATAATGCAGAAAAAAGACAGTATGAAAGCGCAGATCTCAAAAACTACTGTATTCATACCATCACCCCCTACGGTATTTTCGGATACTGTTTTATTTTACCACAAGTTATTTGATATAGCAATCAAAATAATACTATATTTTGACAGAAAAAGCGGCGCAGACATAAGGTCCGCGCCGCTCAGAAGTATAATTCAAACAGCTCACCGATCACCTCAGCGAGTCTGAATCTTATCGCCGGCTTTCCTTCCGAAAAAGATACGCTGCTCGAATATGGATTCGGAAACGCGGAAAACCACCAGCACGATACAGGCTCTGCCTCAGAGAAGAGAAGCGTTACGATAACAGCAGTAATGAGCGCGAGTTCAAAAGCCTTTTTCTTCATTTCTGTCACTCCTTTTACCGGGAGCATTGACAAAAACGGACGCTTTTATACCTCTATCATACCGATTTTCTTCGCACAATACACTTCCTTGAAGCTCTCTCTGAGCTTATCGAGAGCTTTCGCCGCGATCCGTTCGTCTTCATAGATACCGAAAACAGCGCTGCCCGTTCCGGTCATCGAAGCGCCGAGCGCGCCGGAGTCGATAAGCTCAAGCTTCGCTCTGTCAGTCGTTTCTCGGTATTTCTGAGGAAGAGCCGCCTCAAAAACGTCGAAAACGCGCCGAGATATTTCTATAACGGAGCCTTTTTCTATCGCGGTGATAAGTCCGTCGGTATCGGGTCTTGCCTTGAGCTTTATCGAATCGATCCTTGAGAAAAGCTCCGGTGTTTTGATCGAAAACTGCGGCTTTATTATCACAAAAGCGCAGTCAGGCATCTCGGGAAGCGCTCTGAACTCCGTTCCTCTGCCGTAGGCGAGCATAGTGCCGCCCGTGATGCAGAAAGGCACGTCAGAGCCTATATCTGCGCCGAGAGCTAAAAGCTCGCCGCGCGAGAGTCTTCTGCCGAAAAAGCTGTTGAGCGCGCGCAGCACGGCGGCGGCGTCGGACGATCCTCCGCCCATTCCGGCGCAGACCGGAATGACTTTTTTCAGGTCGATCCTGATATTCTTATCGGTGATACCGGCTCTTTCGAGATACTTTTTCGCCGAGGCAAAGGCGAGGTTTTTCTCGTTTGTCGGAAGATAGCTTCTGTTTGTAAAAACGGAGATTTCACCTTCGCCGTCCGTTATCGTGATGCTCAGCTCGTCGCAAAGCGAAATGGACTGCATGACCATCAGCATTTCGTGGTAGCCGTCAGGTCTCTTACCGAGCACGTCGAGCGAGAGATTGAGCTTTGAGTAAGCCTTTTCAGTTACTCTCTCTCTCATTTTTGACCTTTCCGACAAACTTCGCAAGCCTGTCCATAGCTTCCTCGATGTCCCTCACGGACGCGGCGTAGCACATTCTTACAAATCCCTCGCCGCCGTCGCCGAAGGCAGTGCCGGGAATCACCGCGACCTTATACTCCTGCAGAAAGCGAGTGCAGAATTCGTCGGAGGTCAGTCCCGTAGACCTGATGCTCGGGAACATATAAAAAGCGCCCTTAGGCTCGAAGCATTCAAGTCCGGCTTCGCGCAGACGCGAGAGCATCAGCTTGCGGCGAAAATCGTAGCTCTCGCGCATTTTTTCGATATCGTCGTCACCGTTTTTCAGCGCCTCTATCGCGGCGTACTGGCTCGTTGTCGGCGCGCTCATGATGCCGTACTGGTGTATCTTCACCATCTGACTGAGAAGCTCCCTCGGACCACAGACGTAGCCCATTCGCCAGCCGGTCATCGCGTATGCCTTGGAAAAGCCGTTTACGACGAGGGTGCGCTCATACAGCTCGGGTATATTAGCGGGAGAAGTGTGATGAACGCCGTAGCTCAGCTCGGAGTATATCTCGTCGGAGAGTATCATTATCTGCGTGCCGCGCAGTATCTCCGCAATAGCCTCGAGGTCGGCTCTCTCCATAATGCCGCCGGTGGGGTTGTTCGGAAAAGGCAGAACGACGAGCTTTGTTCTCGGCGTGATCGCGGCTCTCAGCTCGTCCGCGGTGAGTCTGAACTCATTTTCCGATTTTGTTTCTATGTAGACGGGAGTCGCGCCGCTCATAGTGACTATCGGCCCGTAGCAGACAAAGCTCGGCACCGGTATTATCGCCTCGTCGCCGGGGCCGCAGAGCGCGCGCACGCAGAGGTCTATCGCCTCGGAGCCGCCGACGGTGACGAATATCTCACCGTTCGGGTCATATCTGAGGTCAAAGCGGCGCACAAGATATTTCGCTATTTCCTCGCGCAGGCGCTTCATGCCGGCGTTGGGGGTGTACTTGGTATAGCCCTGCTCGAGAGAGTAGATTCCCGCCTCTCTTATGTGCCATGGGGTCACGAAATCCGGCTCGCCTATTCCGAGGCTGATCGCCGTTCCGTCGTTCATATCCGCCATAAGGTCGAAGAATTTTCTGATTCCGGAGGGCTTGAGCGAGCGCACACGCTCGTTCATAATCGCGTTATAGTCAATCATACGAAGAGCACCCTCTCCTCCTGCTCGGTTTCGGACTTGAACATGATGTGGTTATCCTTATAGCGCTTCATGATAAAGTGAGTCGCCGTCGAGATAACGCCCTCGATTGGCGCGAGCTTCAGTGACACGAACTGGCTGACCTCCTTCAGCGTTCTGCCCTCTACGATAACGGCAAAGTCAAAAGCGCCGCTCATCAGATACAGGCTCTCGACCTCGTCGTACTGATAGATTCTCTCCGCGATGCGGTCAAATCCGTCGTCGCGCTGCGGGGTGATCTTGACCTCGATAAACGCCGTAACGGTCTCAACGTCAGTGCGGTCCCAGTCGATAAGCGCGGTGTAGCCGTTTATGACGTGATCCTTTTCGAGCTTTTCTACTATCTCCCTGACCTCGGCTTCGCTTTTTCCGGTCATATCGGCAAGCTCTTTTGCCGTGTAGCGCGCGTCCTCTTCAAGAAGCTTTAAAATAGAAGTCATAATAATTCCTCCCTTGGGTTATTAGTTATTCAGAACTCTGACTATTCTCCAGCTGTCCTCATATCTTACAAATAAAAACAGAACAGAGTGGTCGGTCTCAGGCGCTGTTTTGATAGTAAACTTCATTTCGGCGGTGAACATATCCGCACCGTAGCGTATTACCGACGCTATCTCGCTCGAGCCGAGCGTCGTATCGCGGCCGTTTACCCAGAGAAGCGAAGAACCTGCGCTCTTTGCGCGCCTTGCTGCCTCTGAATTCGGAACGAGGAACTTGAGATAGTTGTTAAGATTAGTCTGGAAGTCCTTGTTCTTGTTGCCGCTGAAATTGACGTAAGCCCTGAACGCGTCGGTTATGCGCTGAGATACGTCAGCCTTGAACGCGGCGTCCTCAGCAAGCTCGTAGACCGTTAACCCGTTTTCATCGGAAACCGGCTCCGGGACAGAGCCGTCGTAGGACTCGGCTCTTATATAAGGCTCCGCGATAAGTCCGCGCACAGTGTATGTGTTGACTACGGGAACGTACGGTATCATATCCTCGACGCCCTCGAAGTCCTCGAGCTTTTCACTCAGGATCTCGGAGTTGCCGTCGTCGAGCCTGATGTCGTTGACGTAGACTGCAAATTCGCCCGGAGCGACTATCTTATAATCCGATTCTACTGGCGCGAAGTAATAGGACTCGCCGGAAACTACGCTCGGCGAAAGCTCCTCGCCGTTTGCGGATAAGACCTTTACGTTCTCCATACCGTACACATCGGTGAGCGCGTATTTTTTCAGTCCGAGAATATCGGCTCTGGCCGATTCAAGCACAGAGAGCTGTATGCTCTGCGCGTTCTTTTCAGCAGCGTACTTCGCATCGGCGCTGACGCTGGAGATATAGAGCGCAGCGTCGTCCGGTATATAGACGCACAGCTCGCTCGGGATAACCTTAAGCTCCGACACCTTCCAGGTGTTTGAATCGTAGTCGAGCGCCTCGTCCGGCGCGAGAAAGGCGGTTAGATAAGTCCTCTTTCCGAGGCGGATGCCGTATGCTGGCGACTGCTCGGTGTACTCGTCGAGCTTTTTATAGTAGGTGACGTTATCAAAGTCGAGCGTATCGAGAAAGCTTTTCTCAATACCCATAGACTCCATTTTTTCTCTGATCCCGCCCTTGTTCACAGCCATCCACTCGGCAAAGGCGGTGTCGGGTCTTGAAGCCTCAAAAACGTCAAGCCTGTGCCACAGCACGCCGAGAAGTGCCGCAGTGATCGCAAGAAAAACCGCGGAATAGAGTACCATCCAGATGCCGAATCGGCTTTTTTTAGCCTTTTCCGGCGCGTTTTTAACGTGTTTTCCTATATAAGCCATCTTCTCACCTCGTTACAAGAAAGCAGGTCGGAAGCGGCCTGGAGCCGATGACGGAGGAGTTAATGATCATTTCCTCGCCGTCATATATCATCTTTGTCGAAGATCCTCCGTCGAGGTTTGCGGCATTGACAGCACCGTGCTCGAGGAAAATGCTGATAAGATCCTCATAGGTCGCGCCGAGCGAGGATATCTGCCTGCCCTCTATACAAAGAAGCAGTATCGCGCCGTCAGCGCGCTGACCGATAGCTGTTCGCGGGTTGACGCCCGAAGTCGTGATTTCCCTTGTCGTCTGCGCCTCGCCGTTGACGATGAGCGCGGGACCAAAGGAGCACGCCCATTTGAGATTGCGCTCGAGAGCCTTTTTCCCGGTCATTTTTCCGACGTGGAGAACTCCGTCGCCGTCGATGCCGATGACGGTCGTGGTAGTTCCGTCGTCCCAGACGAGGTTGCCATCGGTTATGACTATACCCTCAGGCGTTCCGCCGTGTCCCGTTCCGTTCTCGTCCTTGAAGCTGCCGCCGTTTATTCCGCCGATCGCGTCGTATTTCGTGAGCATTTTTTCAAGCGTAAGACCGTAGCCGCCGAAGGTGTCGGGCGTGCCGATTATCACGCGCCCGGGGTCTTTGACTACGAGCATAACCCCGCTGTAGCTTGCGCCCTTTATGCGAACGACCTCGATATCCTCGGTTTCTTCGTTATCAGCCGGCGAATCGGCAGCAGCCTGCTCTCTTCTTGAGGCTGTGATCGTAACGAGCGAGGAGTCGGTCGATACATCCTCGGTAAACGAGTCCTCGGTATCGTCCATTATCTCGGCTATTCTCTCGTCGGTCAGATACAGCTCAGGTATCCAATAGATCGCGCTCGTCTCTTTCAGCGAGCGGGTCAGAAGCTCCTGCGCTGTAACAGACGGGCCTCTCAGCACTACCCACAGAACCCCGAGAATTGCGATAAGCAGTAAAAGAACGGTGACGAGAAGAAAAATGAGAACTCTCCCCACGACTCTTCCTATTCTTTTGGTATTCATAAGTACCTCTGTCTTTCTATACTCTAAATTTATATTATATTGCATCCGCGATAAAAAAGCAAGAAAAAACACCGGAAACCCGGTGTTTGATCTTCTCTGTGATATTACGCGTGCTGAGGCTCGTAATCTCTGTCGCGGAACAGCAGAGAAATGCACCAGAGCGCGGCGAGAGCAACGAGAGTATAGACGATCCTTGCTCCGATAGCGGTCTGTCCGCCGAAGATATATGCAACAAGGTCAAATTTGAAAACTCCGACAAGACCCCAGTTGACTCCGCCGATTATAGTGAGCAAAAGCGCAATTCTGTCGATAATCATTTGAATTCCTCCTTTTTGAGTTCGCGTTTAATATAACCGAAAAAGGAGCTATTATTCCGGAAATTCAGCTTTTTCTTAAATAACGTAATCTCACTGTAGGTAAATGACCCGAGCAGAACGGAAACGGCGAGATATGACGCGCAAAAAACGATAAACTCCGCAATCAGTCCGATACTCAGCGCTTTTGCAAAGACCGAGGTTATCGCAGCGCCGCCGACAGCGGCAGTTATCGAGGAGAGCGCGGTGACAAGCATTCTCTCAAGCTTCGCCTTTCGCGTAAGCCGCAGAAGGCTGAAGGTGAAATTGAATATCTCGGATACGTAAAGGACTATAACGTAGCCCCTAACGGCAAATCGCGGCACCAGGAACCACAGGAGAGTTATACTTATGATTGAATCGACGATATTCAGCCTCATTGAATACAGATGCTCTCCGAGTCCGCGGAGCATACCGTCGGTAACGTGATCCATATACATTACGGGCATGAGAAGCGCGAAAAGCCGAATGTAATATCCGACGCCGGAGTCATTATAGAAAAGCTCTCCGAGCTTGCCTCCTGCGGTCCACAAAAAGCCCGCAACGGCGACGGAGAAAATAAGGCAGAAGCGAAGCAGCAAATTTGCCGTTCGGGAAATATCGCTCTCGTCGCCTCTCACCTGCTTTTCTGTCAGCAGGGGCACTATAAGCTCCGACACAGCCGCAAAGACGACCGACGGAAAGGTCAGGATCGGAAAAGCCATTCCGTTTATGGCGCCGTAGGACGAGAGAGAATCCTCGGCAGTGATGCCGGAGGAGCTGAGAAAGCGCGGTATGAGCGCGTTCTGAAGCGACGAAAGCGCGGTTCTGCAATACGCGGCAAGCGCAAGCGGTATGGAAATATGAAGAAGCCTCGGCAGAAGCTCCTTTGAATCGCTCGCGCCGTCCTTATTTTTTGCCGAATCGCGCCTATACAGAATAAAGAGAAACGCGAGTGAAGCGGCGTTTGCAATAAGACCCGCGAGAATAACGAGCGCGACCGTTTCCTCCCGCGCCGCTCCGCGGAATATCGAGAGCAGTATCGCGGTGGCTATTATTTCCGTAACCACGTCGATCAGTGCGCCGGCAGCGCCTTTCAGCGGTCTGCCCGCTCCGAGAAAATACCCGGAAAGGCAGGCGGTCAGCGAAACGAGCGGCAGACCGAGTCCGAGAAGCCTGAGGCTTGCGACAGTTCTCGCGTCTCCGATAAGTCGATCGCCTATCGGCTCGGCGGCAAAAAGCATAAACGCAAGCGACAAAGCGCCGCACACCGCCGCATAGCCGAGGCATCTTCGCATGAGCGGACGTATCTGCGAGGTATTGTTTTTTCCGAGCTCCTCGGAAACAAGCCGCGTAGTGCTGAACCGCACACCGGAAATCGCGAGCGTTTCAGCAAAGCCCGTAACGCTCAGAACGAGGTGAAAAAGCCCGATGCCCTCCTTTCCGAGGGTGTTGGCGAGAAAAATCTGAAAGCCGAGACCTATGAGCCGCAGGATGAGACTTGAAGCTGTCAGCGCCGCGGTATTGAAAAGCAAGCCCTTGCCACGCAAGATAAGCACCCCCACACACTGAATGTATGCGTGGGTGCGCGGATTTATACTAATCCCTGATTAAAAGCTTTAACCGAGCGCGCAGCATTTTTTGCGTCATACAAGGCGTCCGGTGCAGACAATACTTTGTGTATTATCAAGCCGGATAACGAAGTATGATGCGAAAAGGGCAAGCGCGAATTGAAGATTTTGATTAGGTGTTAGTATTAGTTCAGAGTGCCCTCATTTTTCTCAATAAGACGGAGTACCGCCTTTTTAAGCTCGCTGTGTTCAGGCTCAGAGAGCTCCGGGTCACCGCTCATGGTATCCTTCGCCGCACTCTGAGCTTTTTTGAGCAGCTCCATATCGGTCGCAAAGGACGCGATCTGCATCTCGGGCAGTCCGTGCTGGCGCGAGCCGAAGAAATCGCCGGGGCCGCGCATTCTGAGATCCTCCTCCGCGATCCTGAAGCCGTCGTTCGTGTCGCACATAGCCTTAAGCCGCTCGCGTGCGGAATCGCTGTCAGAGCTGTTGAAGAGAACGCAGTAGCTCTTCTCGCTGCCTCGCCCGACTCTGCCTCTGAGCTGATGCAGTTGGCTGAGACCGAATCTGTCGGCGTTTTCGACGATCATCAGCGTTGCGTTCGGCACGTCAACGCCAACCTCGACGACGGTAGTCGCAACGAGGATATTTACTTCCCCGGAGGCAAACGCGGTCATGATCTCGTTTTTATCCTTCGGCTTCATCTTACCGTGGATAAGACCGATATTGTACCGGGGGAAAACGCTCCTGAGCTCTTTTGTATAAGCCTTGACGTTCTTAAGCTCGTCAGTGTGCTCCTCGGTGTTCTCCTCGACAGCGGGACAGACGATAAACACCTGCCTGCCGGAGTCTATCTGCTTTGATATGAAAGCGTTTATCCTCTTTCGCATGGACTCGTTGACGGCGAATGTATCGACCTTCTGCCTGCCGGGAGGAAGCTCGTTCAGAACGGAAACGTCGAGGTCGCCGTAGACGATCAGCGCGAGAGTTCTCGGGATCGGAGTCGCAGACATAACGAGAACGTGCGGGCTCTCGCCCTTCTCCGTGAGCGCGGCGCGCTGAGTAACGCCGAAGCGGTGCTGCTCGTCTGCAACAACAAGCCCGAGGCGGCTGTACTGCACGTCGCCGGAAATAAGCGCGTGAGTGCCGATAATAAGCTGCGCCTCCCCGCTCTCTATCGCTTTTAGCGCCTCTCGCCGCGCTTTCGCGCCGATCCCGCCGGTGAGAAGAACTGTTCGGACTCCGAGGGGACTGAGCATCTTTCCGAGAGTTTCATAGTGCTGCTCTGCGAGAATCTCCGTCGGCGCCATGAAAGCCGCCTGATAGCCGCCGGAAACGGCGTTCCAGCAAGCGGCGGCTGCGACAGCGGTTTTGCCGCTTCCTACGTCGCCCTGAACGAGCCTCGACATCGGAGACGGCTTCGCCATATCGGAATATATATCGCTTATCGCCCTCTCCTGGGCTCCCGTGAGCGTAAAGGGCAGCGCCGCCTTGAATTTTTCAAGGCTTGCCGGAGTAACCGGAAAGCCCGTTTTTTGCGTTTTCTTCGCTCTGAATCGCTCAAGAGCGCACGATAATACGAAAAACTCCTCGAAAATCAGTCTGTTCCGCGCGATCTCCAGCGCCTCATAGCTCTGCGGAAAGTGGATATTCTCATAGGCAAAGCGCGACTGAGCGAGCTGATACCTGCGCTTTACGTCACCTGGCAGCGGATCCGGCAGAACGTCGCCGCAGGCGCGCAGCCCCTGCCTGACGGCAGAGATCATCATATTCTGGCTTAGCCCCGCGGTCAGGCGATAAACCGGCACTATCTGCCCGGTACGCACTCTCGCGCTCTCCTCCGGCTCGAATATCGGATTGGTCATCTCCGGCTGACCTATCTTTCCGCCGACTCTGCCATAGAAAACGTAGCTCTCGCCGGGGTGAAGCTGATTTCGGACGTAGCTCTGATTGAAAAAGGTGACGTTCATAGTGCCTCTCGCGTCAACGACTCTGAGCTTCACAAGATCAAGTCCGCTGCGGATATGGCTCAGAGTCGGCGCGGTCGCAACTGTTCCGATCACGCACACGCTCTCACCGACGATAAGCTCGTCGATATCTTTTATAACGCTGCGGTCGCCATAGGCGCGCGGAAAGTCCGATACAAGCTCGGACAGCGTGGTTATGCCGAGCTTTTCGAGAGCCCTAGCTCTCTCCTCGCCTATTCCCTTTATCGACCTGACGTCGGTGTCAAGAGGTGTCATAGAAAACTCCTTGCAAATTTGATCTGATTATGATAATATAAGACGATTTTACATTATTCGGAGGAATTATGTCAGAGTTTTTCGATGAAGTTCTGCTCGACGCTCTTCTGGACGTCGTCAAGCTGCTTCCTTTTCTTTTTATTACTTTTTTAATAATGGAGTACATCGAGCACAAGTCGAGCCGAATTACGGCTAAAATCGTTCGCGCCTCCGGATCGTGGGGTCCGGTGCTCGGCGCCGCCGCCGGGATCGTTCCGCAGTGCGGCTTTTCGGCTTCCGCCTCTAACCTCTACTCCCAGCGCCTTATAACTGTCGGTACGCTTATCGCGGTTTATCTCTCGACCTCGGACGAGATGATACCGATCTTTCTCTCGGAGGGCGCTTCGATACCTATGCTCATTAAGGTGCTTGCCTGCAAGTTCCTCTTCGGAATAATCTTCGGGTTTCTTGCGGATAAGCTCCTGCGCCGTTTCCTCGCGCGTGATTCAAGGGTACATATCACCGAAATGTGCGCCGACGAGCACTGCGAATGCGACGATCACAGCGTTTTCTACGCGGCTCTTATCCACACGCTGAAAACTGCGCTGTACATCCTTGCGTTTACGATAGCATTCAACGCCATACTCCATTTTATCGGAGAGGAGGCGCTGAAAAACGTCATTATCGGTCGTCCGGTCATCGGCGCGCTGATCACGGGGATCGTCGGTCTTATACCGAACTGCGCCGCCTCGATAGTCATAACCGAGCTTGCGATTGAGGGCGTTATCACCACCGGAGCGATGCTCTCAGGGCTTCTGGTCGGCGCCGGCGTCGGACTTTTAGTGCTGTTCAGAGCCAATAAAGACCACCCGCGCGACAACCTCATCATCGTCGCCGCGCTCTACGCCTCCGGCGCTCTCGTCGGTGTGCTGTTCGATCTTCTGAATATAAACTTTTAACCGAAAGCCGGACAAAACGTCCGGCTTTAATTATATCTAAGCGGTAGAGCGGAGGTGTATTATATCCTTCTTCCCATCTTTTCGGAGTATTCAGCTCTGAATGCGGCAAAGCTGCCAGAGTCGAGAGCGTCTCTAATGCGCTCCATAAGCCGGTTGTAGAATCTCAGATTGTGCATAACCGCAAAGCGCATACCGAGGATCTCCTCGGCGGCGAACAGATGACGGAGATACGCCCTCGAGTAATTGCGGCACACCGGGCAGTCGCAGTTCGGATCGACGGGACCTTCGTCGCGCGAGTATTTGAGGTTCTTGATGTTTATAACGCCCTCGTCGGTGAACAGATGCCCGTGGCGGCCGTTGCGAGCCGGCATAACACAGTCGAAGAAGTCTATTCCGCGCCATACGCCCTCGATAATGTTGCTCGGCGTGCCGACGCCCATAAGATAGCGCGGCTTGTCCTCCGGCGCGTATTCGTTTACCGCCTCGATAGTATCGTACATCTCCTGCGTCGTCTCACCGACGGCAAGACCGCCGAGCGCGTAGCCCGGCAGGTCAAGCTCCGCGATGCGCTTCATGTGCTCAATGCGCAGATCGTGAAAAACCGCGCCCTGGTTGATGCCGAACAGCACCTGACCGGGGTTGACGGTGGTCTCAAGTCCGTTTAATCTCTCAAGCTCCGCCTTGCAGCGCACGAGCCAGCGGTACGTGCGGTCGCAGGAGTCCTTAGTGTACTTGTACTCCGCCGGAATTGCGACGCATTCGTCAAATGCCATGGCGATATCGCTTCCGAGGTTGGACTGAATTCTTATAGAATCCTCCGGGCTCATAAAGATCTTTCGCCCGTCAAGGTGCGAATTGAACGTCGTTCCCTCCTCGGTTATCTTTCTCAGCTTCGCAAGCGAGAAAATCTGAAATCCTCCGGAGTCTGTCAGCATAGGACCTCTCCAGCCCATAAACCTGTGCAGTCCGCCCATATCGTGAACAAGCTCGTCGCCCGGGCGCAGGTGAAGATGATAGGTATTCGACAGCTCGATCTGACAGCCGAGGTTTCTCAGGTCCTCGGCGCTGAGACCGCCCTTTATCGCGCCCTGCGTGCCGACGTTCATAAATACGGGCGTCTGAGCCGAGCCGTGAGGAGTTGTGAACTCGCCGCGGCGGGCTTTGCCCTCTGTCTTAAAAATCTTAAACATATATACTCCTTAGTGGATAAACATAGCGTCGCCGAATGAGAAGAAGCGATAGCGCTCACGCACCGCCTCGTTATACGCCGCAAGCACGTGCTCTCTGCCGGCAAGAGCGGATATGAGCATGATAAGCGTGCTCTCCGGCAGATGGAAGTTCGTAACGAGCGCGTCAACGCACTTGAATTTATAGCCGGGATAGATGAAAATATCCGTCCAGCCGGAGTATTCCGGCACGGTGCCGTCCTCAAGCGCGGCGGACTCGAGCGTGCGGCAGCTCGTTGTGCCGACGGCGACGATCCTGCCTCCGGATGCGCGCGTTCTGTTGATCTTCTCAGCGGTTTCCGCGCTTATCTGACAGAACTCGGAGTGCATCTCGTGGTTTTCGATCTCGTCCTCCTTGACGGGTCTGAACGTTCCCAATCCGACGTGAAGCGTAAGAAACGCGAGAGAGACGCCCTTGTCCTCTATCTTTTTCAGAAGCTCCGGCGTAAAGTGAAGTCCGGCGGTCGGCGCGGCGGCAGAGCCGAGCTCTTTTGAATAGACCGTCTGGTATCTCTCGGAATCCTGAAGCTCCTCGTGAATGTAAGGCGGAAGCGGCATTCTTCCGAGGCGCTCGAGTATTTCGATAAAAATCCCTTCATAATGGAATTTAAGGAGCTTATTGCCGCCATCGGCTTCTCCGACGACAGTCGCCGTCAGCTCGCCGCCGCCGAAAGTCAGGTCTGTGCCGGGCTTCGTCTTTCGCCCCGGGCGCGTGAGGCACTCCCATACTCCGTCACCCTTGTCCTTTAGCAAAAGCACCTCCACTGCGCCGCCTGTCAGACGGTTTCCGAAAAGCCTCGCGGGAAGCACGCGGGAATCATTCATTACAAGGCAGTCGCCGGGATTCAGAAAATCCACAAGCTCATAGAATCTGTGATGCTCGGTCTCGCCGGTGGTTTTATCAAGCAGCATGAGCCGCGATTCGTCGCGCTTCTCGCTCGGAGTCTGCGCGATAAGCTCCTCCGGCAGTTCATAATTAAAATCAGACGTTTTCAAGAGTTTTCAGTGCCTCCAATATCTTTCTCGTTCTTTACGGAGTACGTTATCTCCGTGCCCTGATAATAAAATGTCAGTATCTGCATATAATCCATTGCGTGGTATTTTGCCATCGAATAAGCGCCCCACTGGCTCATTCCGACGTTATGACCGTGACCGGCGCCCTTTATCACAAAAGTTCCCGTTGCGGTTTTCGCAGGCTCGGAATCGACGCTGACTATCTCGTTATTGCCGTTTATCGCGTAAACTCCTCCGGAGGTGACGGAATTTGTGCCGTCTGCGCCGACGGCAAAGAGATTTGCGAACGCTTCGCTTATCCACTCCGCCGCGGAGTTAATAAAGATCATATCGGAATTGGGCTTTATATCGTTCACTGTGAAACGTATGTTTCTTGTTCCGAGAACGAGCCTTACGGAATCGCCGGAAAAGGAGAAGCTCGCGCCGTTCACGTCAGTAAGCTTTATCTTCCGAACGTTGCCGACCGGCGTAAACTCAAGGTCGAACTTGACGATCGTTCTCGCGTTATAACCGCGCGCCTGCAATCTCTCCGCAAGCTGAGAGCCGGTGTAGGTTATCGTATAGTTATACCCCGGCGCCTCGCTCGCAATATCCGCCTCGTAAGGGTCGAAAACTCCGACAAGATAGTCTCTCTGCTGACCCCACACGTTCCCGACGCTCTCTGAGGCGCCGCCGTTCGACGAATAGAAGTAGGTTTCGCACAGCTCGCCGTTATAGGTGAGGTACATTCCGGCGGTTTCAGCAGTGGCGCGGTTTGAATTCTCCGTCGCCAGCCCGACGCCGCGATACACCTGACAGTCGGTGGTGTTGCAGATATCGAAGCCGTAGCTTGCGTGCTTATTGAGGTTCTTCATCGCGTATGTGCGCGCGGTGACAGCCTGCGCCTTAAGCGCCTCGAGCGGCCATGACGCGCTCATCTCATAGGGCAGAACGCCCGCGACGTAGTCCTCTATCGCAACGTAGTTGACTACGAATATATTGCCGGAATAAGGTCTTACGAAGCTGAAATCGCCGTAATAGCGATAGCCGCGGTGATAGGTAACGGCTTTCAGCCCCTCTTCTATCCGGGGTCTGAGCGCGAGCTGATATTTTCCGTTATAGTCAAACTCAAAGAGTATTCTGTCTGTGCCTGTCTCGACTACGGAAACGGAATAGCTCGAGCCGCTGTCGATGGTCGTTTGATAACCAAGGCTCATCGACGCTCTGTCAGCCTCGGCGTTCGCGGCGTGCGGATAATCGCCTATGCAGACGTAAAAGAGTCCGGAATTGTATTTTACAAAGACGTTTGCGCTCACGTTAATGCTGTCAGCAACGGTCTTCGCGGAGGCGTAGTCGGAAAAGGCGGAGCTCAGCTCAATATGGAACGCGCCTATCTCGATCTCGTTATCGACCGAGGACTCTTTATATGAGCGCGTGGACTTATCCCACCTGAGGCTTTTATCTACGGTCACGGTTACGGCAGAAGTATCTGTAACAGATGCGCCTATGTATACAAACTCGCGGTCCTCGTCGAAGTAGCCGATATCGTAGCCGTAACCGGAGCCGGGATAGTTTTCAAGATTAGCCGAGGTGAAGTTTCTCGTAATGCCGTCGTCCGTGTCCTGATAAAGCCCTATCTTGAAAACGCTGACCGGCGCCTCAAATTCCGCCTTTGCAGACGGCAAAGCGGGAATAAAGAGCAAAAACGCCATCAAAACGGCTAAAAATCGCTTAAAGTTTGTTTTCATTTCGTATATCCTTTTTATTGACATAAAAAATAGCGTGTGTTATATTTTGAAAAGGTTACAACTTGTAACATTATACAACATAATATTGCTTTTGGCTATACAAAAAAGCGATAATTTGCCCGTAAATTTTTGTTAATATCTGAATATTATGGTTTGGAGGCAGGTTATGAAAAAGTATAAGGTCGGAGTTATCGGCGCAACAGGTATGGTAGGTCAGCGTTTTGTAACGCTTATATCCGAGCATCCGTGGTTTGAGCTCAAGGTCGTCGCCGCGTCCTCACGCAGCGCCGGCAAGACCTACGAGGAGGCTGTTGCGGGCCGCTGGGCGATGCAGAAGCCTATCCCGGAGTGCGCGAAAAAGCTCGTTATGAAGTGCGCCGAGACCGATATAGCCGAGATCGCAAGTGAGGTAGACTTCGTTTTCTCCGCGGTTGATATGAAAAAGGATGAGATCAAGGCTCTTGAGGAGGCTTACGCCAAGGCCGAGTGCCCCGTCGTTTCCAATAACAGCGCTCACCGCTGGACGCCGGACGTACCTATGGTAGTGCCCGAGATAAATCCCGAGCATATCGAGGTCATCGCTTCACAGAGAGCGCGCCTCGGCACGAAACGGGGCTTCATCGCCGTAAAGTCCAACTGCTCCCTCCAGTCCTACGTTCCCGCGCTCCATCCGCTCAAGGAGGAGTTCGGTCTTAACAAGGCGCTCGTCTGCACCTATCAGGCGATCTCCGGCGCCGGAAAGACCTTCGAGACCTTCCCCGACATCGTCGATAACGTTATCCCCTACATCGGCGGCGAAGAGGAAAAGAGTGAGCGCGAGCCGCTGAAGCTCTGGGGCAAGGTTGAAAACGGCGAGATCGTTACGGCTGATAAGCCCTCGATCACCGCTCAGTGCTTCCGCGTAGCGTGCTCTGACGGTCACATGGCGGCTGTATTTGCATCCTTTGATAAAAAGCCGACCAAGGAGGAGATCCTCGACCGCTGGGCGAAGTTCTCCGGCGTACCGCAGGAGCTCGGTCTCCCCTCCGCGCCCAAGCAGTTTATCCACTACTTTGAGGAGGATAACCGTCCGCAGACAAAGCTCGACCGTATGCTCGAAAACGGCATGGCAGTTTCCGTCGGCCGTCTGCGCGAGGACAGCCAGTACGACTACAAGTTCGTATGCCTCAGCCACAACACTCTGCGCGGCGCCGCCGGCGGAGCCGTTCTCCTTGCCGAACTTCTCTGCGCGAAGGGTTATATGGACTGATCGTCACCCGCCTCTAATTTCGGGTGAAAGGAAGCTTATTCTTGAAAAAGCCCGTTTTTGAAGGCTCCTCCGTCGCAATCGTTACGCCTTTCCGATCCGGAAAAGTAGACTTCGACGCGATGGAAAAACTCATAGATATGCAAAAGAACGCCGGTACTGCCGCAATCACCGTCTGCGGCACTACCGGCGAAAGTTCTACCATGACCCGCGATGAGAAGATCGAGACGATTCGCTTTGTAAAGGAGCGCGCAGGCGATCTGCCGGTCATCGCAGGAGCCGGCTCGAACAGCACCGAAAACGCCGTCGAAAAGGCTCTTGACGCCAAGAAAGCCGGCGCTGACGCCGTTTTGTGCGTGACGCCGTATTACAACAAATGCACTCAGCAGGGTCTCATCGCTCACTATACCGCTATCGCTGAAGCCGTCGATATTCCCGTCATAGTCTACAACGTCCCCTCGCGCACCGGAATCACGATCGCACCGGAGACCTATGAGGCGCTCAGTAAAATTCCGAACGTCAACGGCGTCAAGGAGGCTTCCGGCGATATTCCTCTCGCCGTAAGGATTCGCAGATTATGCGGCGACGATCTGAATATATGGAGCGGAAACGATGATATCGTCGTTCCGATGATGTCAGTCGGCGCAAAGGGCGTAATATCCGTCGCGGCAAATATCGTCCCCCGGATAATGGCGGACCTGACAGGCAGAGCGTTATCCGGCGATTACGAGGCGGCTTCGGAGCTTCAGATAAAGTATTCCAGACTAATCGAGCTGTTGTTTTCCGAGGTCAATCCGATACCGGTAAAATGCGCGCTCAGCCTTATGGGGCTTATAAGCAACGAGCTTCGGCTCCCCCTCACTCCGCTCAGCGGCGCTAATCGTGATAAGCTAACCTATGAAATGAAGAAAACCGGCCTCATCTGAGACCGGTTTTATCATCATTTTACCTCGACAAGCTCGATGCGGAAATTCAGCTCCTTGCCTGCCATCTCGTGATTGGCGTCAAAGGTGATGCTCTCATCGTCCTTTGCCGTTACCTTTACCGGAAAGGACTGTCCGTAAACGTTCTGAAGATAAACCCTGTCTCCGACGGAAAGGCCCTCAGAACCGGGCATTTTAGCTAACTCAACGACAAAGATCGCGTTCGGATCGACCTCGCCGTAAGCCTCGCCGGGTGTCAGGTGGATATCGACTACCTCTCCCACATCCATATTCGCAACGGCGTCATCAAAGCCCTTTATCATCATTCCTGCGCCGCAGACAAATTCGAGCGGCTCGCCTCTGTCATAGGAGGAATCGAACTGCGTTCCGTCGTTGAACGTGCCGCGATAATGGGTACGGCAGGTCTTGCCTACGTTTTTGCCCTGCTTTTCGGAGTGACAGCCGCCGTTACCGCATTCGTGCTCGCCGCAGGAGTGACCCTCGCCGTGGTGATCGCAGTTCGCCCCGCTGTTCGTTAGCTCTCCGCGCAGATATGCCTCGACCGCCTCGTCCGCGTCGCCGTCAGCGCCGGCGCAAAGCTCGATACCGAGATCGCCCAGCGCGGTGACAGCGCCGCCGCCGATGCCGCCGCAGATAAGAACGTCTATTCCCTTGAGGCTGAGCAGCTCCGCAAGCGCACCGTGTCCCTGCCCGTCAGAGCCGACGATCTCGGAGGAAACTACCTTTCCATCCTCGACCTCGTAAACCTTGAACTGCTCGGTGTGCCCGAAATGCTGAAAAATCCTTCCGTTTTCGTAAGTTACTGCAATTCTCATTATAAACTCCTCGGTTAAAGTAACCCCATTTGCCGATTTTCGGGCAAATGGGGTAATTTATTATAATTATTCGTCTGCGTTCTCGGCCTTTGCCTCTTCGATGATCTTCTCCTGAACGTTCATCGGAGCCTCATCGTAGCGGACAAACTCGAGTGTGAACGAGCCTCTGCCCTGGGTCATGGAGCGAAGGTCGATAGCATAGGTGCCCATCTCAGCCATCGGAACCTCTGCCTCTACAACCTGCATGCCGTCCTTATCAACGCTCATGCCCATCGGGCTGCCGCGGCGCTTGGAGAGGTCGGACATAATATCGCCCATGTTGGAATCGGGAATGGTGACCTTGAGAAGTCCGATAGGCTCAAGGATACAGGGAGAAGCGTTTATAAGCTCCTTGAACGCGAGGTTCGCCGCAGTCTTGAACGCCATTTCAGAGGAATCAACGGGGTGATAGGATCCGTCGTAGAGGGTCGCCTTGAGGTAAACCATCGGGTATCCGGCAAGAACGCCGCGGCCGACGGAATCGCGCAGACCCTTTTCAACCGCCGGGAAGAAGTTCTTCGGAACGGAGCCGCCGAAAACCTCCTCAGCGAAGATCATATCCTCGCTCTCATCCTGCGGCTCGAAGCGGATCCAGACGTCACCGAACTGACCGTGACCGCCGGACTGCTTCTTATGACGGCCGTGAGCCTCGATCTTTTTGCGGATCTTCTCACGGTAAGCGACCTTTGCGGGATAGAGCTCGACCTCAACGCCGAACTTGTTCTTGAGCTTGGAGCAGATAACGTCGAGCTGGGTATCGCCCATACCGGTGATGACCATCTGCTTTGTTTCCGCGTTGTTGACTACGGTGAAGGTGCGATCCTCCTCGCGCAGACGGGTAAGACCCTGAGCGACCTTGTCCTCCTGACCCTTGGTCTTGGGACGAATAGCCATCGTGTAGCAGGGCGCCGGGAAGTCGATGCCGGGAGCCGCCTCAACAGCCTTCGGATCGCAGAGCGTATCGCCGGTTGCGGTGTCGGAGAGCTTGGAAACAGCGCCGATGTCGCCGGGGCCGAGCTCCTTGACCTCGATAGTCTTCTTGCCCTGCATCTGATAGATGTGACCGAGCTTCTCCTGCGCGCCGGAACGGGCGTTGGTAAGAGTCATATCGGCGGTAACCTTGCCGGAGATGACCTTGAAGAGGCTGAACTTGCCGAACTGGTCGGAGATGGTCTTATAAACGATAGCCTTGGTCGGGCCGTTGGGATCGATCTTGGTGCCGAGCTCCTTCGGAGCAGGGAACATATTAACGACAGCGTCGAGAAGAACGACGGTGCCGAGGTTATCCGAAGCGCTGCCGAAGAAAACGGGGCATATATCGCCGTCCGCGATACCGATGCCGAGAGCGTCATAGACTTCCTTCTCGGAGAGAGTTCCCTCCTCAAAGTACTTCTCCATAAGCTCCTCGGAGGTGCCGGCTGCGTTCTCGACAAGCTCTTCGTAGTGAGTATCGACGATAGGCATAATCTCAGCCGGGATAGCGCACTCTACGCGCTTGCCGCCGACGATGTTGAACGCCTTCTTCGTAAGGATATCAATGATGCCGGTGACCTTGTCGCCGGAGATGATGGGCTCGGTAAAGGCGCAGACGCTCTTGCCGAACTGCTCGCGGAGAGTGTTGAAGGTCTTTTCAAAGTTTGCGTTCTCCTCATCGACCTTGGAGATATAGAATGCACGGGGAAGATGGCGCTCGGTAACGAGCTTCCACGCCTTCTCAGCGCCGACGTTGGTGCGATCCTTGGCGGAAACGACGATAATGCCAAGTCCGGCGACGCGAAGCGCCTCATAAACCTCGCCGACAAAATCGAAATAACCCGGAGTATCTATAATGTTGATCTTATGACCTTTATGCTCTACGAACATGGTAGAGGCAGAAATACTTGTCTGGCGCTTGATCTCCTCGGGGTCATAGTCGGAAACAGTGTTTCCGTCAGCTATTCTGCCCTGGCGGTCAACAGCTTTGGCAACATAAAGCATGCTCTCGGCAAGAGATGTTTTTCCGTTGCCGCCGTGTCCCAGAAGCGCGATATTACGAATTTTGTCAGCGGCATATCCCATACTAATTTGTCCTCTCTTCTTATGATTTTGCGTGTCTTTAATAAAACACCTTTGTTATTATACTATATCGCCGTGTGAAAAACAACAGTTTTTTTGCGCTGAAAGCAAAAAATTATGTGTAATTTGCTCACGCGCGTCTTCTTACCGCCTGACTGAGCAGAAGAACGCAGCATTCGATGATCATCATAAATATGAAAGCTCTGCCGCAGGTCGCGTTTCCGAACTCCCCCGAGGCGCAGAGGAAGAACATGAGAAGCAGACCGATGAGCGTTCCGCCGATCGTTATGATCGAATTGAGCTCGGTGATGAGCTTGAGATTCTTGCCCTTGCTTATGACCTCCGCAAGCGGGCCGAGACCGTCGCGCGCGAGAACGGCGGAAACACCGCTCGGCGCCTCGTTTTCATTCTCAGCGACCTTGTAGATCTTATCGGCGGGCAGGTACTCGACGCCGTCCATATTTACCTTGAACTTCTGGCTGATGATATTCGGGGTCACGTTGAAATCCTTTACAGCGAGCAGTACGTTGACTTTAGTCGCAAGAAGCGACCTCAGCGCACCCTGTACGGAGTTTACCGGAACGTAATTGACGGTATATACGGCGGCAAGCTCGCCGTTTACGGAGGCGAAAACGGTATTTGCAAGATTGACCTTCTCCGGAACGCGGATACCCATAAGATTCATAAACGCGCCGGTGCCGCAGAGAATATGGTCGCCGTCAACGTCGCCGCCTATGCCGCCGCCCTCGTAGAAGGTGAAAGCGTCCACGTCCTTCTGCCTGAAGCCCTGACTTTTCAGAAGCTCAGCAAAGATCCTTGAAATGCCGCACTCGGAAGAGATAATAAGGCTGCAGGAGTCTATCAGCGCCTTCTGACTGTTGACGCCCTCAAAGAATTTTACGCCGGAGAGCGATACAGACCCTGCCGGAAAAACGTCCTCGTCGGTGATTACTGTGCCGTCGGCGTCGGCAATATCGCAGGCTCCGCCCCATCCGGAGATAGCTGAGCCGGCATTTTTGAGGTCTGAAGCGACGTACTTAAACGGAAGCGCATAGGTCATTGCCATCGGGAAAGCGGCGCATACGGCGGTCATAATACCGAACGAGTGCGCGAAGGAAGATGAATCTCCGCGCCCGACTGACGCGATGAGGGCGAATATGAAGCTGAAAATGATAAGGATCGGCGTAAGGAAGCCATAAAACAGCTCGCCGCTGTCTTTCGAGGTGAGCTTGAAATAGAAACCGTCGTCACGGCCGCGCACCTTTTTGAGAATATCACGCTCAGGGTCGGTCTCATTCTCGGAGATCACACCGAGAGGAGCGTTTGACGAGAGCGATCCCTTGAGGGAATCGGCAATGGCCTTGTCATAGGCGATCCTGCCGCGCATGGCGAAGAACACGCTGGCGGCTGAGATCAGAACGAAGGGCAGTCCTCTGTCATAGTTTCTGGTGACGAGCATCTGAAAGCCGTCGGCCGATGTGAATATGCATGAGAAAAGCACGAGCGTATCGGCGCCGGCGTGACCGGTGAGGATATCCTCTGTGCCGCGGATAAGAACGTCAACTCCGAGGATCATCGTCACGAATCCGAGGATCATAATAACTCCGGCGGCAAGAGCCGTAGAGTAGCCGATGCCGAACGGCAGCGCAGCCTGACTCTCGTACATAAACGTAAATATCGCAATTATCACGGTCAGAACACCCGCCGCAAGCGAGCGAAGCTTATAAGCATTAAGCGAAGAAGTCAGACGGGTTATCTCCTCTTCAAAGTCTGGTTCATACTCATCTTCGTCATAATCGGGAAACTCCGCCTCGTCCGAAGCGCCGGAATATCTCTCCCTTACAGCCTCGTCGGAATCATTGTCAAAGATGGACTCATCGATCTCCGGCTCTGAGTATGCGTCGTCATCACCCGGCTCATATTCCTCAAACTCGCGCAGAATGTTATCTTTTTCCTTCCTCGCGGGCGCGGGAGCTGCTTTAGCCTCCTTGCGATAGGCGCTGAGATCGATTATGCGCGTCGGCTCGTCAACGTCATCGTCCTGCGCCTGAGGTAACGGCCGCTCTTCTTCCGGCGCAGGCTCCGGCTTGGGCTCTTCGGCGCTCTCCGAAGTCTCGCTCTTCGCCTTTCCGGTTACGGAGCGGAGGATCTCGTTGACCTTCTCGTCAAGCTCGGAGGGCGGAGTTTTCCTCTCCCCTGCGATAAACGCGCTGCCCTTGTACTCTGAGAGGATAGCCTCGAGAGTAAAGCTCTCGTCGGTTGAGTAATCACCCTCGAGCTGGGTGTCGAGCTCAAGATCGTCGTTTCTTTTATCCAATCAAATCACCCCTTCTGAGGAAGTAATCTCTGCCTCATAGCCTCATAAATGACTATCGCGGCCGAGCATGATGCGTTGAGAGAATCGATATGACCCGCCATCGGGATCGAAAGCTTGAAATCGCAGCTTTCCGCGACAAGGCGGCTCATTCCGTCGCCCTCTGAGCCTATAACTATTGCGATCGGACCCTTCATATCGGTTTGCCATAGGTCGTTCTGACCGTCTGCTGCCGTGCCGTAGACCCATACGCCGGCTTTTTTCAGTTCCTCGATAGCGGAGACGAGATTGGAGACCTTGGCGACCGGCATATATTCGACCGCTCCGGCGCTCGTCTTGGAAACGACGGCGTTCAGCCCCACTGCCCTGCGCTTCGGTATTATCACGCCGTGCGCGCCGGCGCACTCGGCAGTTCTGATAATGGCGCCGAGGTTGTGCGGATCGGATATCTCGTCGCAGATAACGATAAAGGGATCCTCGCCCTTTTCACGCGCAAGGTCGATTATCTCCCGCACGGTAACGTATTCCTTAGCAGAAGCAGAGGCGATCACGCCCTGGTGCGCGCGCGTTGCGCTCATAGCGTCGAGCTTACGGCGGTCTACCTCGACGATCGGAACTCCCGCCTTGCGGGCAAGACCCACGATGCGCGCCAGTACGGAATCGGGCTCGCCCTTCTGTATGTAAAGCTTATCGATCGTTCTCTCGGCTCTCAGCGCCTCAAGAACGGCGTTTCTGCCCTCGATATAGCCCTCATTAACTTCAATTTCTTCTTTCATGGCAGCTCCAAATCATAAAAATATATTTTATTGTATCACATAACTGCGGAAACGAAAAGTCTAATTTTGAAATTTAACACAATGTTAATTTACTTTTCCCGTGAATTAGTGTATGATTACAGCAAAGGAGTTGGTTTGGCTTTGAAAAGCTTTGATCGCGCCGTCGAGCGCTTCTGCTACAAGCATCCGAAGTTCGGTATCCCGCGGCTGATGCTCATAATCGTCGCCGGGCAGGCAATAATGTACGTTCTCAGTCTTATCGACCCGTCCGGTCAGCTTCTGAACCTGCTGGTTTTTGACGCGCAGTCGATACTGCATGGGCAGATATGGCGGCTCGTGACCTTCGTATTCTTCCCCTTCTACGGCAGCCTGCTGTCAACCGTTCTGAGCCTCTATTTCTATTATTTCGTCGGCACCGCGCTCGAATCACAGTGGGGCAGCGGCAGGTTCACTATTTATTACGGTATGGCGGTAATCCTGAGCATAATCTACGGCTTTATCGTTCAGCTCTTCGGCTACGGTGAGCTGATCACCACGCACTATATAAATCTCTCGCTGTTCTTTGCCTTTGCCGCGATGTGGCCGGATTTCCAGGTGCTCATATTCTTCATAATCCCCGTAAAGATGAAGTGGCTCGCCTATATTGACGCTTTTTACTTCGTAATTGAGATGATCCTCGGCAGAACGCTTCTCCCGCTTATCGCAATCGCAAACTTCGGTCTGTTTTTCGGTTACGTTCTTTGGAACCGGATCTCGGCAAAGCTCAATCTGAAGAAAAGAAAGACTGAGTTCAGGCGCGCAGCCTCCTCCGGTCCGATCCACGTCAATTTCCGCAAGGAGGAAGCTCCCTATCGGCACAAATGCTCCGTCTGCGGCAGGACGGACGTCTCCGATCCGAATCTCGAGTTCCGCTATTGCTCGCGCTGCGTCGGTTATCACTGCTTCTGCGAGGACCATATTAACTCACATGTCCACTTTACCGAGTGACATTAATTCATCAAGCTTCAAAAAACATTCCGCAAGCCATTCGGTCTGCGGAATGTTTTTTTGCGTCAAATGAAGTTTTGTTACGTTCCAATCACCAATGATGATAGATATAATAGTATAATCTACCTGCATATGTTTTTTTCTGCACAGCTGAATTATACGCCGGCAGCCGACTCTTTTTCAAGAGCCGGCTGCAGTTATTTTATGACCTTTTTTCGGGGCTCCTTTTTGAGACAGCCCCTTTGTTGCTATTCTCCTCGTTTTTTACAAATACCGCTCCAACGTTTGGCGGAGGGAAATCTTATCCTGCTTATAGCGCGATTTGATGCGCTCGGAATAAGCCGCGAACGCCTCGCACATCGCGGGGTGCGAGATCAAAAACGTGATCTGAGGCGGCTTAATGCGTTTGACTGCGACGGCGTGCTCGGAAATCACGATCTGCGTGTTCTCAAACGGCACATCCGGCAGGACGCAGAGCCGATAATTGGGATGCTCCTCGGACAGCCGGAGAACGCTGCGGATATGCGACGCATACTCCTGCGGTGTATAGAAAAGCGACACGCCCGGCAGATCAATTGGGATTCGATCGTCGAACAGACGCTCGTCATCGGCAATGGGGATGCACTCGTGGACGAAGCCCGTTTCCAAATTGTGCGCCAGCAGCCGCCCGCGCGCCTGCCATGCGGCGAGCACCGCCTCCCGCGCATTCTGATCTAGATCGCTGCGCGTCAAAACGGCAACCAGCGTATCCTCGTCCATGGTGGCAAGCGAAAGCGACATGCCCAGCATCGTCATGCCCGTTTCGCCGATCTGCGAAAGGATCTCGTTGGACGCGTTCTCGTAAATCTTCACCAATTGCTTGGACGCGGCAAGCAAGCCGTCATAGGCAAATTGCGCCGCCTCCAAAAGCGGCGCCTCCGTCTGATACGGATAGACGCCGTGCCGATCCTCCTGCCCAACGACGTTGCTCGCCTTGATGCAGGCAACGTTCGGGCAGAGAAACAGCGTATTGGAAAAGCGCGCGTTTCGCTCCTTTTTGCAATAATACGACTCGATCATGCCCGACATATACAGCGGCAGCCAGTTGGTGATCGCGCTAATCATCTCGTCCAGATCGCGGTCAATATTATGAATGATGGTAATATGGATTCCCTGTTTTACGCACTCCATCATCAGCATTGCCCACTTGACGCGAAATGCCGGATCCGCCATCCATTCTGTGCTCTGATCGGAATAGAGGTACAGCACCTTCGCCTGCGCGCGGATCGCGCTGCCCAAAAAGCGCAGCACGGCGGCGCGCAAGCCCTGCGCGCCGAAATAAGTCTCCCGCTCGTCGATCTGCGCTGTTTCATCCAGCACCGACGAGAACAGCAGCGGCGGCAGCTTCGGCTCAAACGCGAACGCATCGATGTTCTCCAGCAGCCTTTCCACCACGGAGCTATCGTCCGCCCGATCCGCATCAAACAGCCAGTCGCGCATCCGTGCGATCGCGTCCTCTTCATCGTACAGCGCGTCGGCGGCAACGTTCATCATCGCAGCAAGCTGCGCCGTTTGATTTCGCTCGCGGGCGCGCGCCGTCAACACCGCGCAGATTGCGTCCGTCGTCTCCCGATTGGATTTCGGCGAGCGCAAACCGTTGCGAAAACGGCTGATATAGGACGGGTCGACATTGACCAATCGACCGAGCCGAATGTTCGACAGCTCGGTCAGTTCCATCGCCGCACCCAGTTTTTCGCCGAAGGCGCGGTACGGTGTTTTTTCTTTTTGCGGCGTTGACGGCTTCGTCGGCGCCGATTCTCCGTCATAGAGCCAGTGCGCCAACTGCGTCTTGATCTCCGATGCAGAAGCACTCTTTTTGCAGCCGATCAACTCGCAGAGCGCGGCGACCTTGCCTCTTTCGTCCGCGCAGAGGTATAACCCGTCCGCAAGCCGACGCGCACCGACGCCGCCCGCCTTGGGCACACGTGCGCCGCTGAGCATGCGGCTGACGTTGGATTTATCGCAACCCATCATCCGCGACAGCGCCGCCTGTTTGACCGCCAGCAGCGCGCAAATTTGGTTCACTCTTTCCGCAAACATCTTCCCGCCACCTATCTTTTCTCTCTAACGAGACAAGCGTATCACAGATCGCAGAAAAACGCAAGAAGTTGACAAAATTTTTGTCAATGCCGAACGCTTGGCAACTGTTGAATATCGTTTAATATAATGTATAATGTATAATGATAGTGGTATTTTATCAAAATTGGAAAACTATTCTTTCTCGAACCGCGGAAAGTCGACATAGGACGGAGGAAAAACAAATGAAAGTAAGCAAGTGGGGAAAGAATACCATTGCCTTGGCGTTGGCATTGCTGATGCTCTTCGACCAAAGCACGGCGTTGATCGCGTCGATTTCAGCCGAGGAGTCTGTGCTTCCGGCGGAGCAGCAGGAGGTGCTCATCGAGCCCGTTGATCTTGCGACGGACGCGCCGCCGGCAGAAGCGTCAAATTCAGACGCACCGGAGACGGACGTACCGCCGACCGAGGTTGCAGCGGCGCCGCAAGCGGCACCGTCGACTACCGAAGAGAATACCGTCGCTGATAGTGGTGATGAAACGATCATTACGGGCAGCGAAAATGATGGCGCAGACGGCGAGGATATCACTATGCCCGTCGCGCAACAGGACTCCCCCATTGTCACGAATACCCGAAACGTCGTAATCGGCGGAGACGGTGGCGAAGGCAACGGCGAAGGCGGCAACGGTCAAGAGTCCCCCACGCTCTCGATCCCGCTTGTTGCCGGTCCCCTTTCCTCCGACAGCGTGGAATTCGCTCCCGCGCAGTGCACTCTGAGCGTCGCAATTCCCGCTCCAGGCGCCTATGTCATCGCTCTCACCGTCCCGAACGACGACGAAATCGAGTATTTGAACATTAGCGGCGCGCTCACCGACGAAACCGGCAATACCGTCGCGTGGCCGTATTTCTATGTCGAAAACTCGACCTATGAGGATTGGCAAACCGGCGAAATGGCCGAGCGCCACAGCAAGAACCTGACGGCGTTCTTCACCGCCGCATCCGCCGGCACCTATACTTTGCAGATCAACAGCGTATATCCAGACGAAGGTCTGCCCGAAACCATCGGCGCACAGTGCTGGCAAACCGTCGATGCGCCGCGCTTTGATGTGGATGCGGAAGACGAGGAATATCCCGAGCTTTTGATCACCGAGCCGTGCTACGTGTTCCTCACCGATATCCCCGATGGTAGCACCGCATACTATGCGTTTTCGAGCATGAAGCCGCAGGGTGAGGAAAATAGCGAGAATTATATTGAATATAACCCATCGACCGGCATTTACATTGCCAACGAAGCGCGAGTTGTAGTGTACTGTGCCAAGGAAACTGCGGCGGGCACGCTGCAGAGTGACACGAGAACACTGGTGGCCAGGGTCGATATGGAGCAAGCGGAGTGCAGTGTCGACCAAACTGCCAACTACGTGGAAAACGGCGGTTACGTTACGTTTACCACGGCAAATCCCACCGACAAGGTCTACTATGTGATCACCGACGGCGAATGGGATCAGCAGCGGAATTTCTCCGAATATATCATCCAAAACGGTACGCTCTATACCGCGCCGATCCAAGTTAACGGCGAAGACGGCGACTATTTTGAAATCTTTTGGGCAACGGTTACCGAAGGCGGTATGTACACCACTTGGTCGATGCAATCCTCTTTCAGCATCGGCACGCCGCCTCCCGCCAGCCCGGTCTTTACGCCGGACAGCAACGGCACCATCACGTTTGCCGAGCCGACCGAGGTCACGATCACCTCGGAACCCGGCACCGTGCTCTACTATAACATCAACCAGCGCGGCGAAACGACGGCAGGCAGCAACACCCTGACCGTTACGGTCGATCGGGATATGCAGATTTCCGCGCGCGCCTACGACGCGGCAAAAGAGCTCTATTCCGATTACACCGTCACGCGCTATTATTACGTCGAAGCGGAAAAGTCGCTCCAACTGACGCAGTCCGCCGTCATCGAAACCGACGGCGTGATCCTGCTCAACCAGAGCGGTGAACGCTATACGCTGGACGTGCAGGAAGCCGGCGCGTACCAGTTCCGCGTAACATACAGCGGCAAATACTATAACTCCAGCTATCCTGTGGAAATTCGTGACGCGCTGGGCGGGCTTGCAGCAGAGCTTCCCACGGACGGCTGGGGCAGCATTCGCGACGGTATCGTCACGCTCGCCGTCGGCGAATACCATCTGGCACTTCTGCCGGATCAAAACAATAGTGCTTATCAGCATCAGCCGTATCAACTGACCATTCAGCGCGGTCTTGCCGCGCCGACGATCTCGCCCGAGGGCGGTAACTACACCGACGAGGTCGAGATCACGCTGACGCATCCGGATAACACCGCTGAGCTGTATTACCGCATCGGCTACGGCGCCAGCACGCGCTATACCGGTCCGTTCCGCTTCAGCGGCTACGACACGATCTACGCTTGGGCACAGGTGGGCGAAACCACCAGCGATCAAAGCGCTGCGTACTATCGCGTGCCGGTCAGCGAGCCGACGATGTCGCCCGAGGGTGGCTGGTTTACGACGCTGCCTACCCTGACGCTGAGCCACGCCAGCCCCAACGCCGAGATCTATTACCGCATCGGCTACGACGGTGAAGCGTTGCGCTACACCGCGCCGATCACGTTGGACGCCGCCGCCTATGTCACGGCGTATGCCATCTTGAACGGGCAGGAAAGCGCAACGGCAAGCACGTATTACCGGCTTGACAACACGCCGCCCGAATACTCGAACTATTGGCGTTTCCACGCCAAATCCGACCTTTATGACAATTATATCTACGGCTCGTCTGAACTGACGGGCACCGTATCGCTGTGCGCGTCCAGCATCTACGACAACGACAGCGGCATGGACCATGTGGATTATTACCTCAAGGTTGAGGACGGCGCCTATCAAAAGATCGGCACCGCCGCATGGAATGAGCCGATCACCTGGGACACCTCCACCGTCACCGGCGGCGCAGGTGGCTCGGTCGCAGTGCGTCTTGCCGCGATCGCCTACGACAAGGTCGGCAATTCGCCCATCACGCCCGACGCGCTGGACGACAGCTTCGACTCCGACTACTACGCGCCGACGTTCCACGTGAACAACGCGCCGTGCGCGCCGATGGACACATTCACCGCCGAGCCGCAGGTCGGCAAGATCACGCTGGCGTGGAGCAGAGAAACTGCGCTGAGCTACGGCGATGCGATCCTGATCTACCGCGCCACGAGCAAAGAGGCGCTGGCAGAAAACCAGCTCGCCGAGGAATACTATTCCTATACCTCGTACGAAGATACGTTCCTCACAAGTGAAAGCGCCGCAGGCTCGTACTACTACGGCATTCGCATCTGCGACAAGCGCGGCATTTTGAGCGAGATGGTCGCAACCGACGCGCTTGTCAGCCCGCTTGCCGACACGGAAGCGCCGACGATCTACTTCGGCTTTGAAGAAAACGAGACCTTCAACAACGACCGCGAGACCTACGTAGAGTTTAATGACAACGTGTCGCTCGGCGTCGTGGAAGCCGTCTTCGTTGCCGAAAACGGCACAGAAACCGCTGCTGAAGGCTCGCCGTGGACCTACGGCACGACATACGCGAGCACAGATACCTATCACTATTTCAATTTTACCGCGCTCGACGACGGCGCCTATACGCTGCGCGTCACGGCGAAAGATGTCTACGGCAACCGGACTGTAGCAACTCGCACGTTCGTCAAGGACGGAACGCCTCCGTCCGCGCCGACTGGGCTTATCGCTTCCCCGATCCCCGGCAGGATCAGTCTGCGCTGGACTGCCGCGCCGGAAGCGGATATCGTCGGCTACTATGTTTCCTATTCGGAAACGGAAGACGGCACCTACTACGACGTCAACTATAACCCGATCACGGAAACGAGCTTCGTCTACCCGTCGTACGGCTATCTTACGCCCGGCGACACCTGCTGGTTCAAGATTCGCTCCGTCGACCGCGGCGGGAACACCGCAGAAACCGCAGCCGTCATGGGCACTGCTGGCAAATACAACCCGCAGCTCCGCCTCGTGAATGCACCGAAGCTCGGCGAGGATGCCACTGTCGCATTCAGCGGCTTCCAAAGCGGCGAATACGTCGAATTCTACCTGGATCGCGAAGAGTCGTATCGCGGCTACATCAGTCAGTCCGGCGAGGAATTGGAGTATACCGTTGACCTCGATGACAACCTGCGCGGCAGTCACACGATCCGCGCCGTCGGCAGCTCCAGCGGCATTGTCGCCACGCTGCGCTTCACCATCGCAGAACGTCAGCCCACCGTTACGCTGAACACCGCAACTGTAACGGAAAACGGCAGCTTCCAAGCCACGATCACGGATTTCCCGTCGTATCGCAACGTCTATTTCTATCTGGACGACGCGACCGACGAAAGTGCGCCGTGCAAATACTACTATCCGAACGAAACCAACGCCAAAACGCTGTATCTCTCCGACCTCGGCACTCCCGCGCCCGGCAGTTATGTGTTGCGCGCCGTTGAGCCGCAGAGCGGCATGGTCGCAACCGCGAACCTGACCGTGACCGCCGCCGCACTTTCGCTTATATGCGACACGGAAAGCCCCGCCGTCGGGAGCAAAGTATCGTTCAATGCAAGCGGCTTCGCCGATGACGAGGCGGAGCTGTGGCTCGCCGGTGAAATGGTCGGCAAGGTCACGCAGAATTACGGCAGCGAGCACCGCTTCTACAACGTCCGCATCCCCGATTTGGCACCGGGCGAAACCGCCGTTATGGCAACGGTCATCCAGTCCTCCACAGGCAAGAGCGTATCGTTGCGCATCGCCGTCAGTCAGCCGACGCCGTCACTTTCCGTATCGAATGCCACGGTCGGCATGGAGGAATTTACCGTCGAGGGCAGCGGCTTCCAAAATGAATACGTCGACCTGCTGATCGACAATGTCAAGGTCGGATCCCCATACTTCTACGGCTCCGGCTCGACGACCTACCACTTCGGCTATGACGCCACCGCAGGCACGCACAGCGTCATTCTGCGCGGTCAGACGAGCGGCAGAACGGCAAGCGGCAGCGTGACCTTTACGGACACGGTGCAGACGCTCAGCCTTTCGCCGGAAACGCCCGCGTTGAATAGTGCGCTGACGCTTCTCGCCGCCGGCTTTGCGCCGAGCGAGAACGTCGCCTTTGCAATGAACGGTACCGCGCTTGGAAGCGTTTGGGCGAACGGCGACGGCGTCGCCTCGTATACCATCGACTCGCTGGCGTTCGCACCGACGAGCGGCAGCTACATCTTTACCGCAGTCGGTCAGACAGGCGACAGAGTTGCGTTTGCCGGAACGAACGGCAATCTTACGCTCTCCTACTCCGGCAATCCGCACGGCGGCAGCACGCTGCCCGTAACCGTCACCGGTCTGCAGGCCGGCGAAACGGTGCTCGTCTATCTGGATAATCACACCTCTGATTCCGTGACCGCGAACGACAGCGGCGCGGCGGAGGTGCGCGTAGCTATGCCCGCAGGCTTCAGCGGCAACTTGAATTTGACCGTTTGGGGCGAAACGAGCCAGCGCTGGGGCAGCACCGTGATTCCCTTCACCGCCTACGCGCCCACGCTTACGCTTTCCGCTTCCTCGGTCGCGCTCGGCAAGAGCGTCGCGCTGACGGTCAGCGGCTTCCGTCCGAACGCCGAACTGCAGCTTTTGGTAGACGGCGTCTGCTCGGATACCAAGCTGACACTGGACGCAAACGGCAGCGGCACGCTGAACTATGCCCTGCCGATGAGCGGCACAGTCGGCGCGCATACGCTCGGCTTCTTCGATCCGCTCTCCGGCACGCGTTTGACGAAAGAACTGACGGCGCTGGCGCCGTCAGTGACGGTACAGGCGCCGACCACCGCGAAGGCGGGCGACACCGTGACGGTCACGGTCAGCGGCGCACCTGATGACGAAACCGTGACGGTCACGCTCGGCGATTTGCTCCCGAGCGAGGGAACATCGTTCGTCCTTCCCGCGAATATGGCGCCCGGTGCGTACACCGTTCATGTTGTGCTCGCCAAGAGCGCGCTGGTCGAAACCGCATTGATCACCGTCGCCACGCCCGAAACGCGCATTGAAGCGGTCAAGGCAGAGCACGAAGCAACGCTGACAATCAGGGCGAGCGGCTTTGCGGCAAACGAGTCCCTGAGTCTCTATTTCGATCACCGCTTGATCAACGCCAGTCTCTCCGACTGCACCACCAAGGCAGACGGCACGCTGAGTGTGCAGTTTGCGCTTCCGGCAGCCACGCTGGCGGGCTCGCACCCGCTTTCCGCCGTCGGTCAGATGAGCGGCCGCGTTGCGACGACGACGGTGAATATCGAGCAGGCAGGTCCGATGCTTTCGCTCTCCGGTCTCGCCGAGGGCAAGCCGGGCGCGCTGATATCGTTCACCGGCGCGAACTTCACGGCAAGCGGTGCTTACACGCTCTCCTTTGAAAATGAATTGCTGCTCTCCGATGTCTCCGCCGATGAAAACGGCGAGATCACCGGCAGCTTTGCTATTCCCTCCGGCTTCGCCGACGGCAGATATCGCATCGTTGCGACCGACCTGACAACCGACGAAACGGCGATTGCTTTCCTCCGCATTGACACGACAGCACCCGCCGCACCGACAATCACCGTGTCGCCGAAAAAGCAGTCCCTGCTCGTCAGTTGGGACGCGCCCACGGATGACGACGTGGCGAGCTATACCGTAACCTGCACGCCGGCGGGCGGCGAGCCGATCGAGCTTGCCAAAGTCAGCAGCAGTGTCACGTTCCTGTCGCTGGATATGCACGACGATAGCTTCCCGCTGGTGCCCGGCAAGAGCTATACCTTTGCCGTTGTCGCGGAAGACCGCATCGGCAATGTCGGCGCAGCAGGCGTCTCCTCTGCTGTTGCGCTGACAGCGGGCGACGACGCGCCGGAGGTCACCTCCGTCTATACGTCCGGCTGGCGCTCGATCCGCGTGAACGGTGAATGGGTAACCATTCTCACCGGTAACGACTGCGCGATCTACGCCTATGTGCAGGATGATCAGCAGCTTTCGTCGCTGACGTTCGCCGTTGCGCACGAAAACGGCGCATTCGGCGCGGAAACGCCGGTGGAGCTGAACTACTCCGGCAACTACAGCAGTCTTGCACATTACAACGCGACTCTCGCGCTCGACTCCACCGCATACACCGACGGTCTTTATACGTTCCGCTTCACCGCGACGGACAGTGTCGGGCTGACGCATGCGTATGAGCGCCGGTTCTACGTGGATAACACGCCCACCGCCGCCGTTTCCGATCTCACCGTGCAGGAAAGCTCCAATGCGCTGATCGTCAGCTGGAACTGGACGCCGGGCGAAACGGGCGAGGTGCTCGATCACTATCGCGTCTACTACGCTGCCGCCGACGAAGCAGAGCAGTATCAGGACGTGGCATACACCGACGGCGTGAAGACCTGCACCATCCGCCGCCTGACGGCGGGCACGCAGTATACCATCCGCGTCACCGCCGTGGATGCCGCGGGCAACGAAAGCTCGTGGACGACCGTCTACGGTACGCCGATCGTGGACACCGAAGCGCCGGTCATCACCGCGGTTGAACCGAACGACGCCCGTCTCGGCAGGAGCGTGACGTTCTACATCACCGCCACGGATAACGCCGAGCTCGACGGCAACAGCGTCCGTGCCGAGATCAGTGCCGGCGAAGGCGGCAGCTTTGTGCCGTTCGGTGAGCGGTATTATTCCGGCGCGATCCGCGCAGAGAATCTCACCTACAACGGCAGCTATACGCTCCGCTTCATTATCTCCGACCTTGCCGGAAACGAGTCTCTGCCGTATACCATCGAGCGCGAGTTCGATACGAACGTCACCGCCGTGTCGGGCCTGACCGCCGAATCCGCGGCAGGCGGCATTCGGGTGAGCTGGAACAAGATCGCGGATAAGGATCTTATCTACTATTATATTTACCGCGCCGCAGCCGGCGAGGACTATCGCTATTGGACGGCGCTCTCACCGCTGAAGATCACCGAGGGTAGTATCGTCAGCTGGACGGACTACGATGTAAAGGACGACGTGACCTATTCGTATAAGGTCATCGCCGTCGACGACGTGGATAACCGCCAAGACCTCTCCGACGCCATGTCCGCCGAAGCACAGAAGGGCGTGTTCGTCACCTCGGCGAGCATCTCGCCGTCCGAAAACGTCAAGCCGGGCAGCGTACTGCACCTTTCCGCGCAGGGCTTCCGCGGCAGCGAAAGCGTTGAGGTCTATCTCGACAGCGGCGAAGATTCTATCTTCTGGACCTATGCCGACGAAAACGGCATCGTCTCCGTCGATTGGAATTATGTCCGCGGCACCGGGGCAGGCGCGCACACGCTGAAGCTGATCGGCTCGCGTTCGGGCGCGTCGGCAAGCGCAAACTTCACCTGCCAGCCGACCGCACTCCCCGCCCCCGCCGCGCTCACGACCACCGCAGGCACGATGGAAATCGCGCTGCAATGGGAGAGCGTGGACGGCGCGGCATACTATCGCGTCTATCGCGCCGAGGACGGCGGCGATATGACGATGGTTGCCGACCGCATCTACGGGTGCAGCTATACCGATAAGGCGCTGACGATGGCCGGTGACAGCGGCAAGATCTATACCTATGCCGTTGCCGCCGTGGATCGCTATGACTTTGAGGGCGCACGCAGCAATGATGCGATCGACCGCCCCGGCGCTGATACCGTCGATCCGGAGATCACGCTCTTCACCTCGCAGCGCGTGGGCAAGCTGCTCCGCCTGTTCGCCGAGGTCTCCGACGATCTCGGACTCGGCTCGGTCGTGTTCCGCTATAAGCCCGATGGCAGCGGCGACGACGCATATCAGACGATCCGAGAGATCGCCGTGGATTACAACCGCAGAGAGACGACCGTCAGCACCGAGTTTGATACCTCGGCGCTCGCCGACGGCAGCTATGTGCTGCTTGCGCAGGTGATCGACCGCGCAGGTCGCGTCTCCACGCCGCTTGTCCGCACGGTCAAGCTCTCGTCCGAAAAGCCCGCCGCGCCCGAGAATCTTGCGGCGCAGGCAGGTCAGATGCGCATCGTGCTCTCGTGGCAGAATGCCTCGGCGCAAAGCGTCGGCGTCGCCCGCTATAATATCTATCGCGACGGCGGCGAAGGCTATACCTTCCTCGCCTCCACGACGCTGACAACGTACACGGATACGACCGTGCGCGCGGGCTCAAGCTACCGCTATCAGGTGACCGCCGTCAGCGACGCCGAGGCAGAAAGCCTGCCCGGGACTTTGGCAACCGCTGTCGCCCCCGATGCCGATACCGTCGCGCCGGTGATCTCCGGCTTTGCCACGCCGGACGGCACACGGCTTGCCGGCAAGCGCTCGCTTGCGGTACTGGCAACCGACAACGTGGCGGTCGATCACGTGGACTTCTTCCTGGTCAATGACGACAGCAGCGAAACGAAGCTCGGCACGTCCGACAAGGGCTCGCTCGCCATCGACACCGCCGAATACAAAAAGGAAGGCACATTGACCTTCCGCGTGCGCGTCTATGACGCCGTCGGCAACAGCAGCAGTGCCGACGTCCATTACCAAGTGGACAACGCCGCGCCCGCCGCTCCGGTGCTGACCGTTGCGGAAACCGAGCTTTCCGTCACGCTCCGCTGGTCGCTTGCGTCCACGCCGAAGGATCTCAAGCTCTACCGCATGTATCAGGTCACAGGCGAAACCTATAAACTCCTGACCGAAACCGCCAACATGTACTACACGTTGCAGACGAGCGACGAGGGCAAGTACTGCGTCACGGCGGTCGACGATCTGGGCAATGAAAGCCCCTACTCCAATGTGGAAACCTGCGCGCCCGGCTTGGATAGGACGGCGCCAGTGATCCTCAGCTTTGCCGCGCCCGAAGTGGCGCGCACCGACGCAACGCTGACGCTTATTGCCGAGGATAACGGCGAGATCGCGTCCTACCGCGTTTTCTACCGTCCGCTCGTCAGCGACGAGCTGACCGGCGCGGTCGTGCCCTCGGACGAATGGCAGCTGCTCACCGAGGGCAACTGGGCGTCGCTTGCCGAGGATGAAAACGGCGCGCGCGTCGCCGCGTGGAATACGCTGGCAGTCATCAGCGCCGAAAGCGGACCCGAGGCGCGCTTCCCCGACGGCCTTTACGAGCTTTCTCTGCGCCTGACCGACGCTGCGGGCAACCAGTCTGAAGCGGAAACGCGCGTGACGGTCGCCAACAATCCGCCCGCCGCGCCGGAGGGCTTCCGCGTCGACGCCGGCGAATGGCGGCTGATCGTCAGCTGGAAACCTGCCGCAGGCAACGAAGCCGTCGACTACACGCTCTACCGCAAAGTCAATAGCGGCGAATATGAGAAGCTGACCTACACGACGGCAAACGTCTACGTCGATCAGAATCTCGATCCCACCAATCAGTATTTCTACATGGTCGCCATAGAGAACGACCTCGGCAAGCAGGGTCCAACCACCGCGGATTACAGCACCGGCGGCATACTCTTCGCCGGCGTGAAAACGCGCCCCGAGCCGGAAACCTCGCTGCCGGTGATCCTGAACATGAGCCCCGCGCAAGGCAGCCGCTTCAACGCCGGTTTGAATCTCAATCTTCAGGTGAACGACGCGGTTTCGCTGAGCACCGTGGAGTTCTGGAAAGCATGGATCGGCGAATCCAGCGCGGCAACTGTGCCGGCAGACGCCGTCTATGAGAATTTCGCCACGCTCGACATCTCCAATCTCCAAAAGGAACTCGTCGAGACCTCGGAATCGGATCTTCTCGGCACTGAACTGTTCGTCATCAAGCACACCGCCGATACGGCGAGCTGGGCGGACGGCGCATGGGCAATCAAGGTCGTCGTGCGCAACAAGGGCGCAGAGCCCGCGGTGCAGATCAAGAGCTTCTTCAAAGACTCCATGCCGCCCGCGCAGCCGGAGCTGACCGTAACCGACCCGATGGTCGGCGGCACGCTGAACCTCACGTGGAACGTGAGCAGCGCAGACGTCGCCTATTATAAGGTGCTCCGCTCGACGTTGCCGGACGCCGATCCGAAGGACTGCGAACTGATTGCCAAACCGCTCAGTCCCGTCTACACCGACACAGGTCTGACGAACGGCACAACCTACTATTACTATGTTGTCGTCGTCGATAACGCCGGCAACGAATCCGCGCCGTCGCTCCGCCGCAGCCTCGCGCCCACGGCGGTCAGCGATCTCGGCGTCTACAGCGTCTACACCACGCCGCCGACCATTACGGCAGGAAGAAGTAACACGCTTCGCGCCAGCCTGCGTAACAACGGCAACGCCGCCGCTTCCGGCACGGTGTCGTTCTACCGCGGCGAAACGCTGCTCGGCAGCACGGATGTGACGCTTGCCGCGAACACCGGCAGCGAGGCGTCGATCACGTGGATTGCGCCCGCGGAGCTTCCCGAGCGCATTGACATCACCGCTGTTGTGGTAACGACGCCCGATACCGACGCGAGCAGCGAAAATAACACCTTCACCGGCAGCGATATCCGTGTCAATCAGCCGCCGGTGGCAAAGATCGTGCTGCCCGACGCTTCTGCCGACGGCACCTACGATTCCGGCGCAGTGCTTTCGTTCGCCGCAACCGGCTCGAATGATCCCGACGGCTCGATCGTCCGCTATCGCTGGGACTTCGGCAACGGCAAGCGCGGTGACTACGCCACCAGCCCGACAACCTATGTCGCGCCCGGTCGCTATACCGTCACGCTGACCGTGACCGACGATCTCGGCGCAACGACAGAGACAACGGAATTCATCTCCGTTGGCGATTGCCGCCCCGACCTGTTCGTGGAATCGGTTCGCTGGACCCCCGTCGACCCCGAAGAGGGCGATGTCGTCACCATCACCGCCACGCTGGGCAATAAGGGACTCGGCGACGCAACACTCGGCTTCCTCACCGGCTTCTACATCGACAACGTCTACATGGGCTATGCCAAGACGGACGTGGACGAAAGCGGTGTCAGCATCGGCGTCGGCAAGACCGTGGAGGTCAACTTCACCTATCAGGCGACCGCCGGCACACACGTCGTCAAGGTCGTCGCAAACGATATCCTGAACACGCTTTCCGAAACGAGCAAGACGAACAATACCCACAGCGAGGTGCTGAGCAGTCAGCAGGTCAACTTCGCTGACGTGGAAGTGTCGAATCTCCGTTGGGATCCGGCGGGCTCGGTCTTTGATACGCAGTCGCCGTTCGTCTACCGCGTCGACGTTTCGAACATCGGCTCGGCGGAAGCCAAGGGCTTCTCCGTTTCGCTCTATGTTGATGATGAGTTCGCAGGACGGCAGACCGTGCCGCTGCTCAACCCCGAGCAGAGCATGACGTTGAGCTTCGCCGTGACGCCGCAGATTGGCGCGCATCGCGTTGAGGTTCGCGCGGACGATCTCAACCCCTGCCTCATCGAAACGAACACCGAAAACAACATCATCGCCGTCACGACCGACGCGTTCACCGTCTACTATCCCGAGCTGGAAGTCACCGACGTCACGTGGCGTCCGACGGAAACGACGCTGACGGACGGCACATCCCTGCTCTTCACCGCCAAGCTGACAAACGTCAGCCCCGTGAACGTCACCGACTCGTTCCGCGTGAGCTTCACGATGGACGGCAACATTTTCCGCACCGTCACCGTGGACGGCATCGGTGCGGGCGAGATCAAGGAAGTGCAGGCGAAGTGGTCGGCGCTCGAGGGCAGCCACAAGCTCGGCGTGATCGTCGATCCGCAGCACGCCGTGACCGATCCCGACAGCACCACCGAACGTGAAATCACGCTGCCGCGGCTGGATATCATCTATCCGAACGTCTGCGTGACGAACGTCTCCTATTCCCCGCTCCGTGCGGAAGCCGGCAAACCCGTGAGCTTCCTCGTCACCGTCACCAACAACAATGTTGCCAGTGCCTTCAAGCGCTTCAACGTCGGTCTGTATGTTGACGGTCAGGCAGTCAGCGGCGCCGCGATTGACGGCATCCGCGGCTTCAGCACCGTGCCGGTCGTCCTCACCTGGACGCCGAAATCCGGCGGCAACCACACCGTTCGCATCGTGGCGGATAGCTACGGCGAGCTCAAGATGGACGCGCCGGCGGCAGGCACCTCCCGCAGTTGGACCTCGGTCATACCCGTGAACGAGGCGCTGACCATGGTCACGCACCCCTCCGAAAAGGATCAGGACGATGATTTCCTCGCCGTTCTGTTCTCCACGAGTGAAGAGAAGATCACGCTCACCGCGGATCTTCGCCACTCCGCCGATCCGAACGTGCCGATTACCCCCAACGAGGACGGCGCGGTGTACTACACGCTCACGCGCAACGGCGAGATCGTCGGCGGTCGCGAAGGCTGGCTACGCTATGACTATGTTTCCGGCTGCTTTACCGTAGATGTGCCGATCGGTAGTGAGCTCTCCTCCGGCACGTATCAGCTCGACTTCACCGGCAGCTGCGGCGCGGACACCGTCACAGCGCCCACCACGAACGTAAAGATCGTGCAGTCGGGCAACGTCACCGTGGAAACCAACAAGCAGACCTATCAGCTCGGCGAGAGCCTCTACGTCAACGGCACGTTCCGCTATTCCGACGGCACGCCGGTCAAGAACGAGCGCGTCGTGCTGGATTACCAACTCATGCCCGCGCTGAAAGAGCCGATCCAAACCACCGATGAAAACGGCAAAGAGATCTTGATGCGCTATCAGGCGGAGGAGATCATCTTTGTTCAGACCGATGACAACGGCGCCTACTCCGACATCTTTACGCCGTTCACCGGCGAAGCGGGCACATGGGTCATCAACGCCTACGGCTACGAAAAGATGATGGGCACCGGCGCGTCGACCTCTGTCCAGGTTTGGGGCCTTGCCGCCTCGCCCGCCAATCTGACGATCGCCGCCTCCGAGAACTCGCAGTTCTCGAAGGACATCACCGTGCGCTACCCCGCCCCGAAGAATTCCGACGGCGCCTCGCTCACGGGGCTGACCGCGTCGCTCGTGCAGAAGTCCGGCAGCGGCATTTCCGCGTCGCTCGACCTCAGCACGCTGCCGCGCACACTTGCGCAGGGCGCGACTGCTTCCGTGCGGCTCAATGTCTCTGCGTCGCTCGGCTGCTCCGAGACGGCGGACTTTGAAATTGTCTTCTCCACCAACGAAGGCGCGTTCGCAAAGAGCAACGTCCATCTGAATATCGTGCCCGCCACGCCGATCCCCGTGTCGGATCAAAAGTCCGTCGCTATCGGCATTAACCCCGGCGACGTGGTCAGCCGCGTGCTGACGATTACGAACAAGGGCAAAGGCACGCTGAACGGGCTGAAAGTCACGACGCCGGCGAGCATTCCGTGGGTCACGGCAGGCGCTTTCGGTAAGACGACGCTGCTGCCCAACGAGAGCACGACCGTCACCGTGTCGTTCGCGCCCGGCGAAGCGGTCAATCTCGGTCAGTATCAGGATACGCTCGTGATCTCCGATGCGACCGGCAAGTTCTACGCCAACGTCGGACTCAGCGCGGAAGTGACTGCGCTCAAGACCGGCGGCATCTCGCTGCGCGTCTCCGACGACGTGGGCACGCTCGTTTCGAATGCCACCGTAACGCTGATTTCGCGCGACGAATACACCAGCATGACCGGCGGCGTGGAGAGCACCTACTATGAGAGCTTCTCCGCCCGCACTGACGAAAACGGCATCGCACAGCTCTACGACAAGCCTCTCGGCGTCTATGACCTTGTGATCACCGCGACCGGACGCGAAAAGTACGTCGGCGAATGTGAGATCATGCCGTCCGTCGGCGCGCCGTTCACCGAGATCACGATGAAGAATCTCCCCGTTCAGATCGAATGGACGGTCGTCCCCACCACGATCGTGGACGAATATGAGATCAAGCTGGAGCTCACCTTCGGCGCACATATCCCGACACCGTCGTTCGGCTTCAACCCGCCGTGGGTAAACATTCCGAAGAATGTCACCGAGCCGGTCTACGTCGAAGCCAACGTCGTCAACACCGGCCTGATCGCGCTGACTGACGTTGTCGCTTCGGTTGTCCGTCAGGATAAGAGCGACACCGGCATCAGCATCGTCGGCGGCGGCTACATCGGCGAGATCGCCGCGCAGTCCAGCGCGCGCATCCGTCTGCTGGTCCAGCCCGGCGTCTACCAACTCCCCTACGGCACCAACGCTGCGTGGCTCGCCGCGAACTATATCAAACTGGAAGGCTCGTATGTCTCCTTCGACCCGGATACCGGTCTGCCCGTCGATCCGGCGCCGATGATCACAGGTAACCTTCCGCTCTACAACCCGAGCACCACGCCGGTCACCGTTGCCGTCCGCCTGCCGGAGAATGACAACAAGACCGTTGAAGAAACGCTCCAGCTCCCCGAGGGGCAGATGGAGGAGATCCGCTACATCGCGCCCGAGCGCATCGACAAAGAAAAAGAGCTCGAGCAGGACGGCGGCTCCGTCTATGAGATCGTCAAGCTGAGCCTTGATCAGACGGCGACGCTGGAACGTCAGGCATTCGACGCCACGCTCAAAGTCACCAACGGCTATCCCACCTCGGCGCTGAACAATCTCCGCGTCGACGTACTCGTGAAGGACGAAAACGGCGTCGACGTCAGCAGCAAGAACTTCATTATCGCCACCGGCTTGCAGGGTATCGCCGACGTGGACGGTAACGGCAGCCTCGCCTCCGGCAGCAGCCTGACCGCCACGTGGCAGATCATCCCCGGCAGCGGCTTGGGCGGCACCGATCCCGAGGGCAAGACATACTATGCCTCGGCGCTAGTTTCCTACTATGTTTACGGGCAGCTTGTGCAGACGGAAACCGAGGGTGTGCCGATCACGATCCTGCCGCAACCACAGCTGGAGCTGAACTACTTCGTCCCGCACAACATTCTCTCCAATACGCCGTTCCGTCTCGGTGTGACCGTGGAAAACTACGGCTTCGGCGAAGCGATGAACCTGAATATCAACTCCGGGCAACTCAAGATCGAGTCCAACCAGAGCGGCATGATCACCGACTTTGAGATTTTGGAAAGCTCTTTCGGCAGCCAGTCCGGCAGCGAGTTCAAGCTCGCATTCGGCAACGTCCCCGCCGCCACGCGCGAGTTTAACGAGCAAACGGGCGAATGGGATATAGTGCCCGGCAAGGTCAGCGGCTACTGGACGGTGCGCTGGAATATGCCGGCGTCGGAGGAGCCCTACGAGGGCGAATTCCGCGAGTTCAAGGCAACGCTGACGCACAAGGATTACAAGGGCGTGCAACTCAACCCGCTGATCACCGCCGTGCATACTGCCATCATCGGCAAAGACGGCGTGCTTGCCTCCGAGGACGGCAAGGGCGGTCTGACACTCGTGAACGAGGGACTGACCGGATTTGTCGACTACCTGCTCGATCTCTCCAGCGGTCTGCGCGTTCCGATCTACGTGCCCGATTCGCTCAGCGTAACGGAGGCGTATAACGGAACGGATATGATCGTCCACGTGCCTGCCGCAAAGAGCACTTCGGCGCGGTATCAGGTATTGATGATCCCCGAGCCCGAGGGCTGCGGCGCAATCTCTGCCGTCAGTGCACGCTTCGGCAGCACGACGCGGACGATCTCCGCGGGCAACTATTGGAAGGACTTCGGCTACATCTATATTTTCGACGAGATCCCGACCGCATACGATGCTTCTCATAACGTGCAATACGCTCCCGCCGACTATACTATCGTCTTCGGCAACGCTGCACAGCTCAAGGACGTCAACTACTCTCGCTTCGTCTATGTCGAGGTCGAGCCCTTTACGGAGGGCGCGATCCAGCTCGGTCGCGGAACGACCGGCTATTACCTGAAGGAAGAAGCGTTCTACGACACCGGCATCAATCCCGATGTGGGTGATACCGACGTTCGCCTGATGGCAACGATTGACAACCGCAGCCGCGACGTGCTGAACGGCTATGTGGTCTTCACCGCCACGCCGAATGGCAGCGATACGCCGGAATTCCGCAGCGGCGACATCACTGTTGCGAAGGTCCAGCCGTATGCCGTCGTGCCGGTCTACTGCAGTGACTGGGTACCGCAAAAGGGCACGACCTACACGATCACGGCAGAGCTGCACGAAAACGGCGGCAAGCTGATCACCACGCTGTCGGCAAAGGCAGTCATCAACGATCTGCCGTACAGCCACGCCGGCGCGGATATTGCTAACGCCGTCATGGGTCAGCCCGTCCGCTTCGACGGCAGCGCCTCGTATGACAAGGACGGCTACATTGCCTCCTTCGTTTGGGACTTCGGCGACGGCGAAAGCGGCTTCGGTCCCACGCCGACGCACACCTATCAGAAGGCAGGCACCTACCGTGCTTCCCTCTATGTGTCCGACAACAATCTCTCCACCACCTATCCGTACTCGCGCGACAAGGTGACCGATGAGATCATCGCCGCCACAAAGACGGAATACAACTATTTCTCCGAGATCCAGGTCACGGTGCTGGCGGATTGTCCCGACCTCTTTGTGAACGGGCTGGCGTTCTCGAATAGCGCCCCGTCCGACGGCGAAACCGTCACCGTCACCGCCACGATCCAAAACGGCACGCTGCCGAACGACGGCGGCTTGACCTCTACCGGCGAAGACGCGCACTATCTCATCGGCTTCTATCAGAACGATACATTTATCGGATGTAAGGAAGTTACCGGCGATTTGGCAGTCGGCGCAACAACGGCGGTATCGTTCAGCTTTAAGGCGATCGGCGGCGCGCAGAAGATCAGCGCAGTCGTCAACGACGTCGGCAGAAACATCCGCGAGGTCAACTACGACAACAACCGCCGCGACGCCGTACTGCATGGCTCTGCCACCGACTTTGCCGATCTCGCCGTGACGAGCTTCACCGCAAGTCTGACCGACGGCGACACAGTCTCGTGGGGTCAGAGCATCGACGTGAGCGCGGTCGTGAAGAACATCGGCTCGACCGCGGCAGGCAGCTTCAAGGTGCTGCTGTACGACAACGACACGCTGGTCGGCTCGCAGCTGATCGAAAGCCTCAGCGCAAGCGCCGTGGAGACGGTCAAATTCGTCTGGCGTCCCGTCGAAAGCGGCGCGCATACGCTCAAGCTCGTCGCCGACGGACCGATCTCCGCCGTCGTAGAGCTGGACGAAACCAACAACACCGCGCAGCTCGACTACACCCAGATTGTAGTGCGCTACCCCGATCTTGTGGTCAAGGAGCTCACCAGTAGTCTGAACGGCTCGACGGTTGCGCCGGGTCAGAACATCGTTCTGAGCGCGCTCGTTGAAAACCTCGGTCCCGGCGACGCGGTGCTACCCACCACGGTTGCGTTTTACGCCGGAAACCGCCTGATCGGCACGGCGGAAACGCACACCATCAAGGCGGGCGAAAGCGAACTTGTCAGCATGCTCTGGCAGGATCCCGCTATCTCCGTTTCCACAATCTCCGCGGTCGCGGACGCCTATGAGACGCTTACCGAACGCGCCGAGGGCAACAACCGCTCGACGCTGACCTTGGCTGAACCGTTGAGCGTCAGCGCCACAATTCTTGAGATCACGGACGTCGCCACCATCGGCGCAGCGCGCTACGGCGATGCGGCGCAAACGACCGTCACGCTGAAAAACAGCGGTGACCGCTCGGTTGACGAGCCGTTTGCCATCGCGCTCTATGTCGGTGCCAAGCGGGTCGGCACGGAAACGTGCGAATCCCTTGCCGCAGGCGAAAGCACAAGCTTCGTCTTCCCGTGGACGGCGGAGCAGAGCGGCGATGTGATGCTTCGCGTCTTTGCCGACGCGGAATCCAAGCTGGTCTTGGAAAACCGCGGTCTTGCCAGCGTATCGAAGACGCTCACCGTCGCACCGGGTCTGGTCTTGACCGGCGGCGCGGAAAGCAGCGCCTACTGCGTGGGCGACACGGTGCTGATCTCCGTTTCCGCCTTCTCCAGCAGCGCTGTCTACCGCCCGATTGCGGTCGATTCGATCACAGCGACCGTGAACGAAAAAGAGGTTGCCTTGACCTATGATGCTGCCACCGGCACCTACACCGGAAGCACCACCGCAGACGCGGTCGGCAACTATACCCTCACCTGCTCGGCATCGTTCGGCGCGCTGGCGCAGACGCTGACTTCCACGTTCACCGTAGCGGAGGACTTCCGCGTCACGCTCGGCAACACCGACCAGCAGAGATACAACATTGGCGAGACGATTGCCGTGACCGGCGCCGTCAAGACACCGGCAGGCGTCGGTATCGCCGGCGTACCGGTAACCGTCACCGCTGTCGGCAGCGACCGCTTCACGTTCACCGCCATGACAACCGCCAACGGAAGCTTCACCTGCGAAATGACCCTGCCCGAGGGCGTGGGCGGCGCGTTCTCGCTCCGTGCGAGCGCCGTCTACGGCGACGTGACGCATCTGTCTGATCGCGTGGCGTTCTATGTGGACGGTCTGCATCTCGCGCTCGACGATCAGCTCACCGTCACGCAGGGCTACGAAACGGTGCTTTCCGGCTACCTGAACAACCCGGGCGTCACCGCCGCGACCGTCGACGCGATCACGGTCACAGGTCTACCGAACGGCTTGACCTACACCGTCGCTTCCTCGCCGAACGGCAACTTGACAGCCGCCTCCGGTGAGGATGTGCGCATCGCCTTCACAGCGTCGAACACGCTGGCGCCGGGTGAATACAAGATCACCGTGCAAAGCGGCAGCGTCAAACAGACCGTCACGGTCACCTGCGTGGAAGCGCGCGCCATCGCTGACTTCACCGTCATCGGCAACACGGAAAACGTGTCCGACGAGCTGCAAGCAAAGAGTATGGCGCTGTCGATCCGTCAGGGCGACGCGGCGAGCTCTGTCATTCGCCTGACCAACGTCGGCACTGCGCCGATCGTCGGCGTGAGCGCAACGTGCGATCTGCCGTTCGTCACCGTGCAGGGTGCGGACGACGAGGCAGTCCTCCAGCCGGTCAACCGCGGATATTCCATCCGCGATCCGCAGGGTAGCCTGTCGCTGGTCGTCAGCGTCTCCCCGGCGGAGAGCTGTGCAACCGGCATCTACAAGGGCACGGTTACGATTACTTCCGATTCCCTCTCCGAGCCGATCACCGTACCGATTCTCGTATCGGTCGGCGCCGGACTCGTGGGCACGACGGTCTTTGAGGTGCGCGACCAAGACAACGTGCTGCTGAAAGATGCAGCGGTCACCCTGATCGGTCTCAGTGAGAGCAAGGATCCCGTTCGCTTCGACGCCGTCACCGATGAGGAAGGACTCGTCACCTTTGAGAACATCCCGTCGGGCGACTACACGCTGAAGGTCACAGCCGCGTCGCATGCGACGCTGACCTCCGCGATCTCCGTCGCGGCAGTTATCGACAGAACGCCGCGCATCGTCACGCTGAGTCGTCAGTTGTTCACCTTCTCGGTGGACGAGTCGACGCTCGCCGACATGCGCTCGACCTCCGCCGCATCGCCGAACTACAGCAATCTCGTCTATCAGGCGAAGCTGGTCGCAGAGAGCGGCGAGCCGCAGCTGCTGCCGAACTTCATTGCGGATGAAAAGCAGTTCTATTATCAGAGCGGCAAACTGCAAAACAAGATCTCGTTCAAGGATCCCGACGCCGCAGGCGCCAAGATCGAAGGCGTCACCGTCCGCATTACCGACATGAGCGCAAATATGCCGGCAGACGCCGTGGCATTCAGCGTGAATGGCAGCTTGACGCCGGTGCGCAAGGTCGCAACGCTTGCCCCAGGTGAAGTCTTTGACGTCGTTTGGACGCTCGACCTCGAGCAGTTCTTCCGCCATGCGACGATCAGCGAGACCGAAAACGACGGCGAATATGCCATCTCCTTCCCCGCAGAAACCACGCGTGAGGAGATCGACGCCTATATCGCCGCCAACGATCCCACGGCGGAAGGAAAATTCACGGAAGTCAGCTACGACGAAGCGACCCACAGCGGCATCTACCGCGTGAACGGCAACTTCACGCCGTCCGACCGCGTGCCGCTCTACTATGGCGAACTGCCGTACAGCTTCGACTTCACGCTGCTGGCAAGCGGCGTGCGCGCCGACAACGGCAAGACCGTGGAAACGCGCGTGCCCGTGCGGGTACATTACGTCGCGCCGGATTATCTTGTCTCGGCGGGCGAGCAGAGCCCGTATGACGAGAACGGCAATTACATAGGTCAGCAGTACGGCGATATCTATGATATCTACCCCGAGCTGGAGCAAAAGGTTTCCGTCGAGCCGGCATTTGCGCCGGCGTCCGGCAGAACGGCAACGATGGCGTATTCCACCGGCTTCCTGCATGCGATTCAGGTTGAAACGCCGCAGCTGCCGGACGATAACACCGACGTCGGTCTGAGCTTCGGCTTTGGCGCCGAAGCTGGCTATGAGGGTCAGATCACCCGTTTGGATATGAAACTGACCAACCCGTCGCCGATGCATCCGATGGAGGATGTCACCGTACGCTTGGTGCTCTCCGACGCGCCGTACGGCGCAGATGGGCAGCTGCAGCCCGGCGGACTCGTGCTGAATCCGCCGCTGACGATCACCGTCACCGGTGGAGAATACACCATTAACGGCAGCCGCGTGGATTGCACCACCATTGCGCCGGGCGGATATTTGGATATCGAATACCTCTTCCGCCTCGACGACTTTGCCAACGCATTCACATCCTTCCTGCAGCTCGATGAAACACTTGCGCCGTATCTGAAGCAGCTGACCAAGTTCAACAAGCTCTACGCCCGCATTGAAGGTAGCTTCATGCAGGACGGTCAGGAGCATACCTTCGTCAGCGGCGTGCGCGAATACGAGGTAAAACAACAACCCAAGATCTACGTCAGTTACGATCTGGAACAGCTGAGCAAAACGCACTTTGTCCTGCGCGCAACTGTCACCAACCTCGGCGCCGGCGACGCGACAAACTTCACGCTCGGCACACCGGCAGTGCCCAACACGGGCTTCGATATGAAGATCGTGGGCGTCTCAACGACGAAGGGCAAGGTTGTCCGCGGCAAGAGCGTGGACTTTGACTCCGTGGTCATCGACAGACTTCGCTCCGGCGATACTGCGGAAATCACCTATGATCTGGCGATCCTCGGCAAGCTCACCAGTGCGCAGGAGGTGTCCCTCGGCAAGCTGGCGGCACTGCCCTCGATCCCCATCACCACGAAGAACGAGGGAACGATTGTCATCGCGCCGATGAAAATGGAAAACCTGCGCGACAAAAAGACGCAGGACGATCTCGACGCGCTCATCGAAGAGCTGGGGATCTTGAGCAACAACATCACGCTGCTGACGGACAAGACCGCTTCGGAGCTCGGACGTTCGTTTGCGGACTACTACGACTACTCCGTGCGGTTGCGTCAGGCGATCGCAATCGGCGAGTGCTATTCCATCCTCGCCAAACTGGTCTCGCTCTATGTGAGCGTGAAGGATATTTCCGGCATTCCCGACAAGGTCAAGGAAAAGGTTGAGGAAGTCCAGAAGCTCAATGAGCTGCTGCACGACCCCGCGCAGCTGAAGACCATGCTGACGCTCAGCGATTATCTCGAAAACGCCAAGCTCGAGATTTGGGATCTGCTGCTCGGCGAGGACGCCTCGTGGCTGCTCGATTATCTCCCGCTGGACTTCGTTTCGGCATACGACACCTATCAGGATGCCGAGGCAGCCGTGCTGGCGCTGCAGTCCTACACGACGCTCAACGAAACCTTTACACAGTATCTGCAGCTCAACCGCAAGGCGGCCGAAAAGCTGAAAGCCGCAACCACGGCAATCGATACCGCAATGAATGCAACCGACTCGGTCTGGCGGCTGGAAAACACGAAGATCGCGCGCGTTAACATGGAAGAAGCCGCCAAGCTGCTTGCCGAAGCGGCAGAGCTCAAGAGCAAGGGTGACGATCTGTTGGAGACCGTAAGCGGCGCGGCAGAGGATGCCGACGGCGATTACAGCGGCTATTCCTCCAACGTGATCTCCATCAAGATGAACGCGTACATCGCCGCCGCGGAAACCCAGTTGGTACCTGCGGTCACGGCGATCGCAACACGACTCTCGCAGCTCAAGGGCTTGGCTGCCTTTGAAACGCAGGCGAACGACATGAAAACCGCCGCCTCGAAGATGGAAGACATGGTCGGCAGTGCCGGTGAGGTCGGCGAGCAGGCAAAGGCGATCGAAGCAATCACCGCCAACCTCTACGAGACCATCGGCTACGATCCCAACGCCTCCGCGGAAGAGCGGCTGGCAGCACTGCAGGCAGGCAGATCCGCGCTGAAGGACAGCATGCTCGAACTGGCGAAACGCCCGTTCAGCGACATCGTTGACACATGGACCATCGCCGACAGCAGCGCATTGGTGAACGTCAAAGATAGCTTGCCCGACATGGTGCTCGGCATCGGCAACGTCATCAATAAGCTGGAGCGCGGCGAAATTAAAGACGGCGGTGTAGCAAGTGAAATTCTCATCGAGTTCTTCGGCTCCGATCCTCCCGCCTATGATTGGTTCAAGGTCGAATTCAACAGCGGGTATCCCATTGACGGCTCCAAAGAGGAAAAACGGCAGTATATTGCAACTGCCGCCGTCAAGATCCTCCCGATGGACATTGTCGACCGCGATCTGCTGCAGAAGAACTACAATGAGATCCTCCTAACCGGCGCTTCGGACTACCGCGCCAATATCGAGGCGGCGCATGACGCCTCCGTGGGTGCGCATACGAACGTGTATCACATTCAGGAGAATACGGAAACCACGATCAAGGAGATCATCGAACTGCTGAACTCCTATAAGTACGGCAGAACGCAGCTCACCGGCTACTACCCCTCTTCGCAGCTTCTTGCGTACGTGAAGGGCCTGAACACCGCGATCGACGCCATGGTGCGTTACCCGAACGGCGAGCTGATCCCCGCAAGCCGCGTGGGACGCTACCGCAGTCTTTGGAGCTACAGCATTAGCGGCTTGAATCTCACCGCAAATGAGATTACGCTCGGCGACGTCTACAAGGCGCAAGTCGAAGTCGACCGCCTGCTGGCGGAGGGCTACAACAACGTCGCCGCACGCTACAACCTCAACCAGCTCCGCGAGCTGGAGAGCATCATGTCCATGACCGGTACGATCATGGGCCTGATGAGCGGCAACGTCGCCGTATCCGTCTTCACCGGCTTGTCCGATAAGCTCTTCGGCACGGAGGACTATGTCAAGGCGATGGATCAGGTGGACGACGCCAATCTCCAGAACCTCGCGGCAACCGTCGCAGATCTCGCCATTTCCACCGATTTGATGCTCTCGAAGGAGGCGTACATCGCCACCGATTTGAAGAACGTCTTTGAAACGATGGAACGCTGGCGCAAAATCGACCCCGAGCTGCCGATCACGCTGGTCACAGCAGACGTGGCAGACCTCGCGGTGGAAGCCGACAGCATCGGCGGCACCGCCACCGCCGCGCTCACCGTGCTCAACGAGCACGTCGGCAGCGTCACGGTCGCGCCTACGGTCGAGATCTACGACAGCTTCGGTCTCGTCACCTCCCGCTCCATGGGCTCTCGTACGGTCGAGCCGGGTCAGACGGCAGCATTTACCGCCGACCTGTTCCTCCCCGTCAATATGCTCCGCGATATGGGCGGCTACACAGCGGTCTTCACGTTCGCCGCATCCGAGGCCGAAACCATGACGATTGCACCGACCTTCGGTCCGTACATAACGCACTTCAATGTCGGCATGGCGGACACGCTGGATTACCTGCGCACGAACGGCAAGGCGAGCCAGCCGCTCGGCGGCGAGCTTGCTGCGGGCGAAACGCAGCGCACCGAGATCACGGTCGAGAGCGGCAACTCACTCCGCATCTTTGCCGCAGCGATCGCCGGCGATGCGATGAGCCTCACCGTCACCGGTAGTGGCGAACAGCAGGAAATCACCCTGATCAACGATGCGGACTGCATCCTGATTGCCAACGCGAGCGGAACGTACACGATCGAGGTCACGAACAGTGGCGATACCGCGTTCGTCTATGATCTCTCCACAGTCGTCACGCCGGATCTCGGCGCGGTGCTCGGCTTGGATATGCCGTACTCCGGCGTCGTTGCCGGCTCGTACAGCTACGAAGACGAGTTCGGCGTCACGCAAACCGGTGTGCGCGCCTCCCTGCCGTTCGCGCTCTATGAAACCGGACTGACGCAGGGCATGACGGTCACCGTCGAAGCCACCATGCTGACGGGTGACGCAGGCGCTATCCCCGCGCCCGAGCTGGAAGACCGCAGAAGCGGTGAAACCGTAACCGGCGCAATCACGCTGGAAGCCGGCGACGGCAGAGAGCTCGTGCTCGTCTACCGTCCGACTGCCGGAACAGCAGCCGGTACCTACAGTGGCACGGTCACGCTCACCGTCACGGCAGAGCAGTTCAAGCCCACGCTGTCCAACCTAGATTGGACACGCAACGGCGACAGCAGTTACTCGCTGGCGATCCCCGTCTCTGTGCTCGTCGATACCGCCGTTCCAAATGCACCCACGATTACCGCGGAGCAGACGGACGACGGCATGATCCTCGTCACCGGCTGGACGGATCCGAACAGCACGGTCAATATCTTCCTCGCCGAGCCGGAAGCCGAAGAGGGCAACCTGGTTGCTTCCGCCGCCGCGGATGCAAACGGCAACTTCTCGCAGCGCTTCCGTCCGACCGAGAACGGTGTGTGGATGGTCTATGCTCAGGCTGTCGGCGCTAACGGTCAGACGAGTGCAGTCGGCGAATCCGTGCCTGTTATCGTTCGCATGATCGGCGACCAGACACCGCCGGAGGTGCAGCTCGTTTCTCCGCAAACCGACATTCTGCTGGATCGTCCGGTGGCGCAGATCACGTTCACCGTCACGGAACGCGAGAGTGCGCTGAAGAGCCTGCCGACCGTCTATGTAGGCGGCAGCAAAGCAACCGTCGCATACGTCAGCGGCTACACCTACACCGCCACGCCCGAGACAGTGCTCGGTGAAGGCACGCATACCGTGCGCATCGTCGCCGAAAGTGAAGGCGGCTTGGTGCAGGAGCGCTACACCGTCATCGTCGGCGGCGGCATCGAAGTCGTGATTGCCGTTGGCAAGCCGAACGCAAGCGTCACGCTCAACGGCATGAACGCCACGACGGATAATGACGGCAACGCAACCTTCACTGTCGCACCCGGCACGTACCGCTACACAGTTTTGCTGGACGGCTACCTGCCGATCGACGCGACCGCCACGTTCACCGCTTCGCAGCGCAGTATCGGTGTTCCTCTCGTTGCAGGCAAGACGCTAACCGTCAACGTCACCGCAGATGCAGCTGTTTCCGGCGCGAAAGTGACCGTCGGAAGCCATGCCGCAATCACGGGTGATAACGGCGTTGCTACGCTGCTGATCCCCTACGGAAGCTACAGCTACGAAGTCACCGCCGCGGGTTACAAAACCGCATCCGGTAATGTGACCTTTGCGGAAGCCGCAGATCACCTGTTCGTCACGCTCACCGCGGACAAATCGTTCCGCAGTGCAACCTATATTCGCGTGCAAGACGACTTCGGAAAAGCCATCTCCGGTGCAAGCGTCAATGTGGAAGGCAGCGACGAGCAGAAGACCGACGAGAACGGCGAAGCGCTGCTGCTGATCGGCGTGGGCAACTATTCTTGCACCGTCAGCGCCGATAACTATAAGGCGCTGAATGCCACGCTGGCAGTCGACGCCTCCGGCAAGACACACACGCTGACGCTCATGGCAGCAGGCGCGACCTACGACAACGCCGCGCAGGCGCTGTCGCTGGACGAGGGCTACACCGCTTGGACTGCCGCAGAGGGCGGCTCGGAAATCGCTGAAGGCGCCTTGAAGCGGACGTACGAGGAGCAGATCATCTACATCCAAGCTCCGTCCGGCAAGCGTATGCCAATGCGGATCGCCGCGCTGGCGAAAGAAGACGTAAACGGCGATGGCGTTACCAACGCCGACGACGTGATTGCACTCCTGCGCTGGGCGATGGATAGCAGCGCCTATCCGCTTGTTGATACGACGCACTTCGACTTCAACGAAGACGGCATGGTTAACACCGCCGACGCGATTGCGCTGGCATTCAAACTGAACGCCAATCTCGGCAAGATCCTAATTTCCGTCTACGACGAAAGCGGTCGGATGACGCAGAGTCTGACGTTGACAGCGAATACCGACCTGTCCGCACTTCGCAAGGCAGCACAAGTCAAGCTCTTCTTCCTCTCCGCGGACTTCCGTCCGCTCGAAACGGCAAGAACGCTCGGCTAATTCCCTATCAACGCAAGAAAGGCGTTGTCTCAAAATAGCTTAAAAAGCTATTGAGAGGCAGCGCCTCTTTCGTTTGACCGGGATTGTGAAAAAAGTCGGTCCGATCAGCCCCTGAGAGGCTAAAAATGTGTAAAACCATCCGGAGAGTACCGCAAAATGGCAGCGCTCCCGGATGGCTTTTCTATGTTAAGTTTGTAAAAATACTAAAGCCCTGCCGGAAATCCCTTTGGAACCACGAGACCCGTTCCCAAGCGGCCTGCTTTGTTCTTATGATGCAGCTTCAGCACGTTGTAGGCAAGGCTCAGAATCGTCCGCTCCACCTCGATCTTGACTGCGCTTCGGAGAAGGAATCTGCGAAAGCGCATATCCTCCTTCGTCATGGCAAAAACGCCTTCGGCCTATTAGCATATCAGACCGGCTCTTACGGCGAAGTCTCGCTTTGCTTTCTGGTAGTCGCTGAAGTAGTGTCCGTTATTCACGCCGCTGCCGTCATAGTCACGCTCCCACGTTACAAACTGAATGCCCACTCTCGACGGATGGCAGGCGAGCACCACTCTGTTGAATTCGCAGAGCTGTTTCCACTCGTCTATTCCCCTGGCTTTCAAAAAGGGCACAACCTCCATCGCAGTCAGATATTCGCATATATCGTTGACCGATTTTGAAAACGCCGAGAGGATCGACTTGCCGCCGCAGCGCTCAAGATCACTTTCCCGAAAGAAAACAGCACCTTCATCGTTGACCCTGCAGAGCTCAATTCCATCCTTCTGAATTTGTATCCTGCCGTCATCACCGAGGCTCGACGTTAAGCCGAGCTTCTTTGCTGCCAGCTCAATCTCCTTGATAAATAACTGTTTGTTAATATAATTCTCCTTTATAATTAGCTTGTGCCCTTTTTGAATTGAAAAGCGCACAAGCTAATAGCATCAATATACACAAAATAAGAGTTCAAATTTTGTTATCTTAGATATATAAAAATAGCGCCTTTTTTGAGTTTTTCTTCAGCTCAAAAAGGGCGCTATGGGATTTTTACATTCAAAAAAGCTGTAAAACGGTGGTTCGAATCCACCCAGTCGGCTTAGTCATCTATTGAAAAAACAATAATTTTTGAGGGTACAAAAATGCCGCAACCCCTTGATTTCATTGGCTTTCAGCCATTGTCATCTAAATAGTTGCGGTATAATGCCTCTTTTGTATGTTTTAGATGACCGCGAGTTATTTAAGAAAAACTAACAATCGCAGTTTTAAGAGTCAAAATCCGCTGCAAATTTTTGTGTTCAATCTTGAATTTATTTAATTATGCTTTTTGCCCACTCAATTAGTTCTGCTGTTTCAAATACGACAAGTTCTTGCCATATTCCACTATAATATAAGCCTTCGCCTTTTGCAGAGTTTTTCTTGTTGCCGTATACATGCTCAGGATATAGAAACTCAAGTTCACTCCATACGCCTCTGCTTTTGTTTTTCATAGTCAAAACTCTGTCTTCTCTATAGTTTAAAACTCCAAATCCTTTATAATCTGGAAGAAACGATAATCTTTCAGCAGGAACATACAAAGCGTTATTCAAATTATTGATGCGTTCGCTAGAAGAGTGAGGATGCCAATAGTAATCTGCGATTCTTTTCGGATCTGTGATAATTTCACCGACTTGCAAATAACCGTATATGATCTGCAAATCAGAGCCGTTATAAAAGTCCTCGGCGTTCTTCCTTGCATATCTATACTTTCCTTGATATTGTTCTATACGCTTGAACCAACCAAAGAACAGAAAAATATCGCCTATTTCAACTTTTGCGTTCTTCAGTAAGCCTTGCGCTGAACCTATTTGTCCAAACGCAGGTTTCCAATCAGCTATTTCAGTTAGACGAACATTTTCCCTAATATCAGGGTCTAAATGACAATTCAAATACGTTTTCTTCGGGTTTAGCTGAGATAACAGATCCGAATAATTTATATCTCTGTAACCAAGATCCTTAAAGCTAACAGAATCATTTGAGGGTATAGGTATAGATAATAATGTCCCATCCGGCAGGATCGGACTCGGACATCCTCCGTTTGATGAATCAAATCCCTTACGCGATAGGATTATTTTCATACTTTTGCCCACCTGTTTATCATATATTATCTCTCGTAAAAATAACTCCGACAAATTAGAATTTGTGTTTTGAATGCTTACAGCTCGTTCTTTATGCGCTATCTCTTTAAAATCATCTTCACTGCAATCTCCGAAATATCGGCTCTCCAGCTCAGTTATTTCGGCATTATTATAACAATAATTATTTGTAAAGTCTATGATAATCTCATTTATCGCGGAATTAGATATTTTTTCTCCAAGCTCATTCCTGGACCATCCTAACTGCTTAGCAGCGTGGATGTACCATTTCTTTTCGTCCAGCGTTAAATCTGCTTCGAGAATGATCACAATCTGTGACCAACCAATTTTCTTAGCAGAGCAGAGTAATTCCTCTTCTGAGTTGAAGGTTGCATAAAAGCTTCTCATTCGGCGAACGTTGCGCGGGGAGAAACCTTGAATTTCAGGATATCTCTCAGCAATATATTCTGCTGCCGCTACAGCCGCACCCTTTTCGGGTCTTGAGCAAATTGCTTTTCCAATTTTCAAGTAAAGGTCCATCTGCTCAAGATCAGCGTTTATAGCAATATCTAACGCTACATATAAATCGCTATAATCAATTCTTTTCCTGACGTTCATCTGATTCTCCTTTCCGGCGTTCTCTGCCAAATATAGATTATTTGTAATTACGATTCCGATGAAATAGAATAAACAAGAAATACGCCTCGTTCATGCGAACGAGGCGTACCAAACCAACTGTTATCAATAAAGCATATCCTGAGTGATTATTTCTCCTCCGCGCAGGTATACTTCAATTTTATCTTTGGAAATTACCTTTACGGTATCAACTAGTCTTCTTATCATTGTCTCATCCCATTCTGTTATTGCCGGTGAATAGTTTTCCATCAGCTCTACAGATTTTACCAAGTTATTATTTGCAGTATCGTTTCTTGTATATTGTTCATCAATTTTATCACGGAGTTCCTTGAGTTTAGTAGTTTCTTTAAGAAGAGTTTTCATCTTCTGCTCAAAGTCAACTGATTTGCCTTCTTTCGCTGCCTTTGCGATTATCGAAATCGTTTCTGCCTCTATGCTCTTGAGTTTTCTTTCAATATCCGCTTTGCTTAATAATGTGCCATTTAGCGAAAACAGCTCCATTTCAGCAGCCTCAGATATAATAGATAGTAGTTCAGATTTATTGCTCATTGCAGAGTTCAGAGCTGCAATGATACTTTTCTGAAGCACTCCTTCATCTATGCTCGGCGAGTTATGACAATACTTTGTACCGAAGTCTAAACGGCTTACGCATCGCCATACTATATACTTTTTTCCGGGTTTTGTCCATGTGCAGCGCCGATACAGAGTGCCACACTCGCCGCATACAAGGCGCTCTGAAAGAGCATATTTGGCGCTATATCGTGACCGTCCTGTCGGCGCACTTTTCTTTGATGGACTTTTCCTTGCCGATCGTCTTGTAAGTTCTGTTTGAGCTTCTTCAAAGGTTTTTCTATCAATGATGGCTTCATGATGATTCTGGATCAGATACATAGGAAGCTGGCCTGTGTTCTTAATTACTTTCTTAGATATGCAGTCGCTGACAAAGGTCTTCTGAAGCAAGACATCACCGCAATATTTCTCGTTTAAGATTATTCCTCTAATATAACCTACTGTCCACATCTTCATATCATCCTTTAACGGGATTTCTCTCGTGTTAAGCGAATCAGCTATCATTTTATAGCTTTCACCCGCAATGTATCTTTTGAAAATCTCTCTTATGACTTCTGCCTCTTCCGGTACTATTTCCGGTTTTCCATCCTCGCCTTTTTTGTAGCCATAGAAATTCCTATACTTGATTCCCGTGCGTCCTTCACGCATTGCCTGACGCTTTCCCCAGCGTACATTTGCGCTTATATTTTCACTCTCTGATTGAGCAAAAGCTCCGTACATCGTGATGAATAGTTCGCTTTCAGCATCTAACGAATTGATATTTTGCTCCTCAAAATACACTCCAATACCCAAGCTTCGAAGCATTCGTGTATAATGAAGGCAGTCCACAGTATTTCTTGCGAAGCGAGAAATAGATTTCGTCAGTATCAAATCAATTTTCTTTTGTCTGCAATTACGTACCATTCTTAGAAACTCAGGTCGTTTTTTCGCCGAAGTTCCGCTAAGTCCTTCATCCGCATAAATTCCAGCCATAGTCCATTCTGGATTCATCATTATCTTATCTGTATAGTGCTTCTTTTGATTTTCATAGCTAGTCAGTTGTTCTTTATCATCTGTAGACACACGACAATATGCCGCTACTTGTAGCTGACGATTTGTTGGTTTATCTTCAGTTAGCTCAGGTTTAGGCTGTATTGTAATTATCTTTTTCTCTGCTTCCGGCATCAGCGCTAACTCCTCCCTATTATTTGATTATTCTTGAGTAGTAATTCTATCTTTCCATTATTGAGTATTTTAATCTTAGAGACTGTAGATTTAAGTATTTCAGGATCAAGATCTGTCATCGGAACATGTGAACTAAGAACGGATTTTATCCTAATAGTTTCATATTCCTCATTTCCAAGCATTTCATATTTAGCTGACGCAAGCTTTACAGCTAATATCCTTGCCGATTCATCATCCGGGACATTGTTATAGATGCAATCATCAAGTTCTTTCTGAAGCTTGAATACTTCTGCACTTACTACTTTAGTCACGGGAGACACAACCAGGTCAGGGTTTTCAATTAGTCTATTTAGTTGTGCCTTTATCTGCAGCTCGACCTCATCTTTTACAGCCTTACCGCAAATGCTGCGTAACAACCTTTGATTTGTCGACCTTGTGCATGGGATGTTTTTCAAGCTTTTCTGCCTTGAGATGAATTCATGCTGTTCTGTGTTGACTATCGCAGGGTAATCATCAATGCCGGTATAGCGCTTGTCCTCCAATATCCGAGCTACCATATTCTTGTTCCATAACTTGTCCTCACAGTAACAAACTTGCTGTCCATTTAAGCTATCCGCTATTTTCTTAAGAGATTTGCCATTTGCATAATCCTCATATATTATCGTTACGATTTCTGCTTCCTTCGGATTTACTACTATTCTGCCCATCTCCATTTTGTATCCAAAAGGTTGCTTTCGCTTACCCATTACCGTATCGTCCTCTCGATATATTCCGTCAGCTCTATCCCATTGTGAAGTCTGAAGCATAGCTCCGTCTCATCAATTACTGTTATACTGTCAACGAGTTCGCTGAAGAGCTCCGCATCGAAATCCTCCATTATTTCCGGCCCTGTCTCAAGTGATTCCAACATATCTTCAGTACATGGAATCATGTCATTACCTTCAATACTAAGAATTCTTTCTTTTTGGAGCTTTGCGGCACGAAGCGCTTCAGCCAGCTCATTGGATTGGGATATAAAAATGTCAGGATCAATGAGACCTTGCTCGCGGCATTGGTTCAACAAATGATTCTGACTTAATAGTTCTGTTATTTTTTTATTAGTCTCAACAATATCTTCTGTCAGAAGAAGCTTTCGCTCACGAATCGATATCAAATTATCTTTTAGATCTGACAGAATATCTGGGTGATGTTTCAACTTATAGTATAAGCGTAGAAATGCTGAATGGATTTCGTCTTCAGGAATTGGTTTAACGTCACAATAATTATCTTTTCGCTTTTCTCTTCCGAGACATGCCCAATAGCTCTTTCCTCTGACGATCCTTTTTCTTAAATGGCAGTTGCATTTTCTGCAAATCATATTATGTCTTAATGGATTATACATATCCACAGACTTATTATTCTTTGGAGATTTGTTCTTCTTTAGGGACTGAACTGCGTAATAAATATCTTCATCTATTATCCCTTGATGTGTCCCTTCCGCATAATATTGAGCACGTTCACCTTTATTACTTATCTTTTTCCTGGGCAACGTATCAGTAGTATATCTCTTTTGCCAAAGTGAGTTTCCTATATAGTGTTCATTTGATAGAATATAACAGATGGAATTTGTATGCCATTCACTTTCGCCTGATTTACAGGGGATATTCCGGTCACGCAGCTCTTTAGCTATTTCAGCAGTTCCTTTACCGGAGAGATAGTCGATGAATATTTGCCGCACTATTTCAGCTTCATCCTCTTTTGGGACGAGAGTTCGATTGACTATCGTATATCCATAAGGAACTGACGATGGAAGAAACGTACCGCTTTCAAATCTATGTTTATAGCTCCAGCGCATATTTTGGGATATGCTCTCGCTTTCTTTCTGAGCTATAGATGCGAACATCGCAGTCATTAGTTCGCTTGATAAATTTGACGTGTTTATGCGCTGCTCCTCGAATTCAACGCTGACGCCAATGGATTTGAGTTCCCTGACTACTTCAAGGCATTCTTTTGTATTTCGGGCAAATCTCGATATTGACTTAACCAGAATGATATCAATCATTCCGCGATGGCAATCATCAATCATTTTCATGAACTCAACGCGCTTCTCTATCGAAGTGCCTGTAATGCCTTCGTCAGCATAAATTCCTGCTAACGTCCACTTGTCATTTGACGTGATTAGCTTTGTATAATAATGTTTTTGCGCGGCAAATGAGTTAAGTTGATCGCTGGAATCTGAACTTACTCTGGCATATGCAGCTACACGCAGTTTGTCGTCCATTGTCTTTTGTGCGGCATCTATTGTTATAATTCTAATGTTGTTTCCCTTTATAGCAACATTTCCGTTTACCTTATTATCGCTTGTCATTCTACTCACCTCCCGCTATTAGTGACATACAATACCACATAGTGTTTTTCAAAGCTATATCCAATTATAATAAAAAATCAGCGAATTATTATGTAATCTGCACCTGTCAAAATTTTTATTCTTGACTCAATGCGGTCTAACTGCTGTCTTGTGAAAATGCCGCTTTTTCTTACCTTCTCAAGGAGGTTTACAGCACCGATATAATTGATATTATTCACTGCTGAAGTTTCTTGAATCGGATTAATCGTTAGAACTCTTTCTTTCAAATCTTCATGATTATTATTCTCCATAGCGGTCATAATCTCTTTCTCTGATAACTATCGTCTGTACCGCACCCTCAATCTCACAGACGGATGAGCTATATGCGTATCTGTTCCTGTATGCCAGCATCTCGAAAACCGCGTTGATCGGATCAACATATTTGCAGAGATGATCTGCGCTTTCCTCTGTGATAACATCCGGAAGGATTTTGGCTATCTTAGTGATGAGCGATATTTCATCAGCTTTGTTCACAAGCTCCTCAATCGGCATCTTTGCCCATTCGGACAGATAATTGCGATAGCACTCTCTTATGGTGTTTCTCATTTCTTGAGTTTTACTCATAATCATTCTCCTTAATCGCAAAAAGTTTCTTAATCTTAATTACAGATGTATCAGCAGCCGCCATTAACTTTTTTCGCTTCTATGCCGTACATTTCAAACAATGACATAACTGAGCCGACTTCATCATCTGAAACAGAAATGTGCCGTATGTCAACCCATTCATACTCTATATCCGCCAGTAATAGCAGTTCTTCGATATCATTTCGGATTCCAATGTTTGTTTTACTTATAATTCTGATCTTCATATTCCTCATATTCTTTCGTATAAATATGTTTGTGCCTTATACGTTCCCTCTGCCTGCTTGTCAATCGAATGATCAGCATTGGCAGTCAGGCAGACAAAACGTATTTGCTTCAGCCAACCGAAGGATATTGCTCCCTCGGTTGGCTTGTTTATTGATGTACCAGTATTTTTCGCCTATCCCCTGGTTTCGGGCAAAAAACCGGACCGCTGCTGGCGCAGCTCATGGGACTCTAACCCCTCCGAGGATCTCTCCGAGGCGCCCTCCTTAGCTGCGACGGTCTTACCGCTCGGCTTGGGACTGGACGCAAGTATCATTGTAGGCTCAAAAGGTCTTG
>JAFPWN010000024.1 GCA_017412765.1 Oscillospiraceae bacterium | reverse complement strand
ATCATGGTCTCTACGACTTTTTGCTTAAATTCGCCTGTGTATTTCTTGTTCGGTATTCCTTTCAGCATATAACAACACCCCACTTGTTAGTAGTATACCATACTTGTCTAACAAATGGGGTGCTGTTCAGGCAGCGCCCCTGACGGTTAAAGCCCTTAATATCAAGCTTCCTCGATAATGTTTATTACAGCGCCAAAATCTGGCGTAATTTTGTTGCTCATAGGTGGTCTCCCGGTATTTTTCGATAAACAAAGCATACCATAGAGTAAGCAAAAAAAGTGTTATTCCTTCATTGTCGGTAAGGAACAAATCCTTCCGCGCATAAGACAAATAAAAGGAAAAACTCCCCGGCGTGTAAAACCTATTGAACTGAAAAAATCGGTGTGATAAAATATTGGCTGAAACGAGGGGGGTGAAGCATCATGGTTCGCTGCGCAGTTGTCGAGGACGAGAAAGAAAACAGGGATATGCTGCGGGACTATATTTTCCGATTCAACCGCGAGAAAAATATTCTTCTCTGGCCGTTCTTCTATTCAAATGCCGCAGGTTTTCTGTCCTCGGCCGAGAAATATGACCTCGTTCTTATGGATATACGCATGCCGGGTTTAAGCGGTATGGACGCCGCACGCATACTGCGTGAGCGTGACGAAGGCGTACAGATCGTTTTTATCACCTCTCTCGCCTCCTACGCCCTTCAGGGCTACGAGGTCGGGGCTTTGAATTATATTGTAAAGCCGGTTTCTTATCCTGACTTTGCGCTGAAGCTGGCGCGGACCCTGAAGCGAGTAAAGGACAGCAGAACGGACATTCACATTTCCGGGCGCGGAAAAGTCATTAACCTCTCAGCAGATGAGATATTATATCTCGAAGCCTCAGGCCACGGGGTCTTCTATCACACCTCCGGCGGCACTTTATGCCGCCGCTTATCCCTCGCCTCCTGTGAAGAAGAGCTGCCGGAGTATTTTTGCAGGACGAACAGCTGCTATATAGTCAATCTGCTCCTTGCAGACAGTCTTGAGGGCAGCTGCATAACAGTCGGGCAGGAGAAGCTTCGCATAAGCGAGCCGAGGCTCGGGTACGTCCGGAAGCGATGGACGGAAATTCGGGAGGGCAGTTAATGAGTACCGACTTTATGATTTATCTTATAACGCTGTTTCTGGATATAGCGCTGTTTTCGGTTTATTTGCTCGTTATTTGCCGAAAAAAGCCTCGCAGAAGCGGCTTTTTCCGGAGGCTGCCTCTGCTTACGCTGCTTGAGGCGGCTCTTTGCGTTCCTCTGGCGGCATTTCGTGCCACTCACGATACCCTGCAGGCGCGTATTTTAGTTGAACTGCTTTTCAGCGCGATACAGATAATCGCCATGCCCATTCTATACAAAGGCAGCGTGTCGCAGTATTTTCTCTGGTTCTCCGGCGTTCTTATGACGAAAAACTTTTCCGGAAACACCCTTCAGCTTCTTCTGAACCTTTTCGGTATTGACGACACTAAAACTATCAGCTTCTTTCCCGGCGGCAATACGATGCTTCCGGATTGGCTCATTTACGCCGCAATACATATCGCTCTGCTCCTCATTATCACCGGCATTTTCGAGCGCGGCGAAAAAGCCGGCGTGACCCTCAGCGGTTTTTCGGTTATATGGCTTGCCGCAACAACTCTGACGCTGCGCTGTATAGTACAGCCGTATATACGGGTCAATCAGCCCTTTGACGGCAATATGCTTATCTGCGTCCGGGCGCTTATGCTTATAATTTATCTCATGCTCATCGCCATTCGCGGCGGTCTTTTGTCGCAGAAAAAGGCTGAAGCGGAGCTTGAAGCCGGCGAGGAACTTCTGCGTGCAGAGCGCAAGCGCTACTCCGAAATGCGCGATACCATCGAGCTTGTCAATATGCGCTTTCACGATTTGAAAAGGCATCTTGACGATTTGCAGGGCAGGCTTACGCAGGAGGAAATCAGTGCGATTTCCGAAGCTATGGAGCTGTATGACGGCGCCATCCGCACCGGAAGCGAGATAGTCGACACCGTACTGTGCCAGAAAAAGCTCGTCTGCGATAAGCACGGCATCGCTCTTTCCTTCGTTTGCAACGGTGCGGCGGTAAGATTTATGGAGCCTTCAAAGCTATATTCGCTTCTCGATAATGCTCTTGAAAACGCCATTGAGGCGGTAACTGCGCTCCCGAAGGACGAGCGGCTGATTTCCTTAAGCATCTCAGAGGAAAACGGCGGTGCGAGAATAGAGGTCTCAAACTACTTCGATCCTTCTGTCGCCGTCGAAAACGGCACTTCAAAGTCCGACAAAAGCCGTCATGGCTACGGACTTAAAAGTATGCGCTATATCGCCGAGAGCTGCGGAGGCGAGGTTTATACCGAAAAAAGCGATAATATGTTTTTCCTGACGATTACTCTTCCGAATAAATAGCCCGAAAATATGCCGCTTCAGCCAAAGACTGCGCGGCATTTCTTGTTTTTTCCCATTGCCGTGCTATGCTACTCTCAGAATAAACAGAGGAGGCACGGCAAATGAAAAAGCGCAATTTTTGGAAAATACCGACAATAATCACCGCCGTCATTACGCTCATTCTCGTTATCGCAATACCCATAACGAGCTACTACTCGACGATGATTAACGCCGCGCTCGGCGCCGAAACGCAGAAAATCATACCCGGCGAAAACTCCAAAATCTTCTTCTGGACGGACTTTGAAAGCGAGGAAGAGCTTGTCGCCCACGATTTGGACACCTGCTACCGCCTCGAGGAGGAGGGCGCGGCGCTGCTCGTCAACAAAAGCGGCGCTCTGCCGCTCAGCGAGGGCAGCAGGGTTTCCCTCTTCTCCCAATCCGCCGCAGATCCCGTTCTGACCGGCACCGGCTCCGCCTTTATGGCGACCGGCGACACCGTGAGCTTCTATGCCGCCTTTGAAAGCGCGCTCGGCGAGGGATCGGTAAACACTGAGCTGTGGAAGTTTTACAAAACCAGCGGCTATAAGCGCGTAAACGCCGATCTCTCCGGCGGAAGTCCCGCGCAGTACCGAATAAACGAGGTGCCATGGGAAAAGTATTCCGACGCTCTTAAAAATACCTTCACCTCCTACGGCGACGCCGCCGTAGTCGTTCTCTCCCGCTCCTCGGGCGAGGGCGCCGATCTGCCGAACGCCCTTCCTGCGCTCGAGGAATACATGACCGGCGGCGACTATCTGAGGCTTTGCAAAGAGGAGACCGACCTTCTCTCAAATCTCAAGGCGCTCAAGAACGCAGGCACCTTCAAAAAAATCATCGTTATCCTCAACTCATCCTCCACTCTCCAGCTCGATTTTATCGACGAGTACGATATAGACGCCGTTCTCTGGGTCGGCAATCTCGGGCTTAACGGCATACCCGCCGTGGCGGATATTATCGCCGGCAAGGTAAATCCCTCCGGCAGAATTGTCGACACCTTCCTTAAGGATAATCACGCTTCCCCCTCGATGCAGAACTACGACGCCTTTCCATATACGAACGCCGCAGAGCTGGATCTCGCCTTTGCGCAGAACAACACCGCTCCCGGCATCGACAAGTGCAACATGAACTACGTTGTCTATCAGGAGGGCATTTACGTCGGCTACCGCTATTTTGAAACTCGCTATGAGGACTACGTTCTCGGTACGGGCAACGCCGGAGATTACGATTACTCCTCCCTCGTCGCCTTCCCCTTCGGCGCAGGAATGAGCTATTCCGACTTTGAGTACTCCGATTTTTCCATTACAGACAAGGGCGATACCATCGAGGCTGCGGTGTCCGTCAGAAATACCTCTCTGCTCGACGGAAAGCACACTGTGCAGATCTACTTCCAGTCGCCCTACACCGACTATGACAAGGCTAACGGAGTAGAAAAAGCCTCCGTCGAGCTTTGCGGCTTCGGCAAAAAGGAAATTGCCGCCGGAGCGACTGAGAAGTACACTATCTCCATTCGCAAGGACGACCTCACGAGCTACGATGCAAACGGCGCAAAGACCTATATTCTCGACGCCGGAGATTATTATTTCACAGTCGGCACCGACGCCCACAATGCCGTAAACAACATTCTCGCTGCCAAGGGTGCGGACGCCTCAAGAATGTACGGCACCGGCGACGCTTCTCTCGCAGCAAAGTGGACGGTCGCAGAGCTTGATACTACCACCTACGCGAGGTCAAGCTATACCGGAAACGCAATAACAAACCTTTTCGACAATGCGGACCTCAATAAATACGACGGCGCGGAAAGTCAGGCCGTGACCTATCTGAGCCGCTCCGACTGGACCGGCACCTTCCCGACGACGCAGTATCTCCGCGTCACCGATAAGATGTGGGCGGACGGACTCACCCACGAGGAGAGCGGCAGAGCCGCCATAGCCGAGAAAATGAAGGCGGAGTATTGGGCAAACGCCGCCGTTCCCGAAAGCGGCAAGGCCGGAGATTTGAAGGCAATAGATTTCGTCGATACGGAGTATTCCGACCCCTCGTGGGATTCTCTTATCAGCCAGATAAGCTATGACGATATGCTCGACCTCATCTACAACGGCGCCTACAATACAAAGGCGCTTCCCGCAATAAACCTCCCCGCAACGCAGGAGATGGACGGGCCGACGGGCTTCACGAAAAGCCTTATGGGCGGCGGAAGCGGCATGGCGTTCACCTCTGAGGACGTTATGGCGGCAACCTTTAACCGCGAGCTTATAAGCGAGGTCGGAAAGTGCATCGGCGAGGATATGATGCACGGCAATCAGGGCACGAACGCCTCCGTCATCGCCGGTATCTACGCTCCGGGAGCGAATATCCACCGCAGTCAATATCTCGGCAGACATAACGAGTACTACTCCGAGGACGGCTGGCTCTCCGGCGAAGCCTGCGCCGCTGAGGTGCAGGGTATTCGCTCAAAGGGTGTTATCCCCTTCGTTAAGCACTTTGCGCTCAACGACCAGGAGGAGGGGCGCTACGGCGTTTCCGTATGGGCTCCGGAGCAGGCGATACGCGAAATATACCTCGAAGCCTTCGAGGGTGCGGTGCGCGGCGGCGCAATGAACGTTATGACGAGCTTCAACCGCATCGGCGTTGTCTGGTCGGGCAGCCACCATGGACTTATGACCGGCATTCTCCGTGACGAGTGGGGTATGACAGGCGCTGCGGTCACCGATATGGCGCTTAACGCTAAATGGATGGACTACCGTCTCGGAGTTCTTGCGGGTCAGGATATTTGGTGCGGCTCCAAGGGAAGCATGGGTACGCTTGACGGCAGCGAGAACGATCCGGCGATAGCGAGCGCCGTACACAACGCCGTTAAAAACGTCGTCTACTCCGTTACCCGCACGAACGCAATGAACATCGGCGACGCAACGGTAGTCTCTGTAACTCCCCTATGGCAGACCGCTCTGAAGGTCGCCGCCGGAGGCTTCGGCGCAGTTACGCTGCTATTCGCCGCACTGTGGATACTGAAAGGGAAAAAGTCGAGGGAATCTTAAAAATCTTCCTCACATAAGACAAAGAAAAGTAATCGCTAAATAACCCGTACCAAAGGCAAAAAAGCGGCGGTGGTCACTAGACTGAACCGCCGCCGTGTGGATTATTTAGCTTTTTTACAGTAGTCCGGAAGCATTTCTGACCACGGGAGTAAGTCATCAATGAACGCCATGACTGTATCATCCTGATGCTTGCACACTTCTTCAAGCAGATACTTCAAATATTCATACGGCTTAAGCTTGTTTGCCTTTGCTGTTTCAACAATGCTATAGATTGCGGCGCTCGCATTTGCACCGTTGATTGTATCAATCAAGT
>JAFPWN010000023.1 GCA_017412765.1 Oscillospiraceae bacterium | reverse complement strand
TAACTCCTTATCGATTTATTTATACTAACCCCTAATCAAAATCTTCAATTCGCGCTTGCCCTTTTCGCGTCATACTTCGTTATCCGGCTTGATAATACACAAAGTATTGTCTGCACCGGACGCCTTGTATGACGCAAAAAATTCTGTGCGCTCGGTTAAAGCTTTTAATCAGGGGTTAGTATTACACGCCAGCGCAAGGTCCTCGAGGCGCTTTCCGCGCTCGAAGGCTCTGCGATAGCTGACTGTACAGCGCTTGAATCTTCTGAAAAGCGCCTCGGCGCACTCAACGTCGCCGTAGACCTTCCAGAGACCGCCTGCCTTTGCGTTTTTGCCGCGGTTTTCTATAAAGCCGCGCACGTCCGCGGGAGGGTAGCTAAGAAAAAGCCCGACCTCGTGCGGAAAATCTCCGCTCTCGCGCAGGCGGCGGATAAGCCTCGATATACATCCTGACGCGTCGCGGCTCTCGTATCCGCTCTCAGCGAGGATCCTTGACGCCTCGGGGTCTGAAAGGTCGCGCTTGAGCTTATCCGGGCGATAGAGATATATGAGCGCGCTCGTCTGTGAAAAGCGGAGGGGGATCAACCGAAGCCCCTTCCCGGCAAGCAGACGGTTGAAGCGGGCTATATCGCCGAGAAGAGAAGCTCTCGAATCATAAAACGCGTTGAAAAGGCTGCCGGTCTTGAGCCCGGCAAGCGTCGGCGCGCAGTTATTTATAATATTTTCTTCGGACGTAAAACTCACCTCCTAATAGTTAGTTATCTCTAACTTATATAGTTAGTACACACTAACTATATAAGTTTGTCAATAGTAAAAAATGGGCGCACCCAAAAGGATGCGCCCAAAGCCTTATGCTCTTATTACGTTGACGCCGTCGCGCCCCTCGAGAAGATCCGCCTCGCGGGAGTGGCAGGTGAAGATTATGACCTGGCGCTCCTCGCTTATCCTGCACAGGAGGTCGAGCGCCTCTTTGACGCGCTCGTCGTCGAAGTTAAGAAGAGCGTCGTCGAGAATGATGGGGCAGGGGTCGGAGCCGGTCAGGATCAGCTCACACATGCTGAGGCGCAGGGAGAAGTATATCTCGTCCGCCGTGCCCTCAGAGAGCGAGAGAACGCTGTGACCGATATCGTCGCCGGTGCGGCGCGCCTGGGCGTCAAAGCCGCGGTCGAAGCTGAGCTTTTCGTACTGCCCGTCCGTGAGCCGCTCGAAGTATTCACCGGCTTTCTTTGAAATGAGCGGGCTGAAGCGCGTCGTCAGCGTCGTGTTCGCGTCGGTGAGGATATCGTCCGCGAGCGACAGAGCGTCGTATTTTTCCTCGAGCGCTGACAGGCGCTCATCTAACTCGGCGATCCTGCCGCCGATGACCGCCGGATCGCCCTTCGTTCCGGCTTCGCCGAGGGCGACGTGGAAGCGGTTCGTAGCCTCGTTCAGACTCTCGGTGTTTCGCGCGAGCGCCTTGAGAGTGTCCTCGCGGTCGCGGAGCGGGGCCTGAATGAAATCGTCCGTTATCTCCGGCTCGCCGCCGAACTTCTCCTTGAGCGTCTCGTAAACGCTGCGGAGCGAGGCAAGCTCGAACTCTGCTTTCGTTTTTTCCTCGAGCGCCTTCTCCGTCTCATCGACAAGAAGCGCGATATCCGCGCCGCTCTTTGCGTCAGGCGCGAACTTGCGGACAGCCTCGACCGCCTTTTCCTCCGCCTCGGCGCTCTCACGCACGGCGTCGTCGTATTTTGCTCTCGCGGCGTCGCGGAGGGCTGTCGCCGGCGCTTCGCTTCTCAGAAGGTGGCAGTATGCCGCGCAGAGGTTTGAGAGTTTGTCGGCGCTCGTTACGCCTGCGGCGGCGAGGATCTCACCGAGCTCCTTTTCGCTCCTGCCTCCGCCGGGCTTGAAGAGAATCAGGAATACTGCGAGTATCCCGAGCGCGGCGGCGGAGAGAACGCCCCAGAGCCGGAACGAAACGAAATCGGAGATAGCGGGGAAGTACTCAGCGAAAGGCATGAGAATGCCGCTCGTTACGAGCGCCAGCGCCACCGCGATCACGATGAGCGCTATGGGAACGGGCTTCGGAACGCGGCGCCTCTTTGCCTTTTTCACCTGAGCGTCAAGCTCGGAAACGCGCTTTGAGAGCGCCATCGTCTCTTCCTCGCTTCTCGGATAGAGCGGACTCGTCTCCTTGCGCGCGGTAATATCGGATATGTCCTTTTCGGTCTGCCAGAGCGCCTTTTCGGCGTCGTTTCTGATCTTTCGCAGGGGAGCCACGGAGCTTGCCACCTCGCGTATGTCGGAAATATCCTGCCTCGTCATGAGATTGCCGTTTTTCGTGCATTTCTCCGTCAGCTCGTTTACGCGCTCCTCGGCGCGCCTGAGCTTTTCACCGCAGGCGATTATCTTTCGCGCTTCGTCCCGGCGCGCTATTTTATCGTGGGTCTCGAGGTCGGCGCGCAGGCTCTCGTCCTGCAGGGTCAGGCGGTTTATGCGCGCGCGCAGCTCGGAAATATCGTCAGATATGCTCTCGACCTCTTTAAGCGACTCCTCGGCTGCCATGCGCTCCTTCTCAAGCGCCGGTATCGCGCCGGAGCGGTTGTAGCGCAGCTTTCGCTGCCAGGCGCGCAGCTTTTCGTCGGCGTCGGAAAAGCTCGTCTGCTCGTCGCCGGTGGAAATGAGCGACTGAATGCGCTTTTCGAGGTCGCTCGTCTGACTGATCCTCAGCTCGGGGCGGCGGATGTACGCCGTGCGCTCGAAAACGTGCTCGCTTACGCCGGTGAGCGCTTCTCCGACTGTGTCCGGCTGCAGCTCCTTGATGAAATCCGCGGTTCCGGTGCGGTAAGCCATCATGCTCTTGAATGCCGCGGAGCCGTGATTTGCTCGCTGGAGGGTTATCTCCCTGCCCTCATGCACGAGCTCCATGCTGCCCTGCGGCGCTGTCCCGTCCCACGGGCGATAGCGCGTCTTTGCGGAGAGATAGCCGGCCTTGTCGCGCTCGGAGGAGTCTATGCCGTAGAGCATAGCCTTTATGAAGGCGCACCAGGTGCTTTTGCCGTATTCATTCGGCGCGCAGACCACGTTAAGCCCGTCCTGAAGCTCCAGCTCGGAGTTTTTGAGCTTGCCGAAGGTGGCTTTCATCTTTCTTATCTTCAAGGCTGCCACGCCTCCCTTCCGTCAAGCGCCGCAACGCCGTATTTCGCGGCGCTGAGGATTATCCTGCGCTCGCGCTCGTCTGAGGCGGCGTCGTATTTAGCCTTGAGAGCGGATAGAAACAGCCCGCGCAGACTGTCCTCGTCAACGCCCGCCCAGAGATCGGTCGCGGGAACGGTGCGGTCCTTTACGCGCAGGGAGTAGAACTTATCATCAAAGAGGCGCGCAAGTTCGTCGGTATCGACCCTGCCGGAAAACTCGCCCTTGAGCGTTATGCGCACGATATTGTCCTTCTCACCGTTACCGATCGCGGCGCTTATCGCGTCCGCGGCGCTGAGAGCGCCGGTGAGCTCGACCTCACGCTCGGAATAGATGCGCTTTGCAAGCGGGCGGAACGCAAGATCGCACCTGCCCTTATCGACAGTGCCGATGATATAGCCCTTTTCGCCGCACTCGTCAAAGCCGCGCCCCTCAAGGCAGCCGGGGTATGCGTAATGCACGTTCCCCGCTTTCTTAATGCCGGAGTACGCGTGAACGTGGCCGAGGGCGAGGTAATCAAGCCCGGTCGCGGCTATCTCATCCTCGGTTATCGGACAGTAGCGGTCGCCGCCGACGGAGGCGTGCAGCACCATAAGGTCGATAAGCTCCGTCTCGCCGGGACGAAAACCCGCGAGCATATCGTCCGATACGGGGCTTGTAAAGGCGCAGCCCCAGACTCTGCACCCGAGGGAGGGCAACTCAACGCACTTCGGCTGCTGAGCGCGGAAGATATGTACGTTCTCGGGAAGCTCCAGAAAAGCGTAGGGCGAGCGCAGCGACCAGTAATCGTGATTGCCGGGCGCGATGAAAACCTCGCAATTAACGCCGGAGAGGAAAGCCTGCATAGCCTCCTGCGTCTCGCGGTAGCTGAGGCCGGAGTCGAAGAGGTCGCCGGCGAGAAGCATTACCTGCACGCCCTCGCGCTCCGCGATCCCGCCAAGCTCCGAAAGAAGCCCGCGCGATTCCTGCCTGCGCTGTACAGCTTTCTCCTCAGACAGCGAGGAGAAGGGTGAGTCAAGATGAAAATCAGCGGCGTGGAGTATTTTTACCGCCATAGAATCACCTCACATTATGTATTATGTCAATTATACAGTATATCATAAAAATATCCGGAGGGCAAGTGCCCTCCGGATATATCTGAAAATCAATAATTCTCGGCGTGTACCTCGAAATAGCTCTGCGGATGATTGCAGACGGGGCAGACGTCGGGAGCCTCAGTGCCGATGACGATGTGACCGCAGTTGCGGCACTCCCAGACGGTCACGCCGCTCTTTTTGAACACCTCCATCGCCTCAATGTTCGAGAGGAGCCTGCGGTATCTCTCCTCGTGCATGCGCTCGATCTCTCCGACTCCGCGGAACTGAGCCGCAAGCTCGGGGAAGCCCTCCTCCTCGGCGTCCTTTGCGAAGCGCTCGTACATATCAGTCCACTCATAGTTCTCGCCGTTCGCGGCGGCTTCAAGGTTCTGCTTTGTGTCACCGAGCTCATTCAGAGCCTTGAACCAGAGCTTCGCGTGTTCCTTTTCATTTTCGGCAGTCTTGAGAAAGAGCGCCGAGATCTGCTCATAGCCGTTCTTCTTCGCTACGGACGCAAAGAAGGTGTACTTGTTCCTCGCCTGGCTCTCGCCGGCAAAGGCCTCCCAGAGATTCTTTTCGGTCTTGGTGCCGGAATACTTGTTCTGTGCCATGTTCATACCTCCGTTTTATATATTATTGTCGGTCCTTGCCTCATTTATGCAGCTCCCAGAACGCGACGGCGCTCGCCGCGGCCACGTTGAGGGAGTCAACGCCGTGGTACATCGGGATCTTTACGGTATAGTCGCAGTTCTCGATAACGCTTTTCCGCAGACCGTCGCCCTCGGTGCCGAGAACTATCGCGAGCTTCGGGCACGCTCTTATCTCCGGATCGTCGATGGAAACGGATTCGTCCGTGAGCGCCATCGCGCAGGTCTTAAAGCCGTAGTCCTTAAGCTCGTCCGCGCTCTCGATATACGCCCACGGCACCATAAATACGGTGCCCATGCTGACCCTTACGGCGCGGCGGTTATAGGGGTCGCAGGTGCTTTTCGTTACGAAAACCGCGTCCATGCCGAGCGCGGCGGCGCTTCTGAAGATCGCGCCGACGTTCGTTGAATCCACGACCCCATCGATAACGGCGGCGCGGCGGATACCGACGGATATTTCTGCGGCGCTTCGCTCGCCCGGGCGGCGCATCGCGCAGAGCACTCCGCGCGTCAGCTCGTAGCCCGTGAGGGCGGCGAGAATATCTCGCTCGCCGGTGTAGACGGGGCAGTCCGTTCTCTCAATGATGGCCTTCCCGTCACCGTCAAGGTGCCGGCGCTCCATAAGAAGACTCGCCGGAGCATAGCCCGCGTCGAGCGCCGAGGCGATGACCTTCGGGCTTTCCGCGATAAAGAGCCCCTTTTCCGGCTCGAGCCGGTTGCGGAGCTGCGCCTCCGTGAGCCGCGAATAGGCGGCGACGCGCGGATCGTTTATATCGGTAATCTCGATTATCTCTCTCAAAATATCACCCTGGTCCGGAGTAATTCCTTGAACTATTGTAGCACATAAATGCGCAATAATCAACTTTACATTTGGCACGGAGGTGTGGTAGAATAGCGGCAAAGGAGGCGGTAAAATGTTTAATCTTGATTTTTCCGCAAAAATACGGGAGCTGCAGAGTGCCATAGGTGCCGGAGGCGAGGTGCGCGAGCGCTCCTTTGAGCCGAATTCGATCAAAAAGTTCCCGATGAAATTTGATCTCAGAAGCTATGAGATACCCGGCGTGGGCTACTACTCCGCTATCGAGATGACCGCGTTATTCGGGCTGATGAAGATGGTCACCGTTGTTCTGACGCCGATGGAGATAGATATGCCGCTTCTGAGCTATGACTACATAAACGCCATGGGCAAGGATACTCTGCTCCTTGAGATGTACGATACTCTCATCTCAAAGCGGAATTTTGAAACGATCGAGAAGGTCGGTGAAAATTACAAGGTTTTCGTTGACCGCGAAAAAAAGCCGGACTGGTCCGACGAGTTCTATATGAAGGCCTCTCTCGGCAAGGTCGGCAAGAATTTGTCGGGCGAGTTCTCAAAAATGGCTTCCGAGTGGATAGACGCATATATCGAGGAGGCAAAGACCGCCCCGAAGTGCGCGAAGGAGGCGAAGAGGACAGCCTCCAAAAAATACGTTGACAGACTGTTCAGGGACGGCGGCGTTGCCGTCAACCAGTTCAAGAAGATGCTCGGCGACGAGGCGGCTGTGGAGCTTCTCGGAAAGTATATCTTCTCAACGGAGGCGTAACGATGAAAAAGGTATTGAAGGCAATCCTCTGTGTAGTCCTTGCCCTCGTACTGATAGTGGGCGGCTACGTCGCTTATGTTTTCATCGCATATCACCGTCTTGACGATAATCTCCCTCTCGACGTCGTGGACAATACCTCGGCAAGGATCGAGGCGGGAAAAGAGTATAAGGTCGTTTCCTTCAACATCGGCTTCGGCGCCTATGAGGACGATTTCGGCTTCTTCATGGACGGCGGCGACCGCGCGTGGGCGTGGAGCCCGGAGCGGCTCGACAAGAACATCGCCGCGATCGGAGATTTCCTGAACTCCGAGGACGCGGATCTGCTGCTCGTGCAGGAGATCGACGTGGACGCGACGCGCTCCTACCACCGCGACGAGCTGACCGCCCTGCGCTCCATGCTCGCCGGCAAGAACTACGACAACGTATTTGCCGAGAACTGGGACTCTCCGTTCCTTTTCTATCCGATCCTGCAGCCGCACGGCGCGGCAAAGGCGGGCGTCGGGACGTTTGCAAAGTACAACATCACCTCGTCGCTGCGCCGCTCACTCCCGGTTGAGGACAGCCTTATGAAGATAGTCGACCTCGACCGCTGCTACTCCGTTTCGAGGCTCCCCGGCGATAACGGAAAGGAGCTTGTGCTCATAAATCTCCACCTCTCGGCGTACACGACCGACGGCTCTATCGCAACAGAGCAGCTCAGAATGCTGCTTCTCGATATGCAGAATGAGTACGATAAGGGCAACTGGGTTATCGCCGGAGGCGACTTTAACAAGGATCTCCTCGGAAACTCAGAGGCCTGGTTCGGCAAGAGCGACATTGACTACACGTGGGCGCAGCCCATTCCGCCCGATACGTTCTACGGCACCGCGATAAAGATCGTGCCTCCGTTTAACGGCAACGACCCCGTGCCGTCCTGCCGCAACGCAGACGGGCCCTATCACTACGGACAGTACGTTCTCACGGTTGACGGCTTCCTTGTGAGTCCGAACGTCGAGGTGAAGTACGCGAACGTCATCAACACTCGCTTTAAGTATTCAGATCACAACCCGGTCACGATGACCGTGGTGCTGAAGTGAAAAATCCAACGCGGGCGGGTCAGCGACTCGCCCGCTCGGTATATTTATTCGGGCATTTTACCAAAAAATACTTGCAATTTTTCCTGCACTGTGCTATACTGCGTTTTGTCAGATAGTTGTGCAGTGTGGAGTGGGTCTTGTGTCCCGCTCTTTTTTGTGCATTTTTTGAAGGAGTAATAATTTTGAGCAAAATAACCGAAATCGTTGCGGAGCTGAGCAAACCCATCTGCGAAGAATGCGACTGCGAGCTCTGGGACGTGGAGTATATCAAGGAGGCGGGGGAGTGGTTTCTCCGCGTCTATATTGATAAGGAGGGCGGCGTTTCAATTAACGACTGCGTCGCCGTTACGCGCGCTCTCGATCCGATACTCGATGAGCGCGATCTGATTCAGGAAAGCTACACCTTTGAGGTGAGCTCCGCCGGAGTTGAGCGCAGACTGCGCCGCGACTCTGATTTTGAGCGCTTTATGGGCTCTTTCTGCGCCGTCAGGCTCTATAAGGCGAGGGACGGCAAAAAGGAATACACCGGTTTCCTCGCGGGCTACGATGCCGGCGACGTGACTATAAGGCTCAAAACCGGCGAGGAGATAAAATTTACAAAGGCTGAGGTTGCTTCCGTGCAGCTTCGGATAGAATAAGGGAGGAATTTACAAAAATGAACTCAGAATTTTTTGCTGCGATAGAGCAGCTTGAAAAGGAAAAGGGCATCCGCAAGGACTATATGCTCGACAGGATCAAGCAGGCGATCGTCGCCGCGCTCCGCAAGGACGATCCGGGCGTTGAGGAAAACATCTTCGTAGATGTTGACGAGGCGAAGGGCAAGATCGACGTCTACATCAGAAAGAACGTGGTCGATGAGATCGAGAACCCCGCGATCGACCTGCTCGTTGACGAGGCAAAGCGCTTCTCCAAACGCGCCAAGGTCGGCGATATCGTAAACGTGCCGGTTGACACCAAGAAATTCGGCAGGATCGCTGCCCAGGCCGCAAAGCAGGTCATCATTCAGGGCATCCGCGAGGCTGAGCGCAATATGGTCAGCGAGGAGTTCTCCTCCAAGGAGCACGAGATACTCACGACCGTCGTAAACCACGTTGACCCCGAGAGAGGCAACGTATCCGTGACCATCACCTCCAACCCCGACTATAACGAGGCTGTGCTCACCGCCGGCGAGAGAGTTCCCACCGAGGAGCTTCACGAGGGCGATAAGCTCAGAGTTTATCTCGTCGAGGTGCGCAGAGGAGGAAACGGCCCGCAGGTGCTCATCTCCAGAACGCACCCCGGCCTCGTAAAGAAGCTCTTTGAGCTTGAGGTACCGGAGATCAATGACGGTACCGTTGAGATCAAGAGCATAGCCCGCGAGGCGGGCAGCCGCACCAAGATCGCCGTTATGAGCTACGACCCCGCTGTCGAGCCGATCGGCGCCTGCGTCGGTCCCAAGGGCGGCAGAGTCGCCGCCGTCGTAGACGAGCTAAGGGGCGAGAAGATCGACATCGTTAAGTATTCCGAGGATCCCGCGGAGTACGTCGCCGCCGCGCTCGCGCCGTCCGACGTCGTGAGCGTAGAGATCCTTGACGAGGGCAAGAGCTGCCGCGTTATCGTTCCCGATTCCCAGCTTTCCCTCGCCATCGGCAAGGAGGGGCAGAACGTCCGCCTCGCCGCAAAGCTCACCGGTTATAAGATCGACATCAAGCCCGAGAGCGAGGCATAAGCGTGACGTACATTCCCATCCGGCAGTGCGTTGCGTGCCGGAAAAAGGGCGCGAAGAGCGAGTTTATCCGCTTTACCGCCGGTGACGGCGAGGGGCGCGGAGCTTATATCTGCCCCAATGCCGCCTGCATTAAAAAGGCAAAAAAATCTAACGCTCTCGGCAGGGCGCTTCGCGTGCATATCGGCGAGGAGACCTACGACGAGCTTTTAAGGGAGGCGGAGAAATGACGCCTGCGATGACGTTCCTCGGGCTTGCCAAAAGAGCCGGCAGGCTCACGATAGGCGAGGAGAGCGTCAAGATCGACGCCCGAGCCAATAAGGCGAAGCTGATACTTACCGCCTGCGACGCCGGAAGAAGCCTCGGCGAGAGGGCGCAGAACCTCTCCGCGATGGCGAAGTGCCCGCATATTGCTCTTCCGTGGACGAAGGAGGAGCTCGGCAGCCTCGTCGGGCGCGGCACGCCTGGAATAATGGCGATTACCGATAAAAAGATGGCGGAAGCCTTTCAGATGAAACTTGAAAAGGAGAAGTGCCAATGAGCTTGGATGTAAAATACAGAGTACACGAGGTGGCAAAGGACTTCGGCATGACGAGCAAGGTCGTCACCGAGATCCTCACGAAATACGCCACGACTCCGAAAAACCACATGCAGGTTTTGACGGATGACGAGCTCAATATAATTTTTGACTACCTCACAAAGCAGCATGAGGCGGTATCCCTCGCGGATATTTTTACTGACGACGCAGCTGCGGCGAATCCCCAGCCGGAGAAGAAGGCAGAGGAAAAGAAGCCTGCCGAGGCCGCTTCACCGGCGGAGAACAAGACCGAGCCGCAGAAAGAGAATAAGAGCGCGCCTCAGCCGGAGAAGAAGCCCGAAAAGCCCCATACGCCGAAGCCGCAGCCGCAGAAGCGCGTTATCGACACCTCGGGCGTTCAGATCAACATTGACAAGTACAACGAGCGCTTTGACGATCTCGCTGGCGAAAAGAGCCGCGGCAAGCGCGATAACGGCAAGGGCGGCAAGGAGAAGATAAAGCAGAAATCCCGCCAGCAGCAGCCGCAGCAGCAGAGCCAGAAGCGCCGCAACGAGGAGCGCGACAGAATGCAGCGCCTCCAGTTCGAGATCGCGAAGAAGGCTCCCGTAAAGGTGCAGATCCCCGACGAGATCAACGTGGGCGAGCTTGCCTCGAGAATGAAAAAGACCGGCGCCGAGGTCGTAAAGACCCTTATGAAGAACGGCGTCATGGCGTCTCTCTCCGACGTTATCGACTTCGACACCGCCGCGATCATCGCGGAGGAGATGGGCTGCAAGGTCGAAAAAGAGGTCATCGTAACGATCGAGGAGAAGCTCATCGACGATACCGCCGATTCTGAAGAGAGCCTCGTTCCGCGCGCTCCGGTCGTAGTCGTTATGGGTCACGTTGACCACGGCAAGACCTCGCTTCTCGACTATATCCGCTCCGCTCACGTCGCCTCCGGCGAGGCGGGCGGCATCACCCAGCACATCGGCGCATACACCGTTGAGATCAACGGCTCGCCCGTGACCTTCCTCGACACCCCGGGTCACGAGGCGTTCACCTCGATGCGCGCCCGCGGCGCCATGGTCACCGATATAGCGATCCTCGTCGTCGCGGCTGACGACGGTATCATGCCGCAGACGATCGAGAGTATAAACCACGCGAAGGCGGCTAAAATACCCATCGTGGTCGCCATCAACAAGATGGATAAGCCCGGCGCAAACCCCGAGAGGATAAAGCAGCAGCTCACCGAGTACGATATCGTGCCCGAGGAGTGGGGCGGCGAGACGATCTGCGTTCCCATCTCCGCCAAGACCGGCATGGGCATCGACACCCTGCTTGAAAATCTCGTGCTTCTCGCCGAGGTTCAGGAGCTGAAGGCTAATCCGAACCGCGCCGCGAAGGGCACCGTTATTGAGGCGAGACTCGACAAGGGACGCGGCCCGATAATGACCGTTCTCGTTCAGAACGGAACGCTCAAGCTCGGCGATATCATAATCGCAGGTACTGCGGTCGGCAGAGTCCGCACCATGATAAACGACAAGGGCGAGCGCGTGCTCACCGCCGGCCCCTCCGTGCCGGTCGAGATCGCCGGAATGAGCGAGGTACCGGGAGCGGGCGACACCTTCAACGCCGTCGCGGACGAGCGCATGGCGCGCGAGCTTGCCGAGCAGCGTAAGAACGAGCAGAAAACCGCCGCCTCCGGCGCGAAGAAGGTCACGCTTGAGGATCTCTTCGCTCAGATCCAGGAGGGCGAGCTCAAGGAGCTCGGCATCATCGTCAAGGCGGACGTTCAGGGCTCCGCTGAGGCTGTCAAGACGAGCCTCGAGAAGCTCTCGAATGAGGAAGTCCGCGTCAAGGTCATCCATTCCGCGGTCGGCGCGATCAACGAGTCTGACGTAATGCTCGCCGCAACGAGCGGAGCGATCATCGTCGGCTTCAACGTGCGCCCGGACTCCGCCGCGAGAGATTCCGCCGCGAGAAACAACGTCGATATAAGAATGTACCGCGTAATTTACGACTGCATTAACGAGATCGAGGACGCGATGAAGGGTATGCTCGCGCCGAAGTTCCGCGAGCAGATCATCGGTCACGCCGAGGTGCGCGAGACCTACAAGGTATCGAAGGTCGGCACCGTCTGCGGCTGCTACGTTCAGGACGGCAAGATCCAGCGCGGCTGCTCCGTAAGAGTTCTGCGCGACAACGTAGTCATATTCGAGGGCGACCTCGCCTCTCTCCGCCGCTTCAAGGACGACGTCCGCGAGGTTGCGAGCGGCTACGAGTGCGGTATGCAGGTCGAGAAGTTCAACGACGTCAAGGTCGGCGATATCATCGAGTGCTTCGTAATGGAACAGATCTAACCCAAAGGGAGGGGAGTTTTCCCCTCAATGCGTCGACAAAGTCTCCGCATCGAACATATTTTGCGCGCTCTGAGCGCAAAATATGACGCCTGCGGGCGGATTATGCGACGTGAAGGGGTCTCTTGGCCGACCCCTTCACAGATCCCCGCCTCCTTTATCCAACGCTTTTCCTTTTTGTCTACAGTCTGAGGGAGGGGAGTTTTCCCCTCCCGATTTTTCTAAAGAGGTAAATAATATGCCATCAAACAGAATAAACAGAGTTAACGAGGATATCCGTCTGTGCCTCTCAAAGCTCATAACCGAGGTCAAGGACCCGAGAGTTCAGCAGGGACTTCTCAGCGTAGTCCGCACGGAGACGACCGGCGACCTCAAATACTGCAAGGTGTATCTGAGCTGCATGGGTCTTAAGAGCGAGAAGGATTTCATGAAGGGTCTCAAGAGCGCCTCCGGCTGGCTCAGACGCGAGCTTTCGATTCGCCTCAATCTGCGCAACACGCCGGAGCTGACTTTTATTCTCGATAAATCCATCGAGTACGGCGCGCACATCAATTCGATCATCAATTCCCTCGATCTAAAGGAGGACGAAGATGAAGAAGCTGACGAGAACTGAGTGCGCCGAGTACCTGCGCGCGCACGACGACTACGTTATACTGACCCACGCGAGACCCGACGGCGACACTGTCGGCTCCGCGTCAGCTCTCTGCTCTGCGCTTAGAAGGATGGGAAAAAGAGCCTCGCTCTTTCCAAATCCCGAGATCACCGAGCGCTATAAGCCGTTTGCCGCGCCGTATATCGAGCCGGATCGCGCCGAAGCTATCCATATAAGCACCGATATCGCGGAGGCAAAGCTCTTTCCCGTGGGCTTCGCGGGAACTGTGAGCGTAGCCATCGACCACCACCCGAAAAATCCGGATTTCACGGAAAACGGACTGCTGCTCGACGGCGATAAGGCAAGCTGCGGCGAGATCATAATGGATGTTATCGAGCTATGCTGCGACTCTCTCACAAAGGAAGAGGCTGACCTCATCTACGTCGCCCTCTCCACCGACTGCGGCTGCTTTCAGTACGGCAACACGAAGTCCGATACGCACATCGCGGCGGCGAAGCTCATCGACTACGGCGCGGATACGATGCCGCTCAATAAGGAGCTTTTTCGTTCCTTCAGCTTCGCGCGTCTGAGGCTCGAGGGTAAGGTCTACGAATCGCTGCGCTCAACGCGCGATAATGCGCTCAATATCGCCGTTATCACCCGGAAAATGATGGAGGAGAGCGGCGTTACCGAGGACGATTGCGACGACCTCGCAAATCTCGCGGGCAAGGTGCGCGGAAACCGCGTAGCCGTGACAGTCCGCGAGCAGAATGATGGGAAAAGCCACGCCTCCGTGCGTACCGACGGCAGCGTTGACGCGTCGGAGATCTGCGCGCGCTTCGGCGGCGGCGGTCACAAAATGGCTTCGGGCTGCAGTTCGGATATGCAGCCTTACGAGCTTGCAGAAGCCATAGAAAGGGCAGTGAACGAGCTGTGGCCGGAATGAACGGCATACTTATCGTAGACAAGCCGCCCGATTGGACGAGCCAGGACGTCTGCGCGAAGCTGCGCGGCGCGTGCGCTACCCGCAGGATAGGTCACGGCGGCACTCTCGACCCGATGGCGACCGGAGTGCTTCCGGTCTTTGTCGGACGGGCGACGAGGGCGGCGGAGTTCAGCGAGAACGCGGTCAAGAAATACCGCGCCGGAGTGAAGCCCGGCATTACTACGGACACGCAGGACACTACCGGCAATATTCTTACCGAAACGAGCGCAAACGTCACAAAAGAGGATATTCTGCGCGTTATTCCGAACTTTATCGGTGAGATAGAGCAGATACCGCCGATGTATTCCGCAATCAAGATCGGCGGGAAAAAGCTCTATGAGCTTGCGCGAAAGGGTGTCGAGGTCGAGAGAAAGGCGCGGAAGATCACGATTTACGATATATCAGTCGGTGACGATCTGAGCCTCACCGTGACCTGCTCGAAGGGAACGTATATCCGCACGCTTGTGAGCGATATCGGCGCCTCTCTCGGCTGCGGCGCGGCGATGTCGAGCCTGAGAAGGCTCGCTGCCGGCGATTTTGACATCTCGGAGGCGCATCCGCTCAGCGATATACTCGCTGACCCGGCAGGGTACCTGCTTCCGACTGACAGCATCTTCAAGGCATATCCCGCGCTGTCGATCTCCGGCAAGGCGTTGAAGCGCGCGCTGAACGGCAATCCGTTTGAGGCTGAGATACGGGACGGCAAGTGCCGCGTTTACGGCGAGAGCGGCGACTTTCTGCTGCTTGGGAGTGCCGAAAACGGCACGGTAACAACTATCAAAAGTTTTTTTGAGGTTTAGGATGAAACGAGTTATAGCTCTCGGCTTTTTTGACGGTCTGCACCGCGGTCACGCCGCGCTCATATCGCGCACCGTGCGTCTTGCGCGAGAGGAGGGCGCGACGCCCTGCGTTCTGACCTTCGACAGACCGCCGGCGAAAAACGTTCTTGAAATAAATACGAATGCCGACAAGGTCGAGGGCATAAAGCGCATTTTCGGCATTGACGACGTCATCACTATCTGCTTCGACGAAAAGACGCGCATGATGCCGTGGCGCGATTTTGCCTCGATGCTCGTTGACGAGTACGGCGCCTGCCACCTCGTCGCGGGCTACGATTTCCGCTTCGGCTATATGGGCGAGGGCAATACCGCGATGCTCCGCAAGTTCTGCGAGGAGCGCGGCGTGGGCTTTGACAAGGTCGAAAAGGTCAGCCTGAACGGCGACACGGTGTCGAGCACGATGATTCGCGCCCTGCTCGCGGACGGCAAGCTCCGCCAGGCGAACGAATACCTCGGCCACGCGCACTACTTCTCCGGCATAGTTCAGCACGGTCTGCGCGTCGGGCGCACGCTCGGCTTTCCCACCGTAAACCTGATGCTCCCGGAGGGCGTTGTCGCGCCGAAATTCGGCGTTTACGGCACCGAGGTCACAACGCCGGAAGGCGTTTACCGCGGCATTACAAACGTCGGAGTCAGCCCGACGGTCAAGGATGACGGCGTTGTCAGCATAGAAACGAATCTTTTCGGCTTCAGGGGCGACCTCTACGGTCAGCGGATAAGGATAGACTACCTTGTCTACATCAGACCGGAGAGAAAATTCTCGTCGATAGAGGAGCTGAAGCGCCAGATAGCCAGGGATTCCACATTTTTCAATACATAATACCAAAGCCCCGATGCACAATAGCATCGAGGCTTTTTAATATACAGGAGGTAATGAAAAATGAGCGAAAAAGAGCTTCTCTACGTTGAAGACGCGCTTGGCCACGCGCAGTTTCTTCAAACTCTCGCAAATACCGCCGCGACTCAGCTTTCCGACAACACCCTCAAGGAGAAGGCGAGCGAGGTCGAGTGCAAGGTAAAGGAAATTTTTGAAGGCTTTATGCGCCTTGTCTGAGGAGGAGAGTAAAATGGACGATAAGTGCATCATGGAAAATCTTCTGACCACCGCAAAATCCGGCTGCGACCTCTATCTTCACGGCACCGTTGAGTCCGCGACGCCGGACGTTCGCACAGCCTTTCAGCGCGCGCTGAACGAAACTCTCGCTCTCGGCGACGATATCTACACCGCCATGAGCGACAAGGGCTGGTATCCGACCGAGCAGGTCTCGCAGGATAAGATAAACGGCGTAAAGCAGAAGTACGCCGGCGGAATGAACTGATACTAAACCTTAATAGAAACCTGACAGTCCTTCCGGCAGAAATAGCGCCATACTGCGTTAGCCCCCTTGAGCATATATATCCATTATGCTCTGCGGGGTCTGCCTTGTCTGGCACAATTTCTGCTCAGAATTACAAGTCAGTTTTATATCAAGGATTAGTAT
>JAFPWN010000022.1 GCA_017412765.1 Oscillospiraceae bacterium | reverse complement strand
GTGGCAGCGGCGAGGTATGTTACCATGTATGATCCCGCGATAGAGGTCAGTATACAGAAACGCCGGAAGCTCTCCGAAGTTCGTCTCCTCCGCAACCACGATTCCGTCCTCAGTTTCGAGCGGCACGAAATTGACGTGCGCCGGAAAGCTCTGCTCAAACGACTCTCCGGAGTATCCCGGCTCCCTTGAAAGCGTCATGTCCTTGTAGTAGCGCATGAACGCCGCGCCGTATTCCCTCTTCGTTCTCGACGGAAGATTCTCAAAATAGTTGTCGAGCATATACGAAAGGTCGCTGCGAAATGTCCTGAGCGCCCCGGGTAATCTGCGGACGTTCTCGAACATATCCAGAAACAGCCTGCGTCCCGTCGTACCCTCGGTCATCGCCTCGTCCCACTGGTCTGTATGCAGATAGAGGTAGGTGAAGATGTTGTAATGCAGGTCTAAATCCATCGGTATGTAGCAGTAAGGCGGCAGCTTCAGAACGATGTCAAATACCGCGTTTGCGCTCTTCTGCGCGTCGAGTATGTACTGCTTGTCCTTCATCTGAAAGAGCCTCTTAGCGGAAGCGTAAAATCTCTCCGTCGCCGTCGCAAGGCTCTCGAAGGTCTCATCATCCCAGTTCAGTATCTCCGTAGAAATCTGTCCGAGAGGTATTCTCCTTCTGTCAATGCGCAGCTCGTCCTCGGTGAAAAGTATAAAGAAGTTATCAAAGGTGTTCATAAGCGCTCCGAATATATCCGATATGATTTTGTCTTCTGCTTAGCTTTCGTCCGGTATATTGTAATTCCTCTGAATTGGTGTTACAGTAATTATATCCGATAGCTATCAGTAAGTCAATAACAGAAAGGATGATCCAATCATAAATTCTCAGTACAAAAGCTACGATGACCTTCCGTTGTTCCTCAACGCTAAAAACGTTGCGGAGGTGCTTGGTATCGCTCCGTCCTCAGCGTATGCGCTTCTGCACACAAAAGATTTTCCGACTGTGAAAATTCGCAGTCGCATGGTGGTACCTAAGGATAAATTCATTGATTGGGTCGAGCGTACTCTACTGCGAAGAAGGTATACCACATTCTCACGGACTACTTCCGCTACATGACGCAGGAGGGCTACATCGACAAAAATCCGATGACGAATGCCCCGATGATAAAAAAGGCGAATTATTTGGCTTCTCAGAACAAAGAAAATCTCCCCACGTGCGAAACCGTGACGGTGTTCACACCCGAGGAGATTGAGAAATTCAAAGCCGAAGCCTATCGCCACTGGGGCACGGGCAAGCGCTTTTACCAGCAGTCCGCGGCGTACATTCTGATGCTAAACACGGGACTTCGCGCGGGTGAAGCGCTTGGACTATTGAACCGCGATGTTGACATTGAGAATAGAGTTCTTCACGTCCGGCAGGGCGTTAAGGAGGTCGTAAAGCGCGACGGAATGGATATTCAAAGCGGCACGGAGCTTCGCATCGGCAAGCTCAAAACCGCCACCAGCAAGCGCGACGTACCGCTGAACAGCGCCGCAATCGACGCGATAAACGAGCTGCGCAGGGAGTTTTACTTCGGCGAGAATGCGCCTCTTATCCCCGACGAAAACGGCGACTACACTCGCCCGAACAACTTCCGTAAGCGCTTTCACCGGATCCTCGAAGCTGCCGGAATCGAGATCAAGGGTCTGCACTCTCTGCGCCACACCTTCGCAACCACGCTCGTAAACGGCGTACCTCAGTCCGACGGTACGATCAAATCTCTCTCGCCCCGCCAGGTCGCCGACCTCCTCGGTCACTCGACCTCGGAGATTACCGAGATGTACTACGTTAAAAAGGACACGGCAAGGCTCGGCGGGATTACCAACGGGTTTGAGATATGAGTTCGTTCAGCTCAGGCTCTCACTATTATTTATGATCAGCTTCGCGGCGGCGCTCTTTGATATACGTTTGTCCATGGATAGCTTTTCAATATGTCGGTGCGCCTCCTCCTCGGTCAGTCCGCTCTTTTCGATCAGCGCCCATTTCGCTCTGTTCACAAGGCGTATCTCCTCTATCTTCTCCTCTACGGAAACACGCTTTTCCTCAGATTTTCTGAGCCTTTCCCTCTCTGCCGAAAGAATCCTGAGCGCCGTTTCCATAGTGTGCGCGTTTATGGGCTTCGGAAGCGACGCCACGCCGGAAACGAGCACTTTATAAAACACATCCTCGTAAACCTCGCCCCTTGTCAATAGCAGCACCGCCGAGGAATATTCAGCGGTTATATCCTCTGCAAGCTGCGTACCGAACTCGTCTGTCAGCGGAGAATTGATAATTACGATGTCAAAGTCCCTCATAAGAAGCCTTCTTCTCGCCGCCCCCGCGCTCTCCGCCGCCTCGACCGGCCAGTAATCCGTCATCGGCAGCAGCTCTTTCGTCGCGGATACGAATTTTTCCGACGACGATACTATGAGCACGCCGTAAGTCCGCGGCTGAAATATCATTATCGCTTCCCCCTTCCCGGATTTGTATGCGTTTTCTTCATCTGCAATAGTCCGCAAGGAGGATATAGGGGTCTTTTCCGAAATGCTCTCCCGGCTCAGCCTTTCCGTTTACGGTAAGCCTTACGAAATTTTCGGGCGAGCCGGAGACCGGAGAGCTTGAAAAGTCCGCGAAAAGCCCGTATTGCGCCGCTATCGTTCGCACAACGGCGCGATATGTGACCGCGTTGTCCGCCGCAGTCAAAAGCTTCGCCGGAGCACAGTTTACAATATGCTGCCCCGGGCCGCGCTCATGGTGAGAGCCGACGGGCGTAATGCCCATGCGCTCAAGAGTAAGGCAGATCTCGCGGCGAACGTTTTCGCCCTTGTCATCCGGGGCAATATCCATATACCCCGCCTTGTCGTGGGTAACCTTTGTGGCGCACCCGTTTTCGTCGAGAGTAAAAAGATAAAAGCTCTGGTCAATGACCGCGGTATCTGCGCCGGCGCTTATGCTCTTCAGGATATTTCTCGGATAATCCGCGATAGCGCTCCCGTCCGGCATCAGGAGGTCGCAGAAGAAATGTACAACCCTGCCGTGCTGCGGGCGCCACGGAAGCTCGCAGAGGGTCGATAAATCCGGCTTCAGGATAATTCTTCCGTCGAAGCCCTCAATGGGCGAAGCGTCGATCTCAACGCCCACCTCCAGCGCCTTGCTCAGCTCCGAAGGCATTATCGCAATATTTTTCTGCTTCCCGGTCTTATCGCACAGTGCAAGGCGTATAAATTTAACGTCCGCCTCGCGGATATACTCCAATACTTCCTTCGGCGTGTATTCCATTTTCAAATTCTCCTTTAGCGTAATAAAGTAATTTTATTATAAGCGCTCCATAAAATCAACTTTTTTGTTGACAATCACCCCGGAAAGCGGTAATATTTCAGCGTTAAGAAAACGATGCTCGCATATGATCAGCGTTTTCCCGAGACAAAGGCGTCTCGCAGATGGATTTCTGCGCGCTTTTGTCCTTTTTTGTTTTTAAACACAGGAGGGCAGATTATGAGCAAGTACATTTTCGTGACCGGCGGCGTCGTTTCCGGTCTCGGCAAGGGCATAACGGCGGCTTCACTCGGCAGACTTCTGAAATCCCGTGGCTTCAAGGTCGCGGCACAGAAACTTGATCCGTATATAAACGTCGATCCCGGTACCATGAGTCCCTATCAGCACGGCGAGGTCTACGTCACAGAGGACGGCGCGGAGACAGACCTCGACCTCGGGCACTACGAGCGCTTCATCGACGAGGATCTGAACCGCTTTTCAAACCTCACCACCGGCAAGGTCTATTGGAACGTTATCTCAAAGGAGCGCAGAGGCGAATATCTCGGAAGCACAGTGCAGATAATACCGACTGTGACGGATGAAATAAAGGACTTTATCTATTCTGTCGGCAAAAAGACCGGAGCCGACATAGTTATAACCGAAATAGGCGGCACCGTGGGCGACATAGAATCCCAGCCCTTTCTCGAGGCGATACGGCAGGTCGGTCACGAGGTCGGCAAGGAAAATTCCCTCTATATCCACGTTACTCTCGTGCCCTATCTCAAGGCGAGCGGCGAACACAAGTCGAAGCCGACGCAGCACTCCGTAAAGGAGCTGCAGGGCATGGGGATAAGTCCGGATATAATAGTTCTGCGCTGTGACGAGCCGATAGAGGACGAGGGTGTTTTTCAGAAAATAGCCCATTTCTGTAACGTAAAGCCCGATTGCGTGATCGAAAACGTGACCATCCCGACTCTCTATGAGGCGCCGCTGATGCTCGAAAAGCAGGGCTTCAGTTCCGTCGTCTGCCGTGAGCTCGGCATTTTTGCTCCCGCTCCCGACCTCTCCGAATGGGAATCACTCGTCAGAAGAATCAAGAGCCTGAAAAAAACCGTAAAAATCGCCATTGTCGGCAAATACGTTCAGCTTCACGACGCCTATCTTTCCGTCGCGGAGGCTCTCCGCCACGCGGGCTACGCACTGGACGCGAGGGTCGATATAGAATGGATAGACTCGGAAAGCATAACGGCAGAAAACGCCTCTGCGCTACTCGGCGGGCTTGACGGAGTTCTCGTTCCGGGCGGCTTCGGTCAGCGCGGGATCGAGGGTATGATCCTCGCCGCAAAATACTGCCGCGAGAGCAAAACACCGTACTTCGGTATATGCCTCGGAATGCAGATCGCCACCATCGAATACGCGCGAAGCGTTTTAGGCTGGCAGGACGCGACAAGCCGCGAATTTGACGAAAAAAGCGCACACAAGGTCATCGACTTCATGCCCGGGCAGTCCGACGAAATAGAGAAGGGCGGAACGCTCCGCCTCGGAAGCTGGCCCTGCCACATCAAATCCGGCACCGTGATGGAGCGCTCCTACAAGACCCAGGTCATCGCAGAGCGCCACCGCCACAGATATGAGTTCAACAACGACTTCCGCGCAGATTTTGAAAAAGCCGGACTTGTATTATCCGGCACAAGTCCGGATGGAAATCTTGTTGAGACTATCGAGCTTGGCGAGCATCCGTTTTTCGTCGGCGTCCAGTACCATCCGGAGTTCAAGTCGCGCCCCAACAAGGCTCATCCTCTGTTTGTCGCATTCATAAAAGCCGCACTTAAATAGGTCTTTGCCGCCCGCAAAAACGGGCGGCATTTTTATTCCACCGTTACGCTTTTTGCGAGGTTTTTCGGCTTGTCTATATCGCAGCCGTTCTCCTTTGCAACATAGTAGGCGAGAAGCTGCATGGGAATCACAGCCAGAATCGGCGTAAAGAGCGTATCTACTGCCGGAATATAGATAACGTCGTCCGCCTGCGAGACGATTTTTCTGTTGCCCGCGACAGCGATAGCCAGCACCTTTGCGCCCCGCGCCTTGACCTCGATAATATTGGACGCCGTTTTGTCAAAAAGCCTTTCGTTGCAGCTTACGGCTATCACCGGTGTACCCTCCTCGATAAGTGCGATAGTGCCGTGCTTCAGCTCGCCGGCGGCGTAGCTCTCCGCGTGAATGTAGGATATCTCCTTCATTTTGAGCGCCCCCTCAAGGGCGGAAGCCCAATCGGTATTTCTCCCGATAAAGAAGAGGGATTTTGAGGCCGCGTATTTTTTCGCAAGAGCCTTTATTCTGTGGTTCATATCTATCGTGTTCTGAATGAGCCTCGGGAGCCGCGCGATCTCACCCGTCAGCGCGGCGCATTTCTCGCCGTCCGCTCTTCCGAGCCTCTTGCCGACAGCGACCGCAAGCATAAAAAGCGCCGCAAGCTGAGTGGTATAGCCCTTTGTGGTGGCGACGGCGATCTCCGGCCCCGCATAGGTGTACATTGTCATATCGGCTATTTTTGCAATAGTGCTTCCGACTACGTTTACTATCGCAAGAACCCTCGCGTCTCTGCCTTTGCACTCCTTGATCGCGGCTATGGTATCCGCAGTCTCCCCCGACTGGCTGATGGCGATAAGCAGGGTGTGGGAGTCGATTATCGGCTCCGAATACCTCAGCTCGCTGGCAAGCGCTGTTTCCACCGGAAGCCCCGTCAGCGCCTGAAGGGCGTATTTTGCCGCACATCCCGCGTAATAGGCGCTGCCGCAGGCGGTTATCGTAATTTTATTGATCCCGGCAAGCTCCTCATCTGTGAGAGTAAGCTCGGGTATCGTGACCTCTCCGTCCCTGAGTCTCGGCTCGATGGCGGCTCGTACCGCAGCCGGCTGCTCCATGATCTCCTTCAGCATAAAATGCTCATAGCCGCCCTTTTCGGCGGCCTCAATATCCCACGTCACCGGCGTTACGATCTTTTCGATCTTTCTTCCGGCGCGGTCAAATACCGTGATGTTCTCCGGAGTAAGCTCCGCAAATTCGCCGTCGTCGAGATAAATCGCGTTTTTCGTATAAGCCACCAGCGCCGTTACGTCAGAGGCAAAAAAGCTCTCTCCGGCGCCGACGCCGAGAATGAGCGGACTTGCCTCCTTGACTGCATAGAGCTTCCCCGGAGTGTCCGTACAAATAACGCCGAGAGCATAAGAGCCCTCAAGGCGGGATACCGTCTTCATAACCGCATTTTTGACGTTTCCCTTGTCGTAATACTCCAGAAGATGCACAATGACCTCTGTGTCAGTTTCGCTCAAAAAGGTAAAGCCCTTCGCCATAAGCTCCTTGATATGCTCCCTCTATGAGAGACAGTGAAAGAATAAAATCACTGTCAAACATAGGGGGAGTATTTTTATGGGACAAAGACAAAAGCTTGAAGTACGGGAAAAGGTCAAGATTATCCGAGACCAGATAGCTGGAAAATAC
>JAFPWN010000004.1 GCA_017412765.1 Oscillospiraceae bacterium | reverse complement strand
TTTAACCGAGCGCGCAGATTTTTTTGCGTCATACAAGGCGTCCGGTGCAGACAATACTTTGTGTATTATCAAGCCGGATAACGAAGTATGACGCGAAAAGGGCAAGCGCGAATTGAAGATTTTGATTAGGGGTTAGTATAATATAAGGGTCTGGTTTTTTCCAGACCCTTTTTTTATATGATTATTCCGCTGCAGTGGTCGATCTCGTGCTGGATTATCTCGGCAGTCCAGCCGGTGAAGGTCCGCCATCGCGGCTCAAGGCGCTCCGTTTCGTATTTCACCTTGATGCTCTTATACCGCTTCGTTTTCCTTATGCCGGAGAGCGAGAGGCACCCCTCCTCCGCCTCATAGACGCCGGAGGCTTTTACGATCTCGGGATTCAGCATTACCATGTACTCGCCATCATTGTCAAAGGCGATAACGCGTTTGAGAACTCCGATCATATTCGCCGCCAATCCGACGCAGCCATCCTTGTGATGCCGAAGAGTATCAACAAGGTCGCGGGCGGTTTCGAGATCATCGCGCGTCGCGGGAAGCGACTTCTGCGCGAGAAAAACGGGATCGCGTACGATTTCTCTTATCATTTTGGAATCACCAATTTCTGACCGATCTCGATGATGTACGGCGAAGAAATGCCGTTAGCATCTGCGATTTTTCCGAAATAAAAGCCGGAGCCGTAGTATTTTCTCGCAAGATTCCAGAGGCAGTCGCCCGGTCTGACCACATAGGTAACGCTCTCACTCTCGTCGGAGAGGTTCGCTGTGAGCGCGTCAAGCTCATCTTCAGTGAGACCAAGCTCCGAAAAATACTCCTCAGCCTCTTTTTTGAGATCGGCGGAGAATAGATCCCCGACGTCGAAGGCGCGCGAAAGAGTTTTTACGATGTTGCCGTTCGCTATGCGGTCATAGCGTTCGTCGTTTTTCTCAACGCCGTAATAGTTATAGTACGTCACCATATAGTCCTCTACGATCTCATCCGCCGAAGCGCCCATAAAGCACTCGAGAAGCGCGGTCACGAAGCCGGCTCTGTCCTTGCCCTCGGCACAGTGGACGGCGTAAACGCCGGGATTTGAAGTAAAGTATCTGAGACCGTCCGCGAGCTTCGTTCTGAAGTCCTCGGCGGCAAAATCCACGCCAAGATTGAGCGGGATATATTTTATTGTCGAGTAATAGCTCTCGCCGTAGCCCTCAAAGGACTCCGCTTTTTCGCGCGAGTCCGCAAGGTTCATAACGACCGTAACGCCGGCTTCGCGGAGCGCTTTGTCGGCGTATTTATTGCGGTTATGCTCGGGATTTACGGGAGAGGACGTGCGGTAGAGCTTGTTTTTGCCCATTCCGGCGGAGTTGACGGCGCGGAAGTTTGCAAACTCGGCGTCCGAAAGCTGAGGATAGTCCTCTCTCGCGTCGGTGTATACGAGCTTATGGAGGATAAACTCGTCGTAGTACCCGCCTGCCTCCCTGAGTGAAAGCGTGAATTCAACCGGTCCCTCAACGCCCTCGCAGTAGCTCCAGGAATAGCTCTTGTCGGGGTAGGTCGTCTTGCTTGCAATACCGTAGGAAGATGCAAAATCTCCCATGTTTATCGCAAGAACGATATACTCATCCTCCTGCCGCGCAAAAACAGCGGCTGTGCCTGAGTCAACGTCCGAATAATTCGAGCAGAACGGAACGTCGATACTCTTGTCGAGGAACTTCACGTTCACAACGTCGCCGAGCTCGTATCCCGCTTTGAAAAATTCCTCGCAGGTAACAGACAGCGTGACGTTGCCGTATTTCAGGATCGTATCCGCAGTCGCCTCGGCATAGATTACGGAAGCATCCGCAGAAGCGGGCAAGCATAGCGCGAAGAGCATCGCAAGGGATAAAATAACCGAAAGTGTTTTTTTCATATTCAATACACCTTTACTGTAAGCTTATACTGTAAAGCGCGACCCTGTTCTCGCCTGACTTTATGATCATCATAAGCTCGCGCTGAAAATCATCGTCTCTGTCGCCGCGCTCAGCCAGCAGCATTCTGGAGTACTCCGCCTCGATGGTATCGCAGAGCTTTATAAACACAGCGCCGCAATTTTCGGCAACAGACCTCTTTGTCGTATCATCGGCGTTCAGCCGTATGTCAAGGCGCTTTTTGGTATACAGCTCACGCGCGAGAACGATAAGATTGTCTGTAGCCTTGGCAACCGTTTCCGTCCCCTCAAATATCGGCTCGATAAAGCCTATAAGCTCTAAGGTACCGGTCCTCACTCTTTTGAAAAAAGCGCAGGTGCCGATAAGAACGCCGTCCGGCTCGCTCTCGATGATTATCGGCAGCATATTTTTGCTCGTCGAGGCGAGCCTTGTAAAGTCGCGTATAAGCGGCAGCCTGCTGTCGGCAAAAGCGCAGTGCGCGCTCAGCCGCTCGTAAAAGCCCTGAATAGCCGCGCCGTCAAGCGCGCCCAGCGTTCGAAATCTAAAGTCTCCTATTACTCGGTTGACCTCCATTTTTCACCTCACGAGCGTATTTGTCAGGCTATAAAAATCTTACCGCAGACAAGCTGCGGTAAGACGGAAATCACGGTTTAAGCTTCTTCTGCCTCATTCCCGGCTCATAGAAGCAGCAGCCCCTCCTGCCGTTATCCTTGACGTGGTAAAGAGCTATGTCAGCCTCGTGGAACATCTCCTGAGAATCGTTATTCCGGTGACAGAGCGAAACTCCGGCGCTGAGCGATATTGCGGGAGTGCCGTCTTCGGTTTTTTCAAGTTCGCGGTTGATCTGGGTGACCTTGTTTTCGATCATGTGACGGACGCTCTCGTCAACGTGAACCATCATAACGACGAATTCGTCGCCGCCGATCCTGCAAACGTAGTCATCGGAGCGAAAGTTCGCCTTGAGAACTTTTGCGATCTTCTGAAGCACCTTGTCGCCGACCTCATGTCCGAAGTTATCGTTTATCGACTTGAATTTGTCGGCGTCAAAGAGGAGAATCGCCGTGGTCGAAAGATCGAAGCTCGACTTTATGAGGTCGTACCCGGCTCGATTGTAAGCGCCGGTAAGCTCGTCGTGAGACGCCTTGAACGAGAGGTTCTCGATACTGCGCTTGTAGGCGGAATACATTACGTTGTAAGTGTTTGCGAGGTAGCGGAACTCATTTGCCCCGACTATCGGCAGGCTCTGATCCTGCTTTATATGCTCGACCGCCCGGATTATCGGATTTATTCCGAGCGTAGTCATAAGCCAGAGCATTATAAGAACGAACACCGTCTCGAGCGCGACCATAATAATGAGCCAAACAAGGTCTACGTGCATTCTGTTCTGCATCTTATCGCGCGTCGCAAAGGTTACGCTCTTGAGCTCCTCAACGCACTGGGAGAGATGATCGCGGATAAGGCTCTTGTGATCGTAGTATTCCTCATCGTGAAGCATTCTGGCAGAGAGCTGAAATTTAGCCTCCGGCGAGAGCGCCTCGTCCTCGGCGGTGAGTGAAACGTCTTTCATACACTCCGGAATATCGCTTATGCCGAGAGCCGAGAGCACGAGCCTCATTGCGTAGTACTCTCTGTCCATCAAGGAAACAGACTCAGCCATCGCGTTCTTTATTTCAGCGAGCGCGGGGCTGTCGGGAAGGATATTCTCAATAGTCGCAACGGATCTTTCCCTCCTGCAGATTACCTCCGATTCGTTGATGTAATTATCGAGGTGCTTGATATCGCCCAAAACGGCGAAGCACTGCGCCTCCTCCGTCAGATAATCGGAAGCGGAGAGAAGATCCTCCGCGGCGTCCTCAAGAACGATATACGTCTCTGTCGCGTCTGAAAGTGCGTGGAAAGATCTCAGCGTCCTGTAAGTTAATCCGAGCAGTACCGCCGCGATTGAGATCGTGATGATAAACATTGCAATAAACGTCGCACGCAGGGACAGACCTGAGTCAATTTTATTTTTTTCGTGCTCCATTTTATGCACCTCCGAACAAATGCGCGCATTGTCATAAACGCGCAGAAAAAGCCCATGATAGCGGGAATAAAAAGCCTGTGGGCTAAATTACAGTATTATTGCCAGATTATGACCATCATACGAGATATTATAAGCCAGAGACCACGAAAAATCAAGGTTTTCCGCGGCATTCGCGGTTTTTTCTACATTTTTGTCATTCAGTGTGCAGATAATACAAACGCACTATTTAAGGCGGTCTGAAAGCCGCGATCACTCGCGGCTTCAGACTGTAGACAAAAAGGAAAAAGCGTTGGATAAAGGAGGCGGGGATCTGTGAAGGGGCCGGCCGAGAGGCCCCTTCACGTCGCAAACAGGCCCGCAGGCGTCATATTTTGCGCTCAGAGAGCGCAAAATATGTTCGATGCGGAGACTTTGTCGACGCATTGAAAGCCGCGATCACTCGCGGCTTTTTAGGTATTTTTCATATTGTTCCTGAAGCCAGAGCTTCATTTCTTCTACTCCCGCCTCATCGTAGGCGTATTCGCGCTCCTCAACGTCCCGCGCTTTTTCGTAGGACAGAACGGAGTACGTCGCGCAGTAAACCCTGCCCTCCTTCGTGTCGGGCTTTATGCGATAGCGGAAGTCGTCGAAGGCGGCGCCGATCGAGCCTGTCAGGATCGTTGATTTATTTATCTCATGCGGTGAGAGCTTTTCAAAATACGGGTGCATTTTCAATTCCTTTCAGAGAGTATCGCGCTCACTCGCTCAATAAACCGCTCCCGCGCTCTTTTGCTGATCTCAAGCTTGGGATATAGCATATCGAACGAATGAACGTCTGTTTCGTATTCGTCAGCCTCGGCGTGAACTCCTGCGGCGTTCAGATCATGGACATATTTGAGAGTTTCTGCATAAAACGGCTCGCCTGTGCCGATAAAGGTATAGCACGGCGGAAGATCACGGTAATCGCGCGCTCTCGCGGGCGCGGCGTAAGGCTCGACATCGCCTTTTGCGTTTTTGCGCAGATAAAGCCTCCAGCCGAAGTGATTGCGGCGCGTGTTCCACAGTCTGCCGTGATTATTCGCAGATGATCCGGTGTCGAGGTTGTCTATCATCGGATAGAGCGGCAGCTGAAGCGCGACCTTCACCTCTCCCCGGTCGCGCGCCATCAGGCACACCGCGGCGGCAAGTCCGCCTCCCGCGCTCTCGCCGCCTACGACGATCGTATTTCCGTCGGCGCCGAAGCGCGAAGCATTGAGGTCGAGCCATTTGAGAGCGGCGTAGCAGTCCTCGACGGCGGCAGGATAGGGCTTCACGAAAGAGAGCGTATATCCCGGCGAAACAACGACCGCGCCGAGCTCGCGCACGAGATCGAGCGCGCGCGACATATAGACCATCTCCTTCATTCCGGAGAAATATCCGCCGCCGTGGATCCAGAGGACAGCAGGCGCTCCCTCCCTCCGCTCCTGCGGAGTTACGATGATAACGGGTATGCTTTTCTTATCCGAGGTCTTTATTCTCACGATCTCGGCGTTGACGTCCTCGGGCTTTTCAAGGGAGATGTACATACGCTTCTCCTTACAGACCGTCCGGGAAAGAGGTGAACTCACGCTTTTCCTCAGATTTCGGAAGCCCGTTTTTCTCCTTTTCGGCGGCTATCGCGCGAATGAGAAACGCGGCGTTTCTGCCGAGAGTACGCATGGTCTGAAGTCCCTCGAGGTCTTTTTCAACGTCCTCGCGCGTAAAGCCGTGCACCATGTTCCAGTAATGGCTCGAAACGACGGGCATTTCGCTTATAGTGAAGTATTTATTGAGTATGTCAAAGGTCGCGGTATTGCCGCCCCTGCGGCACGAAACTACCGCGGCGCCGACCTTCATGCGCTTTGAAAAAGACGTAGAATAGAAAAGTCTGTCCATCAGCGCGATGAGCGAGCCGTTAGCCGAGCCGTAATAAACAGGCGAGCCGACGATCAGCCCGTCCGCCGCCTCAAGCTTCGGGGCAAGCTCATTGACAAGGTCGTCGTTATATACGCATCTGCCGAGCTTTTCGCAGGCGCCGCACGCCGCGCAGCCGCGGATCGCGCTCTTTCCGATATGTACAAGCTCGGTGTCTATCCCCTCCTCATTGAGGGTCTTTTCTACCTCCTCGAGCGCTCTTGCCGTGCAGCCGTTCTTCTTCGGGCTTCCGTTTATAAGCAGCACTTTCATAATTATGCCTCCTGTCAAAGTCTACTGAGATTATGCCACAAATTGGGAAAATATACAAGAAAAAACTCCGGTATAAAACCGGAGTGGAATTATTTTATATGACCGACAACGCCCTTTTCGGAAAGCAGCGATGCTAATTTGCCGTTTCTGAAAACGATAAAGGTATAGCTTTCCCCGCTTTTAAGCCGCAGGATAGTTTTAGCAACGCTCGTTTCATAGGAAGCGATCTCGCTGAAAGGAATACGCAGATTTCTGAGCTTTTGGGGAACTGTGAGCTTTCCTGTTCTGTAGGTTACGGCAGAATCATCGACCGTCAGACTGCCGCCGAGAACACCGTTGCGGACAAGACTTGCTACAAATATCATATTTATCTGTTTCTCCCGGAATGATTTAATAATGATTTAATTGTTATAAATATATTACCATTATTTTTCATCTATTTCAAGGAGAATTTACTTATTTTCTGTTGACTTTATATGACAAAACACATAAAATTAGTAAAAAAAGGAGGTGCGGCATGAACGAAAACGTAACTAAAAGGAACACCCTTCTCGCAAAAAAGGTTATAAAGGGTCTCGGAACGCGCAACATGACCGGCTATTGGGCGGAGAGTAAAGACGAGGCGCTGAAAATCGCCCTCTCACTTATTCCGGAGGGCTCGAGCGTTACGATGGGCGGCGCGGCGAGCGCCCACGAGATAGGACTCGTCGAGGCGATAAAGAGCGGAAACTACAATTTCATCGACCGCGACGCCATTACGGACAAGCGCGCGGCAATGCTCGCCGCCTACGACGCGGACGTTTTCCTCTCCGGCTGCAACGCCGTCACCGAGGACGGCATCCTCGTGAACATCGACGGCAACGCAAACCGGGTATCCGCGATAGCTCAGGGGCCGAAAAAGGTCGTATTTATCGTCGGCATGAACAAGATAACGCCCGACCTCGACTCAGCGATGAAGCGCGCGAGAAACGTCGCCGCGCCGATAAACGCTCAGCGCTTCGGGCTTTCCACCCCCTGCTCCGTGACCGGCGCCTGCGCCGACTGCAAAAGTCCGGACACGATATGCTGTCAGTTCCTTATTACGCGCTTCTCCCGCCATAAGGACAGGATTCATCTTATTCTCGTAAACGACGTTCTCGGGTTTTAATACTAACCCCTAATCAAAATCTTCAATTCGCGCTTGCCCTTTTCGCGTCATACTTCGTTATCCGGCTTGATAATACACAAAGTATTGTCTGCACCGGACGCCTTGTATGACGCTAAAAATTCTGCGCGCTCGGTTAAAGCTTTTAATCAGGGATTAGTATAATACTAAATGCGCCTCCGTTCGGGGGCGCATTATTTGTCTATAAAATCAAAAGCACGCTTGTAGAAGTCGCCGGATTCCTCATAAAGACCGTGACCGAGGTCCGGGTAAATAAACAGCTCGCTGCCCGGTATGAGTGCGTGAAGCTCCGGCGCCGCGTCCGCGCCGACTATCTTATCCCTTCCTCCGCCGATAACGAGCGTCGGGCAGCTTATATTTCCGAGCTTCTCGCGCTTTTCAAAGCCGAGTATCGCCTCGCAGTTGGCTCTGAACCGGTCGTAGCTCTTTGGCTTGCCGATAAGTCCGAGCAGCGGATAGGTTTTCCGCAGCGCCTTAAGATACCCCTCGGAGTAGCTTCTCTCCGCCGTGTCGCGCATGAGCGCGCCGTGGTCGCCGCGATCTGCAAAATCGAGCCACCGCGCGATATTATCGCGCAGAGTATCGTTCACCCCCGCCGCGCTGACGGCAAGAACGAGCCTTTCCATCCTCTCCGGCGCGATAAGCGCGAGAGAGGCGGCTATCATACCGCCCTCGGACACACCGAGAACGGAGAATCTTTCGACCTTCAGCTCGTCAAGAGCGCGGAGCTGACAGCGCGCCATATCGTCGATGGCATCGCCGATCTTCAGATCGTTCCTGCGGCTGAACATATACACGCAGTGCTTTTTGAGATACGGAAGATACGGCGGCAAAAGCGCGAGCGCCTTTCCGCGCACCGTCGCAAGTCCGTCTGACAGTCCGGGGAGCACGATGACCGCCCTGCCGCCCGTTCCGAACGCGGCGTAATCCATGCCGCAGGCTGTGCCTGATCCTATATTTTTCATATTGACCTCTCAGTACTTTCTGAACATCCCGCGCAGTCTGTCCTTGTCGCGCGTGACCGTAAGCCCGAGCCTCAGAAGTATCGCCGCCTTCTGCGGCGAGAGCGAATCTGAGGCGATCGCGCTCCTGCTGATAAGCGTGTCCTGCGTTATGAGGCTGTCATTAACGCGGGAGCTGACGACAACGGGAACTGAAAGCGAGTCGATGACCTCGAGATAGGCGCGGCTGAACTCCCCCGCCCCCGCGCCCGCGACTACGATGCCCTCGCTTCTCTCAGCCATATACCTCAGCACGTCCGGATCGGAATCGACCGCAAAGTAGCAGATGCCGACCTTAGGAAGCGATTGAAGCTCCCCGACGTCAAACTCCGTATCGCAGGTGTGCGCTCTGTCCGGCCAGTCGGAGAGATACACCTCGCCGTCGCGCACGACGCCGATAGCGCCCGTCTGTCCGGCGGAGATCGCCATGACGTGATAGGTGTTCGTTTTCGTAACTGAGCGCGCGGAGTATATCCTGTCGGAGAACACAGCCATAACGCCGCGGTTGCAGGCGTTTTTCGACGAGGCAGTGCAGACCGCTTCGTATAGATTCATCGGCCCGTCGGGTGAGATCGAGGTCGATGGGCGCATGGAGCCGGTAAGCACGACCGGCTTGCGCGTCTTTACGGTGAGATTGAGAAAATACGCGGTTTCCTCGAGTGTGTCGGTGCCGTGGGTAACGACGAAGCCGGCAACGCCGTCATCTCTCGAGAGGGCGTTTATCCTGCGCGCGAGGTCGAGCCAGATCGCGTCGCTTATATCGTCGGAGTTTAGGTTGCAGACCTGGACTGTTTCGACCGGCGCGACCGAGGCTATCTCCGGTACGGCGGCGATGAGATCGTCAGCCGAGAGCGCTCCCGAGGTATAACCGAGGCTTTTTCCCCTCCTGCCCACTCCGGCGATAGTGCCGCCGGTAGCAAGGATCACAACTTTTCTCATGCTCTCACCTCTCACGATAAGTATATCACAGCCCTAAAGCTGTTGCAAAAAATATTTTCGGTGGTATAATTGCGATATATAAAGATTTTGGAGGAACACAATGAAATACAGAAGAATACTGGCGCTCACTCTTGCCGCGCTTATGCTCGCCGCGCTATTTGCCGGCTGCAAGGCGAAGGAAGAAGCGCCTCAGGAGAACACCAAAACCGACGAGGCTGCACCTGCCCAGGAAGTCGAGCCCGCGCCCCTGCCGGAACCTCAGCCCGAATCGAACCCTGAGCCTCTGCCGGAGCCGGAGATCCCGCCCCTGCCCGAGCCGGAGCCGGAGCCTGAGCCTCAACCCGAGCCCGAGCCGGAACCTGAACCTGAACCCGAGCCGCAGCCCGCTGCTGCGAGCACCACGGCTGAGAAGATAGTCGCTCTCGCTAAAGAGCTTATCGGCACCGAGTATGAGTCCGGCGGACAAGGCCCCGATACCTTCGACAACTCCGGCTTCGTCTACTACGTCTGCAAGGAAAACGGCGTCAAGATACCGCGCAGAAGCTCCGAGATAGCCTCCGCCGGCGAGGAGGTCGCAAGAAGCGCTCTTTTACCCGGCGACATCGTAGTGTTCTCGAACGAGATCGGCGGCAGCGCGGGATTTGTCGGCATCTACGTCGGCGACGATCAGTTTATCGCCTGCAACAATTCAAAGACCCCGACAAAGCTCCAGAATATGGCCGTTCAGTATTGGGAGGATCGCTTCCTCAGCGGCAGAAGAGTTGCGTAAAATAATTCGGACTGTCTTATAAAAAGACAGTCCGATATTTTTATTCCTTTACTACGCTCGGCCGGCGAAGCTTTTTCGCCTTGTACAGATCGACGTCGGCGGTTTTTATGTGGGTCGGGATATCGGAAGCCGTTTCCCTGTCGAACACAGCGCAGCCGACGGACAGCTCAACGTAGAACGGAAGCTCGCTTTCTGCGTTGAATTCGGCGCAGGTATTCTTTATCGCAGCCTTAAACCACTCTTCGTCGTGCGTCTTGTCGCACTTGAAAAGGGCGAAGAACTCGTCGCCGCCGGCTCTGCCGATCGGAGAATGCTCAGGCAGTACGCAATTCAGTATCTTCGCCGCGGACTCGATCGACCTGTCTCCTCCGCTGTGACCGAAGGTATCGTTTATCTGCTTGAGGTGGTCTATATCCGCCATTATTGCTACAAATCGCGTTCCCTCAGCCTCGCTGCGGACGAAATTATATACCTTGTTCATAACTCCGGCGCGGTTAAGAAGTCCCGTCAGAAGATCGTGCGTGGCGGAGAAGTCGAGGATCTGATTCTTTTCCTCGAGCGCCTTGCGCGCCTCCTGCTCGGCAAGCGCCATATACAGGTATCTGAGTCCCGTACCGATCTCGAGAGATACGGAATAGTAGAATATTAGATCCGCCTGCTTGACGGAGGCTATGAACACGCCGTAGTGGATATTGCCGTAAAAGAGCGGAAAAACAGCCTTCGGGGTGTTGTTCGGATCGGGATCGTGGCTGTAATCGCCCGGTTCAAAGGCGCGGAGAAGCGGCGCCTCCCTGCGCGAGAAGGTCTTGATGTCGCCCTCGTTCATGAGCATATGTACTCTAAGCTCATCGGGCAGAAAGAGCTTATCGCATTTGCTTACGTCCATAGGCTCCGGCAGGAGCGCAATTAAGGATTTTTCGGTACCGAACGACGCGAGTACGGCAGCGAGATTGTGGAAAAAATCGTGAACGGTGATATTTTCCTTCAGAAGATTGCGCAGCATAAGCGAGCAGATCATGTTCTCATTCATGAGCTGCTTTATTTTTCTGCGGTCGAGCTGAGCCTTTTTCTGCTTTCTGATAACTGCGTTCTCCATCTCGGCGTCACAGCCGCAGGAATTGCGTAAAACAAGCTCCGCAGGAAGATACACCGGCTCGGGATGCTCGCCGCGCAGATAGCAGTTTACGAGCCTCACTACCTCGTCCGCGACCTTTTCGCAGTTCTGGCGCACGCTCGTGAGCGGCGGGTCCATATAGGCCGCCGCGCTGTTATCGTCAAAGCCCGTAACGCCGACGTCCTTTCCCGGCTGAAGTCCGCGCGAACGAAGAACTCTGTAAGCGCACTCCGCCATCTCATCGTTGGCGCAGACGATCGCGTCCGGCTTCGGATAAGCGCTGAGCAGCGTTTCCAGCTCCGGCTCAACGTGGTCGGTGAAGTTGCCGTGAACTATCATATCGGGCTTTACCTCGAGCCCGTGAGCGCGCATAGTGTCAAGATACGCCTGCTTGCGCATCTCAGCGTCGTGTATACCCTTCGGTCCCGCGAGAAAGAGGATATTCGAGTAATGATGATCCAGAATAAGATGCTCGACGCAGCTCTTCATGCCGATGTAATTATCGATTGTTATAAAGGTCGAGTTCGGCAGGCGCGTCTCATCCTCAAGCAGGATAATCGGCACCTTGGGCAGCCTTGACACGAAGCTTTCGAGCGAAACAGGATCTTTAATCGCGGAGATCGTTCCGAAGGATATGACGAGCGCGTCAAGGTCGAGAAATTTCGAGTATTCAAAAAGCGAATAATAGTGGCTGTCAAAGCCGTCGTCAACAGAGCACTCGGCGTTTAAAAACCTCGCCGCGTCAAGCCCCTGAAACAGCACAAGCTCTATCTTTTCTCTTCCGAGGGCGTCGGAAATACTCTGTGCTATGGTACGGGAATAGTCGGTGTGGAAGCTGCCGGTCATAAGTCCGACTATGGGGCGAGCGTGCTCTGTGTTGCGTCCATTGCTTTCCATTGCATATTCTCCTGCAAATGCGTCTTTAACTACTCAGATTTTCAGAATAACGGATGCGAATGCGAAATAGATAAGAAGTGAAAGCGCGTCAACGATTGTGGTTATAAACGGGCTTGCCATTACGGCGGGGTCAAAGCCGAGCTTTTTTGCGAGAAGAGGCAGCGTGCAGCCAACAAACTTTGCTGCGATAATGGTGAGCGCGAGGGTCAGGCACACGACGAGCGTAACGCCTATCGTCACCGAGGTATGCCCGAGAAGCAGCACGTCGATGAGCTGTATCTTCGCAAAGGAAACTACCGCCAGCGTCAGCGCGCAGAGTATGGCTACGCGAAGCTCTTTCCATATTACCTGGAAGATATCAGAAAACTCGATATCGCCTATGGAGAGCGAGCGGATAACGGTTACGGAGGCCTGCGAGCCGGAGTTTCCGCCGGTGTCCATCAGCATCGGGATAAAGGCGGTCAGCGCCGCCTGCGCCGCGAGCGCGGTTTCAAAGGACGAAATTATCATCCCCGTGAACGTCGCGGAAACCATGAGGAGCATAAGCCACGGAATACGGGATTTCCATATCTCAACAGGGGTCATCTTCAGATACGGCTTGTCGGTCGGCATGATAGCCGCCATCTTTTCGATATCCTCGGTCGTCTCCTCCTCGATGACGTCGATAGCGTCGTCGATGGTGATTATTCCGACGAGGCGGCTCTCCTGATCGACTACCGGTATCGCCTGGAGGTCATACTTACTGAGAGCCTTCGCCGCCTCCTCCTGGTCCTCGAGCGTGTTGACGCAAACGGCGTCCTCGCGCATGATATCGGAGACGAGCGTTTCATCGTCGCTCAGAAGCAGTGTCTTGAGCGTGATAGCGCCGATGAGCCTTCTGTCCTTGTCGGTGACGTAGCAGGTGTAGATCGTTTCCTTGTCGATTCCGGTGCGGCGTATGCGCTTTATCGCGTCGTCCGCCGACATATCCGGGCGAAGCTCGACGTACTCGGTCGTCATTATGCTTCCGGCGGAGTCCTCGGGGTATTTGAGGATCTCGTTTATCATCTTGCGCATATCGGGATCCGCCTGGCGCAGGATCCTGCTGACAACGTTCGCCGGCATTTCCTCAACGATGTCAACAGCGTCGTCAACGTATAACTCGTCAACGACCTCTTTAAGCTCAGCGTCGGAGAAGCTGCGGATCAGCACCTCCTGCTGGTCGGATTCCATCTCAACGAAAGCCTCAGCCGCCAGCTCCTTCGGAAGAAGGCGGAAAACGAGCGGGAGCTTCGCATTATCGACGGATTCAAGAATAATTGCGATGTCAGCGGGGCGAAGAGTCGTCAAAACGTCGCGTATCGTCGCGTACTTTTTGGCGTCGATCAGCGCCTCGATGGTCTGTTCAAAGGTCTGGGTTATTTCAGTCATCTTCTCACTCCGTTTCTTTAATAATTAAAGTATCGGTCGAGCGAGAGAAAACGGGCGTCAGCCTGCAAAATGAATCGCAGGAAAAACGAGAAAGCCAGATAACGGCACCCGTTCTCGATCCGCTGTGCCGCCGGTACTGCCTGCGTCCATTAAGGTCTGACCCCCTTTACATTCATAATATCGTACCATAATATTTTATGAAATTTTGCGCATTATGTCAAGGAATTTATATGAGAAAAAATTACAAAAAGGTATTGACATTTTTCTAAAGCGTGATATAATGCTTTCTGTTCGTAGCGGGATTGTGTAAAGGTAGCACAGCGGACTCTGACTCCGTATGTGAGGGTTCGAATCCTTCTCCCGCTGCCAAATAAAAGCTCTGAAATCTTATCGGGTTTCAGAGCTTTTTTCATAAGGTCGTGAAATTATGACAGAGAAGCTATACTATTCAGACAGCCACATCCGCGAGTTCGACGCGGAAGTCTTATCCTGCGAGCCTTCCGGCGGGCGTTTTGCCGTCGAGCTTACGCGCACCGCGTTTTTCCCGGAGGGCGGCGGTCAGTGCGCCGATACCGGCACTCTCGGAGATGCCGAGGTGCTTGACGTTCAGGAGGTCGGCGGGAGAATAATCCACTACTGCGCCTCTCCCCTGTCAGCCGGCGCGTGCGTTCACGGCGCGCTCGACTGGGGTAAGCGCTTTCAGAATATGCAGAGCCACTCCGCCGAGCACATCGTCAGCGGTCTTATACACAACCGCTTCGGATTCGAGAACACCGGCTTTCACCTCGGAGCGGACGGCATGATAGTCGATTTCAGCGGCTTCGTCACCCCCGAGGAGCTGGGTGAGATAGAGCTTGCGGCAAACGGGATAATCTGGCAGAACCGCAAAATCTCGACCTTCTTCCCCTCCCCGGACGAGCTACGCCGCTACGCCTACCGCTCAAAGCTCTCTCTTACGGAAAACGTGCGGCTCGTTGAGATCGAGGGCGTCGATCTCTGCGCCTGCTGCGCGCCGCACGTCAATGAGACGGGCGAGATCGGATTGGTTCGCATTTATGAGTCACAGCGGCGAAAGGACGGCGTGCGGATAAGGATGCTCGCCGGCAAAGCAGCGCTCGCGGACTATCTCACAAAGGAGCGCGAGGCGCTCAGGATCTCAAATCTTCTCTCTTCCAGGGTCGAGGATATTTCATCGGCGGCGGAGCGTATTCTCGCTGAGCGCGACTCTCTCGCCTACAGGCTGCGCGGCTTCGAGCTGAAAGCGCTCGATGAGCTTATAAGTACCGCTTCGGCTGAGCGCGGGAGCTTTATAAGATTTTTCGATTCTCTTCCGCAGGAGGATATGCTGAGAATAATAAAGGGCGTCGCGCCGCGGTTCGAACGGGTCGCGGCAGTTTTCACCGGCTCGGACGAGGCGGGTTACAAGTTCATCATTGCCTCAGAGAGCGTCGCTCTCAGGGAAAAGCTCGATTCTGTCCGCCGGAAATTCACTGTTAAGGGCGGCGGCAGCGACAAAATGGTGCAGGGCAGCATTATTGGCTCGCGCGAGGATATAGAAAACACCGTCGGAGGCTGGTAAAAATGAAGATTTCCGAAATATACAGAAAAGGCGCCGTTCCCATATCCTTTGAGATATTCCCGCCGAAGGGCGAGCTTGCGGAGTCGGACGTTCGAAGCGTTCTTACCTCGCTCGCGGACACAAAACCGGCTTATATATCCGTCACCTGCTCCGCCGGCGGCTCTTCCGGCAGCGAGAACAAGACAAGCGAGCTATGCCGCATAACCGAGCGCGAGTTCGGCATCGCGAGCGCGGCGCACATCACCTGCGTAAACTCCACGCGCGCCGAGGTAGACGCGGCGGCGGAGTCGATCCGCTCTGCCGGTATCACAAACATGCTCGCTCTCAGGGGCGACCGGCGCGAGGGCTGCGCTTCGACCGATTTCCGCTTCGGCGCGGAGCTTATCGAATACCTGCGCTCCGACCCGCGCAACGACGGTATCTGCATCGGAGCCGGCTGCTACCCCGAGGGTCACGTTGAATGCCTCGATCTCGACGAGGACATCGCGCACCTCAGGGAAAAGCAGGACGCGGGCGCGGAGTTTCTCATAAGTCAGCTGTTCTTCTCGAACAGCTCGTTCTACGATTTCATCGAAAAAGCCCGCGCAAAGGGCGTAACTCTGCCGGTTGACGCCGGAATCATGCCGATAATGGGCAAAAGTCAGGTCACGCGGATGATCTTTCTCTGCGGAGCCTCCCTGCCCTCAGACGTTGTGAAAATGCTCTATAAATACGAATCTGATCCCGAGTCGCTCATACGCGCGAGCCTTGAGCGCACAGTGCGCCAGATAGACGAGCTTATCGCCTCCGGCGCCGCCGACGGCATACATCTCTACACGATGAACAAGCCCTCCGTGGCAAAATATATCATGGAAAACGTAAATGGAAGAATATAAGATAGACCGCGCGGAGACTCTCCGCTATCTCGGTTACCGCGGGCAGGAAATAGACCTCGAAACGCTTGACAGGCTTGACAGAATGACCGCGCTCTGCCTCAGTACCGCAAAGCCGAAATACACCTACGAGCGGTTCGGGTTTGAATTTACCTCCGACGGCGTGCGGCTTCTCGGCGCCGACGTTATACTGCGCGGCGGCGACCTCAGGGCGCATCTTACAGGCGCGAGGGAGCTATATCTCTGCGCCGCGACCCTCGGTCACGACTGCGACAGACTCTCGATGCGTCTTGAGGCGCGCTCTATCGCGGACGCCGTAGTTTTCAACGCCGCCTCGGTCTCACTCATTGAGGACGTTTCAAACCGCGCGCAGGCGGAGATAAACGAGAGCGCGGAGAAAAGAGGGCTTGCGGTCGGCGGGCGGTACTCGCCAGGCTACGGCGACTTTCCTCTGACGCAGCAGCGCGACGTTCTGCGGCTTCTGAGAGCCGAGGAGCGGCTCGGCATAACGCTGACGGACGGATGTCTTATGCTCCCGCGCAAGAGCGTAACGGGCGTTATCGGGCTGTACGAGGACAAGCCGGATGAGAGAGTCAGCTGCGCGGTATGCTCGATGCGCGATTGGTGCGAATTTCGCAAGGGAGGCGATCACTGTGGATAAGTTCATTATCTTCGACGGCGGCATGGGTACTGAGCTGCAGAAGCGCGGCATGAAGCCCGGCACAATCCCCGAAACGCTGAATCTCACAGACCCGGCGACGGTCATGGCGGTACACCGCGATTACGTCCTCGCCGGAGCGGATATCATCACCGCAAACACCTTCGGCGCAAACCGCCGCAAGCTCGGTGACGGCGTGCGCGAGGCGGTCGCCGCGGGAATAAGGATAGCAAAGGAAGCCGGCGCGAAGCGCGTTGCGCTCGACATCGGCCCGACCGGCGCGCTTCTGAAGCCGCTCGGCGCGATGAGCTTCGACGAGGCTTACGAGCTTTTCAGAGAGGTCGTCATCGCGGGCTTCGAGGCGGGAGCGGATCTTGCCCTCGTTGAAACGATGAGCGATCTCAGCGAGGCGAAGGCGGCGATCCTCGCCGTCAAGGAAAACAGCTCCCTCCCCGTCTACGCGACTATGACCTTCTCCTCCGACGGGCGCACGTTTCTCGGCACCGACCCGAAAACCGCCGCGATTGCGCTCTCCGCGCTCGGCGTCGACGCGGTCGGACTTAACTGCTCTCTCGGTCCAAAGGAGGTAAAGCCGCTCGTCGCGGAGATACTAAAATGGGCGAAATGCCCCGTTATCGTACAGCCGAACGCCGGTCTGCCCGTCATCGAGGACGGCAAGACGGTTTACCGCGTGGGCGCTGAGGAGTTTGCCGCTCTTATGGGCGAGCTTGCCGATATGGGTGCCGCCATTCTCGGCGGCTGCTGCGGCACCACGCCGGAGCATATAAGCGCGCTGAAGGGCGTTTTAGCCGGAAAAGTACCGAAAGAGCGCGATATTTCCCATTATACCGCCTTTACAAGCCACAGAAAGAGCGTAGTTTTGGGTGAGCGCGATATTGCCGTCATCGGTGAGCGCATAAATCCGACCGGCAAAAAGCGCGTAAAAGAGGCGCTTCGCAACCGGAGCTACGACTATATAATCAATGAAGCCATCGACCAGACCGAGGCCGGCGCCGATATTCTCGACGTAAACGCGGGACTTCCCGAGATCGACGAGCGCGCGGTCTTATCAGAGCTTGTATGCGAGCTTCAGGCGGTGTGCGACGCTCCCCTGCAGATAGATTCCTCCGACCCCGCCGCAGTCGAGCTCGCCTGCCGCGTTTACTCAGGCAAGCCGATAATAAACTCCGTAAACGGCTCCGAGGAGAGTCTGTCCGCGATACTTCCCATCGCAAAAAAATACGGCGCCGCCGTAGTAGCGCTCACGCTCGACGAAAACGGTATTCCCGAAACGGCGGAGGGCCGCCTCGCGATCGCGGAGAATATACTCTCGCGCTGTCTGAGCGAGGGTATCCCGCGCGAGGATATCATCGTCGATTGCCTCGTTATGACGGTCTCAACAAATCAGTCTCTCGCGCGCGAAACTCTGCGCGCAGTTCGGCTCGTACGGGAAAAGCTCGGGCTTAAGACCGTTCTCGGCGTGAGCAACGTGAGCTTCGGTCTGCCGGCAAGGGAGATTATAAACTCCGCGTTTCTCGCGGAGGCGCTCGCAAGCGGTCTTGACCTTGCGATTATAAACCCGATGAGCGAGAGATATATGGACATCGTAGCGGCGCACAGGGTGCTGAGCTGCGAGGACGAGCGCGCCGGAGCGTTTATCGGGAAATACGCGAATATATCAGCGCCGAAGTCCGAAGCTGAAGAGAGTGCGCACGATATTACGGACATAGTGCTGAGCGGCAGAAAGCTTCTCATAGAGGACGCGGTGCGCGCGCTTCTCGAGCGCGAGAGCGCGATGGACGTAATAAACGGCCGCCTCATTCCGGCGATAAACGCCGCCGGCGAGAGGTTTGACAGGGGCGAGTTCTTCCTCCCCCAGCTCATGAGCAGCGCCGAGACCGTAAAGCTCGGCTTTGAGGTAATCCGCGCGCGCGCCGAAACGGGCTCTGTCACGGACAAGGGCACGATAATCCTCGCCACCGTCAAGGGCGATATACACGACATCGGAAAAAACATCGTCAAAATGCTCCTCCAGAACTACGGCTACCGGGTCATCGACCTCGGGCGCGACGTGCCGCCGGAGACTGTCGCGGAGGAGGCGAAAAAGAGCGGTGCGAAGCTCGTCGGACTCTCCGCGCTGATGACCACCACCGTCAAGGCGATGGAGGAAACGGTGACGGCGCTGCGCGAAGCCGGCTGCGCGTGCAAAATCATGGTCGGCGGAGCGGTGCTCACCGAGGAATACGCGAAAATGGTCGGCGCGGACTTCTACGCGAAGGACGCCGCCGACAGCGCGAGGATTGCCGAAAAGGTATTCGGAAAATAAGAGAATGTTTTCGCTCAGTGTCACGGGCAGGAAGGAATCAGCTGATTTCTTCCTGCCTTAATGATAGTAACGCCTGAACGGTATAGTAGATTTCTAGCCGATTAAAAACAGTCTATGGTCATACAGAAAAAATACCCCGTACCCTTTTTTTGTTCGGATACGGAGTATTTTATTTTATCGGCGCTTTTGCTTCTTCTCCGGAAGCTCCGGGTACATTCCTTCTATAAGCTCGCGGAGAAACGCTCTGTCCTCGATATTATCGACAAGCAGCATCGGCTTTGCGCCCTCATAAGGCGCTTCCTCGCACGCCTCCGGCATCATCGCCCTTGAAAACTTCGTTATCTTAACGAGAAAGCGGTCGTCGCAGACTGCGCCTGCTATCCTGCCGCGGTAATAAATTATAAACTCACCCATCATCGCGCGGTGCGTTATCCCGTCAAGCTCCGAAAGCTCGTCGAGAACAAAATCGAGATATTCCCTGCTCGAAGCCATATTTATCCCTCACGAAAGCTCGGAGACCGAAATATTCCCGTTGCTCTCGAGAATTTTCACAAGCGTTTCACCGTACCGCCCGAAGAAATCGCGCAGGTGTCCTGCGCCGAGGACGGTTATCTTCGTCGGCTCGCCTATTTCTCCGACGATATCGTTCAGCGCGTCGAGATTCATGCCGTACCACTCCGGAGCCCCGAGCGCGCGCCTCAGCTCGAGGTGCAGCTCGTATCTGAGCGCGCAGTCTGTAAAGTCAAGCGTTATCTCTCTCATCTCAGCCTCCGTACAATAGTTCAAAGCTTTCGTAATGGTCGCCGGTGTAGTATATCCGCCCGTCGGTCGCGTAGATTATCCTCTCCGCGCCGCGCGAGGACTTCCCGAGCGTGTTTATATCGCACTCGCGGTAATCGCCGTCCGGCAGAGCGCCCTCGTAATTTCCGAAATAGTCGCCCCCGATGCACTTGCCGGGCGCGTATTTCTCTACGCTGCCGCCCTCCCAGCCGAGAGAGCGCGCCTCCTTCTTCGTAATAAAGTTCGCCGGAAGTCGGCCGTAGGTGTGGATATACAGCGCGACGTCGTCTTTACCGTCGTAAGAGCCGTTTTCGTCGATCGCAGGCGCCGGCGTTTCCTCAGCCGGAAGTACGTTGAGGTCGGTTTTCGGCGGCTCCTGAGACGGCGCCAAAGAAACGCACGAGGCGAGCGAGAGTACAAGTATGAGCGCGAGAATAAGCGCGAGCTTTCTTTTCATCTTTTCACCGTTCTCAATCTTTCAGCCGCGGCGGCAAGCACCTCGGCAAAGCGCTCGCCCTCGGACAGGGTGTTGTACTGCGAAAAGCTCAGGCGGATAGCGCCGTCGATAACGTCGCTTCTGAGGCGCATCGCCTCAAGGACGTGACTGCGCGCTCCTCTGCGGCAGGCTGAGGACTTCGACACGCATATACCCTCCGCCTCGAGGAAGTTCATCAGCACCTCGCTCCTGTAGCCGGGAAGCGAAATATTGAGTATATGCGGCGCGTCGGACGCGCCAAGGACTATAACGCCGGGAAGTCTGCTTCTGATCTCGTCAAGCGTGTGATTTTTGACTTCGAGCGTTCTTTCAATATCCTGCGCCATCGTTTTTCTGCCCGCCTCCGCTGCGGCGCCGAAGGCGAAATAAGCCGGGGTCGCCTCCGTTCCCGGTCTGCGCGAAGCCTCCTGCTCGCCGCCCGTGAGGAGAGGAGGAAGCCTCAGTCCCGAGCGGATATAGAGCGCTCCCGCGCCCTTAGGCCCGTGGATCTTATGGCTCGAAACGCTGATGAGATCCGCGCCGAGCGTGCGCGCCGAAAACGGCACCTTCAGAAACGCCTGAACAGCGTCGGTGTGCAGAAGCGCGCCGCTCCCCTTGAGAACGTCCGCGATCTCGCGTATCGGGTCAACGGCGCCGGTCTCGTTGTTTACGAGCATAACGCTGACGAGGATCGTATCGTCGCGCAGAGCGTTTCTGACGCTCTCGGCGCTTATTCTGCCATCTCCGTCGGGGTCGAGATACGTCACATCATACCCCTCGCCCTTGAGCGCCTCGGCGGTTTTGAGGATCGCCTCATGCTCGGTTTTGGACGTTATTATGTGCTTTCCCTTGTGGCGCATGAGCTTTGCCGCGCCGCGCATAGCCCAGTTATCGCTTTCTGTGCCGCCGGAGGTGAAAAACACCTCCTCGCTCCTCGCGCCCATTGCTCTTGCGACTGATTCGCGCGCGTCCTTCAGCCTTTTAGCCGCCTCTCTGCCGAGAAAATACCCGGCAGACGGGTTTCCGTAGTTTTCCGTCATCGCCTCGGTCATCGCGGCGACCGCCTCGGGACAGGGCTTTGTCGTTGCGGCGTTATCGAAATATATCATCTCTTGAAAGTCCTTACGTTTTATAGTATAATACGATATTATACTACTTTTCCGGTGGATTACAAGCATGAAGATATTTATTCACACACTCGGCTGCAAGGTAAATCAGTTCGAATCTCAGGCGATAGCGACTATGCTGCGCGAGCGGGGAAACGAGATCGTCGAGTCAGCCGAGGGCTGCGACGTCATAATCGTCAACACCTGCGCCGTGACCGCCGAGGCAGTTCGCAAGTCGCGGCAGGAAATCTCGCGCTTCAAGGCGCTCGCGCCGGGCGCCGTCACCGCCGTCTGCGGCTGCTGGAGCCAGACCGAGCCGGAGAACGCCGAAAAGCTCGGCATCGACGTGCTCTACGGCTCAGGTGACAAAAAGAGCTTCGTCGAGGCGATACTCTCAAAATCCAAGGCTTTTTCCGTGGACGATTCCTTTGCGCGCAGGCAGTTTGAGCCGCTTCCCTCCGGCGCCGCAGGAGAGCGCACGAGGGCGCTGCTGAAAATCGAGGACGGGTGCGTTAACTTCTGCACCTACTGCATTATCCCATACGCGCGCGGTAGAGTGCGCTCCCTGCCGCTCGAGGCGTGCGCGGACGAGGCGAAAAAGCTCGCTCTTGCCGGGTACAGAGAGATCGTTCTCACCGGCATCGAGATTGCCTCCTACGGCAAGGATCTCGACGGCAGTCCGACGCTTACCGACGCCGTATGCGCCATAGCCTCCTCCGCACCGGAGTGCCGTATCCGGCTCGGCTCCCTCGAGCCGACGGTCGTCACCGAGGACTTCGCCTCTCGCCTGCGCGATTGCGGCAACGTCTGCGACCACTTCCATCTCTCGCTCCAGTCCGGCTGTGATAAAACGCTGAAAAATATGAACCGCAAGTACGGCACCGCGCGGTTTTACGAGGCGGCGGAGCTTCTGCGCCGGTACTTTCCGAACTGCGGAATTACCTGCGACCTCATAACCGGCTTCCCGGGCGAAACAGACTCCGACCACGCCGAAACGCTGGCATTTATCGAAAAATGCGCCTTCTCTGCAATGCACGTTTTCCCCTACTCGCGCCGCAGGGGAACGAAGGCGGACGCGATGGACTGTCAGGTCGAAAAGCGCGTGAAGCAGGCGCGTGCGCGCGAGGCTATCGCAGTCGCAAAGCGTATGCAGCGGGATTTTCTCCGCTCTCAGGTCGGCAAAATGCTGCCGGTGCTCTTTGAAACCGAGGAAAACGGCGTATGGCAGGGACACACGACAAACTATCTTCTCTGCCGCGCCGAGGGAATAAATCTGAGAAACACCGTCAAGAATGTTCTCATCGACTCTGTTGAGGGCGACAGTCTGAAAGGAACGATCCAATGAAAACTCTTCTTATAGTCAACCCCGTTTCGGGCAAGGGACTTATCAAAAACTATCTGCTTTCCATAGTCGAGGCGCTCGGCAGGGGCGGCAGTCCTCTTACGGTAATGGTCACCGAAAAGACCGGCGACGCGACTGAGTTTGCGCATAAATACGGCGCGGACTTCGATAAAATAGTCTGCAACGGCGGCGACGGAACGCTGAGCGAGGTGCTGAACGGCATAATGCGCCTGTCAGAAGAAAAGCGCCCCGTAGTCGGGTATATTCCGCTCGGAACGACGAACGATATGGCTTCCTCCTTCTCCCTGCCGCGCACGACCGAGGAGGTGATCGCGCACGTTGCCGGCGACAATATCCGTATCGTTGACGTAGGCGAGATAAACGGCCGCTGCTTCGGCTACGTTTCAGCCTTCGGCGCTTTTACCGAGATAAGCTACGTCACGCCGCAGGAGGACAAAAACAACTGGGGCTACCTCGCCTATATCGCCCACGCGCTCGGCTCCATTCAGAACGTGCAGAGCGTTCACGCGAAGGTAAAATACGACGATGGCGAGATCGAGGACGATTTCATATTCGGCGCGATAGTCAACTCGACCCGCGTTGCGGGCGTTATCGAGCTTCCGATCGAGGACGTAGCTCTCGACGACGGGCTTTTTGAGGTGCTGCTCATCCGTATGCCGAAGGATATCGTTGACCTCAACCTCGTCATCTCCGACGTGCTCACCAAGACCTTCAACACCGACAACACGGTGCTTCTTCACACTCACAGCCTCACGATCGCCTTTTCCGAGCCGGTCGCGTGGACGGTGGACGGCGAGGACGGCGGAAAGCACGACGCGGTCAGCATAGAAAACCATCAAAAGGCTCTCAAGCTCTTGATCTGAGGAGGAGTTATGTCAGTAAATATACTTGCGATCGGCGACGTTTTCGGTGAAAACGGCCTCGATTTTCTCTCTAAAAAGCTGAGGGCCTTCAAAAAGCTGAAAAACATCGCGTTCACCGTAGTTAACGGCGAGAACGCCTCGGTCGTCGGCATAACGCCGGTGCAGGCGGACGCGATCTTCGACGCGGGGGCGGACGTCATAACCCTCGGCAACCACACCTTCTCGCGCCAGAACATAATCCCATATCTCGACGATAACCGCTACATACTCCGGCCCGACAATCTCTCCCCTCTCTCGAGCGGAACGGGTCACAGAGTCTACGACGCGCCGTTCGGCGAGGTGCTTGTCATTAACCTCATCGGCAGGGTCGGAATGGATCTGCAGAGCGAAAATCCGTTTTTCCGCGCGGATAAGCTGATAAAGGAGAACCCGGCGAGGATCGTGCTTGTGGATATGCACGCGGAGGCGACGAGCGAAAAGGCGGCTCTCGCGTGGTACCTTGACGGCAGGGTGAGCGCGGTCTGGGGCACGCATACCCACGTTCAGACCTCGGACGCGGCTGTACTGCCTCACGGCACGGGCTTCATAACAGACCTCGGAATGACCGGTCCGGCGCTGAGCATACTCGGCGTGAAACCGGAGCAGAGCATCTCGCGCTTTCTCGGCGAGCCGCGCCGCCAGCAGTATATGCCGGCATCCGGCGCGCGAAAAATGGAGGGCGCGATATTTGAGATAGACGAGAAAACCGGAAAATGCCTGTCTGTCGAAGCGGTAAGAATAACTGAATAAAAGGAAAAATATAATGGAGCATAACGAAAAAGGCGGTGTTGTTATGCTCCATTCTTTTATTGCCCTCATCATGTCCTTCCCTTTTCTCATGCTCCGGCTCACAGGCTCGGAGAGCGCGTTTCCGAAGCCCCTGAGTCAGACTGAGGAGGATGAGTACGTCCGGCGCGCCGTCGGCGGAGATATTCACGCGCGAAACACGCTCATCGAGCACAACCTCAGGCTCGTGGCGCACATAATAAAGAAATACTACGTTTCGCAGTCGGATCAGGACGATCTCATTTCCATCGGCACGATCGGGCTTATCAAGGGCATTTCCACCTACAAGCCGTCTAAGGGCGTGCGCCTTGCGACCTACGCCTCGCGGTGCATCGAAAACGAGATACTGATGCACTTCCGGTCGCTTAAAAAGTCAGCCGGTGACGTTTCGCTATCCGATACGCTCGACTCCGACCCAGAGGGCGGCACGCTCTCGATAATCGACGTTGTGAGCGTTGAGGACGATATCGTCGAGGCTCTCGCCGGCGACGAGGCGCTGAGAGCTATGCGCGAGGGCGTGGACGCGCTGCTCGACGAGCGCGAAAAGGAGATAATCACCCTGCGCTACGGGCTAGGCGGCGTCAAGCCCATCACTCAGCGCGAGATCGCGGATAAGCTGAAGATCTCGCGCTCCTACGTCTCGCGCATAGAAAAGCGGGCGCTCGGAAAATTAAAAGAGAAGCTCCGCAGCGAGGAGCTTCTCTCGTAGATTTATTGAAGATCGGAAAAGAGGTCTGAGGAATAGACGCCCTTTTCGACGTACTCGCGGAACGCCTCGCGCACGCCCTCGGTGTCCTCCTTATAGGTCATACCGAACCACTTATCGTGAGTTTCGAGAACCTTTACGGTGATCTTACCGTCAAGGAGCAGACGGTTTACGAAGATCGGAATGAGAAATTCGCTCGTCATCGGATCGGCCATCTGACTGAGAAAATCGCCGAAGCCTCTCTCGAGCGCTTCCATAAACTGGAGCGGAAGCCCGAACATATTCATCGAGACTATGCTATCCGGGTCGAGGTCAACTCCGTCGGCTCTCGCGCCCTCGGCGGTCTTTTCGATGTGGCGCGTCTCGTCGATGCGCTTCAGGCGGCCGGTCTGATCGACCTTGCATACTCCGCGCGTGACGCCGCCGGACTCTGAGAGCGTGTTCTTGAGTATGTAGCCCGCCATGCACAGCTCGGACGCAGACTCGGCGTTCTTCAGGAAGCCGTGAACGAGTCTGAACGCCTCCTTGCCGTAGTAATCGTCGGCGTTTATGACGGCGAACGGGCTGTCTATGAGGTCGCGGCACGCGAGAACGGCGTGGCAGGTGCCCCAGGGCTTCTTTCTGCCCTCGGGAAGCGAAAAGCCCTCCGGCAGATCGTCAAGCGCCTGAAAAGCGCAGTCAACGGTAACGCCAAGGCGGTCGCAGACCTTTTCGATGCGCTCGCCGATCGCCTCGCGGAATTCCTTTTCAATATCGCGGCGAATAACGAAAATAATGCGCTCAAAGCCGGCCTCTACGGCGTCGTGAATGGAGTAATCCATTATGATCTCGCCGTTTGCGCCGACCGGGGTAAGCTGCTTGATGCCCTCGCCGAAGCGGGAGCCGAGACCTGCTGCCATGATAACAAGCGTAGTCTTCATAGTTCTACCTCTCTAAGTATCATAATAATGCTCCAAGAAAGTATGTTCCTCGCCCTTTGTTTTCCATCCCACCATCGTGTCAAGAGAAACGGTGTGGATGGAGTTGAATATGCTCTTTTCTATATCGGGATTGTCCTTTTTTAGAAAGCGCAGAAGCTCTTTGACCTCCTTGCGCTTGCTTACCGTCTCGTCCTTCGCCGCGTGCTCGGTAAAGCGGCAGGCGCACTGGATGAAGCTGAGACCGTTATACCGGCACCAGGCAAGGATATCCTCCTCGTGGATGCAGTACATCGGGCGGATCAGCTCCATGCCGGGAAAATTAGTGGAGTGCAGCTTCGGCAGCATCGCCTGTATCTGCGCGCCGAAGAACATTCCCATAACGGTGGTTTCGATAACGTCGTTGAAATGGTGCCCGAGCGCGATCTTCGTGCAGCCTATTTCGCGCGCCTTCGCGTAGAGCGTACCGCGGCGCATCCTCGCGCAGAGATAGCACGGATTGCCGCCGGCGTTATTCGCTATATCGAAGATATCGGAAGTAAAAATCTCGGCGTCGATATTGAGCTTTGCGAGATTTCCCTCTATCTTCGCGCGGTTTGCGGGATTGTAGCCGGGGTCCATTACGATGAATTTCAGCGTGAACGGCACGCCGCCGTGGGCGTGGATCTCCTGCATTAGCTTTGCGAGCAGCATACTGTCCTTGCCGCCGGATATACAGACGGCGATAGAGTCGCCCTCGCGGATAAGCTCGTATTTCTTAACGGCGTAGGTAAAGGGGTTCCAGATCTCCTTGCGGTATTTTTTTATTATACTGCGCTCGATTATCTCGTGTTCAGCAAGCTCTCTGCCCAATTACTGACCCTCGTACTGCTTTGCGTCAAGATAGTCGTTTATCGCCTCGAGAACGTCGTCAACGTCGATGCCGTGTACCATGCAAGCCTCCTCAAGGCTCTCGCCGATGGAGCTCGGGCAGCCTACGCAGTGCATTCCGGACTCCATAAGGAGATAAGCGATACCGACGTCGTGATTGAGCATTTCGCCCATAGTAGTTTCTTTAGTGACCTTAAACATTATTTTTCCTCCGGGGTTTCGTCAGTTTCTTCCTTTTCCGCCTCGCTCGCGTCGAACATCTCGTCGAGCCCGTCCATTACCTCGTCGAGCACCTCGTCCTCATATACGTCGATGGATTCCTGCTTATCAGCGCGGAATACGAACAGCCGCTGACCGAAGTAATTGAGAACGCTGTAAAGCCCTATCCCGACGGCGATGGAAACGTGATCGCGCAGCCACTCGCCGGCGTTTGTCAGAAGCAGCCTCACGACCGGCTGCGCAACAGAGTAGCCGATGAGATAGCAGCAGGCGATATTCAGGGCAAAGCGCACCGGCATAAGCTTGTCCGCCTTGACCTTAAAGGTTACTTTTTTGTTTACAAAGTAGCTGAAAATGCCGATAATAACGTAATTCGTCGCGGATGCGAACCAGTAGTTGAACCCCGCGAGATTGTATAGAGAGTAGATTATGACAGCGCCGAGAACGTTGTTGAGAAGCCCGAAAAGAAAAAATTTCAGCAGCTTCACATCAAAATATTTTTTCAGAAAGCGTTTCATTCGTCGTACCCTCACACTAAGAAGTATCGGCTTTGCTCGAATGATTTATTATACCACCGTTTTGTCCATATTTCAATCACAAAACGCACAAAAAAGGCGGCTTCAAATTGTTGAAACCGCCATTTTCCATGTTAAATTGTAAATTACTTAAGGCTATCGCGGTCTTTAAGACCGGACTTGTCGAGGATCACAACTCCGGCGAGCAGGCAGATCTGCGCGGCGATGTTGATGGACTCCTCCACCCAGTTCATAACGGGGTCGCTGCCGAATTCGCGGCTTCCGAGATAGCCCATCGCAAGCAGAAGAATGAAGCTCACGACAAAAAAGACTATCGAGATCGGCTTTTTCATTCTCGCGGCGATGACGCTGAGCGCGGCGCAGACGCCGAGAAGTCCGAGCACCATGAAAACGATGAAGAACATCGCGCCGGCCTGAGGCTCGGGACCGCCCTCGTCGGCAATTATCTTTGCGAGCATCGGGAGCAGGAGAACGGAATACTGCTTGCCCTTGCCCTGCCTGAGAAAGGTCGCCGATACGAGTCCGAGACCCATGAGCAGAAAGCCCGCGGCCTGCATCGGCAGAAACTGCTGATTCATTCTGTAAAAGTCGGCAACGTTCAGAGTATAGAGAAGCTTCCACGTCGCCTTGTAGGCGCCTGCCCACAGAACCATAATATTGCCCGCGGAGATAAGCGCGAACGCGCCCTTGGAGCACTTGTTGTACAGATCCCGCATAATTATTATTCCGGTAACGCCGAACATAATTACGGGAATATAGTCAACTATTGCGAGAATCGGAGTCATCTTTATTTCTCCTTTTTCTGTAATGTATAGAGTGGAATGAACGGGATAATAAGCGGAGTTTTCTTTATGTACTCCTGATACTTCTTATCCTTGCCGTAGTTCTTGTTCTGACGGGCCTCAAGGCGCTGGGCGCCGTTGAACATAATGATGATGATGGACACCCACGCGAGAATGGCGAAGAGCCACTGTCCCCAGCCCTGAAGCGCGGTCACGGAGCCGACGAAGACGCCGGTCCAGAAGGTTATCTCACCGAGGTAGTTGGGGCAGCGGACAAGCTTGAAAAGTCCGTCCATAGCCGCCATATTCGGATTCTTCGCTTTCTGCTCAGACTTCTGCTTGTCGCTGAGCGCCTCGAGGATAATGCCGCAGACGCTGATAACGATGCCGATGATCGGCACTATGACGTCCTGCGCGCCGTTGGCGATGCGGTAGAATACGGGGCTGAGCTGGATAGTGTAGAGCGCAGCGAGGAAGATCCACATGAAGAAGAGAACGAAAACGGGAATGGGCTTCTCGGTCTTGGTAGCGTCCGCGAGGGTCTTGCGGTAGTTGGCGTTCTTCAGCTCGCGGACGAGCAGAAAGCCGCCGAGGCGGATGCCGTAGATGACAAACAGAACGAGCATGATGACAGTCCAGATATTAAGTCCGCCGACGACGGCGAAGATAATGCCGATGGCGACAGCGCCGGCGGCAACGGCAAAGCCGTAGCCGATGGACATGAACCATACGAACTTCTTAAATCCTACGCAGCACGCCGCAAGGCAGACTACGAAAACGATCCACAGGAGGTTCCAATACATATTTCCTTACCTCACTTTCCGAAGTAGTCCTTGATGTATTTCTTGAAGCTCTTGTCGCCTATCATGGTGTCTCCGACGAGGTCGTGGCTGAGAGTCCAGCGGGAGAAGAGGATTATATCGTGCTTGCCCTCTTTTCTGATCTTCGGGAGGTTTGCGAGAATGCCGAAAAGCCAGATGGGCGCCCACTTTATCTTGGTCGGCTTGCCGGCCGCGGCAAAGCACATCTCCGCCATCTCGAGGTAGGTATAGGTCTCCTTGCCGCCGACGTTATATGTAACGTTCTTGTCGCACATATGCTCAACGATGAAATTCGCAAAGTCCGGGCAGTCAACGACGTTCGCCTTGACTCCGCCGTAGCCCTTCAGGAGCTGCATCTCACCCTTATCGACGTAGGGCTTGAAGACCTTGCAGATATCGTAGAAATATCCGGTCGGGCGGTAGATGACCCAGTCCATCGGCTGCTTTTTGATCTCCTGCTCAACGAGGTACTTCGCGTGGAGCATCGGCACCTTCTCGGCGCCCGGCTCGTCGCAGGAGATGACGGAGATATAGTTGAACTTTTTGACTCCGGCGCGCTTTGCCTCCTCGTAGAGATTGAGGTTGCCGCGCTGGTCGATATCGTAGGAGGTGAACTTAGTGGAAGCGCCGGTAAGTCCCATAGTGGTGATGACTACCTCAACGCCGTCGCAGATACCCTTGAGGGTCGCGGGGTTCGTGGCGTCGATGGATACGAACTTATACTTTCCCTCTGTGCCCTCAATGGGACGCTCCTTGAGGTCGGCGGCGACAACTTCGTGTCCCTTCGCTACAAGGCTTTTGAGGATCTCTCCTCCGAGATTTCCGAACGCGCCTGCAAGTAAAACTTTCATTTTTATATCCTCCTTATTTGTTTTTTTCCTTGGAACGCTTGTCGTTTATGATATCCATATGCTCGGCGGTGATAAGCTCAACGCCGTTTTCCCTGGCCCACTGGACGCAGCCCTTGAGCGCTGTCGGCAGGAAGATGCGCGGCACCTTGACGAGCTTCGCGCACGCCTCGTCGGTGAATTTGATCTTGTCGTCGATGCGGTCGGCGGCGTACTTTACGCTCTGGACGGTCGTCTGGCGCATGGGAAGAAGCTCGGGGATAGGTCTGCGGAACTTCGTGTACCAGAAGTTCTTGGAGTCGCGGTAGCCGTAATCGACCGGCACGCGCGGGAAATCCCACGCTGTAACGCCGTTTATGATGCCGTTATACTGCTTTTCCTTCATGAGTATCTTGTCGATTCTGAGGATGAAGTGCGCGCCGAACTGGCTCGTTATGCCGTTGAAGTCGTGATACGGGCCGGGGTAGCCGTTCATCTCGCCGGGCTTGCAGTCGTCCGCGCCGTCGAGAGAGCGCATCCACGTGCACTCGAAAACCTGATAAGCCTCGCTGATGACCTGAGGGAACTTCTCGGACTTGTTCTCCTCCGCGCGAAGGCCCTCCTCAAGCGTGAACTTGAAGTCCTTCATCTTCTCCTCGGGCGTGTCGCCGGGCCAGCCGAGGCGGACGGCCTCCTTGAAATACTTGCGGGAATCGGTGATGAAGTTGATGGCGCACTTGCCGTTCTCCAGAAGGTGCTGAGCGGTGTTGGAGTTGTTGCGGCAGTTGAGGAGCATTGCGTAATACTCCTTGCCCGCAACGTAGTACGGCGCGATGAGGCTGTAAGGGCCGACCGAGGTCTTTCCTTCCGGCGTCAGCGTGCTGATGAGCACCGTAGGCATCGGGTAATAGGCGCTCGTCTGATAGAAGTTATCGACTATTCTTAAATCTTTGAAGCTGGACAATTCAATTCCTTCTTTCAAATAATTTTTCTTATTATCGGCAGAGCCTTTTCAAGCTCCGCGGGTGTGCGCTGGGAAATAACGAGCAGCATTTCGGCGACGACGGTTATCTCGTCCTCGGTAAATGCGCGCGAGTGTCTGACGGCAAGGCGCTTCACGGCGCTCTCTATCTGAACGATGAGCCGGGGATGGTACTCGCTTATGACTCCGTAGCCGCCGGCATAGCTTTTCCACGTCGGCCGATACGTCTCTACGAAGCCGCGCAGAGCGGCGTCGATACCGCGAACGCCCTCGTCGAAGCTCTCGCTCTCGCCAAAGGCGCTGTCGATGCGCCCGATGACCTTGAGCCAGTCCTCAAGCATAACGGCGGCGAGCAGCTCGTCCTTCGACGAAAAGTAGTTATAAACCGTTCCGACCGCGGTTTCGCAGTCGCGCGCGACCTCACGTATCGTCAAATCGTGCGATTCATTATTCAATATGCGGCTTCTCGCGGCGTTGATGAGCGCCTCGCGAAGCTCAGGGATTATCTTCGGCATTATTTCTTATCCGTCCTTTTTATGAACAGGTTCATTATAATTATATGCTCTCGGGATTTATATGTCAAGAAATAATATAGGACGGCAAAAAAATGCCGTCCTTTTTGTCATTACATTACAGTTTTCGTTGCTACTACGTCGCTGTCTGTGCCGGCAACGGAGTGTATGAGAACGTCGCCGGTGTGGACGGGCGCATCGACCGTGAGAGCGTGTATCTCCTCCATAACGGCAAATATCCTGTCCTTCGGAACGTCGGTCGCGGTCTTTACGGACACGAGCGGAAGCTCGCCGCCGCGAACGCGCACTGAGCTTGTAACGGTGCGCGTGGGATTTGTGACCTCCTTGGCGCCGTACTCAGCGCCGCGCGGGCAGTTGTTGCCCTCGACCTTTACGCTCTCGCCGTCCACCGTGACGGTCAGCTGGCAGCCTATCGGGCAGCGGATGCAGGTCAGTTCATGTATTTCCATTTCAATCCTCCACCCTGATGATTATTTCTTCGGTATTCTCGGGGAGGCTCGACTTCATGATAACGAGCTCCTCCATTTCTCCCGGCGCCATAACGCGCTTTTTGACTCTTCTGACCTCTTTTCCGTCGTAATAGACGGCGAGGCTCTTTCCCTTGTAAACGTCACCGACGCGGAAGCGCACGGTGAGCTTATCCTCCATATTTGCGCGGTCGATAAACTGCGGAACGGTGTATCTCACGCCGCCCTCGCCCTTGAGGGCGATAGCTCTGCCTCTCTCGCGCACTCCTCCGGCTTTTATGAACGCGGCGGCGTTCTTTCCGGCGCGCGACGCCTCCTCGGAGACGTAATCGACAAGGTCGTGGACGTGCAGGACGTTGCCGCAGGAGAATACGCCGGGAACGCTCGTTTCAAGACTCTCGTTGACCTCGGCGCCGCCGGTCACGCGGCTGAGGCGCACTCCGGCGGATTTAGACAGCTCGTTTTCCGGCAGAAGTCCGCAGCTCAGAAGCAGCGTATCGCAGGAGTAGAACTCCTCCGTTCCGGGTATCGGGCGTCTGTCCGGTCCGACCTCGGAGATGGTAACGCCCTCCACCCTCTCCTTGCCGTGAACTCGCGTTACGGTGTGGCTGAGGCGAAGCGGTATGCCGAAATCGTCGAGGCACTGGACTATATTGCGCTTGAGGCCGCCGGAATAAGGCATAAGCTCCGCGACGACCTTGACCTTCGCGCCCTCGAGCGTCATTCTTCGCGCCATGATCAGTCCTATATCGCCCGAGCCGAGGATAACGACCTCCCTGCCGACCATATAGCCCTCGATATTCATAAGGCGCTGAGCCGTTCCCGCGGTGTAAACTCCCGCCTGACGGAAGCCCGGAAGTCCGAGCGCACCGCGCGGGCGCTCGCGGCAGCCCATGGCAAGGATAACGGCGCCCGCCTTTACCGTTACGCAGCCCTCCTCGGCGTTGACGTAGGTGACCTCTCTATCCGGAGAGATATCGGCGCAGATAGTGTTGAGCTTATAAGGGATACCCGCCTCGATAACGCGCTTTGCGTATCTCTCCGCGTACTCGGGACCTGTCAGCTCCTCCTTGAAGGTGTGCAGACCGAAGCCGTTGTGTATGCACTGATTCAGTATTCCGCCGAGGCGCACGTCGCGCTCGAGGATAAGGATATCCTCAATGCCGTTTTCTCTCGCGCTTATCGCAGCGGCAAGTCCCGCGGGGCCGCCGCCGATTATTATAAGATCGTGTCTGTCCATTCCTATCACCCCTTTAAAAGCTCTGAGCCGGGTCTGTTCTTTCTGACCTCGGTCATGGGGATACCCAGCCCTCTTGCGAGAAGCTCCATAGTCCTCGGAGTGCAGAAGCCCGCCTGACAGCGGCCCATTCCCTGCCTTACTCTGCGCTTTACGCCGTCGAGCGATCTTGCGCCGAGGGTGCGGTTGATTGCGTCGAGTATCTCTCCCTCGGATATGTTCTCACAGCGGCAGACTATGCGGCCGTACTCGGGGCGCTCCTTGATGAGTCTCGCGCGCTCCTCGCGCGGAAGCTTTGCGACCTCGATAAAGCCCCTGCGATTCGGGTTGAAGTCCGCTTTTTGACGTGCGCCGAGCTTTTCGGCTATCATATCCGCCATATACTCACCGATCGCCGGCGCGCTCGTAAGTCCGGGCGATTCTATGCCGGCGGCGTCGAAGAAGCCCTCGCAGTCGGAAACCTCGCCGAGGATAAAATCGTGCCTCGCCTCGTGCGCGCGAAGTCCGGCAAAAGAGGTTATCATCTTGTTGTACGGCACGCCGGGAACGCTCAGAAGCGCGCGCTTTTTAATATCGTCCATGCCCGCCTGCGTCGTTTCGGTGTCCTCTTTATCGTCGAGGTCCTGAGCGTTCGGCCCGACGAGAAGATTGCCGTGCGCCGTCGGGGTGACGAGAACGCCCTTGCCGAGCTTGCCGGGAAGCTGGAATATCGTCGCGCTGACGAGAGAACCGACCTCCTTGTCCATAAGGACGTACTCGCCGCGGCGGGGCGTGATCGTGAGCTTATCGGCGGAAACCATATTGTGAATCTTATCCGCGTACACACCCGCTGCGTTTACTACGGTCTTCGCCGTTATTTCTCCATTATTTGTGGAAACTCTGAAGCCCCCCGCGGTCTTTTCGATATTTTCGACCTCGGTGAGGAACTTAAACTCCACGCCGTTGTCCGCGGCATTCTCGGCGAGAGCGATGCAGAGGTTGAACGGGCAGACGATGCCCGCCGTCGGCGCCCAGAGCGCGGCTACGACAGCCTCCGAGATCGCAGGCTCCATTTTTCTCGCCTCGTCGCCGGTGAGGATCTTCAGCTCCTCCACGCCGTTGGTTATGCCTCGCTCATAGAGCGCCTTGAGATTCGGCATCTCAGCCTCGTCGAAGCACAGCACCATAGAGCCGTTGTTTCTGTACGGAAAATCAAGGGTCTTCGACAGCTCCTTTATCATCGCGCAGCCCCTGACGTTCATCTTCGCCATCATACTGCCCGGCGCGGCGTCAAAGCCCGCGTGGACGATGCCGGAGTTTGCCTTCGTAGTGCCGGAGGAAACATCCTCCTCCTTTTCGAGCACAACGGTTTTCAGATCATATCGCGCGAGATAACGCGCGATAGCCGAGCCTGTAACGCCTGCGCCGATCACGGCGACGTCAAATTCATTCACCTTCGTCTTCCTCCTCAAGAGCAAAGTAAATCGCGCATTTTACGGCTTTTTTCCAGCCTTTCAGCAGTTTTTTGCGCTTTTCCGGCTCGATGGCCGGCTCAAAGACCTTTCCGCACTGCCAGTTTAAGCGCACCTCGTCGGTGTCCCTCCAGTACCCTACGGCAAGTCCCGCGAGATACGCCGCGCCGAGGGCGGTCGTTTCGATGCAGCTCGGGCGCTCGATCCGCACGTCGGAAATATCGGACTGGAACTGCATGAGAAAATCATTCGCGCTCGCGCCGCCGTCCACCTTGAGGACGGAAAGGCTCAGCCCGGACTCGTCCTTCATCGCGGCGAGCAGATCGTTTGTCTGATAAGCGAGGGATTCCACCGTCGCGCGGACGAAGTGATCCTTTGACACGCCGCGCGTAAGACCGACTATCGTACCGCGCGCGTACTGCTGCCAGTAAGGCGCGCCCATGCCGGAAAACGCCGGAACTATATACATTCCGTTAGAGTCCTCGACCGCGTTGCAGTATGTTTCGGACTGCGGCGAGGAGCGGATCATTCTCATCTCGTCGCGCAGCCACTGTATCGCCGCGCCCGCGATAAAAACGCTTCCCTCAAGGGCGTACTGCGGTCTTTCGCCGCCGCTCGCGGCGAGGGTCGTCAGCAGGCCCTTTTTAGATACTATCTTGTTGTCGCCGGTGTTCATCAGCATGAATCCGCCGGTGCCGTAGGTGCTCTTGACGCCGCCCGGCTCGAAGCCGCACTGACCGAACAGCGCCGCCTGCTGATCGCCGGCGACGCCGGCGACCGGGATAATCCCGCCGAACTTTTCGGTCGTGCCGTAGACGTAGCTCGAAGGGTGTACCTCGGGCAGTATCTCGCGCGGAATGTCGAAATAACCGAGGATCTCATCGTCCCAGTCGAGCTTTTTTATATCGAAGAGCATCGTTCTCGAGGCGTTCGTGTAGTCGGTCGCGTGAACGGCGCCGTTCGTGAGGTTCCAGATAAGCCAGGAATCGACCGTTCCGAACTTTATCTCGCCCCTTCTCGCTCTCTCGCGCGAGCCGGGAACGTGGTCGAATATCCACGCGATCTTGCTCGCGGAGAAGTACGCGTCCGGCACAAGTCCGGTCTTTTCGCGGATCCTTTCCGTCCAGCCGGCGTTCTTCATCTCCTCGATCATGTCCGACGTCCTGCGGCACTGCCATACGATCGCGTTGTAAACAGGTCTGCCGGTGGCAGTCTCCCACAGTATCGTCGTTTCACGCTGATTCGTTATTCCGATGGCGGCGATCTCCTCCGGCTTCGCGTCAAGGCGCTGCATCGCCTCCATCGTGACGCCCATCTGAGTTGACCATATCTCCATCGGGTCGTGCTCGACCCAGCCGGGCTGAGGAAATATCTGGCGAAACTCGCGCTGCACGACGCTCTTTATCTCGCCCTGCTTATTGAAAAGAATGGCGCGGGAGCTGGTAGTTCCCTGATCCATCGCGATTATGTATTTTTTCTCTGCCATAGACGCCTCCTGCCTCACGGCGCAAATTATTATAAATCACTGCATATCGCCCCCAATGCGATATGCGATATAATATGAACTTTTGTCTATATTATATCATTTTAGATAGTTTTTTCAAGTATTATTTGTGCAAACTATTGACCTTTCGCTGTTTTGCGCCTATAATAATCTTGTTATAAAATATTCGGAGGTGTCTCAGATGCCCAAGTTCAGCAGTTTTACCTTCACTTCGACAAACGGAAAGACAGATATAAACGTCCGCCGCTTCGACCCTGACACCGCCCCGCGCGGCGTCGTGCAGATAGCCCACGGCGTTGCCGAGCACTGTGAGAGATACGACGGGTTCATGACCTTTCTCGCTGACCACGGCTTTGTCGCCGTAGCCAACGACCACCTCGGTCACGGCAAGAGCTATAAGCGCATCGACGAGCAGGGCTGGTTTGCCGAGAGCGACGGCTGGGATCTCGTCGTTGGCGACGTCAAAAAGCTCCACGATATGATGAAGAAGGAGTTTCCAGACCTGCCGTATATCCTTTTCGGTCACAGCATGGGCTCGTTTGTTGCAAGGACTTATCTGATTAAGTACCCCGGCGACCTCGACGCCGCGATAATCTGCGGCACCGGTCAGCAGGCTCCCGCGCTCGTCACCGCCGGAAAGACCGCGGCTATCCTCACCTGCCGCACACGCGGCTCCTCGCGCCGCTCCAAGATGCTGAACGACATGGCGTTCGGCTCTTACAACAAGGAGTTTGAGCCGAGGCGCACGGATTTCGACTGGCTCACGCGCGACAACGCGGTAGTTGACGCCTACATAAAGGACCCGAACTGCGGCTTTGCCGCGACTGCCGGGCTCTTCCGCGATATGATGACCGGCATAGAGTTCATCTCCAAGCCTGAGAATATCGCAAAAATGAACAAGTCCCTGCCGGTGTTCTTCATCTCCGGCGACAAGGACCCCGTCGGTGAGAACGGCGCCGGCCCGAAGAAGGCGGTCGAGATGTGGAAGTCCGCCGGCATGAAGGACGTGACCCTAAAGCTCTACCCCGACTGCCGCCACGAGCTTCTGAACGAGCTGAACCGCGATGAGGTAATGGACGACATTCTGAAGTTTATCGAAAGCAAGATATAAATCAAGGCGCTTCCCGACGGAAGCGCCTGATATTTTTATTTATCCTTATGCGCGGGCTTGAAGTCCGGCTCCTCGCCGCGGATGAGCCTGCCGATATTCGCGCGGTGCTGGATTATTACGGTCGCGCCGCCGACGATCGCAAGTATCAGCAGCGGAGTGCCGAGGTTAAATAGCGCGGTGCAGACCGGTACGGTCACGGCAGCGGTGATCGAGCCTGCGGAGACCTTTTTCGTGGCAAAAGCTACGATCAGGAACATCGCAAGTCCGAGAGCGGTCACGCGCCAGTCGATCATAAGCGCGATAGCGGCGAGCACGGAAACGCCCTTGCCGCCCTTGAACTTATAGAACACCGGGAAGCAGTGTCCGAGCATGGAGGCAAGACCGCCGACCATAACGCCCATCTCCCTGCCGAGCAGCAGCCAGCCGAGCGCCATCGCAAGGATCGCCTTGAGCATATCGCCGCCGAGAGTGACAAAGCCCGCCTTCATGCCGAAGTTGCGCGCCATATTCGTCGCGCCGGCGTTGCCGCTGCCCTTTTCGCGGATATCGCTGCCCATAGCGAGCTTGGAGAGGATTATCGAAATGCTGACGGAGCCGAGAATATAGCCCACGACAGCGACGATCACGTATTTCAGAACTTCCATTTTTCTGCCTTCTGTCTCTTATTTTACGCCGGTGATCCTGAGGTTTCCGAGCCTTACGACCGCGGGAATGACGATATTATCGTACTGCGCCGTTTCCCGCGAATACTTCATTGTCGGCGCCGCCTCTAGCATACTGCCGGAGACCGAACCGCCGGTGATTATCTTCGTTTCGCCGTCCTTATGGAGATAGCCGAGGCGTATCTCTCCCGCGACGTCGCCGCCCATCGAATCGACCTGGAAGTCGCTGAATTCGACAAGCTCGATATAGTCGCCGCTTCTGAGCTCCTCCGAGAGCGCGGAGCCGCCCTCAAATACGAAGTTCGAGATGACGGAGTTTTTCTCAATGCCGAGGTACTGTGAAAACTGACGCTGACCCCAGAAGTCGCAGAGAACGCCGTCCTTTATTATATCGCGCTCCTCGATAACGCTGCCCTCCGCGTCTACCGGGAAGTTGCGCGAGGAATTGTCAAGCTCGCGCACCGCGCGGACGGAGATCCTGTCGCCGCCCTGCCAGTCGCAGACGGGTCTGCCCTTTTCAAAGGGGGAAATGCGGCGGTATTTTGCCTGCACGTTCGCGTTCATCGTGAAATACTCAAAAACGCTCACCGCGTCCTCGGTCGAGAGCACGACGTCGATATTCTCAACGCGCGGGGTCGGCTCGGCGGAGAGCCTGTCGCGGCCGGTGCGCATGGCGGCGAGGACGTCGGCGCGCACCTTCTCCTTGTCGCAGGAGCCGGAGTTGAACTGGCGGTACAGCTCGATCTCGTGGCCCTCTCTGCGGGCGTTGACTACTATCTCGAGCATACTCGCGGGGTAAACCGCGGTGTACTCGACGCCGTTGGAGTTGAGCGTATGGCGAGTGATCTCGCTCACGAAGATCTCGTAGGAGTTGATATCCTCGCTCTCAGTCTCGGGAACGGAGGCGACCGCCTCGATAAAGTCGCGCGCAATCTTCTGAACGTCCACCCTCTCCGTCTTGTCGGGAAGGGTGATTTTTTCGCTGACGAGGCTGTACTCCGGGTTTTTGACGAGGCTCGCGCGCTCAAGAAGGTCGGAGAGCTTCTTCTCGACCTCCGCGGCGGTGTCGGTGGGATTTATCTCGCACGAGGCGGAGCCAAGGAGGCCGCCCTCGAGCTTCTTATAGACCTTGACGGAGTAATTTACGGTCTCCGCCGCGCGGTTCTGATCGAGAGAGTGGCGGATGAAGTAGAACTCCCAGCGGCTCGTTTTGTTCTCGGTCAGCTCCCAGCCGTCAGCGCCGAGGGAGGCGAGAGTTTTTTTCAGTGTTTCAAGCATCAGCCGAGCCTCGCTTTCGTCTTAAGATAGGGGCCGCCGTCCGCGACCTTGACCCATTCCTTGTACCCCTTGCCGCAGGCGCCGTTGCCCTCGACGACTCTGTCGCCCGTAGCCATGGAAACGCCGCCCAGGAGGTCGGGAACGTAGCCCGTCATAACAACCGGCGAAACGCATACGCCGGTGAGCGCGCCGTTCTTTATCTCATAGCCGCGCTCGATTATGCACTGTATGCCCCAGTGCTTCGGATCCTCCATACCGCTCTGCATTCCGCGCAGGAGGTAGCCGTGGTCTATGCTCTTTATCATATCCTCGAGCTTGTCGTCGCCGGAGTCGAAAACGGTGTTCGTCATGCGGGTGTAGACCTTGTGATCGTAGCTCTGGCGCTTGCCGTTGCCGGTCGGCGCGACGCCGAGCCTCAGAGCGCTCAGCGCGTCGCAGATGCCCGTTCTGAGTATGCCGCGGTCGATCTCGATAACGTCGCCGGCGAGGGTTCCCTCGTCGTCAAAGGCGAAGGCGGTGACGCTCTCATCGCATCTCGCGCCCTCGTGCATCGTGACCTTGTCGCTGCCGACGCGCTTGTCGATATAGTCCTTGCCGAGCGCGCGGTTCTTGACGAACATATCCATCTCGACGCCGTGACCGAACGCCTCGTGCGCGATAAGTCCCGTGACCGTCGGGTCGGTGATGATCTCGTACTCGCCCGGAACGATCTTTTCCGAGGCGACGAGGTCAGCCATGACGCCGGGCAGTGTCTTTATCTTCTCCCTCAGCCCATAGAGCAGCTCCATGCCGCCGCAGCCGGAAACGCCGACGTGAGTAAATTTCATATCCCCGTCCTTGCCCGGAGCGTAGGAAGCTGCGGAGCCCTCGACGTAAGAGTAGCTCTGTCTGAGGTCGCGGTTGGCGGTCAGGAACATCTTGTTAATATGCGTGCCGCTTGCGCGCACCATAACGTCGAGCGCGCCGGGTATGGTCTTCATGCCCTCGTCCGAAAGCTCGGTGAATAGGTTTATGAACTCTCCGGCGTCACACTCCTCAGGCAGTATCTCCGCGTCCTTTTCAACGAACAGCTCCATCGGCGAATCGTCGAGCTTCGCGGTATCGTAGACCTTTGAGCCGGTGAGCTTCAGGAGCGCAAGCTGAGAATCGAGCGCCGCTTTTGCCCTTTCCGCGAGCTTTTCCGCCGAGTCGAAGCAGTTGAACGCGTACTCCGAGTAGAGACCGTTTTTGTACACACGCACAACGCTTCCGCGCTCTGTCGTAATGTTCTGCGTCGTTACGTTCTTCGCGCGCTGTGAGATCGTGAGGCTGATGCCCTTTGAGTCGGTCGAAAGAACGCTGACGTAATCGTAGCTCTCCCCTAAAATCGCAACGAGCCTTTTAAGCTCCGGCGCGATCGAGGCGAGATACTGCGAAAATTTTGCTTTCAAATTTATCACCCCATATATTGCCATTTTAATGCAGTATAGCACAAGACTTTCCGCAGTACAAGTAAAAAAAGAGCCTTTCCCGAAGGAAAGGCAAAGATTGCAGACAAAATACCGCGTAAAATAAAGGAGGCGGGGATCTGTGAAGGGGCCGGCCAAGAGGCCCCTTCACGTCGCATAACCCGCCCTCAGGCGCCGAATTTGCTCTCTGTGAGAGCAAATTTGTTCGATGCGGAGACTTTGTCTACGCATCGATCCTTTCCCGAAGGAAAGGCTCTTAATTGCGGAAAAATCACAGATTGAAATATCTGACGGCGTTATTGTAGCAAACGCCCTCGACGATCTTCTTGAGGGAAGCGTCGATATTCGGATACTCGCCGTTCTCGACCCACTTGCCGATGAGGTCGCAGAGGATCCTGCGGAAGTAATCGTGGCGCGCGTAGCTGAGGAACGAACGGGAGTCGGTGAGCATACCGACGAAGTTTCCGAGAAGTCCGAGGTTGGCAAGGCTCGTCATCTGAGCCTGCATTCCGGTCTTGGTGTCGTTGAACCACCATGCGGAGCCGTGCTGAATCTTGCCGGGAACCTCGTCGGACTGGAAGCAGCCGATAAGGGTGCCGATCTGATCGAAGTCGGCGGAGTTGAGCGAATAGATGATGGTCTTGGGGCACTCGCCGGTCTTGTCAAGCGCGCTGAGGAAGTCCGCGATCGCGCCGCCACAGGTGTTCTGCGCGACCATATCGAAGCCGGTATCGGGGCCGAGAAGCTCATACATACGCTCGTTGTTGTTGCGCTTGCAGGAATAGTGGAGCTGCATGGCGATGCCGAGGCGGTGATACTCTCTGCCGAGGTGGAGAAGGAGCTGGGTCTGATACTTCTCAGCCTCTTCAACGGTGAGCTCCTCGCCTGCCATAGCCTTCTGATACGCCTTGTCGGCGCACTTCGGGCAGCACTTCTGGAACGGGATGTAGTCAAGGCCGTGGTCGGAGGCGCGGCAGCCCATCTTTGCGAAGAACTCAAGTCTCTCGGTAAGAGCGGCGCAGACCTCTTCAAAGTTCTGGAGCTTCTCCTTGCCGACGGAGGCGGCAAGCTTCGCCATGTAATCGGTGAAGCCGGGCTTTGTGATGTTTATAGCCTTGTCGGGGCGGAAGGACGGGCATACCTTGACGGTGATGGAGGGATCCGCCGCGATCTTCTCGTGCCACTCAAGGGAGTCGATGGGATCGTCGGTGGTGCCGACCATTGCGACCTTCGCCTTGGCGATGATGCCGCGAACGGTGAGGTTCGGATCGGTGCGGAGCTTCTCGTTGCAGTAATTCCAGCACTCCTCAGCGTTCTCGACTGTGAGGGGCTTCGTGTAGCCGAAGAACTGGCGAAGCTCCATGTTGCACCAGTGGTACATCGGGTTGCCGATAGCCATCTCAAGGCTCTCGACGAACTTGAGGAAGCGCTCGTAAGCGGGCTTGTCGCCGGTGATGTACTCCTCGGGCACGCCGTTGGAGCGCATTACGCGCCACTTGTAGTGGTCTCCGAAGTAGGTGCCGTCGGGATTGTGACCGCCGAGCCAGACCTCAACGAGGTTGTCGAAGCGCCTGTCCTCATAGATCTCCTTCGGTGAGATATGGCAGTGGTAATCGACGATAGGCATATTCTCCGCGTAATCGTGGAAAAGATGCTTTGCGGTGTCGTTAGTAAGGACAAAGTCCTTATCCATAAATTCCTTCATGAAGTTACCTCTGGACTCTGCCGGAGCCGTCGCCGCCGGCGAGCTTCTCGACCTCGGCAATGGTGGCGAAGTTGTAGTCGCCCTCGATGGAGTGCTTCAGAGCGGAAGCCGCGACCGCGAACTCAACGGCGCCCTGGGTGTCCTTGCCGGAGAGAAGAGCGTAGATAAGACCGCCGCCGAAGCTGTCGCCGCCGCCGATACGGTCGATGATGTGGAGGTGATACTTCTTGGAGAAGCAGTACTCGCCGCTCTGTACGTCGTAGAGCATAGCGGACCAGTCGTTATCGAATGCGCTGTGGCTCTCGCGGAGGGTGATGGCAACCTTCTCGAAGCCGAACTTCTCGGCAAGCTGACGGGCGACGGACTTGTAGCCCTCGCGGTTGAGAGAACCGGCGGTGATGTCGGTAGCCTCGGCCTCGATGCCGAATACGTCCTTCGCGTCCTCCTCGTTGGAGATGCAGACGTCAACGTACTGGCAGAGCTCGGTCATAGCCTCGCGCGCCTGGGCTCTCGTCCAGAGCTTGCCGCGATAGTTAAGGTCGCAGGAGATCTTGACGCCGCGGGCCTTGGCTGCCTTGCACGCCTCTACGCAGGCCTTGACCATGTTGGGGCCCAGTGCCGGGGTGATGCCGGTGAAGTGGAACCAGTCGGCGCCCTCGAAGATCTTGTCCCAGTCGAAGTCGGAGGGATCGGACTCCTGAATTGCGGAATGAGCGCGGTCATAGATGCAGACGCTCGGACGCTGGGAAGCGCCCTTCTCGTTGTAGTAGATACCCACACGGTCGCCGCCGCGGACGATCATGCTGGTGTCTACGCCGTAGCGGCGAAGAGAGTTGACGGCAGCCTGGCCGATCGCGTGCGCGGGAAGCTTCGTTACGAACGCGGCGTCAGCGCCGTAGTTTGCGAGGGATACGGCTACGTTTGCCTCGCCGCCGCCGAAGGTGAACTCGAGATGATCGGCCTGAACGAAACGCTCATAGTTGTAGGGCTGAAGTCTTACCATCAGTTCGCCAAATGTTACTACTCTCATTTTAATTACCCCCTAATTTCTTTAACAATATCAGAAGCTTCTTTTACGAGCTTCTCGATTTCATCGAACTTGCCGGCCCTGATGAGGTCGCCCTTGACCATCCAGCTGCCGCCGCAGCAGATGATGCGGTCGTACTTGAGATAGTCGCGGACGTTCTCGGGAGAGATGCCGCCAGTGGGCATGAAGTTGAGGCCGACGTAAGGCGCCGCCATAGCCTTTATCATCTTAAGGCCGCCGGACGGCTCCGCCGGGAAGAACTTGACGGCGTCAAGTCCGAGCTCCATCGCGCCCTCCGCCTCACTGGGAGTACAGATGCCGGGAGTCATCGGAACGCCCTTGTCAAGAACGTATTTTGTAACTCTGGGATTGAAGCCGGGGCTTACGATGAACTTGGAGCCGGCGTCGATAGCTCTGTCAGCCTGCTCGGTGGTGAGAACGGTGCCGGCACCGACGATCATCTCGGGAAAAGCCTTTGCCATTCTGCGGATACTCTCCTCTGCCGCCGCGGTACGGAAGGTCACCTCAGCGCACGGAAGTCCGCCCTTGATGAGCGCCTCGGCGAGAGGGATCGCGTCGTCGGCGTTGTCGAGAACGACTACGGGGATTATGCCGATTTTTTTGAGTTTGAGCATCATCTCAGTCATTGGTAATTCGCCTCCAAAATATATATATTTTCATACTGATTTAGTGTAACATATACAAAAAAATCTGTAAACCGTAAAAACGGATATAAAAATAGCAATCACGGACAGAAAATATTTCTGCCCGTGATCTATTGTCGAATTATACGCCGGAATAAGCGGAGAAGCCGCCGTCGATGGGGATAGTCACGCCGGTGATGAAGCCAGCCGCCTCGTTGTTGAGGAGGAAGAGAACGGCGCCGTTGAGCTCGGTATCGGAGTTGCCGAAGCGGCCCATCGGGGTCGCGGCAAGGATCTTGCCGGTGCGGGCGGTCGGAGTTCCGTCAGGGTTGAAGAGGAGCGCGGCATTCTGCTTTGTGGAGAAGAAGCCGGGCGCGATCGCGTTCACGCGGATGCCGACCTTGGAGAAGTGGACGGCGAGCCACTGTGTGAAGTTGGAGATTGCCGCCTTCGCTCCGGAGTACGCGGGGATCTTCGTGAGCGGAGTGTAGGCGTTCATGGAGCTGACGTTCAGGATGTTGCAGCCCTCTCTGCCGACCATCTGGCGGGCAAACGCCTGAGTCGGGAGAAGAGTTCCGATGAAGTTGAGGTTGAATACGAATTCAACGCCGCTCTTATCGAGGTCAAAGAAGCTCTTGGTGTCGGCCTCGATGTCGCCAAGCTCAAAATACTCCTTGTCGGTGGTGGCGCGGGGATTGTTTCCGCCGGCGCCGTTAAGGAGAATGTCGCACTTGCCGAGGTCAGCCTCAACGGCGTCGGCTACGGCATAGCAGCTCTCCTTCTCGAGCACGTTGCACTTATACGCCTTGGCGCAGCCGCCCTCGGCTGTGATCTCATCGGCGTACTTCTGAGCCGCCTCCTCGTTGAGGTCGAGAAGAGCGACCTTCGCGCCGGCGCGCGCGAGGACCTTTGCGAACATGGAGCAGAGGACTCCGCCCGCTCCGGTGACAACGGCAACCTTGCCGGTAAGATCGGTGTTAAGTACGTTCTTTTCCATTTTATTTGCACTCCTTTTCAGATTCTTTGTCCATCATATCCCATGCGCCGAGCATATACATGATGCCGAGCGCTCTGTCATAAAGGCCGTAGCCGGGGCGGACGTTGCCGGGCTTCTCGTCCCAGAGGTGTCTGCCGTGGTCGGGGCGGATATATCCCTCGTAGCCGCAGTCGTGATACGCGCGGAGAATGTCGAGAATGCCGGTGTCGCCGTCGCAGTCGCGGTGGCTCGCCTCGGAGAAGTCGCCGTTCGGGAAGTGCTTTACGTTGCGGATGTGCGCGAAGGCGATGCGGTCGCAGTGCTTGCGGACGATCTCGGCGACGTTGTTTGCCGGGTCGGCGTTAAGAGAGCCGGAGCAGAGCGTGAGGCAGTTGTAGGGATCGTCGACCATACTGAGGAAGCGGTCGATGTTCTCGGCGTTCGTAAGCAGGCGCGGGAGTCCGAAGATGTCCCAGGGTGGATCGTCCATATGTACCGCCATCTTGATGTCACACTCGCGGCAGGTCGGCATGATCGCCTCGAGGAAGTACTTGAAGTTTGCCCAGAGCTTCTCGTGATCGACGTCCCTGTACTTCTCAAAAAGCTCGTCAAGGTGCGCCATTCTCTCAGGCTCCCAGCCGGGGAAGGTCATGTGATACTTCTCGGTGAAGCTCATGACGTAGTCCGCCATCTCCTTGGGATCGTCCTGGATCATATCCTTCTGATAGTAGAGCGCGGTGGAGCCGTCGCCGACGGGATGGAAAAGGTCGCTTCTCGTCCAGTCGAAGATCGGCATGAAGTTGTAGCAGATGACCTTTACGCCGAAGGGCGCGAGATTGCGGATAGTCTGTTTGTAGTTCTCGATGTACAAATCGCGGGTCGGAAGACCGATCTTGATGTCGTCGTGCACGTTTACGCTCTCAACGACGTCGGCGTTGAAGCCGGCGGCGCGGATCTCGGAGACGACCTTCCCGATCTCCTCCGGCTGCCATACCTCGCCGGGCATCTTATCGTGGAGCGCCCAGACTATGGTGCTGACGCCGGGTATCTGGCGGATGTCGGAAAGGGTGATCTTATCGTTGCCCTCGCTGTACCAGCGGAATCCCATTTGCATTGTGTTTTTCCTCCCGTACTTTATTTTTTATTGTGATTAAATTATAAGCTCGCGGCTTGTTTTTTTCAATAGTCTAATTTGTTGCGCATATTGCAAATGTTGCGGTTATTTCATTCCGAAAAGTCCGCCGAACAGGTCGGTGAAGCTGATGTTTTTCATAAGGCTCACCGCGAGCGCGCCGATGTCGCCGTCCTTAAGCTCGGTGCCGAGGATATTCGCCACGAGCGGAGCCGCGGCGGAGAGGATATTTTTCGTTTTGCCCTCCTCCACCCCGCTCTCCCTTGAAATCTCGCTGACCGTGGCGCTCTCTTTACTGCCGAGCAGCTCGGAGAGGAGCTTTGCGCCCTCCTTTAGGTCTATTTTCTTTACCGCGTCGCCAAAGGATCCGCTGAAGCCCTCAAGGAGAGTTTTCAGCTTCGACAGATCGGCGCTGCCGAATGCGCCCCTTATCATAGGAGAAACCGCGTTTTCAATTACGCTTTTCGCGTCCTCAAGATCGACCGATGCCGCGCCGGCGATGCCGGAGAGCGCCTCTGAGGATGTGAGTGCCTGAATAATCTGATTGATGTCCATTGTTTTTTCCTTTCAGGGTTCGATTATTTCCCAGCCCATTATTTTTGCAAGCTTGCGGTAGACGTTCACGTAATCGCCGTAGCACATTACGATGTGGTGCGCGACGCCGGTCTCGGTGACTCTGCCGATGAGGTCGCGCACGGGGTAGTCGAAGCGCACCTTCGCGTAGGTGCCGGAGAGCTGCTTTTCCATCGGCTCGGCGACGCCCTCTGTGATAAACAGGCGCGTTTTGCCCCTTGCCGTGTCTATTCGCGCGAAGCTGACCCTGCCGCTCTTCATTACAAATCCCGCGGTCACTCCCCTGCCGCCGGCAAAATACGTGTCGAGCGTGCAGTCGCACTCTCCGTCCCAGAGGTTTACGGGCGCGACTCCGCAGTGCCACATAAGGGCGTAGTTCTCATCGAAATTGACTTGGCTGAGGTCGGCGAGATACGGAGTCTCGCAGCCCGCCGCCTGACACGCGAGCATCGTCTCCGCGCCCTCGGCGTCGCCCTCGCAGGAGAGTATGCGCCCGTCGGACTGGAGTAAGCTCATCATGGCGCAGGGCGCGATGCCGTAGTTATTGGCGTACTCCGGCCAGCAGCGTATCGCAAGAGCGTCGAGCTTGTTTTTATCGAGGAATTTCTCGGTCGAGGCGCACAGCCGCGCGACCTTTCTAACCTGCTCGTCGGTGACGCCGCCGCACCTGAACTTCGCGCGCACCTGCTTTTCGCGCCCGGCGATCTCCTCTTCGGAAACCTCAGCGGAGAACATATCCGACAGCTCGTAGTGGTCGAGAAGCACGCCGGTCTTGCGGAAGTTGTCAAGCTCGTCGATGTCGAGATTGAAAAATCCGTCGGCGCGATAGCCGGCAACGCCGATATGCGCGTGCTCGATCGCCGCCTTCATGCGTACAGCGTCCACCCACTCGCGGTCTATCGTGTCGGAAACGGTGCAGAGGAAATAGTCGTTTCCGGATTTATAGAGGTTCGATGCGTTCAGATTCATGCCGCAGACGGAGTTGAGGCGGATCTTGCCGCCGTCGTAGGGCAGCTCGTTGAACGCCCATAGGAGAACGGGCTTTTTAACCGCGCGGTCGATGATGAGCGCGAGGTGTCCGAGGTGGAAGGTGCCGGAGATGACGGCGACCGCGTCTACTCCCGCCGCTTTGAGCCTTGCCGCGGCGCTCTCCGCGTCCGGCTTCTCGATGACCGGCTCCTCGATTATCTCCCAGTCGATGTCGGGAATAGTCCTGAGGTCGGCTATCGCGGCCTTGTATATCCCGCGCGAGGCGGCGACGTCGTAGGTGTAGCGCCCGAGGCACAGAACGCCTATCTTTGCGTTTTTCATCATTCCATCTCCCCCGAAACGATTTTATAGGTGGCGCGGAAGTCCTCTCTGCCGATGCCCGCCTCCATGCCCTCGGCATAGACGCGCCTTGCGTTCTCCATGCCGGGCATTCTGAAGCCCTTTTCCTCGCTCATTCCGGCGGCGATGCCGAGGTCTTTGTTCATATTCTCGAGCGAGAAGGCTGTTTTCCAGTTGCGGTTCTTTATGTTCTCCGCCTGCCCGTCGAGATAGAAGTTCTGTCCGCCGCCGTAGGATATGGCGGTCTTGAAATCATCAACGGAAACGCCGTATCTGCGCGCAAGGCAGAGCGTTTCGTTCACGCCGTTCTGTATCTCCGCGACGAGGGTGTTGTGGCATATCTTCATAACAAGGCCCATGCCGTTTTCGCCCATTCTGATAATGTTCTCGCCCATATAGCCGAGAACGGGGCGGATGACCTCGAAAAGCTCCTCATCGCAGCCGACGTAGATGCCGAGCTTGCCGGCCTCCGCTGCCGGGCGGGATTTTACAACGGGCGCGTCGGCAAACTGCGCGCCGGCCGCCTTGACCTTCTCAGACAGCTCGACGGAAACGGAGGGGTCTATCGTTGACATATCTATGTAGATCCTGCCTTTTCTCATCGCGGGCAGCACCGCCTCGCACACCTCCCGGCTGTGCTCACTTTTCGGCACCATTGTTATGATAACGTCGCTCTTTTCCGCGACCTCAAGGGCGCTTGAGAGCCTCACGGTGCCGGGTACGTTCTTTTCGGGCACGACGTCGTAGGAAAAAACCGTATCATCGTGCTTTTTTGCGATATTCGCGCACATCGCCTCGCCCATAATGCCGAGACCGATAAATCCTATCTTCATCTTTTACTCCTTCGCCGTGTTGTCCCACGCGTTCCGGAACGTCTCAAGTCCCTGGCGGGTGTAGGGGTGCCTGAAGCTCGCCTCGTAGACGGCGAGTCCGGCGGTGACGATATCCGCTCCCGCGACCGCGCAGTCCACTATCTGCTTCGCGCTTCGCACAGCGGCGCAGATTATCTCTGTCCTGCCGTACCAGCCGTAGTTTTTGTAGATATCCACGATGTTTTTGATGTACTCTTTGGTGTCCTCGCCGTTATCCTCCTTCCAGCCGATAAACGGAGAGACGAATTTCGAGCCGTTCTTTGCGGCGATGATCGCCTGCGAAGCGGAGAAAACGAGCGTGAGATTCGTTCTCACTCCCCTCTTTTCAAGCTCCTTCGCCGCCTCGATACCGGCGGCGGTGCAGGGTATCTTTATGACGAAATTCCCGCTCATTGCGGCGATTTTTTCAGCCTCTGAGATTATCTCGCCGGCGTCGTCAAGGTGCGGGTTTACCTCTACGGAGATCGGAAAGCGCTCATAGCCCTCAAGCCCCTCCTCGCGCACCCAGTCGGCAAGCTCGCGGATCACCGTCAGAAACGGCTTGCCGGAGACCATAACGTGGCGCGGATTTGTGGTCACGCCGTCGATGCCGAAGGTCTTGTAGGCGTATTTTATTTCGTCTATCTTAGCGCTGTCAAGAAAGTATTTCATGGCTTTAACTCCTTAAACTGTTCAAATAGTTCTCTGTATTCCGAATCCTGCCTGTAAAAGACGGGAGGAAATCCGAATTGCGATGTTATTTCATAGGTGCCGCGGCGGTACTCCTCGCCCGTCCACAGGTTTACCCACTTATCCTGCGGCAGATACACAGACCGGCTCTTCGCGCCCTCGCGTAGGACCGGCGCGACGAGCATATCGCCGCCGAGAAGATACTCCGTCGCCTCGGTGTAGGCAAGAGCCTCGTCGTACTGGTAGAATACGGGGCGGGTCACGGGTATTCCGCGCTCGGAATTGAGCCTGTCGAGCGCGATGAGATAGGGCTTCAGCATCGCGTGGGCGCGGCTCAGGTGAGCGTGGACTCTCAGCGTTTTCCCGCTCGCATCAAACTGCGCGTTGTCGTCGGGGCGGTTGCCCTCGTGACCGCGCATGAGCGGCGTAAAGGCGCACATCTCAGCCCAGCGCATGAAAAGCTCCTCGCTGCGCTTCAGCGGCGGGAAGGTCGTGTAGCCGCCGATGTCGCTGTGTACTAGTCCGAAGCCGACCATATTGAGGTTCAGCATCCCCGGAATGACCGAGGCAAGACCGTAATCGCACGACCAGTCAACGTGCTGGTCGCCGTTCCACATCATCGTGGAATACTTCACGGTTTCGGTGTGTCCGGCTCGGGTGAAGAAGAAAACCTCGCTCTTTTTGCCCGCCTCCTCGATAGCCTCGCGGTTTAATTTCGCCCACCGCGCCGGCCAGGTGCAGTGAACAAGCTCCGGGTCCTCGCCGCTGTAAAGCACGCAGTCCGTCGGCAGATACTCTCCGAAGTCCGCCATCCAGCCGTCAAGTCCGAAGTCTATCATATTCTTTTTGATTATCCCCTTGAGCCATTCGCACGCCTCGGGATTCGTGAGGTCCACCATAGCCGCCGGGAACGTCGTTATCTTCACGAGGTAATCCTCGCCGTATGCGTCCTTTACGCAGTAGCCGTGCGCGTGCGCGTATTCGTACATATCCTTTTCGATTGCGAGGAAGGTGTTGATATAGCCGAGAAAGCGCACGCCGCGCGCCTTCAGCTCGCGCATTTTCTCCGGCAGGTCGGGGTATAGCTCCTCATCCCACCGCCAGTTCCACATGAGCTGCTTGCCGAAGGACGTTATGCGCCGCCCCTCCCAGTCCTGACACCATAAGGCCGCGGTTTTCGTGCCGTATTCGTCGGCTCTCCGGAGCTTTTCGAGAACGGTATCGGTGCCGCCCTGAATACCGAGTATCGCGCCGTCGTATGCCCACTCAGGCATAGCCGGCTGGCGGCCGAGGAGGTCCGAGAGCTTCGAGGCGAGCGCGTAAAAGCTATCTGCAAAGCCGAAGTGCAGGTCGCGTATCTCGCGGAACTCGAAGGCGTGGTGATTGGGATTCGAGAAGTCGAAGAGACAGAAGCCGGTCGTGTCCGCGTGCATGAAATAGCGCGAGGACGAGATATAAGTCGGCTGCGAGTAGTAGGTTTCGTACTCCTCGAAATCGTCCCTGAAGTCCGGCGAGTCGATGCCGACGCCCTTGCGGACGAGCTTTTTGAGAATGGACGCTATGTTTATATGCTCCGCGACCCAAATCTTGACCTTTTCGCCTCTGAGGTCGAAGCGCGTGAAGCGCTCGCCGCAGCCGTAGACGTGCTCATCGGGTCTGGCGGGAATATTGAGCCAGAGGCGGTTATAGCCGCTCGACGGCTCGAAATGCACGTCGAGGCGGTCAAGATCGACTCTCAGCACGACAAGGCACCACACAAGGCAGTTATCGGACATAAAGATAAGCTCAGCGCCGGTTTTCGTGACCTTGTACTCCGTCAGCGTGACCTTTATCTTCTCTTTGACGCGCTGGGAAAATTTGAATCTGCCGCGGCTCATCGTATAGGTCGCCTTGCCGCGCCCGAGCCAGAAGCGGGTCCTGCCGACAGTAAAGCGCACGAGCCTGCCGCCGGTGCCGGAGAGCGTGAGAGCGCCGTTTTTTTCTCCGAAGCTCAGCATTTTTCATCCTCCTTGAGCAGTTTTTTTGCGCGCCTTTCGGCTCTTATGAGGTTTTCCGTGTATCGGCGCACAAGACCGATCAGTCCCGCGCCGAAGGTCACGCTCGAGAGCCTGCGCGGGTCTATTTTACTGCCGACTGCGGCGTGAAGCCTTACGTTGTCGCCGGAAAAGGCCTTTATCCTGCCTTCCCCGAGGATGACCGCGCCGTCGGCAATCGCGGCAGCGCCGGTTTTATCCGCGCCGAAGATCGCCTGGATTGCCGTTTCCTCCGCGCCGTTATATGCCGGAGCGAGGCTCCTTGCCTGCGGCGCCGCCGCGAGGTAAAGCTCCATCGAGCTGCCGTTTCCGCGCGTCGGATAGTGGCGCTGCGCGCCGAAATACGTTCCGAACGGGTTGAGGCTCAGCTCGCGCCGATCCCCCTCGGTTACGAGGCGCATCGGACAGTGCGCCATCGAGCCGAGCACTCCCCTCGCGTGGGCGAGGGTGACGGACTTTTCCTCGTCCGCTATGCAGAGCGTGCCGCCCGTGAGCTGATGATTTATCGAGGCGATGCTGCTGTTCTCCGGGAAAGCCTCCCAGAAGTCGGAAATATTGTACCCGGACTCTCTTCCCGCAAAGCTGCGCTTTATAACGCGCGATGTATCGAGTGCCGGTATCGTCAGCTCAAAGGGCGCGGTTTCGACCCACTTCGGGTCGTAGTACCGCCCGAGGGACGACGCCTGCGAGTTTATCTCATAGTTTTCCGCGGTGTACGGGTACTTCACGCGCGACTTCACGAAAACGCAGTCAACGCCCGGGAGCGTGAAAAATTCAAAGGAGTAGCTGCCGCTCTCGACTTCACCGTCAAGGTGTATCTCGCCCGAGAGCGTCTCTCCGGAGCCGTCGCCGGCGAGGGGCAGAGCGGACTTCTTCGCGTGGGAGAAATAGCGCCGCTCGCCGCCGTAGTTTATCCAGCTGTGCAGGTCAGCGCACTTTCTGCCGCTTAACGCGACCGAGGGATACGGCAGCGAGTCAAGGTCAACGGCGACGGAACCGCTCTTTATTTCGCCGCGCTTAACCCTGCGCGGCTTTCCGAGCGAAAAGCGCAGCGGCACTTCCCTTCTGCCCTCCGAGAGCCGTGCGGCGAGGTAAATTGACGATATGCAGCCCGAGGGGTACTCGCCCATCGGCACCGCCGTCCACGCTTCGAGCTTATCCGCTTCGAGCCGCAGCTTCGTGATATCTCGCAGGTATCCGTCCTCAACGGCAAGCTGCGCGGTTATAAGTCCGCTCTCAGCGGGGTCTATCGCGGTGAGGGTATCGGTTTTCGGGAGGCTCGAAGCCTCCTCCCCGAGCATTTTTTCGCTGAGCGAGAGGGCCTTGCTCTCTCGCGTTACGTTCATAACGGGCGAAGCAAGCCCGAAATGCGTGGTGCTGAGAAGCCGCACGCGCGACTCGAAGCCTTTTGAAAGGCTGTCGCGCTCACACAGCCGCGCCATGCTCCTCGCCCGCTCGAGGCGCGTCCATATAAGGCGGTTGAAGGGCTTTTCAGCCCAGCTCATGTAGCCGGAGAGATTTCCGTCCGCGACGTCCTCTCCGAACGTGACTTCTCCGGCAGGCCCGTGCGTTCTGAGGTACTCTCCCGGGGTCGTGAAGCGCACGAAGTCAAGAGAAGCGACCTCGTCGATATATCCTCCTATGCCGCCGAAGCACGGCATTTTCTGCAAAGGCGCCGGCACAGCCATAGGCTCCCAGAGGAAGCTGTCGGCGTCGGTATTGAGGAAGATGAACACGTCGCGGTCAATTTCGCCCTTGACCTGCTTGTGGTGCAGCTCGGCGCACAGCGCGCGCAGCGAGCCGGCGTCCATAATATCGTTCGGCGAGTAGGTCGGAATGATCGTTATGCTCTCGCCGCCGTAGGTGTAGGTCAGCGGGTTGAACGCCTGCCCGTCGGGAAGCGGCGGAACGAGCGTTCTGAACGCGTCGAACGAGATGCAGCTGTAATAGAGGCATATCGCCTTCACGCCGAGCTTATTGTAGAGCGGCACCTGCGTGGGCGTGAACATTACCTCCTGCGGGCGGATTATCATCTCGCAGTCTCCGAAAACGTCCTTAAGCCCGGACCTGTACGGATTCGTGACCGCCCAGCTTACGCTTGTCTCAAGCTCGTCGTCGGTCATCGCGCTCATCGCACCGTTATTGTAGCCCATGAGGATATTCTCGTCGCCGCGCGCCTTTACGCGCTCGATTATATCCGGCGCGTACTCCGGGAGTATCTTCTCAAGCGAATAGGCGTTTTCAAAGTCCCACGTTCCGCGAACGGGTATGCCCTTCGCGTTTCTGTCGTCGAGCGTGTCGAGAATGTGGCGGATAATGCGTATATCGCCGCCGAAGCCGAGCGCGTCCGGCGTATCTCCGCGATATGAGTGGTAGCAGTTGACGTGAAAGCCGAACGCTATGAAAACCTTGTTATCTCTCATTTCTCGCCCTTGTAAAGTCTGTTCTTCTCCTCCTGAAGCTCCTCTATCTTATCCTTTGAGAGCGGATAAACGAAGCGGAGTATGACCCATACGAGCAGGAAGAGCACCGCGGGGATCACAACGGAGTAATTGTACATAGTCTGGAGCGCTTCGGCAGTGAGTCCCTCGGTCTTGAGGGCTGAGCCGTTGTAGCCGATCCTGAGAAGCGGCACGTTTATGAGTATCGTCGCAACGGTCGTTCCGAGCTTGCGCATGAAGGAATAGAAGGCGTAGCTCGTCGCCTCGTCGTTCAGACCGTAGTGTACCTTGTTGTAGTCGATGGCGTCGGTCGCAAGCACCCATACAAGCAGGAAGATGAACGCCGTTCCGACGCCGCTCATAAGGCAGGCGGCAAGATAGAGCCAGACGCTCGTTATGCCGAAGAGTCCGAGGATAAAGAGCGCGACGTAGAACACCGCCGCGAGGAGCATACCGGCGGAGCAGACCTCTCTCCTGCCGTACTTATTGCCGAGCTTCGTCGCAAAGAGCATTATGACGGCGACCGGCAGATACTGGAACACCGTCGGGAGCATCGTAAGCCCCGGGGCGTTGAAATAGTGGTGGAAAAGATAGGTATTGTACCCCTGACCGAACATCTGCGCGGCAAGGAAGAGCATCGAGGCGAGCGACACCGCCATGAATGGGCGCGACCTGAGCAGCGTTTTGACGACCTTGGCGGTCTGCCCCTTCTCTCTCGGCGCGGGAGTGGTCTTGACTCTCTCCTTCGTCCACGCGTAGCTCACAAAATAGGCGACAACGCTGAGCGCGGCGATGACGATAACGCCGACCATTACGATAGTCGGGCTCATCTCCTTCGTTCCGTCGGCAAGCGTGGTGTAGCAGAGGGAGGCGAGCAGCATGGCGGGCATCGCACCGAAGGTCGAGCCGACGGAGCGGAAAACGGAGAGCGACGAGCGCTCCTTATCGTCCGAGGTTATGACCTGCGCGAGCGAGCCGTAGGGTATGTTTATGCAGGTATAGAGCATTCCGAAAAGGATGTAGGTGACGTATATCCACGCTATCCTCATCCCCGATGAGAAGCCGCGCACGTCAAGGAACATCAGCACCGCGGCGAGCGCCGTCGGAACGGCGAAAACCTTGAGCCAGTGGCGGTATCTTCCGTCCGGATATACCTTCGCGCCGTCGATGATGCGGCCCCATATCGGGTCGTTTATGCCGTCCCAGATACGGGCGATGATGGTCATGACCATAACGCTGAGAACGCTTATTTCAAGCACGTCTGTGTAGAACTTGTTCATAAGGCTCTGCGTCAGTCCGAAAACGAGGCAGCTCGCAAGGTCGCCGAGGGCATAGCCGATCTTGTCCTTAGCCTTTATTCCGCTCGTCCGGGAGATGTAGCTGTTGTCCATAGTTCCCATCCTTTCCGTTTTAATGCACAATTTCGGTGGGTACAAATCCCTGCCTTTTCGGCATTTTACCTCATTATACACTAAATATGGAATATTGCAAGCATAAATACACTATTGCATTATTTTGCGAATGGTGTAAAATTGACCCGGTGATGAAAATGGAACTCGCACTTATCGTTCTCCGCCAGACGCTCACGATGGCGGTATATATGGTCATGGGCTTTACGCTCTTCAGGATGAAGCTTATAACGAAGGAGGGCACGAAAAGCCTCTCCAATATGCTCGTCTACGCTATAATTCCGGCTATCGTGCTGTCCTCTTTTCTGACGGAGCGCACGCCGGAAAAGACCGTCCAGCTCGGTCTGAGCGCTCTTCTTGCCCTCGGCGCGCTCGCCATCGCGGTCATCACGGGCAGGCTGACATACGGAAAATTTCCGCTCGGGCTGTTCGCCGTCACGTTCTGCAACTGCGGCTACTTCGGCGCGCCGCTCGTGAGCGCCTCGTTCGGAGAGAGCGCGCTGTTTCTGACGGTCGCGTTCATCGCCCTGCACAACAATCTCCAGTTCATCTACGGCATGAGCATTCTCTCCGGCGAGAAGATGAAATTTCGTCCCAAAGACCTTGTCAATAATACGATACTTATTGCGACCGTACTCGGGCTTGTGATCTATTTATTTGACCTCTCCTCGTCAATACACCCGATAATCACCGGCGCGATACGGGGTATAGCCTCGATAAACTCTCCGCTTGCGATGATGGTGCTCGGAGTGTACCTCGCGCAGACGAAGCTCCACGAGCTTTTCACAAAGGCGGAGCTATATAAGCTCAGCGCCGTAAGACTTCTGCTCATACCGGCTGTCACGTTCCTCTTTCTGTGGCCTCTCCCCGTCGAGAGCGTCATGAAATACGCGGTGCTGATCGTCGCCTCCGCGCCCATCGGCGTGAACGTCGCGGCGTACTCCGATATCGTCGGCGGCGACTACGGCTACGGCTGTCAGATGGTAACGCTATGCACTCTCCTGAGCATAGTAGTCCTGCCAGGGCTCATCGCGCTCTGCGCCCTTGTTCCGGGGTTTTGAATTTCAAAACGCGGAGGCGATCCTCCGCGTTTTTTGTCCTTATCATCTCTTTTCCCCACAAAGCGAAAGAGCCTCACCGGTACCTGAGCCACGGCATTTTGTACCACGCGGCAAAGCCTCTGAGTTCGACGCTGCTGCGGACGATGCCGGTCAGAGTGCCGACAGCCTCTATTGAGTACCCGCCGCCGATATAGACCGCCGTGTGTCCCTTTTTCCACAGTATAAGCCCCGGTATTTCGGGAATGGCGGAGCCTCTTCCGTGCTCCGCGCCGCGGGAAACGCACCACCGGTACATCGCGTCCGCGCCGAGGTCGGGAACGCCGTTTGACCCGTAGTCGAAAGCGCCGGAAAGAGCGTTATACCATCCGTAGCCCTTCACAAGTCCGGCGCAGTCCGCGGTGCGCTTTCCGAGAGAGTGCGCGCGGATATAGTCAGCGTACCCACCGACTCCGGCGGGGTACTGCGCTATCTTGTAGCTGAGAAGCTCCGGCGTGAGTATCTCCCCGAACGTGCCCCAGACGTAGCCCCAGCGGTTTTCAAATGCCTGAGTGACGTAGTTTACAAGGTCGAGATTATTCTTTACGCTCGGGTCAGCGAAGAGAGAAGCATCTATCTCGTTTGAGTACGGCATATTATCACCCCGGTGCAGTATATGCCGATAAAGCGAAAAAAGGGGACTGTTGCAAAAAGCAAAAAGTGTCATTCCGAGCCAGCGCGCACGCTGGCGTGGGAATCCGTAATACCCGTTTATTAAGGCAAACGGACCCCACGGCTCCTTGCGGAGCCTCGCAATGACACAGTACGGGCTTTTTGCAACAGCCCCTGAGCTTATTTATTCAGTTCTATCGTAAACTCACCGCCGCAGTCGATGAACGTGAGCCTTTCCGGCTCCTCCGGCGGCGCTGGATCCGGCTGAGGGACAGACTCTGCCGGTCTTTTTCTTATCATCAGAAATGCCCCCGCTGCGGCGAAGACCGCGCACAGCGCGGCGATTACAAACCCGTGTACCGCGCGGTATTCGGGAAATATTATCGCCGCGGCCGAGTCCAGAAGCACCGCGAGCGCGGCAATAAGCACCGCGAGCCGGAATCTGTGCGAACGCAGAATCGCGCCGAGCGACGCTCCAACGAGAAGCGCGGCGGCGAGAGCGCCGAATGAGCCGAAGCGCCGCTTCTGAGCCGCCCTTTTCTTCTCCTCTTCCTCGTCCCCGTCATCTTTGCCGTCAGCTTCGCCGTCCTCGTCGTTTTCGTTGAGAGTCGGCGTATCCGCAAGACAGCGCGTATCCGGCGCGGGGTCTGTAAAGCTCGTGACCGCAACGCCTGACGCGGCAAGGAGCGCTATTATCGCCGCGATAACGGCGGTCTTTTCTTTCTTCATCTCAAAAACCGGCACGCTCGAATTTCCCGCGCCGCAGTATAAGCGCGGAGTCGTAGCCGGCCTCCCGTGCTGATTTTACCGCAGCTTCGTAGCCGAAGTCAAGATGATCCTTGTTGTGGCAGTCGGAGGTTATGATTATCTCCGCGCCTTTAGCGTGAAGCTCGCGCAATATCCACGGCGCGGGATACGGCGTTCTGCGGTACCCTCTTGCAAGCGCGCCGGTATTGATCTCGAAAATCGCGCCGGTCTTTATGAGCGCCTCGAGAGCGCCCATCGCGGCTTCCGTGTATCTTCTCCCGGAAAAGACTTTTCCGCCCTCGTCAAACTTCGTGATGAGATCGAAGTGGCCGATTATATCGCAGCCTGTGACGTCGGCGAGAGTGCCGACGAGCGCGTAGTAATCCTCGGCAAAGGAATCGGCGCTTCCGCCGTACTCCTCGCGGATTATGCGGTCAGTCTCCTCCGGCGACCAGTCCACGGCGAGCTTTTTGCCGCCGCGCTCAACGTAGTGCACGGAGCCGATGACGTAGTCCCACCCCTCGGCTCTGCCGGAGAAGTAATCCTGCTCGATGCCGCAGTAGATCTCCATTTTCCCGCGCCAGCGCTCCTTCTCGGCGGCGACTGCGGCTCTGTACGAATCGTAATCGCGCATACCGCAAGGGTCGAAGCCCGTATCTGAGTGCCCCGAGAAGCCGAGAGAGACAAATCCGAGGTCATACGCCCTCTGCGCCATCTCTGCCGGAGTGTCGCGCCCGTCGCAGAAGCAGGTATGGGTGTGGATATTACTTATCACCGGTCATCTTCTCCTGCTTTACCTTGCGGTCTATCACGTGGCGGCTCCGCAGCTCCGCCATTATATCGTCGAGGCTGATGCCCATCTCTATCATCATCACCATGACGTGATACGTCAGGTCAGCGACCTCGTAGATCGTCTCGGCGCGGTCGCCCGCCTTTGCGGCGATTATGACCTCGGTGGACTCCTCGCCCACCTTTTTGAGTATCTTGTCGATGCCCTTCCCGAAAAGGTAGCTTGTGTAGCTGCCCTCCTTCATCTCGGTCTTTCTGCCCTCGATAAGCTCCATAAGGCTGCCGATTGAAAACGCCTGCTCGGTTTCGGACTTATAGACCTCGTTAAAGAAGCAGGAGTCCGCGCCGGTGTGGCACGCGGGGCCGTCCTTGCGTACGAGCACTTTCAGCGCGTCCTTGTCGCAGTCGGCGGTGACGGAAACAACGTGCTGATAGTTTCCGCTCGTCGCGCCCTTGAGCCAGAGCTCGCCGCGCGAGCGGCTCCAGAAGCAGGTAAGGCCCTTTTCGAGAGTTATCTTTAAGCTCTCGCGGTTCATATACGCGAGAGTAAGCACCTCTTTTGTATCGCAATCGACTACGATCGCCGGAATCAGGCCCTTTTCATCGAATTTAAGTTCGTTTATATCTATCATGGTTATCTCCTCACTGACATGCCGTTTTCGGCAAGAAGGTTCTTAAGCTCGGGAATTTTTACCTCTCCGAAGTGGAAAACTGAGGCGGCAAGTCCCGCGTCAACGTCCGGCACCTCGCGCCACAGCTTCACGAAATCCTCAGCGCATCCGGCGCCGCCGGAGGCGATGACCGGCACGCTGACAGCGTCGCAGACGAGCCGGAGAAGCTCTGTGTCGAAGCCGCCCTTCACGCCGTCCGTGTCGATGGAATTGACTACGACCTCGCCCGCGCCGAGAGAAACTCCGCGCTTGATCCACGCTATCGCCTCAAGCCCGGTATCCTCGCGCCCGCCCTTTGAGAAAACGCGAAACTCGCCCCCGACGCGCTTTATATCCGCGCTCAGCACGACGCACTGGTCGCCGTATTTCTTCGACGCCTCGCGTATGAGGCAGGGGTTTCTTATCGCGCCGGAGTTCACGCTCACCTTGTCAGCGCCGCATTTGAGAACGCGGTCGAAGTCCTCGACGGAGTTTATCCCTCCGCCGACCGTGAGCGGTATGAAAACGCGCTCGGCGGTTCTTGCGAGTATGTCCGTAAAAAGCGCGCGGTTCTCGTATGACGCCGTAATGTCATAGAAAACGAGCTCGTCAGCTCCGGACTCAGTGTAGTATTCCGCAAGCGCCACGGGGTCGCTCACGTCGCTGAGCGACTTGAAATTCACGCCCTTGACGACTCTTCCATCACGCACGTCAAGGCACGGGATTATACGTTTTGTTATCATTTGGACACCTCGATCGCTTCGGACAGGTCGATATCGCCGGTGTAGATCGCCTTGCCGATTATCGCGCCCGCCGCGCCCGCCTGCTTCACGGCGAGCACGTCATCGAGAGTGCTGACGCCGCCGGAGGCGATTATATCCATATCGTACTTTGCGCTCAAGGCGCCGTAGAGAGCGCGGTTCGTGCCGCGCATCGCGCCGTCGCGCGAGATGTCGGTGCAGATAAGAGTCCTTACGCCGATCTCCATAAGCTCGGCGGCGAGCGAATCGCCGCTTGTGACGGTGGTCTCCATCCATCCCTTGATTGCGACGTAACCGCCGCGCAGATCGGCGCCGACGGCTATCCTGTCTCCGAACTCGCGCACGGCTTCACGGAGAAAAGCCTTGTCCGAGACCGCCGCCGTGCCGAGTATAACGCGCTCGGCGCCGGCGTTGAGATAGCGCTCGACAACTCTCATATCGCGTACGCCGCCGCCTATCTCGACCTTCAGCCTAGTCGCATCTATCGCCGCCTTCACACTGTCGAAGTTCGGCGTTCCGCCGTCGCGCGCGCCCTCGAGATCGACGCAGTGGAGCCACTTCGCGCCCCTTTCCTCAAAGGACGCAGCCATAGCCGCGGGATCGTCGGAGTAGACGGTCATATTCGCGTAGTCGCCCTTATAAAGGCGCACACACTTGCCGCCGATAAGGTCTATCGCGGGTAGAATAATCATGCCTGCACCTCCGAAAACGCTTTGAGAATGTTTAGGCCCACCCTGCCGCTCTTCTCCGGGTGAAACTGACAGCCCCAGATATTATCGCGGCGCACGGACGCCGTGAGAGTGCCGCCGTATTCGGCGGTCGAAGAAATAAACTCCGGCTCGGTGTCGGCGAAAAACGAGTGTACGAAGTACACGCAGTCGCCCCCGGCGACGTATTTGAGTATCGGGTCGGGACGTTTTATCTCAAGCGCGTTCCAGCCGATGTGCGGTATCTTCAGCCCCGGTTCGATGCGCTCCGCGATTGGTCGGACAACGCCGCCAATGAGGTCAAGACCCCTGTGCGAGCCGTATTCAAGTCCCTCGGTGAATAGGAGCTGCATACCGAGGCAGATACCCATGAGCGGCTTGCCCTTTTCGCACTCACTTTTTACGACCTCGTCAAGACCCGTACTGTGCAGCAGCTCCGCCGCGTCCCCGAACGCGCCCACGCCCGGGAGAATAAGCCTCTCCGCAGAGGCGATAACGCGCTCGTCGCTTGTCACGACGGCGCTCTCCCCGATCGCGGCAAAGGAGCTTCTGAGGGAAAATAGATTTCCCACTCCGTAGTCGATTATAGCTATCATAGCGCGCCCTTCGTGCTGGGTATCTCGCCCATCAGTTCAGCATCGACCCTGACCGCCTCGCGCATCGCCCTGCCGAAGCCCTTGAACGCCGCCTCCAGGATGTGGTGAGAGTTCGCGCCGGCCATCTTGCGGACGTGCAGCGTAATATTCGCGTTGCGGACAAAGCCCCAGAAAAACTCCTCGCCAAGCTCGGTATCGAAGTCGCCGCACTTCTGCGTCGGCAGGTCGAGGGCGCAGACGAGCATCGCGCGGCCCGAAATATCGACCGCGACGGCGACGAGAGCCTCGTCCATCGGCAGCATCAGACTGCCGTAGCGGTTTATCCCCGCCTTGTCGCCGAGCGCGGAAAAAAACGCCGCGCCGAGCGCGATGCCGACGTCCTCGACAGTGTGGTGGTAGTCAACGAAGGTGTCGCCCACGCATTTTACCGTGAGGTCAAACCTGCCGTGACGCGCAAAGAGCGTCAGCATGTGGTCGAGAAAGCCGCAGCCGGTGTCGATCTCCGATCTTCCGGCGCCGTCGAGGTTCAGCGTGAGCGCGATGTCGGTCTCGGCGGTCCTGCGGTTTATTTCAGCGTATCTCATTCAAAATCTCCTCCGTTTCGGAAAGAAATGCGTCCATCTCCGCCCTTGAGCCGATGGTCACGCGGTTGTAGTAGGAAATCCTCGGCTTTGTGAAGTGCCGCACGAGCACGCCGCGATCCCTGAGCCGCGCGTAAAGCTCCGCGCCCTCGATCTTATCCGAGCGGATAAACAGGAAATTTGCCTTCGAGGGCAGCGCCTCAAAGCCCATTTCCCTGAGCCGTTCCGCCGTGTACTCGCGGTTAGCGATTATCGTAAGCGCGTTATTCTTATAATACTCCGCGTCTTTGAGGGCGGCGGCGCCGGCTCTCAGCGTGAGGCGGTTCACGTTATAGGGATTTGTGGAAAATCTGATCGCGTCGAGGTCGGCTATAAGCTCCGGCGCGGCGAGCGCAAAGCCGAGTCTGCCTCCGGCGAGGGAGCGCGACTTCGAGAACGTGCCGACGACGATTAGATTCCGGTATTTTCCGATGAGCTTCACCGCGCTCTCGCCGCCGAAATCGACGTAGGCCTCGTCGATGACGACGATCCTGCCCGGATCCGCGCTGACGATCCGCTCAACGTCGGAAAGGGGCAGCGCAATGCCGGTCGGAGCGTTCGGATTTGCGATCATGACGTTCTCCGGCGCGCTCATAAACGCCTCAACGTCTACGGAAAAATCGTCTTTAAGCGGTATTTCGCGGTAGTTTACGCGGTTCAGCGTGCAGAAAACGGGGTAAAACCCGTAGGTTATATCGGGAAAGGCGAAGCCCTTGTCGGCGTACGCCATCGTGATGAAGTTCAGCGCCTCGTCCGAGCCGTTCGAGGCGATTACGTTCTCCGGCGCAACGCCATAGGTCGCGGCAAGAGCGGCTCGCAGCTCAGTGAGAGAGGGATCTGAGTAGAGATTGAGGCTTTTTGCCTCGTCAGCTATCGCCTCGATGACCGCCTCAGACGGGGGAAACGGCGACTCGTTTGTGTTAAGCTTTATATATTTTCGCCCGCGCGGCTGCTCGCCCGGGGTGTACGGAGTGAGCGAGGAGAGGCGCGAAGAAAAGAATTCCGACATCTCTACTCCCCCTCAAAGCGGCTCTCAACGCTCCGCGCGTGCGCCTCAAGCCCCTCGGCGCGCGCAAACTCCGCGATCTTTTCATAAACCTCGGAAAGGGCGGAGCGCGTGTAGTAGGAATACTGTATCTTCTTTACGAAATCATCGACGGAAAGCGGACTTGAAAATCTCGCCGTGCCGCCGGTCGGAAGCGTGTGGTTGGGGCCGGCGAAGTAATCGCCCGTCGCCTCGGGGCAGTTTCTGCCCATAAACACGCTGCCGGCGTTCTTTACCCTGCCGAGCAGGGCGAACGGATCGTCCACGCAAAGCTCAAGGTGCTCCGGCGCGATCTCGTTTGCGACTTCGACTGCGGTGAGAATATCGCCGCAGACTATGATCTTGCCGCGCTTATCTATGCTCTCGCGCGCAATATCCCCGCGCGGGAGGGTACTGAGCTGCTTTTCTATCTCCTCTGCGGTTTTCTCAGCAGCTTCGATGCTGTCCGTGACGAGCACCGCGCTCGCCATTCTGTCGTGCTCCGCCTGGCTCAGAAGATCGGCGGCGAGGTGCGCGGGGTCCGAATTGCCGTCCGCGACCACGAGGATCTCGCTCGGGCCGGCGATCATATCTATGTTCACCTGCCCGAAAACCTGCTTTTTCGCCTCAGCGACGTAGGCGTTGCCGGGGCCGACGATCTTATCCACTCTCGGAACGCTCTCCGTGCCGTAGGCGAGCGCGGCTATCGCCTGCGCGCCGCCGGTGCGGAAAATGCGATCAACTCCTGCGATCTTCGCGGCGGCGAGGATAACGGGCGGAACTTTGCCTCCCTTCGCCGGCGTGACTATGACTATCTCGCCCGCTCCGGCGATCTTCGCCGGTATCGCGTCCATCAGCACGGTCGAGGGATACGCGGCGGTGCCGCCCGGAACGTACAGTCCGACCTTCTCTATCGGCACTACCCGCTGACCGAGGACTCTGCCGTTCTCCTCCGTGATTATGAAGCTCGAGCGCACCTGCTTTGAGTGGAAGGCGCGGATATTCTCCGCCGCCTCCTCCATAACAGCGATAAGCTTCGGATCGACAGCGTTATACCCTGCCTCGATCTCCTCCTTCGTGACCTCCAGCGCCTCGGGCGCGCCGCCGTCAAAGCGCTCGGCGTAGTAGATAAGCGCCGCGTCTCCGCGCTCTCGCACGTCCGCGATTATCTCCGCGACCGCGTTTTCGACGTTCGTTCTGACCTCGCCCCTGTCGAATATCTCGGCGTTCGGTATCTCGCCGTATTTCATGATCTTTATCATGCTTAACCCTCCGAAAGCGCCGTTTCTACTGCTTTTTTGAGCTTCAGTACGGCGCTTGTTCTGAATTTATAGCTTGCTCTGTTCGCTATGAGCCGAGCTGAAATATCTGTTATCGTTTCAAACGGCTTCAGTCCGTTTTCGCGCAGCGTGCCGCCGGTCTCGACTATGTCAACGATGACGTCGCTGAGTCCGACTATCGGCGCAAGCTCGATGGAGCCTGTGAGGTGGATGATATCTATCTCGCGGCTGAGGTCTGAATAGTAGCGCCGCGCGATATTCGGAAATTTCGTCGCAACGCGCAGGGGGCGCGAGGTATCGTCCTTAAAGCTCTCCGGCGCCGCGACGCACATACGGCACTTTCCTAGACCGAGGTCAAGAAGCTCGTAGACGTCCGGGCGGTACTCCTCTAAAATATCGCTGCCGGCAACGCCGATATCGGCGGCGCCGCGCTCTACGTATATCGGCACGTCCGAGGGCTTTGCCCAGAAGAAGCTCACGCCGGCGCTCTCGTTTTCAAATATGAGCCTGCGCGACTTTTCGCGCATCTCGGGGCAGCCGAAGCCGCTCGATTCAAAAAGCTCGTAGACCCTTTCACCGAGCCTGCCCTTCGGGAGCGCGACGCGTATCGCGCCGCTCTCGCCGCTCTCAACGCCGAGAGAATCGAGGTACACCGCAAAGCCTATCGCTCCCGCGCTCTTGCCGAGCGAATGGACGAGATTATCGTATCTACCGCCGGACAGCACCGGCGCGTGCGAGCCTCTGAGATAGCCCTTGAAAACAACGCCGTTGTAGTATCTTAGGTCGGTCACGATCGAAAAGTCCACGTTCACCCCGCCGAGCGAGCCGGCGATCTCGGAAAGCTCCGCAGCGGCGCTCTCCATTTTATCGTTCAGCGCGATCGAAGCGAGCGCCGGTATCACGTCCCCCGCCCCGCCGTAGACCTCGCAGAGCGTTTTCCACGCCGCGCCGACGCTGTCCGGGAGTGCGTATTTTTCGCACAGAGCGCCGCACAGTCCCGCGTTTTTGCCGTTTACCGCCGCAAGCAGAGCTTTTTTCGCGCTCTCCGGCGCGTCCGTCTCCTCCATCAGCCCGAGAACGAGCGACGCCGAGCCTATATCGAGAATGTACCCCTCTCCCAGCTCAGCAAGAGAGAGCTTGGCAAGCCGCAGGACTTCCTCCTCGGCGGCAAAGTCGATGGTTCCGATGCGCTCGACGCCGATCTGCATTATCTCGCGGAATTCCCCGAGGTCGCCCTCGTCGCGGTAGACGGACTCGTTATAGACCGCCCTGACCTCGCCGCCGCGGTAGTTTTTGACTATCGACATCGTGACGTCCGGCTTCATCGCCATCAGGCGGCCGTTCGTATCCGTGAAGGTGAGGATATTGTCCCCGGCGACGAAGCTCCGGTTTTCTGCGTAAAAATCGTAAGGCTCGAAGCGGCTCATTTTATACTTTTCGTAGCCGAAAGCCGCGTAGAGCGAGCGCAGAGCGAGGCTTATGCGCTCAGCCCCTGAAAGGTAGCTCATCTCCATATCAGTCACCCAGCTTTTCAATGACAGACCTGTAACCGCCCGCGCCGTAGCGTATGCACTGGTTCACGCGCACGACGGTCGCGCTCGAAGCGCCGGTCGCTTTTTCAATATCCGCGTATTTTTCGCCCGCAAGCAGCATTTTCGCCACCGTGAGGCGCTGTGAGATCGAAATGATCTCCTTGTTCGTGAGTATATCCTCCAAAAAATCGCGCGCCTCCTCCTCTGAGCCGATGCGCGTTACGGCGCGGATAAGCAGGCTTACGTTCTCATCCTCAAAAACCGACATAGTTCCCTCCGTACTGCTAATGTGCTATTATGTTATCACGCTAAAGCACTGATGTCAACCGTCAATGTAACATAAGTATTGCCAAAAGCGGGGCGAAAGTGGTAAAATGTGATAAACAAAGGAGAATGAAGATGATTTCTAACTACCATTCACACACCTATCGCTGTCACCACGCCGTCGGCACAGAGCGCGAGTACGTCGAGCGCGCGATAGAGGCGGGCTATAAGATATGGGGCTTTTCCGATCACACGCCGTTTCCCTATCCCGAGGGTCTGAAGTCGCGCATACGCATGACGATGGACGAGCTTGACGGCTACTGCAGAACGGTTCTCGACTTAAAGCGCGAGTACCGCGGCGATATCGACATTCACGTCGGCCTTGAGGTCGAGTACTTCCCGCGCTATTTCGAGGAGATAGTAAAGATAAAAGAGCAGTACCCCATAGAATATTTCCTCCTCGGTCAGCACTTCACAACCACGGAGTTCGAGGGTCCGTATTCCGGCAGACCGACGGACGACGTTAATATCCTGCGCGAGTACAGGCGGCTCGTTGTCGAGGCGATGGAGTCCGGAGAGTTTCTCTACGTCGCGCACCCTGACCTCATAAACTATTCCGGCGCGGAGTTCGAGGCGGAGGCGGAGGAGATATGCAGATGCGCGAAAAGGCTCGGTATCCCGCTCGAAATAAATCTTCTCGGCATTTACGAGGATCGCCACTACCCGAACGAGCGCTTCTGGCGCAAAGCGAAAAAGGTCGGAAACGATATAATCCTCGGCGTTGACGCGCACGACCCCGCGCAGATCGGGTACAGACCCGCGCTCGAGAAGGCAAACGCGATGATAGAGCGCCTCGGGCTTTCAGTACTCGAAAAGATAGACGTATAAAACAGCGCCCCCTGCATATACTCAGAGCAGGAGGCGCGATATGAAGGATAACACTAAAAAGCTCATACTGTGCATAGGTCTGCCGGTGCTCGGCGGCGCGCTCATCGGATGGCTGACCGGCACGATGGGAAATTACGACGATTTTGTAAAGCCGCCGCTCAGTCCCCCGGGCTGGCTGTTTCCGGTGGTGTGGACTGTTCTCTACGCCCTTATGGGCTACGCGCTGTGGCGCGCGCTCATCAGGTGCTCTTCAAGCCGCGAGCAAAGCTCGGTGCTGACGATCTTTTCGTTCCAGCTCGCGCTCAATTACCTCTGGCCGGTCATATTCTTCGTGATCGACGCTTATTGGGCGGCTGTCGCCTGCCTCGTGGCGCTTGTGATAATGATAATCTGGACGATGGCTGAGTTTATGAAGCACGATAACCTCGCCTCGAAGCTGATGATACCGTATCTCTTGTGGTGCGGCTTTGCGCTGTATCTCAACATCGGCGTCGCGGTGCTGAACTGAATAAGTAATACTAAGCACCGATAAAATCATTTAAATCTTTCCGGTCAGAATTGTGCCATACTTTGTTGGCTTTCTTGACCATATATTTCCATTATGCTCTGCGAAAGCCGCCTCGTCTGGCGCAATTCTGCCTCGGAAATCTAATAAAGCATTTTATC
>JAFPWN010000003.1 GCA_017412765.1 Oscillospiraceae bacterium | reverse complement strand
TCAAAAAATACACGCATACGCAAAAATAAAGGACGGGTCGTCCCGTCCTTTCAATGCGTCGACAAAGTCTCCGCATCGAACATATTTTGCACTCTCAGAATGCAAAATATGACGCCTGCGGGCGGATTATGCGACGTGAAGGGGCCTCTTGGCCGGCCCCTTCACAGAACCCCGCCACCTTTATCCAACGCTGTTCTTCTTTGTCTACAGTCTGAAGGACGGGTCTCCCCGTCCTTTTTTATTCCGTTTTCTCAAAGCCGTCGGTATTGTAAACCGCGCCGTCTGCGTCTATCCAAAGAGCCTCTGCGCCGCACTCCCTCGCAAGCGCCTCGCCGCTCTCTCTGTCCATCAGAAACAGAGCCGTGCTGAGCGCGTCGGCAAGCGCTGATGAGGCGCACACGACGCTCACGCCGCGCCATTTTGCCGCGGGGTACAACGTTTCGGGGTCGATTATGTGGCAGTAGCGCACGCCGCCGACCTCAAAATAGCGCTGATAGTCGCCGCTTGTGACGACGCTGCTGTCTGTAACCGCGACCGCCGTCAGAACGCCGCCGTCCGGGTCCTGTATGCCGAGCTTCCACGCCTCGCCGCCGGGCTTCGCGCCAACCGCGCGGATATTCCCTCCGACGTTTATGAGCGTGCCGGAGGGCGCCTTTTCCGCCGCTCTTTCCACCGCCCAGCCCTTTGCGAGCGCGCCCGCGTCGATCGAAGCTGCGGCGTCGGTCAGACGCACGCGGCGGTTTTCCTCGTCGATCTCGAGCTTATCGAAGCCCGTGTGCTTTTTTGCCTTTGTGAGCGCGATTTCATCCGGAAGCACTTCGTTTTCCCGCGCTTCGTGCCAGATTTTCAGTACCGCTCCGAGAGTTATGTCAACCTTTCCCCCGGTCAGATCCGCGACCTCGCGCCCCCACTTGAGAAACTCGATAATTTCTGCGTCCACCTCGACCCACTCTCCGGCGCGGGAGTTCACAGTGCAGAGGTTCGCCACGCCTCCATACTCGTTGTAGATGTCGAAAAGGCGGTGCAGGCGCGTGAGCTCCGCGATAACGGCGTCAGTTTCGCCTAAAAAGTTCTCCCGACTGTCAGAATAGCCCTTTATAACCGTAACAGTATCAAAAAGCGTATATTCCGAGCGTTCAAAGCTCTTTTTTGAACTTCCGCAGGCAGTCAGCGAGAACAGCATCACTACCGCGAGCGCGAACGAGAGCGTTTTTTTCATACTTTTATCCTCACGAGTCTTTGTACCGCGAAGCCGATCGCCACGCCGGTGAAAACTCCGGCGACAAGCATCACCGGAAGGTACGCGGCAACGCCAAAGGTGCGCATAAGCACCGCCGCCGCGAGTATCTGACCGATATTGTGCCCCGCCGCGCCGAGAACGCTGACGCCTATCTCGCTTAGCGCGGCGATTTTTTTAGCGCCGAGCATAACGGCAAAGGCAAGCGCCCCTCCCGCAAGGCTGAACGCGAGCGAGGTTGCGGTGCCGCCGAAAAAAGTTGACATAATACAGCGCAAAATCAGAATCGCCAACGCCGAAAGCGGATCGAGCGCGCAGATCGAGTATAGCGTTACTGTGTTTGCAAGGCCGAGCTTCACGCCGGGCAGGGGTATAACGAGTTCAAGCGGCAGAAGCCGCTCAACGTAGCTGAGTGAGAGCGCGAGCGCGAGCAAAACAGCGGAGAGCGCGAGCTTTTTCGTTTTCATCTGCTCACCCCGCGATCATATCGAGGTCGGAGCCGGAGAGTCTGACCTCGACCCTGTTCGGCAGGCAGAAGATCGTCTCCCCCGCCCTTGACTTGCGCCCCATGCGCATACAGTCGCCGCCGGGGCAGTCCGAATCCGCCACCCAAACCTCGCCGCCGCGGATGACTACGGTGCTGTGGTAGTCGCCGGAAACGGGAATCTCAGCGTTTTCGGTTATCGGCGCGGAGTAAATTTGCTCGCCCGAGGCGTAGATCTCCACGGTCACAGAGGCGGACTTCGGCGCGAGAAGAATCGTAGCCGCAAAAATACCGAGCGCGAGCGCCAGCACTAACGCGATCGCCGCAATATCGCCCTTTTTCACTCCTCCGCCCCCTTTTTATAGTCATTCAATATAATCGTTTTTAATTAATCGCGTTCAAGCCGCCGATAGTCGTTCCATGATACAGCATAAAAACCCACATCTCAAAAACTGCTTTTTCTTCTTCTAAATGATCTATATATTCAAAAGAGGAGCTTTACGCTCCCCTTAAAGTTTGAAATCTTCCTCGCTGTACCGCGATTTGTCTATGGTCGCCGGGTGCGGCGGCTCGCGGCGCAGAGGATCGTATTTAAAATGGCGGCACTGACCCGCAAGGCTCACGACGCCCTTTTTTATACACGCCGCCTCGGTATCGTTTATCTGCGTGGAATGCGCACAGTATGAGCAGCTCGGCTCGATTTTTTTGTTAAAAAGCATCGTTTTTCACCGCCTTTATTCGTATCTTACCACGCGCCGAGCATATTTGCAAGCCAAATAATCGCGGCGGAGAGAACTCCGTGGAGAAGCTTGCCGGCAAAATAGGTGCTTTTGCGCAGTCCGCTGTCCTCGATGAAGCTCAGCACCTGGCAGTGTACGCTGAGTCCCGCCCAGCCGAGCATGAACGCCGCGAGCGCAAGCCGCGATGAGAAGTCCGCGCCGATCTCGCGCAGCTTCCACACTCCGCTCGTAAGCTCGATGGCGCCGGTGATGAGGCTCTCGGCGCTCTCCTTCGGCAGTCCGAACACACTGATAAGCTCCGCCGCCGCGCCGACCGCTCCCGAGAGAAACAGCAGCCTTATGAACACAGCGAAAAACAGCACGAACGCCGAGATCGAAAGGCACTGCCCGAGCCCGTCGCCGACCGAGCCGATGAAAGCCCTGACCGCGCTCTCGCGGCTTTCAGCCGCGGCACAGTACGGCTCCGGCTTTTCGCCGCGCTTATAAAAGCGGAACAGAATGCCGATAATAAGGCTCGAGAGCGCGTGGACGAGATATAGCGCGAGTCCTGCGCCCCTCTCGGCAAATATTCCCGTTCCTACGACTCCGAGTATGAACGCGGGGCCGGAATTATTCGCGTAGGCGAGCATACGCTCAGCCTCGGTTTTTGTGAGTCTGCCCGATTTATAGAGCGAAATAACGGTCTTTGCGCCGACGGGATAGCCGCCCACGAAGCCGAGCGCAAGCGCCGCCGCGCCCGCGCCGGAGACGTTAAAAACCGGGCGCATAACAGGCGCAAGCGCTTTTCCGAGCTTATCGGCAAAGCCGAGGCGCACCGAAAGATTCGAGAGCACGAAAAACGGAAACAGCGACGGCAGCATCACCGTAAGGCACAGCTCCACCCCGCTCTTTGCCGCGCTTATCAGCTCCGACGGAAAAACCACAAGTCCGGCGGTTATGAATAAAAGTCCGCAGATCTCCGCCAAGTCCACTGCCCTTGCTCTGAGCATACCGATCACCTCCCGCAAGTATATGCCGCGCCGGCGCAACATAGAATTATGGAGGGTGATAAGATGGACAGAGTATATTTCAAGCTTTCCTCCGCTCAGCCGGAGAGGACGGCAAATCTGCTCGTTCGGCGCGGAGTGCCGGTAAGCGAGCTGAAGATCAGCGACTCCTCGCTCTCCTTCTGGGTGCCGGAAGCCTGGCGCGACAGGGTGCGCGATACCCCGGGCGCGGCAGTCGAAAAAGAGCGCGAAAAGGGCATTATCAAAACCTTAAGATCCACAAAATGGCGGTTTATGCTCTATTTCGGGCTTATTTCCGCATTAACGGCGCTTGTTTTTATTTCGACCACGATCTGGTCGATCGAAGTCCACGGCGCGGTAAGCGTGCCTGAGGAGCGGATAATCGCGGACCTCAGGGAGCTCGGGGTGCATATCTTCTCTCCGTTCTGGAAAATCGAAAACCGCAGGCTGCAAAACGAGCTTCTCCTGCGCGAGCCCGCCCTGCGATGGATAACTCTGAACCTGAAGGGCACAAAGCTCTTCGTTCTCGTGCGCGAGGAGATACCCGCGCCGGAGATAGTCGAGCCCTCGCCGGAGCCGATACGCGCGCGCAGATTCGGGATAATCACCTCCGCCGTCGCCCTCGAGGGAAACGCCATAGTCAAGCCCGGCGACACGGTTTTAGCGGGTGACGAGCTGATAGTTCCGTCAGAGCGCGGAGCCGAGGGCAAGGTCATGGCGCGGACTTTCTATGAGATAAGCGCCGAAATGCCCGTTTTATGTAAACTAAAGCTCCGCGAACGCTCGGAAAAGACTCTTACAAGCCTCATAATAGGAGAAAAGCGCATAAATTTTTACAATTCAAATAGACACAGGCTGGCAGATTATGATACAATAGAATGTACTATGCCGCTTCCGTTTCTGCCGCTCAGGATAGAGCGCGCGACCCTGCGCGAATACGATACCGCCGACTTTGAGACGGACGTTGACGCCGCCGCGGGCATTTTAAGATCGCGCCTTGCCTCAACGCTCGGGAGAAACCTTGTCGAGGGCAGCGTGGTGAGCGAAAGATTTACTGTCTCGCAGGAGGGCGGACTCGTCAGAGTCACGCTCTATGCCGAGTGCAGAGAAAATATAGGAGAATACTATGACAGACGAAACGATAATCGTTGACAGAATGGAGCACGTTATAAGCGTTTTCGGCTCATTTGACGAGAATCTCAGGCTCATCGAGAGCGAGATGGGCGTCCGGATAACCGACCGTGAAAGCGAGATAAAGATCTCCGGCGACGATCCGGAGAGCGTTATGCGCGCGCGAAAGACCATAGAGGGGCTTATATCCCTCGCGGCGAAGGGCGAGAGCATCGACGCGCAGAGCGTGCGCTATATAATGGGGCTTGTGAAGAGCGGCGCGGAGGATAAGATCGACGACCTCGCGCGCGACGTTATATGCGTTACCGCGAAGGGCAAGCCTGTGAAGCCCAAGACCTTCGGTCAGAAGAAATACGTCGAGGCGATCGCAAAGAACACCGTCACGCTCGGCATCGGCCCCGCGGGAACGGGCAAGACCTACCTCGCCGTCGCCGCCGCTGTCGCCGCCTTCCGCAAAAAGGAGGTCAACCGCATAATCCTCACCCGACCGGCGGTCGAGGCCGGCGAGCGCCTCGGCTTTCTGCCGGGCGATCTGCAATCGAAGGTCGATCCGTATCTGAGGCCGCTCTACGACGCGCTGTTTGAGATGCTCGGCGCTGAGACATACAATAAATACCTCGAGCGCGGAGATATCGAGGTCGCTCCGCTCGCTTATATGCGCGGCAGAACGCTCGACGACAGCTTTATAATCCTCGACGAGGCGCAGAACACCTCGCGCGAGCAGATGAAAATGTTTCTCACCCGCCTCGGCTTCGGCTCGAAGATAGTCATAACCGGCGACGAGACGCAGATCGACCTGCCTGCCGACAAGATAAGCGGACTCAGAGAGGCCGTGCGCGTTCTCGACGGGGTCGAGGACATTGCGATATGCAGGCTCAGTGCCTCCGACGTCGTGCGCCACGTTCTCGTTCAGCGCATAGTCGAGGCTTATGATAAATACGAAAAGAAAAAGACAGAGAAAGCTGGAGATAGAAATGACCGTTCAAGAAGCCGTAAATAAGCTCGATGAGCTTGAATTAAAGGAATTTGCCCTCGGTCACGCGATGGGCATACTGAGCTACGACGGCGCGACCGCCGCCCCGAAAAAGAGCTATATCCCCCGCGGAAAAACCATGGGCTACCTCGCAGGCGAGGCGTACAAGCTCACGACCGACGAGAGCGCCGTCGCTATTCTGGACACTCTCCGCTCGCACTCGGACGAGCTTGACGGCGATACTCTGCGCCGCCTTGAGCTGCGGGAAAAGAGCCTCAAGGAGATGCGCGCCGTTCCCATCGAGCAGTATGTCGAGTACACGGAGCTTATGAACGACGCCGATTCCGCGTGGCACGAGGCGAAGGAGAAGTCTGAGTACGCGATCTTTGAGCCGTATCTCCGCCGCGTCATCGACTTCACGAAGCTCTTTGCCGAAAAGGTTAACCCCGATATCGCGCCCTACGATTACTGTCTCGACAAGTATGAGGAGGGGCTTAATATGCAGAAGGCGGAGGCGTTTTTCTCCGCGCTGAGAGAGCGCATAGTCCCGCTCATCGCAAAGGTCGGCGCCGCCGAGGCGCCGGACGAGAGCGTCACGAAGGTTCTTTTCCCCATCGAAAAGCAGCGCGCGCTCAGCGATATTCTTATGGCACGCCTCGGGCTGCCGCGCGACAGATGCTCCATCGGCGAGACGGAGCACCCCTTTACCACGAATTTCACGCCGGACGACGTGAGAATAACAACGCATTACCATGAAACGTCGTTTCTCAGCTCGATGTACTCCGTTATCCACGAGGGCGGTCACGCGCTCTATGAGCTGGGCGTAGACCCGAAGTTCAGCTTCACCTGTCTCTCCGGCGGCGTTTCGATGGGCATTCATGAGTCGCAGTCGCGCTTTTTTGAGAATATCGTCGGCCGGAGCCGCGGCTTCATTGAAAATCTCTACCCCGACCTTGTGCGCCTGTGCCCCGAGATCGGCAGGTACACCGCGCAGGACATCTACCGCGCGGCGAATAAGGCTCAGCCGAGCCTAATCCGCACCGAGGCGGACGAGGTGACCTATCCCCTGCACATAATGGTGCGCTATGAGATGGAAAAGAGGATGATAAACGGCGAGGTAAACACCGCCGAGCTGCCCGATATGTGGAACGCCCTCTATAAAGAGTACCTCGGCGTAACGGTTCCGAATGACAGAGAGGGCATTTTGCAGGACAGCCCCTGGTCGGGCGCCGGGATAGGCTACTTCCCGTCCTACGCTCTCGGTTCTGCCTACGGCGCGCAGTACCTTGCGAAGATGCACGAGGAGATGGATGTCGACGCCGTCGTCGCCTCCGGCGACCTCGCGCCCGTAAGAGCGTGGCTCGGGGAGAGGATATGGCGGTACGGCTCGTCGAAGAGTCCTGAGTGGTTACTCAGAAACGCTCTCGGCGCGCCCTTCGACCCCGGCTATTACCTCGACTACCTTGAGAATAAGATGAAGGACGTCTATGGGATATAATAATGCGAATCGGGATTTGAGGTAAAAATGGCGGAATTTAAGTATATCACGCTGAGAGACGATCCGTCGCTTAAAGAAACGGCAGCGGAATGGTTTCACAATAAATGGGGCGTTCCGAAAGAGGCGTATCTTGAATGCATGGAAAGCTATCTGAAAAACGAAACGGAATACGGATGGTACCTGTGCCTAAGCGGAAATACGATCGTCGGCGGAATGGGAGTCATTGAAAACGACTTTCATGACAGAAGAGACCTGAGTCCGAATATCTGTGCAGTATATACGGAAGAAGAATATCGCTGCAGGGGTATTGCGGGGCATCTTCTTTGTCTGGCGGTAAACGATTTGAAAAGCAAAGGTATTACGCCCGTCTATCTCGTAACGGATCATATCGGTTTTTATGAAAAATACGGCTGGCAGTTTCTCTGTATGGTTCAGGGCGACGGAGAGCCGGATATGACGAGAATGTATATCCATCGCTGAATTTAAGCTTTTGAGCTTTACAGTACGGAGGAACGGATCATGACAGAAATAACACGCACGAGGCGAAATCTCGGGCATCCGGAAACGGCGCGGCTCGTCAAACGCGCCGTGGAGTGCGCTCTCAGAGCCGAGGGCGTCCGGTGCGGCTACATAGTTGACGTCACGCTCACGGACGATGAGACGATACACGAAATAAACCTCGCGGAGCGGCAGGTGGACAGGCCGACGGACGTTCTGAGCTTTCCGATGAACGAGCTTATACCCGGAGAGTTCGACCCCGAAAAGTGCGAGCGCGAGCCGGACACCGGCGCGGTTTTCCTCGGCGATATGGTGATTAGCATACCGCGCTGCGCCGAGCAGGGCGAGGAGTACGGTCACGGGTACAGGCGCGAGGTGAGCTACCTTGCGGTGCATTCTGCCCTGCACCTGTTAGGCTACGACCACATGGAGGAAGATGACAAGCGCCTCATGCGAGAGCGCGAGGACGCGATAATGGAAATTTTAGGTATAGGAAGATAACGAAATGATCAAAAAAACAGCTATGATCGCCCTCATCGGGCGGCCGAACGTCGGAAAAAGCACGCTCGTAAACGCCCTCGTCGGGCAGAAGATCTCGATAGTAACGCCGAAGCCGCAGACGACGCGCTACCGCATTTTCGGCGTTGCCGAAAGGGACGAAACGCAGCTCGTGTTCATTGACACGCCGGGCTTTCACCGCGCGCGCAACAAGCTCGGCGAATATATGGTAAAGGTCGTCGAGGACTCGGTAGCCGACGTTGACGCGGTGTGCCTGCTCGTCGAGCCGAAGGCGAATATCGGCAGGCAGGAGGAGCTTCTGATCGAGAAGATCAAAAAGCTCAACATTCCCGCCGTACTCGTTATAAACAAGATCGACACGATCGAAAAGGCGGAGGCGCTTCCCGTGATCGCCGCCTACGCCGCAAAGCACGATTTTGAGGCGATAATCCCACTATCCGCAAAGCGCGAGGACGGGCTGGACATTCTTTTTAACGAGCTTGAGAAATTTGCCGTCGAGTCCGACGCTCTCTTCCCCGAGGACGCCTTCACCGACCAGACCGAGCGCACGCTTGCGGCGGAGCTGATTCGAGAGAAAATGCTCCTGAACCTCGACAGCGAGGTACCGCACGGCGTAAACATCGAGATTACGAAGTTTCTTGAGCGCGAGGACGGCGTTGTGGAGATCGAGGCGACGATCTACTGCGAAAAGCAGAGCCACAAGGGCATAATCATCGGCAAAAACGGCGAGATGCTCAAAAAGATCGGTCACGACGCGCGCGCCGAGATCGAGAAGATGCTCGAGGCAAAGGTATTTCTCGAGACTTGGGTCAAGGTCAAGGAGAACTGGCGCGACTCCGGCGCGAATCTCCGCTCCTTCGGCTTCAGGGAAGAATAATGTACTCCTCAGTTAAAGGACTCGTGCTGCGCGACAGCGTGTACAAGGAGTCGAGCCGGATACTTACCGTGCTGACGGACAGCATGGGCAAAATTACGGTAAACGCGCGCGGCGCCAAGCGCAAGGGCTCGAAGCTCATGGGCGCGACTCAGCACCTCGCCTATTCCGAGATGACGATTTTTACGGAAAAGGGTCGCCACACTCTGACGGAGGCGCGGCCGATCGAGCTTTTCGAGGGTCTGCGCGACGAGCTTGCGCTCTACGCCCTCGGAACGTACTTCTCGGAGCTGCTTGAAGCGCTCTCTAACGAGGACGTTCCGGACCCGGAGCTCTTGAGCCTCGGGCTTAACTGTCTGTATGCGCTGAGCTCCGGAAAAACCGACCCCGCGCTCGTCAAGGCGGCGTTTGAGCTGCGGCTGATGTGCCTGAGCGGCTTCGAGCCGATGCTCGACGGGTGCGTAAAGTGCGGAAAGGAGCCGGATACTCCGGCGTTCAGTATTCAGGGCGGCACGCTGATGTGCGCGAGCTGCCGCGAGGGAGATTTTGAGGCGCGCCTTATCGGGCGCGGAACGCTCGCCGCGATGCGTCATATTGCCGAATCCGAGCCGAAAAAGCTCCTCTCCTTCTCCGTCGGCGACAGCACGGCGCGCGAGCTCGGGAGCGTGTGCGAGAGCTTTCTCATCGCTCAGCTCGGGCAGGATTTCCGCTCTCTCGACTACTACAAGCAGGTGCGATAGATATGAAAAAAGCTCTTAACTATACTCTTTCGATGCTTTTCGGAGTTGCGCTCGGGCTTTCGATAGTGCTTACCTCGAACCTTGCCGAGCTGGCTGACGAGAGCTTTTTACTCTTTTTCGCCGCCTATCTCGGCTACGCCGTGCTCGCTGCTCTGATTTATTTTGCCTCCACCCTTCTGCACGAGGCCGGGCATCTCATATTCGGACTTCTGACCGGCTACGGCTTTGTGAGCTTCCGCGTGGGCAATCTTATGCTCGTCAGAACCTCTGATGGGCTGCGCTTCAGGCGGTTTTCCCTCGCCGGAACGGGCGGTCAGTGTCTGCTCTCGCCTCCGGAGAGGTCGGACGGCAAAAAGCCGGTGCATCTCTATAACCTCGGCGGCGTAATTATGAATATGATTCTCGCGGTCGTCTTTTTTGCGCTCTTTCTGCGCTTTGGCGGCACGTTTTTCATTCTCGTTTTCCTCATAAACGCCTTTATGGCGCTGCGAAACGGCATTCCCTCGTCCCTCGGCGGCGTGCCGAACGACGGCGCAAACGGCGTCAGTATGCTGCGCGACGAGCGCTCCATCGACGCGCTTTGGCTCCAGCTCAGGGTAAACCGCGCGCAGATGGAGGGGCTGCGCCTGCGCGATATGCCCGACGAATGGTTTACCCTCGAGGGCGATATGGAAAACGCGCTTTTTACCTCCTGCTACGTATTCCGCGAGAACCGCGCGCTCGATATGCACGATTTTGAAACGGCGGAAAAGCTCTGCGACGAGCTTCTCGCCAAAAAAATAATTGAGCTCTACCGCATGTATCTCATGTGCGATAAGCTCTTTCTGTCTGCTCTGCGCGGTGAGCCGGAGGAAAAATTTTTGGATCTTAACTACTTCAAGGCGTTTTTGAAGCAGCCGGTCATCAGCGCCGCGCGGACAAATTACGCGGTCGCAAGGCTCGTCACGTTCGACGAGGCCGAGGCGCAGCGCTCTCTTGAAGTCTTTGAAAAGATAGCGAAAGCCTACCCCGCCGCGGGCGATATTGCGCTCGAGCGGGAGTTGATTGATGAAATAAGCAGGAAAGAGGTACAAAAATGAGAGAAAAGCTGAAAATCACCGAGGGCATTTTCCCGATGCCGGTACTGATGATAGCTACCTACAACGATGACGGCAGCGTGAACGTCATGAACGCCGCGTGGGGCACGATGCAGGAGCGCGACGTTGTTGCGCTGAACCTCACAGAGTCGCACAAGACAGTGCAGAATATCAAGGCTCGCGGCGCGTTCACGGTCAGCATTGCCGATGCCGCCCATGTCGTCGAGGCGGACTACTTCGGAGTCGAGTCCGGCAACAAATGCGCCGACAAGCTCGCAAAGAGCGGACTGACCGCCTCGAGGGCCGAGTGCGTTGACGCGCCGGTCATCAACGAATTTCCGATCTGCCTCGAGTGCGAGTTCATCGAGTATCAGAATAACGAGTACGGCGTCGGAGTTATCGGCAAAGTCGTGAACGTAACGGCTGACGAGCGCGTTATGCGCGGCGGCAAGGTCGATATTTCGCTTGTCGACGCCATAGCCTTCGACCCCTACACCCACGGCTATTACAGAGTTTCCGAGCGCGTCGGCGACGCCTTCAAGGACGGTCTGAAGCTGAGATAAAGGAAAAAGCGTTGGATATAGGAGACTTTGTCGACGCACAAAAAGGACACGCGAGGGAGGCACTTCGTAAGGAAGTACTTCCCTCATGCTTTTGAGAGTAACGTAATTGACCATGCCGAATTGGGGTGGTATAATCAGTTCGACAAATCGGGATTTGTGGAGGTAAGGAATATGAAAAAAATTACAGCTATGATGCTTTGCCTTTTGATGATATTGTCATTAGCAGGTTGTGGTAGAAGCAAAAGTGGCGGCGATTACCCTGCAACTATAAATGTGAACGGTATAAATTACTATTCAACCAATGCTGCTGTTCCCGTTGAAGTGGATGACAGTGTTATTAAATACACGACATCATATGCAGAGAATGGTGTGCCTACAAAGGATGGAGAAGCAAACTTCAACAGAGATACAGGTACCCCGTATGCAGTTCTTGAAGACGGTATGGTAGTAGTGATGATTGATAATGAATGGATTGAATTCAAAGCAAAATAAGCCGATAAATCCGCTTTTGAAAGAGGGTTTGCGGTGATTATTCCCGAAGGGACCAACTCGACCTTTGATAATGACTACATGACCGGCGAAACGGCAGTCCGTTATTACAACGAGGATGTTTGGGAAGAACTCGTCGACGCCGTTACATTCGAAGACGCTATGACCATGCTGGAAGAGTGATATATTCCCGTTTGTAGGGATGCTTCTGACATTAGGTTTGCATAAGAACTCCCTTGTCCGCAGTTATAGCGAGCATCGGATTTTGACCCCCAAAATCCCGAAACAGAGCGGAAAAACGGTCGTGACCATCTTAGTCACGACCGTTTCTATCTTTCGTATGGTTTTGTCCGCCTCAAGGCGACTTCCTTGCGGAGAGCGTCCCGATCGCGCGTCCTTTTTGTGCGGCAGTGCGGCATCTTATACTAACCCCTAATAAAAATCTTCAATTCGCGCTTGCCCTTTTCGCGTCATACTTCGTTATCCGGCTTGATAATACACAAAGTATTGTCTGCACCGGACGCCTCGTATGACGCAAAAAATTCTGCGCGCTCGGTTTAAGCTTTTAATCAGGGATTAGTATAAGAGCGCTCAAACTCGATTACACCGTCAATATCTTCTTTTTCAAATCTTTTTATTTCAAACATATATACCTCTCCGATAATGCAGACATAATACAAAAAGCGCCCTCTGTCATCAGACAAAAGGCGCTTTTATGGAGCGGCTTACGAGGCTCGAACTCGCTACCTCCACCTTGGCAAGGTGGCGCTCTACCAGATGAGCTAAAGCCGCATTTTTCGGAACAAGAAAGATTATAGCCGAACTTGCTCCGATTGTCAATACTTTTTTCAGATTTCCTCGAAAAATTCTCCCTCGGCGACAACGCAGGTCGGGCCGGTGAGATAAAGCCCGTAGCCCTCCTCCTCTTTTCTAACGGAGACCTTAAGAAGTCCGCCCGGGAAGTGGAGCTTCGTCTCCCTGCCGCTGACTATGCCGCGAAGCGTGAGCGCAAGCGCCGTAGAGCCGGCTCCGGTACCGCAGGCGAGGGTAAAATCCTCGACCCCGCGCTCAAAGGTCACGCATTTGAGCCTGTCCTCGCCCATTCTGACGGCGAAGGTGACGTTTGCTCCCTTAGGGAAAGCCGAATCGTGGCGCATCGTTCTGCCGAGGTCAAAAAGCTCGTCGCGCGTAAGCTCGTTCAAGTCGTCGGAAAAGACAACGCAGTGCGGGATCGCGGGGTTTCCGAGCTCAACGTAGCTGACGAGTCTGTCGCGCACGGTCATCTCGGTCACGATCTTCGTCGGGGTGTTGAGGCGCACCGTGACCTCGGTCTTTGTGATCCTTTTTCCTGTGACGATGCCGGCGGTGGTCTCGATTTTCGCCTCGTCGCCCTCTGAGAGTCCGTGCTCAAGACCCCAGCGGGTTATGCACCGCGCGCCGTTTCCGCACATCTCGCCGATCGTGCCGTCGTTATTGAGAAACAGCATTGAAAAGTCGCCGCCGTTTTTCGGCTCGGTCACGAGCATAAGCCCGTCCGCGCCGATGGATGTGCGGCGGGTGCAGAGGCGCTTTGCGAGCGCCGGCGCTTCCTCGGGCTTTACGGCGCCGCCGCGTCCGTCGATGATGATGAAATCGTTTCCGGCGCCGTGCATTTTGGTAAATTTCATAGGGTAACTCCTTAGGAGAAGGTAACTACGTCCTCTGCGGGTTTTTCCGCCGGCTCAACGCTCAGCGCGGTCAGCACCGGGCCCTTTCTGCCCTTGTAGAGCAGGTGCAGCTTCACGCCGACGCGGGCGGTTATGCGTATCCAGTCGCGGTTTTTGTAGCTCCACTTGCCCTCTACGGTGCAGGGGAAGCCGACAAACTGTATATCCGCCGCGCAGCAGGTCATGGCGAAGCGACCGGGCACGAAGCTGGATTTGCCCGCCTTCGGGCTGTTGTAGACCTGCGCGAGGAAGCGCACGGTCTTATTTTTGTACTTGTCGGGATTCTCCTGGCAGTCGAGGAACCAGATACCGTAGTCCTCATCGCCTATCTCGATAACGTCCGCCTCCATATCGAAGGGCAGCGGGTCGGGTATATCGTCATACTTCACGCTGCCGTCGGCGTACTCGTAGGCGATGTCGCACTTGCGCGATACCTGGCGGACGAGCTTGTGAAGCTCAAGCTGCTCATCCTCGGTCTTGACCGCCTCGGCGCGGTTGAAAACAATAAGCTCTGATGGCGCGATTTTGTCAAGGAAAAGGCTTCTCATCGCGTTGTCGCGCGCGTATGTCAGCGCGGTCGTCGCGTCCGCTGTCATGAGGCACTGGTAGAGTATCCAGTTCTGCGGCATTACGTTGTAAAGCTCCTGGATAGTCCACATTCCGTTGTATTCGATAACGACTCTGCCCGCCTTGGTCTCCTTCTCAAGGCGCATGAGGTTTTCCATAGTGAACTCGGATTTGTCCTCGATATATTTTATCGTGACGCCTCCGAAGGCGAATTTCTTGGGATCATATTCCTCCTCGCCCTCCTCGCAGACGAGGACGAGGGTATTTTTGCCGGAGTCGAAGCGCGGATCCTCAAGGGTCTCCTGCACGAATTTAGTCTTGCCGCTCTCGAGGAAGCCGACGAACAGATATACGGGTACTTCTTTTATGGGCATGGCTACTCCTTACAGTCCGAACAGCTCGGCTACCTTGTGCGTATCGAGCTTTGAGCCGATAACGACGAGCTTTCCGGTGACGTCCGGCTTCGCCTCGCGTATCTCAAGCTCGCCCGGCACCATATCGAACTCTATCCACTTATCGCCGCAGTCAAGTATGCCCTTGGAGCGGAGGACCGCGCCGTAAATTCCGCTGTCAAGCTCCTCGATCGCGTCGCGGATCTCGCTTTCGTTAAACTTCTTCGCGGTCTCAACGCCCCAACTGACGAAGATCTCGTCGGCGTCGTGACCGTCGTGGTGGTGATGGTGATGATGGTGGATG
>JAFPWN010000001.1 GCA_017412765.1 Oscillospiraceae bacterium | reverse complement strand
TTTTGCGACTTCTTAAGTCCCTTTGTTATCCACTTTTTTAACCAATTTTAGTGTTTTAACCACTTATTAACCACTATAAACTGGAACAAATCATGTCAAACTAAGCTAAACCCGGATAAAGCAAAAACCCCGCAAAGCCTTGTGGCAAGCGGGGTTTTGAGGTTTTTATCTCTTGGAGAACTGAGGTGCGCGGCGGGCGGCCTTGAGACCGTACTTCTTTCTCTCCTTCATTCTCGGGTCGCGGGTAAGGAAGCCGGCGGCCTTGAGAGCGGGACGGTAAGCTGCGTCTACCTCGAGGAGGGCGCGCGCGATGCCGTGACGGATAGCGCCTGCCTGACCGGTAAGACCGCCGCCGAGAACGGCGACTTCAACGTCAACCTTGCCGGTAAGACCGACAGCCTCGAGCGGCTGACGGACGATGAACTTGAGGGTGTCGAGTCCGAAATACTCGTCGAGATCACGACCGTTTACGGTGATCTTTCCGGTTCCGCCGGGGAAGAGGTGGACTCTTGCGACGGAGGATTTACGACGGCCGGTGCCGTACATATAGGGCTTCTTAGAAGTATACATTTGTCAAATCCTCCTTATTCCTGGGTCCAAGCTTCGGGCTTCTGAGCCTCGTGCTTGTGCTCGGCGCCGGCATAGACGCGAAGTCTGGTGAGCTGATCGCGGCCGAGGCTGTTCTTTGCGAGCATGCCCTTGACGGCAAGCTCCATAGCGAGCTCAGGGCGCTCAGCCATGAGCTTCTTGTACTGAACTTCCTTGAGTCCGCCGATCCAGCCGGAGTGATGACGATAATACTTATCAGTCAGCTTGTTGCCGGTGAGAACAGCATCCTTGGCGTTGATGATGATGACGAAATCGCCGCAGTCAACGTTGGGAGTGTAGTCGGTCTTATGCTTGCCGCGGAGCAGGGTGGCAGCCTTGACGGCAGTGCGTCCGAGGGGCTTGCCCGCAGCGTCGAGGACGTACCATTTACGGGAAACGGTCTCCTTCTTCGCAAGTGTAGTGGACATTTTTATTTTCTCCTTCACAGTGAAATCACTTTTTTGTGCCCTATTTTTATACCACACCGCCGCTGCGTTGTCAACGGTAATTTTTCAAAAAAACGGGTTACGAAAAGTTTTCTTCGATTTTTAGCGTTTTGCGCTTGTTTTCTCTTGTTTTCTCGATTTGCATTTTACTTTTTCTACCTGTTGCCTTTTCATTCTAAATAGCTTATACTTTAATTATCCTTTATTACATTTCTAAAGGGGTGTCAAATAATGAACTCTTACCTCAAGAAAGTCATCATTTTTGCCGTCGCGCTCGTCCTTTTCCTGATTGCCACAAACCCCGCGATCCTCTGGTTCCTGCCGGACAGCGCAAAGGCGGGACTGCTCGAAACTTGGGAAGGGCTTTTCGGAAACGTCAGCTCCGTCGCCTCGGTCGTGACGATAAACTGGGTGAGCATCTTCAAAATCGTCGCTATCGTGCTCGCCTCCTGTCTTGTCGTTAACCTCGTGCGCTTCGTTACAGGCTTCATAAAGCCCAAAACCGGCAAGGGCATGAGCATACTCTCGATGGCAAACTCCTTCATCACCTATGCCGCAGTGCTCGTTGCGATAGTCTGGTGCCTGACCGCCATCGGGATAAACCTTTCGACGGTGTTCGCCTCCATCGGGATCATCGCCCTCATCGTCGGCTTCGCGGCGGAGAGCCTCATCGCAGACGTAATTACCGGCATCTTCCTCGTATTCGAGGATGAGTTCAACGTCGGCGACATTGTGGAGCTCAACGGCTTCCGCGGCACGGTGGACTCCATCGGCATCCGCGTCACCTGCATACGCGACGCAGGCGGCAACATAAAGGTCATCAACAACTCCGGCATCAAGGACATACTCAACCGCTCCAAGACCGTCTCGCGCGCGATCTGCGATATGCCTATTGGCTACGGCGAGAGCATAGAGAACGCGGAGAAGGTGGTAGATAAAATCAGCGACGAGCTCGTGAAAAAGTACCCCGAGACCTTCACCGAAAAGCCGAAGTATCTCGGCGTTCAGAGCCTCGACGCAAGCTCCGTAACCCTCCGCATCGTCGCGGAGGTGGACGAAAAGAGCGTATTCTCCGCCCAGCGCCTCATGAACCGCGAGTACAAGCTGGGCTTCGACAAGGCGGGAGTAGAAATTCCGTTCACGCAGGTCGTAGTGCATCAGGGTAAGTAATCATGACCGACCTTGAGTTTAACATCTCGCCGCCGGAGGAAGTACAGCGTGACGAATTCAATCGCACTCTCCCGACGAGATCTGAGGAAAAAGAGGCGCCTCACCGCTCAAAAGCTAAAAATCGCGCGCTTGTGCAGGCGGTATCCGCGGCAGCCGCCGTGGTCATTGTCGGCAACAGTCTCGGTATCGACTACCTCGGCGATTTCTTCGGGCTTACGCCCATCACCTCGGTCCTCGAGACAGAGGGAACGGCGATACCCTCAGAGTATGCCGAATATCTCGACTATCTCATAACGCTCTGCGCCTCCGGCGCGGAGGATTATGCGATCTCGCGCGAAATAAACGGCGAGGTCGCGTATAAGGTCGCCGGATACTTCTCCGACATGGGTTACGACGATATGTACTACTGCCGGGGCAGGCTCCACTCGGGCGTTCCCTCGGCGCTCGTCACCGACCCCGTTCTGTACTTGGGGCTTGAGGAAGAATACACTATTGGCCTTGTCTACATCGAAAAGGCGGGCAGCGCCACTTCGTCGGAGGGCGGCGCCGTCCGATGTGTCCAGACCGGCGTCTACGGCACGGCGGGCAGCGTTACCCACGCATACATCGGCGACGCGCATATCGACGCCGAGGCTATGCGCCTCGTTCCGACAACCGGAAGCTATACGCGCTATGAGGGCTCCTCTCCTGAGATAACTCTCGTCGGCGACTATGTGATAGTCGAGGATCCGGAGTATGCGAAGGCGCTCGACTGGTACTATATACAGCCCTGCTACCTTGAAAACGGTGTTATTTCGCTGAGATTCGACCCGTCCGCGCCCTCCTTGGAGGTAAAGGACGGCATTCTTGGGGAAAATTCCGCCGTTTCTATTGAAAAGAACGGCGAAGGCGTCCGCCTCAGCGTTTTCGGCATGAGCTGGCGCAGCGCGTGGCGCGGCAGCGTGGAGGACAGCTTCTACCATACCGCCCTGCAGGAGGCAGTGTGTTTCAGCTATCACATCATGGGCAGACCGGATGAGGACGACGGCTTCTACGTCCCCGATGAGTACCGCGAGGTCTATGACCGCATATTCGCTCTCGCTCAGTCCGGAGCGGAGGACGACGCTTTTATTGCCGAGATGACTGCGCCTATCTATGCCGAGGCCGTGAACTGGTGGGCGCTGAACGCCCCGGACTTCTGGTACGACGGCTCAGCCTTTGAGCGCGAGCCGGGAGTCCACCCCGTTATGCGTCTCGGCGACGTGTCTGTGGATTACCTCGAAAACGGCAGCCTCGGCGCGTACGGCGCAGAGTGCGTTATGGTCGTCGCACCCGGCGGCTACGACAATTATTTCTCCTTCCGCGGCATAATGGACGGCTACGGCAGATATCCGGTCAGCGGCGTGTACCACGGGAAAAACGACGCCGTGGAAAAAATACTTGACGGCGAATTTGCCGTCGAGGGCGTGGTCGATAACCCGGACATCAAGACCTTCTTCCTCTATAACGGCATTGTCTCATTGTACCGTGAGGCCGGCTTCTCCTTCATCGGAGAGGCGCACGACGGCTATCTCAAATTCGACGACGCGCTCTACGGCGCGGAGGTCTTTATGGACAGCGACACCGGCAAGTGGACGCTCGACGTCTGGACGCCGGAGGCGAGCCACTTTGAGCCCGCCAGAGGCAGTTATATAGGCTCCGCTCTGATGTTCACGCGTATCACAGAGACGGTGATAGTGGCGGACGACGGCTACGCCACGCCCCCGTCCGATGCTTCCTGGTTCGATACCGAGGTCGTCATCTCCGACGAGGTCAAGAGCGCGATGGACGCGCTCATAGCGGCCTCGAGGGCGTTTATGGAGGACGACTCCGACTATCCCGCCTACAGCGCGGTGCTGAGAACGGCCGCAAAGGCAGTGCGCGACGCGAATCTCCAGTCAAGCTTTGCCGCGGCGTGGTACGTCGACGGAAGGCTGGAGGGCGCTCCCTCCTCCGGCGAGGCTGTGAAGCTCTCGACGAACATCTATAAGGACAGCCTGACCTACGTCTCCGACGCCTCGGCGCTCTATTCCGGCACGGAGGGCGTGATGGTCTACGATACCGAGTCCTCGGCCTACTTCTTTACGGGCTCTCTGAAGGCGGAGAGCAGCTTCGACGAGTACGGCTCTCTCGTTAACGGCACCTACGTCGAGCGCTACAGCTGGGACGGCACGCCTCAGGAGATGACCCGCATGACGGGCGACTTCGTCTATGACTCCGACGGAGCGTATCTCCACTCCGGCACGGTGACGAGCGAAAGCCTCGGCGGCGCGGCGCTCTCGGTTTCGGACGGCTCCCTTGAGCTTGGCGGCAGGGTGACCGCGACTCTCGGCAAGACTTCCTGGAGCGGTGACGACACAGTGTTCTCCGTAAGCTACCAGAAGGATGATTCTAACAGCTACTCCAACACAACTACCCAGCTCCGCGGCGACACCCTCGCCGAGAACCTCTATCACAGCTTCATGCAGAAAGTCAGCGGCTTCTATACGAGCTATTCCTATTCCGGCTGATAAAAAAGCTCCCCGATCAACTTCGGGGAGCTTTTTGTGTATCCGCTGCCTGCGCAGATAAAAATGCCCCACGAAGCCGTGGGGCATTACAATGCGTCGACAAAGTCTCCGCATCGAACATATTTTGCGCTCTCTGAGCGCAAAATATGACGCCTGCGGGCGGGTTATGCGACGTGAAGGGGCCTCTCGGCCGGCCCCTTCACAGATCCCCGCCTCCTTTATCCAACGCTTTTTCCTTTTTGTCTACAGTCTGAAATGCCCCACGAAGCCGTGGGGCATTTGACTTAATGATTACTCGTCAGCCTTGTCGGTGGGGAGACCGGCTGCCTCGCGCTCCTTGAGAGCGTCCTTGCGGCTGATGTTCCAGCGGCCGCGCTCGTCGATTCCGAGGAACTTGACCCAGGTCCAGTCGCCTACGTTGAGAACGTCCTCGACCTTCTCGGTGCGCTTGAACTCGAGATCCTTGATGTGGCACATAGCGTCCTTGCCCGGAACGAGCTCGACGAAGGCGCCGATGGGAATGGTGCGCACGCACTGACCCCAGTAGAGCTTGCCGACCTCGGGAACGAAGCAGATATCGTCGATTATCTTCTTCGCGGCGCGGCAGGCGTCGATGTCCTGATGGGTGATGAACACGCTTCCGTCGTCCTCGATGTCGATCTTGCAGCCGGTATCGGCGCAGATCTTCTGGATGACCTTTCCGCCGGAGCCGATGACCTCGCGGATCTTGTCGGGATCGATGTGCATATTGATCATCTTCGGGGCGCTCTTGGCAAGCTCCTTGCGCGGCTCGGAAATGACGGGCAGCATGATCTCGTCGAGGATCTGAATCCTCGCCTCGCGGGTGATCTGGAAGGCGTTCATGATGATGTCGGGGGTAAGGCCGTCGTTCTTGAGGTCCATCTGAATGGCGGTGATGCCCTTCTTCGTGCCGGCGACCTTGAAGTCCATCTCGCCGTGGAAGTCCTCAACGCCCTGAATGTCGATGAAGGTAGTCCAGGAGCCGTCGTCATCGTGGATTAGTCCGCATGAGATTCCGGCAACGGGCGCCTTGATGGGAACGCCGGCGTCCATAAGGGCGAGGGTGGAGCCGCAGATGGAGCCCTGGGAGGTGGAGCCGTTGGAGGAGAGCACCTCGCTGACTACGCGGATCGCGTAGGGGAACTCCTCCTCGGAGGGGATGACCGGCTCGAGAGCCTTCTCAGCGAGGGCGCCGTGACCGATCTCGCGGCGGGAGGTGGAGCGGCTTGGTCTTGCCTCGCCTACGGAGTAGGACGGGAAGTTGTAGTGGTGTATATATCTCTTCTCCTCTTCATCGAAGATCGTATCGAGCTTCTGGGAGGCGGAGAGCATTGCGAGGGTGCAGACGGAGAGAACCTGAGTCTGACCGCGTGTGAAGAGGCCTGAGCCGTGGACTCTCGGAAGTACGCCGACCTCGGCGCTGAGAGGACGGATCTCGTTCATGGCGCGGCCGTCAACGCGCTTGCCCTGAAGCAGCCACTCCTTAACGACCTTCTTCTGGATCTTGTAGGTGATCTCCTCGAGCATGGTGGTAAGCTCGGGATAATCCTCGCCGAACTCGGCGATCATCTTCTCAACGATCGCGTTGTAGCGCTCCTCGCGGACGTTCTTATCGTCGGTGTCCATGGCGTAGCGGACCTCGTCGAGGTGCGCCTCGACGATCTTGTCGAACAGCTCCTGATTCCAGGAGGCGTGCTCATACTGGAACTTGGGCTTGCCGATCTCGGCGACCATCTGATTGATGAGGGCTACGATGGGCTTGATCGCCTCGTGAGCCGCCATAATACCGTCGAACATGACCTGCTCGGGGATTTCGTTGCCGCCGGCCTCGATCATAACGATCTTGTCCATGGTGCCGGCAATGGTGCAGTACATCTCGGTGTCGGTCATCTCGTCGCTTGTGGGGTTAATAAGATACTTACCGTCTTTAAGCCCGAGACCGACTCCGGCGATCGGGCCATTGAACGGAACCGAAGAGATGGAAACCGCAGCGGAGGCGCCGATCATGGCGGCGATCTCAGGCGAGCAGTCGAAGTCAACGCTCATGACGGTGCAGGTGATGACGACGTCGTTGCGGAGATCAGACGGGAAGAGCGGACGCATAGGACGGTCGATCATGCGGCTTGCGAGGATGCCGCGCTCGGAGGGCTTGCCCTCGCGGCGGGTGAAGCCGCCGGGGATGCGGCCTACGGAGTAGAGCTTCTCCTCAAACTCAACGGAGAGAGGGAAGTAGTCGATGCCGTCCTTCGGGCGGGCGGAAACGGCGCAGGTAACGAGGACTGTGGTCTCGCCGTAGGTCACCATAACGGCGGCGTCGGCAAGCTCGGCGTACTTGCCCACCTCGAGCTTGAGGGGACGGCCTGCGAGCGTCGTTTCATACTTTTTGTAGTTTGGAAATTCGCGGTGCTTGATAATCATTTTCTTTTCCTTTCCGGGAGAGCGCACCGTTTAGCACTTGAAAAATAAGGCAAGGCTTGTCCCATTTTTCAAATACTAATCGGCACTCTCCCTGTGCATAATTTTCTTTTTACAGCAAAATCGGGTACCCCGTCATTTCAGGCGAAGTACCCTCATTTTACATACTGAATTACTTTCTGATGCCGAGCTTCGCGATGATAGCACGATAGCGCTCGATATCCTTGCGCTGGAGATAGTCGAGGAGAGCGCGGCGCTTACCGATCATCTTGTACATACCGAGGCGGCTGTGCTTGTCGCCGGAGTGTACCTTGAGGTGCTCGGTGAGCTGGTTGATGCGCTCGGAAAGAATAGCGATCTGGACCTCGGGGGATCCGGTATCGTTCTCAGCGCGCTTGTTCTGCTCGATAACTGCGGTCTTCTGCTCTTTGGTGATCATGGGTATTACTTCCTTTCATTATAAATTCGCCCTCGTCGAAGTATCGGGTGGAAAGGACTTCTCCCGAAACCGCGATCGCGGCAAGCTGAGATATTATATCAGAGGTTTTCATAATTGTAAAGAGGTTATTTGAGGAAATATAAGGGTTTTTATATCCTTGTACCGCGGCGCAGGGGCTTGCCCCCGCCTTTTTTGTTCATTCTCTCTCTTTTTCACGAAAGCCGAAGGGGCTTTAGAGGGCGACAGCCCTTACGCTCCGAGCCAGATCATAAGCGCCGCCATATCCGCCGGACTTACGCCCGATATTCTCGACGCCTGACCGAGCGAGGCGGGTCGGATCCTCGAGAGCTTCTCGCGCGCTTCAAGCCGCAGTCCCGCGACAGCGCCGTAGTCTATATCCGCGGGCAGGAGCTTCTCCTCGAGGCGGCGGAACTCAGCGATATGGCGCATCTGCTTTTCGATGTAGCCCGCGTACTTCAGCTCGATCTCGACCTCGTTTGTGACGTCCTTCGGCAATACGGGGCGGTTTTTATCGTAAAGAGCGATGTTTTCGTAGGTGCTCTCGGGTCGGCGGATGAGATCCGCGAGGCTTATGCCGGTGTTTACGCCCATATTCGACGGCGGGTATGTCGTTTTCATCCTGCTGATCTCGCGCTCGACGGCGGCGTACTTCTCCTCCACCCTTCTGAGGCGCTCGTCGGACACAAGTCCGATGTCATGGCCGATGGCGCAGAGGCGCTTGTCGGCGTTATCCTGCCTGAGATAGAGGCGGTACTCGCTGCGCGAGGTCATCATTCTGTACGGCTCCGGCGTGCCCTTCGTGACGAGGTCGTCAACGAGGGTGCCGATATAGCTCGTTGAGCGGTCGAGGATAAAGGCGCTCTCACCGCGTATTTTTCTCGCGGCGTTGACCCCGGCTACAAAGCCCTGCACCGCAGCCTCCTCATAGCCTGAGGAGCCGTTGAACTGACCGGCGCCGTAAAGCCCGGCGACCTTTTTCGTTTCGAGCGTTGGGTAAAGCTCCGTCGGGTCTACGCATTCGTACTCGATCGCGTAGGCAAAGCGCTGTATCACGGCATTTTCAAGCCCGGGAACGGAGTGTACCATCTCTATCTGCACGTCCTCCGGAAGCGAGGACGAGAGCCCCTGGATATACAGCTCCTCGGTGCCGAGTCCCATCGGCTCGATAAAGAGCTGATGGCGCGATTTATCGGGAAATGTGACGATCTTCGTTTCGATAGACGGGCAGTAGCGCGGGCCGATGCCCGTAACGGCGCCGTTATAGAGCGGCGAGCGGTCGAGGTTTTCGCGGATTATCCGGTGCGTGCGCTCAGTTGTATAGGTGAGCCAGCACATAGCGCGGTTTTCGGGCGCCGTTTCGGTCTCCATCGAGAAAGGCTCCGGCTCGGCGTCCCCCGGCTGCGGCTCCATCTTTGAAAAATCGACGCCTCCGGCGTTGACTCTCGGCGGGGTGCCGGTCTTGAAGCGCCTGAGATTCAGCCCGAGCGATCTCAGGTTCGGCGTGAGGCGCGTCGCGGCGTGCATACCGTCCGGCCCGCTCTCCTCGATATGGTCGCCGGTGATGGTGCGTCCGTCGAGATATGTGCCGGTGCAGATTATCGCCGCGCGGCACGGGAAAATCGCCCCGGAAGCAGTAATAACGGCGCTCACCGCGCCGTTTTCAACGGTTATATCGGCAACCTCGGCCTGCAGAAGCCTGAGGCCAGGCTGCTTTTCAAGTGTTTCCTTCATAACGCGGCGGTATTCGTAGCGGTCCGCCTGCGCGCGCAGGGAGTGGACTGCGGGACCTTTGCCGCGGTTGAGCATTCTGTACTGTATGCAGGCTCTGTCCGCCGCCCTGCCCATCTCGCCTCCGAGGCAGTCGAGCTCGCGGACGAGGTGACCCTTCGCGGTGCCGCCGATGGCGGGGTTGCACGGCATATTGCCGACGGCGTCGAGAGAGAGCGTGAAGAGAACGGTCTTGAGTCCGAGCCTCGCGGAGGCGAGCGCCGCCTCGATTCCGGCGTGACCCGCTCCCACAACGGCGACATCTATCTTTTCCTGAACGTAGGGCATTCTTTTCTCCTAAATTGCGAGGATTTTTTCAAGCGCCTTTGCAACTCCGGCGGAGTTGTTCGTCGCGGTGACCATATCGGCGCGGCGCTTTGCCTCGGGAACGGCGTTTTCCATAGCCACGCCTATCCCGGCGGCGGAGAGCATACTGAGGTCGTTCGTGCTGTCGCCGAAGGCGATGGAGTTTTCCACCGGCAGGTCGAGATACCCGCACATGAAGCGCACCGCCTCGCCCTTGTTCGCGTCGAGCGAGTTGACCTCGATATTTATGCTCACTGAGCTCGTCACAGAGCAGTCCGGCAGCAGCCGCGCAAGCGCCTCGGCGCATTTTGCGCGCTCAGCGGGGTCGGCAAAGAATATCTGAGTCTTCTGTATCGACTTATAGCGCTTTTTTATGTAGCTTTTGAAATCCGGCACCGCCTGCCTCAGCTCGTGCACCATCTTGTTGAAAGCCGGCTCGCGCACGTAAAAATCGCAGTTGCGCTTCATCGTTCTGTCCATAAACGCGCGGTTTTCCACAAAGCAGTCGTAGATGCCGTCGTAATTATCCATTATATCCCATATTTCGAGGGCGCGGTCGATCGGTATCTCCTCGCGCCTTATCGCCCTCTGCTCGAGCTTATCGTAGATCTCCGCGCCGTTCATGCATACGTAGTAGCGGCAGAAGGGCAGCGAGCGGATAAGCGGCGGCATACCGCCGAAATACCGCCCGGTGCAGGGTATGAACCAGTGTCCCGCCTTTACGGCGCGCTCAATGGTGCGGAGATTGCGCTCCGAGATGGTTTTGTCGTCATTGAGCAGCGTGCCGTCAAGGTCTGAAAATATAGCAAATCGTTCCATTTTTATGCCGCAGGCGTGAGATTCGCTCCGGAGACGGGGATCTTAGGCTCCTCCTCGGGCACGTCGGTCGGATCCTCGGGCGGCGCCTCGGTCGGGGTCTCCTCCGGATTTTCGGTCGGATCATTCTCCGGATTCTCGTTCGGATCCTCAACCGGCTCCTCGGGAAGCGGAGTGCCGTTCAGCTCTGCCATTATCTTCTCGTACGCGTCGGGCGCGCAGAGGATTATATTCGTGTGCGCTCTGTACTTGTTCGTTGCGAGCTTCGTCTCGGAGAGCTTTTTGCCCTCGGCGTCCTTGACTATCTTAAACGTGTCGATGACGTAGCCCACCTGACCCGCCTGCTTTTCCTTGGTGGTGCCTGGCTCGAGGGTCTCGTCTATCTTGTACTCCGTAGTCCAGTCGATAGTCTCCTTAGTGACGTACTTGAGCTCGATGGTATTATCCGTCTCCTTCGTGCCCTCGATGGTCACAAAAAGCTCCTTATTCTCAACGTGGAGCCTGAGGCGGATGGGGTTTGAGAGGCTGTTCTCGAACTTGAAGTCGATGGTGCCCCAGTTTACGGTCGCGTCGAAGCCGAGCGGCAGATACGCGACGGGGTACATGTGGTTCGCGCGGCTGACTATCTTAAGGTCGGATTTGAGGGCGCACCAGTAGAGAGTAGAGGAGACCTGGCAGATGCCGCCGCCTATCTCGTCCACCGTCTCGCCGCCGACGTAGGCGCCCGCGGGCTTATAGCCCTTCGCGGCGGTGCGCTGACCGACGACTCCGTTGTAGCTGAAAACGTCGCCCGGCTTGAGCACAAGGCCGTCGATCGCCTGAGCCGCGAGGGTGATGTTCGTTATTCTGTTCGCGCTCGAGGTCTTCATCGAGGTGGATTTTTCACAGAGAACGTCCGGGAAGTCGGCGTCGGTGTAGCCGCCGACGCACTCAAGAAGCTCTATCTCCATGCTCTCGCCCGGCGCAAGAGCGGCGTAAGCCTCCTTCGCCGCCTCGAGGTCGAAGGTCACGCCCGGTTCCTCGGCGGTGCCGTCAGCGTGGATCGAGGCATAGAGCGCGTCAAGGTCGATATCCTCAGCCGCGACGGTTTCAATGACCGCCCCGGCAGCGCTTTTTCCGGTGATGGCGGCAACTGCGCTCTCCTCGTCGAGCGCGGCTCCGTCTTTGCCCTTCGTCACGGTGACGGTCTTTTCCCCGACCTCGCTTGCGGCGCTTACCGGCTCGACCTTTACCTTCTCAGCGGCGGCTTTCACAAGCTCGCGCACCTCTTTTTCGGTCATCTCGCCGCTCGCTCCGAGCTCGAGCGTGGTGCCGTCCGAGAGCTTGATGGAAGCCGGGACCGCGTATTTCGTCTCCGCTGCGGGAGCAGGATCGGTTTTCTGCTCCTGCTTGTCCGGCTCGGTGTTCACCGTCGGCTCGGTGTCGGTATTGACAGGCTCCGGCGCGATCTTCTTGAAGAACACCTCATATACGCCGATGATCGCAACCACCAGCACAGCGAGGGCCGCGACCGTTATGCCGACGGTCAGCCCCGCGTTTTTATTTTTCTTAACTCTTTTACCTCTTGCCAATTTGACTCGCTCCTAATTATATATAAATGATTATTGCTTATGATACCCCAAAAAACGCGAAAATCAAGATAATTTTAAATTCCGTTGAATATATCCGTGTCGATCTTGTCCTTTGTGAACATCGTAAACTGCCGCTCTGCAAGCTCCTGCTCCTTCCACGGCGAGACAGCGCCGGCTCGAGCCTTGGTCTGCGTTTCGAGAATATTGCCGATGAGCTGATTTGAGAGGAGCATACCCTGCGGGGTGAAGCTCCAGCGCTCCTCGTTTTTGACCATCCAGCCGTTTTTGCGGTAGTTTTCCATCAGCTCCTCGCAGAGATCGAAGCGGCACGGGAAAATATCGTAGTATTCCTTCGCGGAAACGCCGTGGTTTGTCCTTAATCCGAGCATGAGGTACTCCCCCGCCCGCTCAAAATCGGTTATCTCCTCCATCGAATCGACTATGTTTTTGCCGTTTTCGACGTTTTCCGCATACTTTTTCATATCCGAAACGAATGAAAAGCGCGAATTATGTATGTAGCTGTGCGCCGCCGCGCCGAAGCCGAGGTATTCTTTGCCCTGCCAATAGCGCAGATTGTGGCGCGACTGATACCCGCGCCTCGCAAAATTCGAGATCTCATACTGCCGGTAGCCGTAGCGCTCGAGAAAATCGACCGTGTAGAGGTACATATCCGCCTGCGCGTCGTCGTCGGGGATAAAGGGCGAGTCGCGGTAAGGGTAGAGCGGAGTGCCCTCCTCTATCTTCAGCCCGTAGCACGAAAAATGCTCCGGCTTCAGGTTCAGCGCCGCCTTGAGCGTGTCCGCCCAGCCCTCGCGCGTCTGGCTCGGAAGTCCGTAGATAAGGTCGATGGATACGTTCTCAAAGCCCGCCTGCCGCGCGGCCGCGACCGCCTCGGAGACCTGCTTCCAGGTATGTATTCTGCCGATGCTCTTGAGTATCTTATCATCCGCGCACTGTGCGCCGATGGATATGCGGTTGAAGCCCGCTCGCCTCAGCTTTTTGAGGTCAGCGTAATTGACGCTGTCGGGATTTGCCTCCAGCGTGACCTCGCTCTCTATAAGCACCCTTGCGTTCTTCTTGAGCGCGGTGAAAATCTCTATAAGCCTGTCCGCGCCGTAATAGCTGGGCGTTCCGCCGCCGAAATAGACCGTATCGACGAGATACCCCTCCATGGAGCTGCGCGACTCGCGTATGTGGTGAAGCAGCGCGCGCTGATACTCCGGCATAAGCTCGTCGCACCCGGCGCGGGAATAAAAGTCGCAGTAAGCGCATTTTCCGGCGCAGAACGGTATATGGACGTAAATGCCAAGCTCTTTATCCATTATGCAACTCCATCAGAAGCTCCGCAAGCTCGCCGCGGGTCATAAAAGCGCCGGAGCTGTCGTTTTCTCTCTTGAATATCGTTATATCGCCCGCTCTTACCGGCTCCTCCGGGTCGAGCATAAGCTCGGGATACGCCGTTTCCATCCATCTGACTGCCTGAGAGTACCATTTTGTTCCCTCTGCGGCGACAGCCGGTTTTCCCGCCGCGTTGTAGAGCGCCTGCGCGACCATCGCGCCGGTCACGACGCCCTCCGGCGAGAACTTCCCGGCGCCGACGCCGTTAAGAAGTCCCTCTCCCGCGCAGTAGTGGATGCTATCGTAGTATCTGCTTCCCGGCCGAACGTCCGAAAAATCCTCGTACTGCCGCCAGGGGTTGTCTTTGTGCGGGTCGGTCGGATCCCAGTTTTCGGGAAAGCCCTCGGGTATCGCGTCAACGTACTTTTCGGGCGCGATGGGGTCGGTCTCCTCGTCAACTATGCTCACTCTGACGCCCCAGCCGCAATTATCGTATATCCACTTCGCGTCCGCGGCCTGCAATCTCACGCAGCCGAGCGAAACGCTCCTGCCGAGGTCGTTGTACTCGTCCGTTATGAGAGCCGCCTCGTCCGCAGAGGTGTAGCAGGCGGAGTGAAACAGGTAGTTTCCCTTGATCTGAGTGCAGTACTGCCCGTAGCTGCCGTCCACCATGTGTATCCACTTTGCCTTGTACCCCGTGAGGGCAAATTCGCCCGCCGGCGTTTCGTCGCCGGGCTTGCCGGTGGAGCATACGAACGCGCGCGAGGGATAGTACTCCCCGTCCGCGTCCCTTTCGTAGACGGTGACGACGTTCGTCGTGCGGTTAACGGTGATTTTATATTCTGCGCCGGCCGCAAACGCCGGTATCGTAACCGCGGCGAGCGTCAGAACGGCAAGCAATAGTGCGGAAAATCTTTTAATCACAGGGGCCTGTCCACCTTTGCGCATAGATAAAAATATTTTAGCACATTTCACAAGCTTTGGCAACGAAATAATGGCACAATTTATTTTGTTAATTAGTTGACAAACGCCGCCGGATAATCTATAATATCCACAGTTCAAAATTTTATCGAATGGGAGAAAAGCAAAATGAAAAACTATTTCGATCTCAAGGGCCAGGTAGCTGTCGTTACCGGCTGCTCCACCGGTCTCGGCGTACAGATGGCAAAGGCTCTTGCAAATCAGGGCGCAAACATCGTCGTCGTTGCCCGCCGTCAGAACCTCATCGAGCAGGTAGCTTCCGAGATCAAGGCCGAGTTCGGCGTCGAGACCCTTCCGGTCCGCTGCGACATCACCGATACCGAGGCCGTCAACGCGATGGTTGACGCCGTTATGGCAAAGTTCGGCAGGATCGACGTCCTCATCAACAACGCCGGCACCGGCGCAGTCGCCCCGGCCGAGGACATCACCGACGATCAGTTCTCGCACGAGATGGAGATCGACCTCTTCGGCTCCTTCAAGGTCGCCCGCGCCGTCGCGAAGAAGGCCATGATTCCCGCAAAGTACGGCAGGATCATCAACATCGCCTCCATGTACGGCCTTGTCGGCAACAAAATCGCCGGCTCCGCTCCGTATCACGCTGCCAAGGGCGGCGTAGTCAACCTCACCCGCGCTCTCGCGGCTGAGTGGGGCAAGTACGGCATCACCGTCAACTCCATCTGCCCGGGCTACTTCTACACCCCGCTGACCGTTGACACGCTCAACTCCGACTTCTTCCAGCAGAACGCGAAGACCATGATCCCCGAGGAGCGCTACGGCAACGAGGGCGAGCTCGACTCCGCCGCGATCTTCCTTGCCTCCCCCGCCTCCAGCTACGTCACCGGCGTACAGCTTCCCGTTGACGGCGGCTACACCTGCATGTAAATTCGCTTCGCTTCACGCGAGAGGCAAATGCCTCTCGCGTGATTTTTTTGCAGCCCGCTGCAGCGCACTCGCTTAGCTCGCACGTTTAATGAATATAATAATACCCGTGGGTATCCCCACGGGTATTATTTCAATGCGTCGACAAAGTCTCCGCATCGAACATATTTTGCACTCTCAGAGTGCAAAATATGACGCTTGCGAGCCTATTTGCGACGTGAAGGGGCCTCTCGGCCGGCCCCTTCACAGAACCCCGCCTCCTTTATCCAACGCTTTTTCCTTTTTGTCTACAGTCTGTAATAATACCCACGGGTATTATTTATCCCCTCAGTATCTCTCCGGCGCTTATTTCAAACGCCGTTCTCTCCTCTGACGTTTCACCGAGATTTTTTACGTACCTGCGGCTCTGGAGTCTGCCGCTAAGCGTGATTATATCGCCCACCGAGTAGTCCGCCGCCTCGACTGCGCCGGCACCCCACGCGATGACCGGCAGATAGTCGCTTCCCCTGTGATCGCGCGGTGAAGCGACGAGCAGATCGGTGATCTCCCTGCCCATCGGGGTCTTGCGGTACACCGGCGGCTTGACGACCACGCCCCTCAGCTCAAGCTCGTTGCGGTAATCGAGGTCGGTGCGGCAGAGCGTGCGCGCGAGCACGCTTATGACGAGCTTCGCGCCCGCGCCGAAGCGGTTATTGAAGCTTCGCACCTCTCCCTCGACAAAAAGCCTCTCTCCCTCGCCCTCGAGCGAGCGGAGCATACTCTCCGGCGCAAGGACGTTAAGCTCGTCCTGCGCTCCCGAGAGGCGCTCGACGGAAACGGGCAGACGGTAGATTGCCTCCCGCGCGCCCATGTGGCTGAACTCCGCTCTTCCGGCAGGGTCTCCGATTATGATTATGTGGTCATTTTCTCTCAAAGCATTCATCCCCTTCTCTGAAATCTATGAGAAGGGGATGAATTTTATGCTTTTTATAATAAGCGCCGATAAAATGCTTTGTTGATTTTATCGGCGCTTAGTATTTACTTCGCGGTCGCTCTCAGAACAGCAGTGCCGTCGAGATAGAGCGTGTAGACCTCGCCGGAGGTGAGCGAGTCGGAGGTGAAGATCACGCTGTCCGCCGTCTTGACCGCCTCGACAGTGGCGACTGTGTTCTTATAAGCGTCCTTTATCGTTACGGTCATTCCCGCCCTCACGGGAACGCCGGAGTATTCCACCGTCACGCCGTCCGGGTACTGCGCCATCGCGCTCATGCCGATCGAGAGGATGCTGCCGCCGGTGAGGGTCGCCTCGCCGTCGCAGTCGAAGGCGGCGTTTTCGCCGTTTGCCGCTCCGAACACCACCGCGGTGCCGCCGGTGATCGTGATGTCTCCGTTGGAGTCGATTGCGTCGCCGTCGGAGTAGATCGTGAGCGAGCCGCCCGCGAGGTTAAGCGCCGCGCCGGAGTTTTTGAGGCTGCCGTCGGCGCAGTTTATGCCGTCGTCGTCGGCGTAGATCGTGACTGTGCCGCTTATAAGCTCAACGGAAGCCGCCTCGATGCCCTCGTGGGAGCCGGCTACGAGGATCGCAGGGCCGTCCTCGCCCTCTATACCGATGGTAACGGCGCCGGTGGACTTGATCGCGTCGTCCGCGGCGACCACCGTGATTTTGCCGCCGGTGATGGTGACCGTACCCTCGCCGGTATCGGGGTTGGAGGTAATGCCGTCGTTGCCGGCGTTTACGTTTACCGTGCCGCCCGCGATTGTGACGGAGCCGTCGGAGGCTATGCCGTTATTTGCCGCCGCGACGTTAACGGTTACGGAGCCGGTCACGGCAACGGAGGCGGACTCGGCGCCCTTGACGCCGTTTTTCGCGCTCGACGCGTCGAGGTTGAGCGTTCCGTCGCCGCGGATAACGAGCGAAGCGCCGCTTTTTACCTTGATGCACGCGCCCTCGTAGTCCTCTGAGGCGGTATCAGTCTCCGCGTCGGTGAGCGTTACGGTGCCGGTGACGATAATCGTCGCCTCGGCGCCTTTTCCGATGACTATCGGGGCTGTGGTCGAGCTTGTGAGGTCGAGGTCCTTGAGGATGAGCGTCACGCCGGTGACGCCTTTTTTGACCTTGATAAAGCCCTCGCTGACCGAGCCTGTGACCGTATACGTTCCGCTCTCGGTGATCGTCAGACCTCCGGCAGCGTCGCACTCAAGCCCGCTCTCGTGGGAGTCGGCTACGGTCACGGCGGAGTCGGTGATCGTCACCGTGTTGTCGTTTGCGAGGGTAACGCCCTCGACCGTGACGGTCGAATCGGCGTCCTCGAGGTCTACGAATGCTGGCAGGGCGTAGAAGCCTGCCGCTAAAACCGTCATCGCAAGCGCTGCCGCGACTACGGGAATAATTTTTTTCTTCATGCAGGTCACCTCTTTCTTTGTGATGACCGCAGTATATAATGCGAAGCTTAATTAAAACTTAAGAGGAAATAAATTTTTTCTCTTGCGATACGCCCCCGCTTTTCTGTTCATTCTCTCTCTTTCTCGCAGAGAAAGAGAGAGAACGGAACCAAGAGAGAGATAAGAGGCTTTGTCTATAACCGCCGGACTTGAAGCGCCGTTTTGCGCGGCGTCCTTTGTCTGATACGCGAAGCGGCGAGCGTCGCTTAGCCGCTTACTGCGTACTGACTTTCGGTGCATACTCCTACATACCTCGCCGCGCTTTGCGATGATGATGTGTAGGGGCGGGTCTCCGTACCCGCCCGCAAAAAAGGGCGGCTTTCGCCGCCCCGAAACTATCAGGTAGTGACCTTCCCATACGCCTCGACCGCCTCGTCTACCGTCATAAGTCCGTGCCCGACGCGCTGGGCGAGCACCCTGAGCTGGAGGCTCACCTCCTCGGTGATATTCACGTCCTCCGGCGTAACGCTGCGCTTGTCGGGGATAGCGGCAAACGGCGCGTAAACGCCGCCGTCGGTCCACCCGACCGTTACCGGGATCAGCCCCGCGCGCTCCGCGAGGTTCTGAAGCTCTGTCTCCGAGATAAGAAACCGCATAAACTCATTGGCAAGCGCAAGACTTCCGCTCTCCTTGTTTACCGCGAGCGAAGCCGCGGCAAGATCGAGGAAAACCGCGTCCTTATCGCTTACGGGCAGCGGGTAGAACGCGTAATCGAAGTCCGGCGCGCCGTAAAGCCGCGCAGCCGTAACTGTCTCGGCGGCGGCGATCATCATAGGCGTGTTCCCCTCGAAAAAACGCTCGATCACCGCGGTGTGGTTATCCTGAATGCTCTCCGACGCCGCTCTGTCAAGCACCTCGCCAAGCTCGTCCACGCGCTCGAAAACCGCGCGCAGGCGCTCGCCGCCCTCCGGGGATAGCGCGTTCAGCTCCTCGATCGCGCTCTCGTCGCCGGACACAAGTCCGCAGAGGCGCGTATATGCGGCGATGTAAAACGCCGACCCGTTCCCCGCTCCGGTATAGCCGCACAGCGGCGATGACACGCCCTGCGCCTCAAATGCCGCGCAGACCTCCCTGAGCGCCTCGAAGCTCTCCGGAACGGACAGACCGCACTTTTCAAAAAGCGACTCGTTCACGAGCATACCGTAGGCGGATGACAGCACCGGCACCATACTCAGCTCCTCGCCCTCAGGCTTGAGGAGCCGCGGGCGAATGACGTCGAGCGAGATCGACAGCGCCGGATCCGCGAGATTTTCCGCGTGGTCGAATACCGTCCTATACCTCTGCTGACCGCGCATCCGGCCGTGGACGAAGTAAATATCCGGCGCGTTCTCTCCGTCGAGCGCGGCGGTAATGGCGCTGTTGTAGTCGTCGAGCTTCACGTATCGCATCGTGATCGCGGGGTAGTACGCCCCGAAGTCCTCGAAAGCCGCCAGAAGTGCCGGGAAATCCGCTATATCTCCGCATATCGTGACGCTTCCGGCGATTTTTGTGTCGAGCGCCGGCATAAATCCCTCAGGCTCCGGCTCTGTCTCGACCGCCTCCCGCGCCGCGCAGGAGCATAATAAAAGGGCAGTCAAAAGCCAGATAAGCGCCGTTTTCGCCCTTTTCATGGTTGACCGCCCCTTTCAAATTTTATTTCTTCAGCTTCAGCGCTTCCTTCGCCTTCGCAGCGATGCCCTCCGGCGTGAGACCGTACTTTTCCAGCATCTGCGCGGCGGTTCCGCTTCTGCCGAACTCATCGGGTACGCCGTGGCGCACGACCGGTGTCGGGCACTTCTCGCAGAGAAGCTCGCAGACCGCGCTGCCGAGTCCGCCGATCGTGCTCGCCTCCTCGACTGCGAGGATCGCGCCGGTCTCCTTTGCCGCCTTGATGACAAGCTCCTCATCGAGCGGCTTTACGGTGTGCATATCTATAACGCGGGCAGAAATGCCCTCATTTTCAAGTATCTTCGCCGCCTCATATGAGAAAGGAACGGTGATTCCGGTGGCGATTATCGTCACGTCACTGCCGTCCTTCAGCGTAACGCCCTTGCCAAGCTCGAACTTGTAGCCTGGTATCTCTGCTGTGACGGTCTCGGTGGCGTAGCGGCACATTCTGAGGTAAGCGGGGCCGTTGTAATTGAGAAGCGCCTCGACGGCAAGGCGCATTTCGTGCGCATCGCAGGGTACGACTACGGTCATGCCCGGAAGCGCGCGCATCAGCGCTATATCCTCGTTCATCTGATGGGTAGCGCCGTCCTCACCGACGGAGGGGCCGCCGTGTGAGCCGACGACCTTGACGTTTAAGTGCGGATAGGCGATGGAGTTGCGAATCTGCTCCCACGCTCTGCCCGCGGCAAAGATGGCGAAGGTATTGGTAAACGGCTTCAGACCGACGGTGCTCATTCCGGCGGCGATGGAGGTCATATTCGCCTCCGCGATGCCGCAGTCAAAGAAGCGGTCGGGATAAGCCTTGGCGAATTTGTTGGAGTTCGTCGCGGCGGCGAGGTCGGCGTCCAGAACCACAAGCTCCGGGTACTTCTCCGCAAGCTCAACTATCGCTTCGCCATAAGCGGCGCGTGTTGCTTTCTTATCAGCCATTGACTTCCACCCCCAGCTCCTTAAGATGATTGTTTATATCGGTCACCGCAACGGCGTACTCATCGTCGTTCGGCGCCTTGCCGTGCCAGCCAACGGCGTTTTCCATGTAGCTTACGCCCTTGCCCTTTGTAGTTGACATAATTATCATAGTCGGCTGACCCTTGACGGCTTTTGCCTCAGCGAGCGCCGCCTTTAGCTCATCGTAATCGTGGCCGTTGACCTTTATGACGTGCCAGTTAAAGGCTTCAAGCTTCTTATCCAGCGGAGCAGACGGCATAACGTCGGCGGTGGTGCCGTCGATCTGGAGACCGTTTACGTCGATGAAGGCGCAGAGGTTATCGAGCTTCCATTTTGCCGCCGCCATGAACGCCTCCCAGCACTGACCCTCTTCGATCTCACCGTCGCCTAAAACGGCGTAGGTGCGGAAGGCTTTGCCGGTGTGCTTTGCGGCGAGAGCCATTCCGACGGCGCCGGAGATGCCCTGACCGAGCGAGCCGGTGGAGAACTCAACACCCGGAACGTGCACCATATCGGGATGACCGGACAGGTGCGCCTTTATGGAGCGCAGCAGCAGCATATCCTCCTTCGGGAAATAGCCGCGGTTAGCGAGGGTCGCGTAGAGCGCGGGGGCGCAGTGACCCTTCGAGAGAACGAAGCGGTCGCGGTCGGGGTTTTTCGGATCTGCGGGATCGATGTTCATCTCATCGAAGTAGAGAACGGTCAGCGCGTCAACGCAGCTGAGAGAACCGCCCGGGTGACCGCACTTCGCGGCGTGAACGCCGTCGAGAATGAGTCGGCGCGATTCATACGCCTTGATTTCAAGCTCTTTACTCGTCATTTCTTCTCCTTTATTATTCGGAGCAGAAAATCACTGCCCCAATTTTCCGCTTACAGTATAGCACAAGAGCGCGGGAATTTCGATACTTTTTTTAATTTACCGGAATTATTGGAGAAATGGAGAGGAAGCGGCGCCGTCGGCGGAGCCGATTCGGGCTATTTGCATAGAATCCGCCGTGAAAAAAAACGCGGCAGTAAAAACGTCGCGCACATAAGGGATAATCTCGATATCCTCGACTTTGCTCTGACGGAAGATGAGATGGCGCAGATCGCCGCGCTCGACAAGGGCGTGCGCTACTATCACCGCACCGACGAGCAGCTCAGGCAGTTCGCCGTCGTCCCCGATGAAACGGTAAAGCTCCTCCTTGAGATGAGCTTTGACGCAACGAAGGAGAAAAAGCGAGCTTCGCGCTGATAAAACCGCCGCAGACTTGAACAGCACCCCATTTGTTAGACAAGTATGGTATACTACTAACAAGTGGGGTGTTGTTATATGCTGAAAGGAATACCGAACAAGAAATACACAGGCGAATTTAAGCAAAAAGTCGTAGAGACCA
>JAFPWN010000021.1 GCA_017412765.1 Oscillospiraceae bacterium | reverse complement strand
TGACATAGTGTTATGTACCCACGCCTCGACAACGCCCGAGATGTAATCGAGCAGCATAAGCACCGCGAGCATGATGACCGGCACCGCCAGCGCCTTGAAGTAGGCGAGAACGAGCGTCAGAAACGCCGTCCCCGTGATTGAGATTACTTTATCGTTCATTATTTTTTATCCTTTCATAAGTAGTATTAAAATCGCGTTCATGACAGCCGCGACCGCCAAAAAGCCGCATGAAATAGCTGCCTGTCATCTGTACTGTTTAGTTTCAAACTACATTGCCACTAATTTATGCTGATGGAGCAGTAACGTTCATTGCGGAAATGGCAGGTTGACTCTGACTGCTTGTCGTAAAGTCATAGACCAGATATTGCGCTAACCTATAAAAATCATTCGCATAAAAGATGAGCTTTCCATTTGATTGTAATTCGCGCGTACTTGGATATGTAATAGCTTGACCAGTACTCAGCGAGGTGTATAATCCCCAGTAGTTACGATTGTTGTCAGAGTTGTCGATGTAGATAATTTTACCAGCTAACGTCTGTAAATCCAGCGCAACGGCGTAATAATTCGGCCAATCAGTGCGCCCGATTTCGAGTGAGTTGCCGCTTGAAATAAAACTACCCGAACCTAGATTGATAGGAGTAACAGGTTTCCAAACGGGATCGCCTCCGCTTACATTTACTGTAACAGAATCAAATCCGTCAACCCCGCTCGAGGGCGTGTATGTACCGTTCTCTGTTACTTCCAATTCCTCCGTGACCGCAGCCGAACGCTGTATTTTAATTGCGTTTGTTGCTAAAAATGCCAATGATCTCACCTCAAGACTGAATGTTTATATTGCTATATTCCACATATTGTTCAGGCACAGACGGCGTTGAACTGTAAGAGCTGCTGCTATTGGTTGTGGACCGATTAGCAGTCATTTCGTAATATGTCAGTGCATATATGGGAACCGACGCATTTGTCGCTATCACTCTATTCGGCCACAATCCGCCTATAGTTGCGGTTGCGCTGTTAACACCTGAACGGCCTGCCCCTTGATACACCGTTAACGAACTCGCTTGTACATATTGTGCCGCTTCTTCTCGGTACATGGCGTTAATTGCAGCGTCGATTGTATTGAACTCTTGGCTATAATATAAATAGCCTCTAAGCCCTACGTAGGGGGTCACGGTAATTATACTTGCATACGAAATTGATGCAGTACCATAGACTGGTTTCCATTCATTTTCAGGAACTGAACTATACCAGCATATCCGATATTTGCCTGAGAGTTGGAATATTGCAAAGTAAGTATAACCCGCAGCCGGGCTCCAGATAGCAGCGGCGACAACTCCGACCGCCTCGACGAGGATGTTGCCTGCGACTCTCTTGATTTTCACTTCTCCGGTATTCCGGTTGTACGTGTAGTCCGTATTTGAAGTAAGCAACGTACCGTCGCAGTAAATATTTATTGTAGCCGGCGGCACTCTGTTGCCGCTGCCCGCAAGCACGAACGTGAACTCGCCATACGCGGGAGCAGTATCCGAGCCGGTAGTTGTCAGCCCGGTAAGGTTATATTCGACTTTGAAAGATGTCGGGGTGTTCTGTCCCGCAACTGCTCTTAACCACGCCATATCAAAACCTCAATTCAATTCGAAGAACTGTGACATCCATTGGTTCGGTTGCATATATAGTGACCTTGTTCGTTCCGCTCTGCGCTGCCGTGGCAAGCTTGCCGCTTCCGACGTCGTCCGGGGAGAATATGACCTCGCCGCCCATTGCGCTTGTCGCACCCTGACAGGTAAGCTGCGCCGCATAGGGGTAGCTCGTAAATGTCGGTGTCGCTTCTTCCGTCCAACTCGACTCGGTCACCGTGATATTCTCAAAGACCAACATTCCTGCAACCGCTCCTTGTATCGTCGTGCCGTTGCTTGTAAGCGACTTCTGCACGTTGCCGCTCTCATTCAGTCTGAGAGCCAGCTCGCCTGCAGAATTTCCACGGTCGTAAACAATGTCAAGCCCGTTTGCGCCCTTGTATATGTAGCCCTTCGCGGTACCGTTCTGATCTCCGGCGCCGAGGACGAGCCGCGGTTCGTAGTACCCGTTGGACGAGTTGAGCACGAACGTCAGATCGGCCTTGTTCTGATCCTCATAGTCCCATACGATAACGGGGTGATTTGTGTTCGTACCGGTCGTGTAGATACGCACTCCGTTTATATACGGATAGCCGTCCGTTATCGTTGCGCCGGATATATCCTGCGACCAATACATTGATTCATCGTAGGGGTTCTTGAGGGTTGTTACCCCGATATATGCGGGGTAAGACGTTGCCGACGTGGTGGTAGCGGTCATCAGCTCGTCCGTCCAATAGAGCGCGGTTCCGGACGAGTTTGTAAGCCGTTCTCTGCCCGTGCCGGACGCATAATATCTTTTTACAGCAGATGCTACCAAATAGATATGCGGCAGTCCGCTCGAATCCGACGTTATCCTGACATGGTTCAGATCGGCTATATTGCGGGTCAGGTATCGCGCTATATAATCACCCGTGTCAAGACGGCTGACCGTAATATCCGCAACGTTGCCCTGCTCGGCATAAAGGCTGTCTGTGTACGTTGCTCCGGAGCCGAGGACTCCGTTAAATACAAAGCTCCGCTTATCGCTGTCAAAATACAGCGCCCTGTCGCCGTTGCTGTCCTTTAGCGTAAGGCTGCCGTCTTTACCAAGCAGGAACCGCGCATTTGCGGACGTGCTGCCTCCGGCCATTATCGCGTGAGAATCTGAACTGTCGCTGTTGAGCTCGACGTAACTGCTGCCGGAGCCGGAATAAAACTTCCCGTTGGCGGCTATCCATCCCGCAAGGTTAGTGCTGTTGTTATCAATATCGGCTTGAAATATTACGTTCTCCTGCGCGTCCTTTACAACGAGCTTACCGGCCTTGATATAGTCGGCATTGACAAAGAGCTTGGTGCTTCCGCTGATGCTGCCCGACGAGAATATACCGACCTTATTCCCGCTGTCAGTCAGCGCGGCAAACATTGCGTCGTCGTTTGTGGGATCGTAAGTATATAAGACCGGCGCGCTCCACGTCCCGTATGTGTTGCCCTCAAGCGTAGTCTGCGAGATAAACACATAGGGATTGCTCTGCGTAAACGCGGGAATCGTGTCAGACCAGCCGGAGGGAATGGAAGTACCCCCTCCGGTAGGAGTTGCCGGCGCAGTGTTGGTGCTTGCGAGCTTATATATTGATACAGTCCTCGCGGCCGTATATACGGCATATACTGCGGGAGTTGACCAGCTTCCGTATGTATCTCCGGTAAGCAAGCTCTGCGACACAAATTCATATGGATAGTTTTTGTCAACTCCGCTCGGAGCAGCCGTCCATCCTGTCGGAAAGCTGTCCGTCGAGGTCGGTGCCGCCGGAGTCGTGCTGTCCGCCGCGCGTTTATAGGCTGACACGGTGCGCCCGGATTCGACCCGTGCAAGGGTTATCTGCCCTTCGGCAATTACGGCCATAGCAGCGCCTCCTTATGTGCCGGAATCCGAAACAGTGCAGGCATAGAGCGCGGTGCCGTCAATATCTGAGGCTTGCACTGTGATCGTTTTACCGGTATTTCCGGAAAAGGTTTGCCCGCCCTTTGTCCACGTATAAGTAAACGAGGTTCCGGCGGAATCCACCTCGGCTATCGTTCCGGAGGATGCGTTATATCTGTACAGCTTACAGGTCAGATTGGTCGAGCCTGTGCCGTTTACAAGCACCGTACCATTGGACGAAATGATTTCAACCTGATATGGGTCATCATAGTCAACGATCGTAACGCCGTCCTCATACGACGTCCCCTGATGGGTAATGCGGCAGGCAAAGTACGCCGAACTTGTAACATTATTGGCGGAGACGACGTAGCTTGCGCTCGTTGCGCCGGAAATTGCGGTGCCGTTCTTGTACCACTGGCAAGCAGGCGAGTTTTGCAGGCTGCCGTTCACGTAGAACTTGGCGTAAAGAGTAATGGTTTCATTCCCCACAGCATTGCGGAAATACAGCGATTTTCCGCTCTCGGGCTCAATAGCGAGATGACAGCTGTCAAGCGGAGCTTTTTCGACGTAAGCGGTCTCTTCGTCAAGGTAATCGGAGCCCGTGACGTCCACGCTTGCCCCGGTTCCGGCAAACAGACGGAAATGTATATCCCCGAGCGTAGATGCGCTGTACGTAAACGTGTTGCCGCTCAATGCCTGATAATTGTTGCTGCCGTATTTGTAGGCAATAGTGTAATCCGTCCACGCCACGAGAGAACCGCCGCTGAATTTTCGCGGCGTAAGCGTGATCGTTCCGGTTTCGGTGTATTGTCCGCTGCTGTTCGGATTCAGAGTAACGCGCTTCGGAGATACGCCGAGATCGTAGCTGACGCCGTCCGCGCCGTTGACGCCCTCGCCTGCGGCAGACCATGAGAATATCTTCGCAAAGCTCGGACCGTTTCCCGGAGCCGTTACGGTTATCGTAAACGTGCCGCTGTCAGACGGGTCTCCCGCAGCTCCCTCGGAATCGCTCTGACCTATCGAAGCGTCCTGATTTACCGTTATCCGAACGCCCGGCCGTGTGCCGCCCGAAAGAGCCGAAGCGGTGAATCTTGTGTCGCCTCCCAGATTTGCGGAGATCGTATAATCATTTATAACGGTATCTCCGTAAGATACGTCGGCATAGATGTCTGCGGTAGCTCCGGCTCTCAACGTGCCTATCTGCCTGCCCTGCGCGTCCTCCTCCCACGACACCGGGAACGCATGGTTCGTATTTGTCAGATCGCAGATATAGCTTGCGTTGTTTGTAAGTATAGTCGTAACCGTTATATCCGCGCTTACCGGAATGCCGTCGGCAAAGCTTGCGCTGCCCGAATATGAGTACGTAGCCTTTGCCTTTGCGTAAAACGACGAGCCGAGAGCACTGTTTGCGGTGATCGCGATTTGAGCGCGGGTGAACTTTTTGCCGGTCGGCCCCAGATCATTGAACGAGATGCCCGTCGGCAGCCCGGAAGGTAATGCGTCGCTTGCGTTTGCCGAGATTGTGTACGTCGTGCCGTCGATGGTAATGTCCCAGCCGTCAAATCGCAGCTTGCCGCCCGTGCCCGCCGCAAAAAGCTCCGTGTTGCTGCCCGCAAGATACAACCTCGGCGTCAGCACCAGCGGATTGCTTCCACCCGTGCCGAGCGCAGGCGCATAGGTATAGGTTCCTGCCCCCTGCCCCGTCGGGATAAAAGTCTTTGTAAAAGTTTTTGTCTTTGTCGAGTCGATATTCATTAACAGCGCGGGCTGATCATTCATATCAACGATTGTAATTTGACCTTGAGCTACAGTAGCCAATTTAACTTTCCTCCTCAATTAAACAAGTAAACGTTGCTGTTGAGGCGATATCCGACTCTGACACGTTGATCGAATCGCGCCGTCCCTCATAAGTGTAAGTTGGATGCCAATTAAGATCTTCAGTTCCGTCTTTGAAATATTTGTGCCACGAAAAACGAAGATAGCTGATGTTCAGCGTAATATCCACGCCGCCCTGCATAACGACGGCGTAGATCCGTGTGGATGTAACCCCCTGAGAGATGACGGTTCCTGCCGTCGAAAACAAAGAAACGGTTATCGGAGATTCCCCGGCGTCTCCGTCAGCGCCCTGTATCATTACAGGATCAGTCCAATCCGTGCCGCCGTTATATGAGTAGATCGCAAAGACTCTTGTCGAGCCGTCATCCCACTCGGGATCCCACGCATCGCTCCAGCCGCCGGGAACGGTCGCCTGCGGATCGGTCGAATACCTCACCTGCGTAAATGACGCACCGCCGATAAACTCTATCGAGCCGTCGCGCACGGTTATCTTGCCGTCAAAAACATACTGCCCGGTAACAGGGTCAAAATACAGCTTATCGCGCATAACGCCGTTCTCGTTTGACCGGAACGCCAGCTCATCGGCGTTCAGCGTAACGCTTGCTTCGGTATCGGTCCCGTCGGTTTTTTCGATTACAAGACCATTCTCGCGCGTTATCTTCGTGCCGTAATAGCTCTGCCCGAGCTTCACGGCACGCCGCATCTGGCGCTGCAGCTCCGGCTCATAGTCCTCGTCTGCCTCGCTCAACGCAGGAGAGGATATGCTCGGCTGATGGGTGCCGTCGAGACTGACGTCATAATCGTTGAGTACACAGCGTACCCCTTCGATAATGACGACGTCGCCGAGCTCTGCAGCCGGTGATACGTCGGTAAGCGAGGCGGTGTATGCGCGGAGGCTAAGTCCGCTGACCTGAAGCAACAAATTATCTGCCATGGTCTGCGTAGCCCAAGGACAGTCACACTCAAGAACAGTCCCGGAATCATTGCCGGCGGAAAAAGCGTTATCGTCATCCCACCAGATTGTGACTCCTGTATAAGCTCCAGTATCACCAAGGCTCACAAACGACGCCGCGCGATTGCCGATATTAAGATCATCTGCGTTGCCTGTAAGCTTTACAAGCCGCAGCGTGCTGACATCTGTAATTGTCCAGTTGCCGCCGTTTGCCGCGGCGATATATCCGAGGATCTCGCGCATTGTATAGTCATTAGGATACGGCACCGAATAACCGGCAAGAACTGTGCGAACGTCAACTGTTACTCCGATAATCTGCGCTATCTCGGCAACGACCGCATTCTCATTTTGCGGCCATGACGTGAAGCCGGTGTAATCCTTATATGACTTGTTTGTCTTACCTATCGCATCCTTCGCAGCGAATTCAAGCACAGAGCCGGCGGTGTAGCCCCTGCGGGAGTTAATGTAGAACTCACCGCGCCGGATCCACTCCGAAGCTTCGCCGTTATCCGGATGGACAACTCGGTTATAGACCTTGACCGTCGCATGCTTCGGAATATCGCTCTTCAGAACGACTGAGCTCGAAAACGTACTCTGCACTACACTGCCGACAGCTGGCTCATCATTTGCAAACATCCTCCGGCTGAGAGCCGAAGGATAGATTGCGTCATTGAGGTATTCAACGTCGTTAATTGTGAACTTGACATCAGTGAGCTTGCCTGGAGTGCTCCAGAGATCATTGAATTTTTGAGAAACTTCCTGCATCTTACACCTCCACAAGTGTAAACGGCTGAATCGTTGAGTATGTCACGCCGTGAAGCCTGCCGTGGATCTTGGAGCGCACCTGCGTACCGTAAAACTGCTTTGTGATGACGCCGTCTTCCTGGTCGAGGTAGGTAATTGTCAGATAGGTTTTATGAAGGGCTAACGCAAGCTCCCTCGATCTGGAAAATGGTGCTCTGATCGGAGTAACGACAAGGCCGCGCTTGTCAGCGAGCACAGCTCGCTTCATCAGGACGTCAAGCGTGTGCCGGCCTGCAGTCTCCGCCTCGATGTCATTTCGTTCCCAGTCGAATCCGTCATAGGCGACCATCCCTGTGAAATCTACGCCATCGATGATAAACGTGGGCGGGTATGGATTCGTTGACATCATCCCACCCCCGAAATCGCGGCTTCGCGCCGGTTAATATCCCGCGTCATCTTTCCGAGCTCGCGGTCATTCCAGACGATAGGCGTCGGCGCCCTGAGATACTGCAGAATTGTGCGGAGCATAGCTATCAGCTGAGGATCGCTTGAATTGCCTCTTATGCGGCTGGCGAGGGCGTCAAGCCATTTTGCGTCCTGGGACAAGGGAATTAACCTTCTCCTTAATCCTTCCAAGGAACTCTTCGAGCTTCTTAAGACTCTCCGGCGTTTCAAACTGTGTTGTGCCCAAATTGGGCACAATTGAGGTTATCGAAGCGCCACTTCCCGCGGATCCGCCGCTGCCGCCTCCGGATGACGTTCCGGAGAGCTTCTGCAGCGTATCAAAGCCGGCAGTGCCGAGCCTATCGGCCGCTCCGCCCGCCTCATTGAGCGACTCGGTAAGATCATCGACTCCGCTCGTTGCGGCACCGGTGTAGGTGACCGCATTGCCGGCAGCAGCAGCCGCGCCGCCGAACACATTGACAAAGGCCTGCGCGACCATATTCGCAAGATTGGCCATCCCGGCAAGCACGTTATTAACTGTGTTCAGCGCCGGAAGGAAAAGCACCTCGATGTTCGTAACCGCGGCGCCGAAACTCGCCTGAATATCGTCAAGGCGATTTTTTACCTGCTGCAGGCGACCGGTAGGAGTCTGTGCAAGAGCTTCGTTCATGCCGCCTACTGAGGCGGATACGACGTCAGCAAGTACGGCAACGCGTTCCTCTTCGTTGCCGTACTTCAGCACCTTTGCCTGAGCTTCGGTAAAACTGTAACCGTAACGAGAAAGCGCACCGGTCTGTCCGTTCATGACCTTGCCGAGCATCGTTGCGATGCCGACGGCGTTTTCTGCCGTGGCGTTGTAGCCGTACTGCTGCGCTGTCATATCGTTCATGACCGGTATGAGCTTCTTAAGAGTACCGGTCATAGAAACATAGGTCGCGAGCTCCTGGGCTCCTGCAGCCTGTATATCTGCGCTGATAACGCCGAGAGACTGCTGAGCGTCGGTCAGATCCTTGACGGATGCGATTTCCTCGGCTCTCGCGCCCATCGAGTGACTCATGACGTGCTCAAGCTTCGCGTTAGCCTCAGCCTGCGACTCATAAGCCTCTTTGCACTTATTTGCCGCAGCAATGACAGCAGTGACCGAAACTGCAGCCATAGCAGCCTTGCCGAAGCTCTTGAGCCGGCTGAAAACCTTATTTGAGGATAGGTTAAAAGAAGCAACGGCCTTTTCGCCTTGCTTTGTGCCCTTTATAAAGGGAGAAAAGTCCGCACCAACGCGGACTATGTCATTTCTTACTACGCTCACTAAAACACCTCCTCTCCGCCGAATTGACGGTTGAGCGCGCAGATGTAGTTAAAGAACTCATCATCGTCAGCCTCTTTTTCCTCATCCGGGAACACATCCTCGTACTCAACGAGTTTTTTACTCCATATCTGCTGGCGGATAAGAACAGACAGGTTATAAATATCGCGGTTCTTGTTCTCCCTCTCGACCTTGCGCTTCTCTGCGGCAGCCTCGGCGTAGATCGTAAGCTGCGCAGGCGTCATGCGTTCCCATTCCGAGAGGGAGATGCCGAGATCGGCGGCAAGGGACAGGCTTACTCGCCAGTCCCAGCCGCCTTCCTGGGGTTTTCTACATCTTCTGCGCGCTCTTCGCCCTCCTCGATGCCGAATGCGTTTGCAACGGCATCGGCAGCGATGCTGATGACATCGGTGAACGTCATGTTTCCGCGATCAAACTCCTTCTCGATGAGCTTGTCGAGATCCTCGCGGGTCATTGTGGGATTCGTACCGTTGAGACTCAGGAATATGATGTCAGTAGCGAGATCATAACGCGCTACCGCCGCAACGATCTGATTGACTGAAAGTTCGTGAATTGCAGAGAAGCGCTTGATGGCAACGTGTGAAAACGTTACCTCATAGGGCTTATCGAGGTTGATAAAGACAGTGTCATTGTGTTTATCAGCCATTGCCGTTGCCTCCGGACTGCGCAGATGCAGCTGCCGCGCCGGTGTAAACGTCTGTGAGCTGGGCTATGTATGTGTCCACCTCAGACGTGGCGCATATGTACGGTTTTCCGCTGACCTTAAACGTTGCGTCGAAGGTGATCGCGTCGTTCATATCAAAGCCGGTAGCAAACCGCGTCGGAGCGCCGGCGAACACCCAGCTCTTTCCTTGCTTCGTGGGGAAGTCGATATGACATGGCAGGACGTATCCTGCCTCGATTGCCGTCATAATAGAGGACTGTCCCTCACTGGCATTATCATAAAGACCGGATACGGTGACCTCGCCGCCGTCAATGAAGCCGGGCTCGAAAGACTTGTAGCCGTCCTCGTTGTCCCAGGTAGTCTCGTCGATGGTTTCGGCGCTGATATCCACGCCGTTGACGGTGCGGACACCGCCGATTTTCTTTGCGTTTGCAAAGAGCTTAGAGCCCAGAGTTCTGGATTTCATTTTTATACCTCCTGATAATCAATATGCAGGTCGTAAACACGACTGCAGAATGTGGTTTCCCGTGCACGGTCATCCGGCGCGGTTTGTTTGACTGTTACGTTTTCGATGTAAATATCTTCGGTCTGAGTTTCCCGCAAACTAATGAGCAGTCCGCGGATAACCTTGGAAAGATTAACGAGCTCCGGCACCGACCGGGCGACAATGTACACAGAGAAATCTTCGGACAGAAGTCCGGTACCGCCGTCAAGATCGTCCACCTCGTCAGATTTCTCGGTGACATAGAGCACATAAGGCGGCCGCTCATCCTTGATGCTCGTGAGCGAAAAGACCTTGTTGCTGACGTTGGAGCAGCGCTCCATTTGGTTTTTAATTATCTCTTCGACGGTCATTTGGCCAGCTCCTTCTCAATCTCATCCATTGTGGTATCGATCATCTTCTTCCTGGCTTCCGGAAACGCCTCTTCGGCGCCTTCCGCCATGAAGTGATAACCGGGCACCCAGCCTTTATCTCTCGTAATAAAACCAGCGTCAACGCTTTTCGGGTAATAGGCATGACCGCCCTTTGTATTCGTGCTTCCGGCTTCTCCGGGGTTCTTGACAGGCTTCTGAAAGATATCGTTCTTTTTGGGGTCGAACATAAGGTCGTAAACCTTTTTTCCTTTTGTTCGAGAGCGCTCGGCCTTTCGGATGATGCCCTTGCGAAGCTCGCCGGTTTCTCCGACCGGGATTTTCGGTTTAGTGCGTCGGCGCACAATAGTCGTACCCTTGCCTGCAGCCTTAGTAACAATCTTGGTTACCTTCTTGCCGGTACGAGAAAGCGCCTTAGCAAGGTCCTTAAGATCATTTGAGCTGTAATGAGTAATCATCGCACCAACTCCTTCGCCATTATAAGGAAGCTCTCATGGCGCTCCTCCCAGTCGATAACGGAGATGATCTTGAAGATCCTCTCGCCGTAACGGATGCGCATCGAAGGTTTAAGACCGGCGAAGTAACGGCACCGGATTTTGTGAGTAACCTCGCTCTGGCTCTGATGAGCCTCGTAAAACTCGCGGCCGCTTGTCGGATCAATCGCCGCATAGCACGAACGGAAAAGCGACCACTCGGTATCATCGTAATCCATCGCTCCGCCGAACTCGTCCGTATTCCCCGTGAAGCACTCAAAAACGACCCTGTGACGCAGTTTTCCGGCGTCTATCAAGTTACAACACCTCCTAACGAAAAAGGGCAGGAAACGCAGCTGTGTGCGTTTCCTGCCCTAATGGCTCACGTCCCTATCTGTTCGCGATACTGCAAAGTTTCAGCTGATTGATGATCGGCCGCAGTCCCAGTGGAATCGGCGCCTCGCCGTTCACCGAATCACGATGATCGTAGTAGTGCAGCGTGAGCGCCTTTACACAGAGCATATAGCTCTCGCTCTCTTCCTGGGTTTCCGGCGCCTCAATACCGGCGTGGTCGAGATATTCCACAGCAGCCATGATAAGTGGAAGGATAACCGCATCAGCCTCATCTTCGGCGTGCATATAGCTTTTAACGCCGGCAATGATCTCAGGCGTTATCGTCATATGTTATCACCTTAGCCTGCCGCAGCTGCCTTCGGGATCTTCGCCACGACGAAACCATCCTTCGCCACGACGTTGCCGCCGACAACCGCATCACCGAGGATAGTGTGCAGGCGTTCGACGCTCTTGACGTGCTCATCGATGCGAATGGTGTAATTTCCGAAGAGACCGAGAAGGTAATTCTGCGGATCGCCGTAGATGGCGCAGAGCTTGTCGGCTCCAGTGGAGGCAGCCTGATCGGTACCGTCTACTGCGGTGAGCGAAGGATCGAGGAGGTAAGGAATGATCATGCCGCCGTCGGCAATAGTACCGCGGTTTGCCTGGCCGGCGAGCGGCGCGATATCGAAGATGCGGCGCTTCTCGTTTGTGCCGCGGAGAGAACCCCACGCCTTGAGGTCAGTCTTGTTGCAGAAGAGCATTGCATTGCCGCCGACCTCGTAATCATTGCCATAGGCGAAGAACATCTGGGTAAGAAGGTTCTCGTCGATCTTGCCTTTGGAGGATGCGACCGTAGCATTGACGGTCTTGACGAGGCTGGTGCCGTTCTTATCGGCACCGTTGAGCATGCCGTACATAACCCTTGTCTCCTCGCTGTCGCCGAGGAGGATAAGCGCCGCGATTTTGTTGAGGAGAGCGCGCATTGCGGCTCTCTGCACCTTTGCCATGTACGCGACCGGAGAGAGGTTTGCGATGTTGCGGTCGATATAGCTTGTGATGCTGACCTCGTAAGGCTTGATCTGAGCATAGCCGAATGTGGGTTCGCTCCTTGTACGGGAGGTGCCGGCGACAGTTTCGGGCTTGCCGACGGCAACCGTGGGATCGCTGATGAGATAGGGCTCATCCCAGGAGCCGAGTCCGGTCATATCCTCAACGCGGACAAGACTGGGAAGGACGCTTGCGCCGAGGTTGTCATTTACGTTACCGGAAGTTCCGGTCGGCTGCACGATGCTGCCGGAAACAAGCGTACCATCGCCGGCAGCGTTTCTGAGTCCGCGAAGCGTCTCAATTGCGGAGAAAGTGATGGCGCCGCCGTTTCTGAGAATATTCGCACGCTCTTCGGCGGCATCTCTGACCTCGCCGGCAGAGGGTACCGCATCGAGTGCCTGGCGTGCCTGCTCGCTGATAAGGTCCTGGACGCGCTCCATCTCCGTATTGAGATTGTGCACGCGCTCCATCGCGCGGTCATAGGCAGCAGTGTCGTTCGCGTTGAGCGCGGTCTCCGCTTCCTGGAGTGCCGCGTTGCGCTGGTTTGTGAGATCGATCAGTTTACGTTTCATTGTGTGATCCTCCTTAGAATCTGTTTTTTTCGATTTCCAGACGGGCCTTGCGGCTCCATACAGGATTATTTGAGACCGGCTCCGCGCCGGGTTTCTCACTTATAACGGGATGTCCCTCTGCGGGCTCTGCTCCGTTTCTGACGGCCTCCTCATAACGTTTGAGGAGAGAAGCGAGGTCAGCGTTTCCCGCAGAATTCGCTATCGCGCGGATGCCGCCGCCGACAGCGTTTCTGATGTTTTGAGGCAGGTCAGAAAGCTTATTATTTTCATCGCCCATAATCTCATCAGCAAGGCCGAGGGCGATAGTCTCCTGCGGATACAGCCAGCTTTCAGCTTCCATAAGCGAGTTAAGGCGCTCGCGTGTGGTTTTGCCTCCGCATCTGAGCTCATAGGCGTTAAGAATAGACTCTTTGAGGCTCGTAAGGATCCGGACGCTCTGTTCGTGGTCGTGGACATCACCCTCGGTTGATGCGCTGGGAAGATGGATCATCACCTGCGCAACCGGCGAGAGAACGATCTTGCTGCAAGCCACCATGATAGTCGAAGCAGCCGAAGCCGCAAGACTCTGAACCTCTGCGACCGTTGCGCACGTCGCCTTCTGCAGTATGCTGTAGATTTCAAAGCCGGCGAAAACGCTTCCGCCGCAGGAATTAATCTCTACAATGAGCTCCTCGCCCTCGGGATTATCCTCTATCGCTTTCCTCATCATCATCGGACAGAAGGCAGGGATACCGTACCAGTCAAAAAGCCACTTCCATTCATCGGCGCAGATTTCGCCGTTGACGCTTACTCTCATTTATTTTCACCTCTGTTTCGATTTTCGCTCAATCTCTTCCAGTCACTGAGCGGCACGTAGTTAAGGCTTGCCTGCCGTTCATCGCCGCCCTCAACGTCCGGAAGATCCTCGAGTGCTCTGATATCGTTTACGCTGAAAACGCCGTTGTCGCGCATATTCTTATACCACGCGCCCCGGCTTGTTGTGTCGCCCTTCAGCTCAGCCATCATGTTTATCTTCAGCTGCAGGCCGGTTTTAAGCTCCGAATCTGTGAGAAGCTTATAGGTCTGCTCCTCCTCGTACTGCGTCACAGTCGGGTGCAGCGTACTTACGACGTACTCGATGGCGTTTTGCTCGTTTGAACTGTAGCTCTGCTTGCCCTCCTGAAGCTTGTAGAGAGGCACGCCGAAGAACCTCGCGATATCTCTGACGGACATCTCCTTGTTCTCTATAAACTGAGCGTCGCGGTTTGACGCCGCACTCATCGGCGTGTACTTAAGACCGAGGTCAAGAATCGCGATCCGGTGGCCGTTTTTCGGTCCGGCGTGTACGCGCTCCCATTCTCGTCGCAGGAGCTCCTTCTTTGTGACTGCATTACCGTTGCTGTCGCGCAGCACTGCGCCGGTTGAATCCTTCGCATAACCGCCGATGTCTGCGGCGGTTTCAAGAACCCCGCTCGGCTGTCCTCCGTTTTCATAGTAGGTGCGGTCGTATTCCTGGGCCGCCTTCGCTGCTCCTACGACCTCGGCGGCTCTCCGGAGGATTGAGATGCCGCTGAGGCCGTCTCTCGTCGCGCCCTTGTAATGGCATACGTCCTGATTGTCAAGAATCATAGGCTCGCCGCTAAGAGGGTGCAGCACCGTGTACCACACGTGACCGAGCCTGTCGCGCCACGGTGTGACAAGATTTCCTGGGATCGGCAAAAGCTCGACCACCTTGCCGGAACGAGGATCCCGAAGGATCCAGTCATAACCATTGCCTGTCTCAAGGCGGCTTGTCTCGATAATCTTTTTACGGATAAACGGCGTCATCGCCTCGTTCGGTCGATTATTGAGCAGCTGCAGGAGGTAATGATCAACCCGCTCTCGCGTGTCAGTCATCATTGCATAGTTTGGCAGCTTCGCGATGGAATTGCTGAGGATCTCGATGCAGGCATCAACTGCCGAGAGCTTTCGAGCTGTCTCCGGATCTGCGACGCCTCCGAGCTGATACGAACCGCCGAGAGCGTTGAGAGAGGACACAGAGGCTTCGTTTCGTAAGCTTCGGTTTGATCTGAAAACCGAAAGAATATTACTTGTCAGGCTCACCGCCGTCACCTCCTCCGAAGATGCTCACAGCCGTCAGCAGAACGCCGCCGGTGATGAATCCGGCCGCAATATGCAAGATGGCCGCTCCCGTCGTTATCAGAACGATGCCGATGATAAGCGCAGCGTCCGGCAATGTGAGTGTTTTGATTATCTTTTTCATATTCGCCTCCTACATGGAATAATCGCCTCCGTCAAGTCTGTCACCAAGCGAAGGATTGTTTCTGCGAATCAGTGCTCTTGCAAGAGCATTCATAACAGCCGCGACCGGGTCAATGCGCTGGGTATCGTCCTTGTGCCGTTTAGACAGCTTTATATCGCCGTAGTTGTTCTGTACTTCAACGGCATTCGCAAGGCACCAGATAAACAGCGGATTAAACTCGATTACGATTTTATCCTGCATGAGCATCTCTCTGAACGTTTTGACCGCGAGATTCTGACCGGCGCAGGTCTGCGATATTTCCACGCAGAAATCATCGCGTCCACGTTCCTCGCACATTTTGATTGCGAGGTCGGTCGCATTGTGCCCGTCGTAATCCACTTCTACGATCTGCCAGCTGTGCTCCCGTTCGTTCTCGCAGATCCAGTTCTCGATGTAGCTGTTATCCGTGACGTCGCCGGGCGTGAGCGTACACCAGCCGCTTTTCGCCCAGCTCTTATAAGGCACTCTGTCCGTCTTTTCATGTTGCTCTGCGCGGTTTTCCGGCATAAAGCCGCTTGCCTTGATAGCTATTCTCCCATCCGTAAGAAGAAAAACAGCGCCGGCGCCGGAAAGATCTATGCGCTTGCCGAGGTCGAAGCCGCACCATACTTCAAGGTTGTCCGTGAGCTTGGCAAATGCCTCGGCGCTTATCTGCGCGGTCTTCGCCTTTTTCATGCAGATTTCATCGAGATAGCGGTTTACGCTGCCGGTCTGCCAGCGGCACATACGGCGCGTAAGGAAGTTGCGGATCTTGTCGGGATCGTTTGCGCCGTAAGCCGACTGGTGCTCCTCTCTGATCTCCTTGAGAAGATATTTGGAGTAATCATTTGGATATCTGAGGCAGGGATTTGCCTTGCACCAGCAGCGCTCATCGTGAGGATTGTCGCCATCGTCGATCTCGCGGATCATAACGAAGTAGTTCTCGTTTACTTCGCTACCGTCCAGAATAAGCCTCGCGTACTCTTCTTCCTTGAAGCACGGTTTTGACTCTGCATCGTCGCCGGCTGTCGTGATCACGTCTAGCAAAGGCTGAACGCGCTTACCGAAGGAGCTTTTTCCCAGGTCATAAATAGCAGAAGTCGGATGAGCGTGATACTCGTCTACTACAAAATAGCTGGGCGCACCGGAGTCCTTATTCTTTGTATCCTTGGACAGCGCCCGCATAAAGCCGCCGCGGGTTTTATGTACAACCGGATTGGAGCGCGGGATTATAAGGCGCTTGGCAATGTTCTCTGAGCGTGCCGCAATCTTCTTCGCGTCGCCAAATACGCGCATCGCCTGACCGCGGTCAACGGCAGCACACTCAACCTCAGGCTCCTGCTCGAACACGGCCTCCTCCGGATGGTACGGAGGATAAACGGCATCAGCGCACATGTGGTAAAGCGCCTGGCCGGACTTTTCGGTACTCTTGAAGTTACCGCGCGCTCGCTTGTTGTAAGTGCGGGAAAAGCGCCGGGCGCCGGAGTCTTTTTCTACCCATCCATAAGTGCAGCCGAGATCAAAAATCTGCCAGGGCTGCAGCGTGATAGGTTTGCCGGCTTCAACGCCTCGCGCTTGAATGCACTGTCCGAACCAGCGGATTATGCGGTCTGCGCGGGTAGTGTCGAACACATAAGGGAAATCTTTTTTGCCCTGGCGTTTAAGGTCCCGGAGATGTCGCTCGCAGGCTTTTATTTCGTACTCGCAGCACTGGTCACGGAGCTTACCGTAAACCACCTGCTTCGCATAAACCGAAACTGGATGATGCAGACCGGAAGGATTACGAGCCAAACAAATCATCCTCCTCAGCTGCTATTGAGGGAGTGACCATCTGCACAACGACATTTTTGCCAGCGATTCCGAGATCAGCTTCACAAGACCGCATCTGCTTAAAGTATCTGTCCTGAATAGCGCTCCAGCGGTTTGCGTCGTCCGAAGCTCCGGCATTTATTGCCGATGTTACTTTGTTTGTTGCGCGGAGATAGTTCTGCTCTGCTATCAGGTACCGCGCAAGCACATCACTATGTAACGATGTGACCTTTCCGCTTTTTGCAAGAATTGACGCAATCTTCGTAAAGCGGTCTTTCAAGGCTGACTGCAAATAGCTTGGTGGTTCTATCTCGGCTGAAACATTAAAAGCGCTTTCGCCGTCCTCCCGCTCTTCAAGCTGCTCCTTAGTGTAGTGCCGACTTCCGCTCTCTCGTAGCTCCGAAACGCTCTTCTTTAGCTTAGCCACTTAGGAGCACCGCCTTTTCGCCGGTCAGCGCCTCCCATCGGGCAATTATGACATCAACATAACGAGGATCGTATTCCATAACATAAGCGCTGCGGCCAAGCTTCTCGGCTGCGATTATCGTTGTGCCGCTACCGGCAAACGGATCATAAATCAGTGCTCCAGGAAGCGTGGAGTTCTGAATCTGATACGCAAAGAGCAGCACCGGCTTCATCGTTGGATGATCTGCATTACGTGCCGGCTTATCAAACTCAAGAATAGTCGTCTGCTTTCTGTCCGAGCACCAGCGGTGCTTCTTTCCGTCCTTCCAGCCGTAAAGGCAAGCCTCGTGAGCGTTCCATGTTTCCGGCAACTCCAGGGCTTCAACCTCGCCATGCAGGCAAGGCTCATGCTGCCAATGGTAATCCTGCCTGGATAAAACTGCGACGTTCTTGACCCAGATGAGGCATTGACGGACTGCAAGTCCTACAGCGTGCAGCGCATTGCGGAATGCTCGACCTTGTTCTCCATCCGGATGCCAAATATAAAAGCTTGCGCCTGGGGCGAGGACGGACACGGCGAAAGTTAAGAATTTTTGAAGAAAGGCTTCAAATTCAACATCGCTCTGATTGTCATTCTCGATTTTCAGGTGCTCGCCGGTACCGCCGGTTACATTCACGTTGTAAGGTGGATCCGTAAGTAAGAGGTCGGCGATTGCCCCGTCCATCAGAGCATTAACGTCAGCCTCGCTGGTAGCGTCGCCGCACATTAGGCGATGATTGCCAAGCTGGTAGATTTCGCCTCGCTTTGACTTTGGCTCAGCCGGAAGCTGAACTTCAAAATCATCCTCGGTGAGATCTGACATCTCATCAAGAATGATGTCATTCTCAGAAAAACCCGTCAGATTAACATCAAAACCGGCTTCGCGGAGCGTCTCCAGCTCCATTGAAACGAGTTCCTTATCCCAGCCGGCCGCTTCGGCAAGTCGATTATCCGCCAGGATATATGCCTTGCGCTGAAGGTCGCTCAAATGTTCGACGAGCACACAGGGCACTTCGGCAAAACCTTCCGCCTTTGCGGCGAGGACTCTTCCGTGACCGGCTATGATATTGCCGTCGGCGTCGATAAGCACCGGCGCCACAAAACCGAATTCGCGCAGGCTCCCACGAAGCTGCGCAACCTGCTCCGGAGAGTGCGTTCTTGCATTCTGAGCGTATGGCACAAGCGCGTTAATATCGTGCATCTCAAGCTTCGTAACAGTATTCATTAGCCAGCCCTCCGTCTGTCGCGGGCTATGCAGCGCAGGATGTACCTTGCGGCACGTTTCAGCGTGTAATACGGCGGCAGATTCACGAGCTCACGGCTGAATGCCTGACTGCGGTCATATCCGTAGTACCGTGTATAGACGAGAAATGCCTCTCCAAACTCGATTTCCTCATCGGAATAGCTTTTCGGAATGGTCTTACGAATATCGGGAGGGTAGAGCTTCGGCTCTGCCGGGCGGTAGCCTTTTTTGAGAGCGCGTTTTATTATTTCATTCATAGCTAATCTCCAAACAAGTCATCAGTATCCAAATCAGCCGCTATTTTCGCAGCCTTCTTCTGTGCAAGCCGGATCCGGCCGGACGGCGTCATGCCGAGCTTCTCTGCGTACTGAAGGATGAGTGTTTCCATCTTCGAGAGCTTCGCCATAACTCCGTCAAGCTTCTCAATGACCTCAAGGTTCTGATCAGCGCTATCCTTCGCCTTGGACAGTCTGCTCATCAGCTGATTGCAGACGCTATCGAGCCGGTCGCGCCGGGCGAGAAGATTGCAGTAAAGGCCGAATGTCTCAGAGTCCAGGTCATCAAGGAGCATCGTCCCGCTATCTTCAAGCCGCTGAAGGATGCTCTTCCAGTAGGTTTTTGCCTTGAGGCTCATACCGGGAGGCATAATCAATATCACCTCCGCACGCCTCGGAATGAATTCCTCCTCGGCCGCAGTTCGCGCTTCGCGTTCATCCTGGGTCAGATGCTTGGTCATATTCTCAACGGGCTTCGGGCTCTTCGGCATTGCTGCACCTCCATTCACTTGTGCCCGATTCGGGCACATTTCGGATTTTTCGATTGGGGAATTTTTCTCACAAACGAGTGGACACGGGGTATCCGGTAGCCCCACCCAAAACTTTTTGTCTCCGGGGGGAGGGTTTCGCCCCGAAGGGGCCGCGCACACGCGCTCGCGCTATACGCTTCACACGCTCACGTGCACCGGAGCGCATACGTAGTTATGCCTTCGCTTCACGCTGATCAGCAAGGCGCTCCCGCATCGTCTTCTGGTCGTGGTGATACTTGCATAAACTTTGGTAATTTGCGGGGTTTACGAACAGTTCCCAGTCCCCGCGGAACGGCCGGATATGGTCGACAACCTCGGCCTTCGTCCGCACGCCTGCCTGCGCGCACACGCGACAAAAAGGCTCCCGAAGCAGGTGCTCCGGTCTGAGCTTGTTCTTCAAGATCGGCAGGTTGTACCAGCCGTGATAATCGCTGCTTACGCGGCGCTGGTGCTTCGGCTTATGCTTGTCACACCAGCCGTCCCGCGTAAGAGCCGGGCATCCCGGATGCCGGCAGGGCCTCAGCGGTTTCGTCGCCACGGGCTATCACCTCCACAGGACAAAACAAAAAAGGCCACAGTCAACGCAATTCGCGTAATGACTGTGGCCTTATTGGCTCTCGTCTTGAATGACATCGATTTTGATTTCTCGTTTACAGGCTCGGCAGTAGGCCACGATGTTATGACCTTCTGTCTTCGGCGTGATCCGCATGAGCCGCTTGTTCTTGCGGCACGCCGGGCAGGCGAGCCAATCGCCCTCTACGGGTAGTATTTTACCACATGACAGGATCTTTTGCAATACAAAACAGTCCTTTCTCCTAAGAATAATATATTTTTCAAGTCAGAAAAATCTAAAAAAGGTTACTTTCGGCGCCGGCGCTTCGCTCTTATCCTCTTGCGTGGGTCAATGTTGCGAGCGTAATACTTAATATATCTGAAGGATCCGTATGCCGTTGTTTCCGAGGCTTCCTCCAACATCATCGCTCCGCTTGGCACCTGCAGCGGAGTATCATCGTCGACCACAAAGGTTTCAATCTCCGGCTTGACTGCCGTCCGAGTGTAGCTCCAGCCTCTGGCACCGAGGCGCTCCGGCTTTTCCTTTGTCATGTATCGAGCGAGAGTTTCGTAGTTCTTTTCCCTGTCAACTCGCAAAGGCTTGATGTCAACCTCGCCCTGACCCCATATCCTTGCGATGTCAGCGTAATCATCAGATCCGGCGGCGTTAATTACAAGGTGATGGTGAAGCCGCCCTATTCCGTGGAGCTCCTCGGTACACCAGAACATAACAAGCTTTTTGCCCTTAAGCTTCCAGCATTTGGCGAGATCTGCACGAAAACGTTTCAGCCTGCCCTCGGCTATCTTCCTTGTTGCCGGAAGGTGCTCATCATCGTATGTAACGCCGCACACATGGTCGCCGGGTATGAAATTCGCTGCAAGCATTAGTTCAAGCTTCTGCCAGGAGTATTTCTGATTCATTCGCTGCTGCGCTTCCGATGAGAGCTTTTTCTTTTCAGCTCTGACCTTCGGGTGCTCGCCGCCATAGATGGCGGGATAAATCGTCTCAAGGATCAGCCCTCCGGCAACTATTATCTTTTTTCTTTTTGGCATACGGTCATTACCTCCGGTTGTGATAATGACCGTAGCCCTATCGGCGTGCGTCAATAAATAGTTGTTACCTTCTTACAAGTTCAGGATTGTCGTGGATATTACCGATGACTTCTATCTCGTTGCCACGATAGTTGTCAAAGTCAAAAGAAACCCCTTTAGCCTCTATGCTAAATCTTGCGGTTTCTTCGTCCCATACGATTTTTGCATAGCCGTCCTCTTCGTCAAAATCCGCTCCCGTGACAATATCGCCCTCAAAGATTTTGTTTCCGTTTGCGTCAATAAGTCCGGTGTACTGCCCGACAGTTTCGGTGTCAACTTCCCAATCGTTGAAAGCTATTGCATCTCTATCTATGTAATTAGGGATAATACACGGAAAATCAGCGTTATACCCCTCGTAGCACCACATTCCAAAGTGCCACTCACCGCTTTCGACAGCTTTGCCTCTGAATAGTATCTGTCTCATTTGTAACACCTCCGCATAAAAAATTTAGCATTATTGCATTGCGCTTCTGTTTGCACCTATTGTTACCACAGTTATAGATGGGTGTAACGCTTCCAGGGAATTCTCCATCAAATATCACGCCGGAACGGCGTTTGCTTGGATCTGCGCAGGTATCACAATCAGGGAGAGTCAACTCAGACAATTCAATTATTTCTGCTGACAACTTCTCCATCGGTAGTCCTCCCAAAAGTTGGATTCTGCGGTTTCGTCAGCTCATTTATTAAAGCCGCCGCGTCGCGCATGAGCTTACTTTCGCAGAAAGGTCTGTCTTTATATGTACATCCCTTGCAGGATTTTCCATAATCCGAACAGCGCTTCAGATTCCCGGCTATAATTTTCGGATCTCTACTCATCGCAATTCTCCGCAGAGAACAGGACACTGATCGCTGTCGGCTCATCATCGTCGGCACTGATAAATGCGAAAGCACCCTCGACAAGAGCAGGCTCTAACTCGTCCTCGGGCTGCGGGCTCCAGTAAACTCCGTCATAATTCGGCTTACTTACGAAAGCAAAGAGCTTATCGTCTTTGTCTCTTGCCATGTAAGAAAAGCCCTGCGCCTGCAGCTCCGACGCTTCAAACAGCTCTTCATCCGAGAGAATGAACTGAACCGGATCCTCGCCGGCGGGCGGATTAATGAGTTGCCCGGCTGAGGTAAGAATGTCGACCGCATCATCGAATGAAATATTTGCGAACAGATCATATTCCTCGCCTCTGAGCCTGACTAATATTTGGTCGCCGCATTTCTGAATCACTTTAATCATGTCAGCGCGGATAATGTTGTCTCCGAATTTTATCATTGTGGTCTCCATTGTAGTCTCCTTCCTGTGCCCGAATTGGGCACGTTGCCGTTTTCAAGCTCAAGCCGGAGCTGCTCCGGCTCGATGACTTCGATATTCGTAACCTTTGTATCGCCGTACTTTTCAAGATCCATCGCGATAGCTTCTTTAACTCCTATGGCTTGCCCCGGAGGACAAGCCACTATGACGGTGATTTTAAGCATTCTCTTTGTCCTCCGGCAGAGGATACCAGCCGAGGCATTCGGCGTCGATCTTTGCGCCTTTCTTGAACGCCCACCATTTGCACAAGGAGTTCCAGACCGCAACCTGATGAAGAATCACACCGGAGCAGTCGAACTTGCAATAATATGTACCTTCCTTCGGCGGCTCTCCGGTGCGGAACGTTGGCTCGTCGGTTGTTGCAGTTTGGGCGTTATCTTCTGTAAGGCCAAGCAGATAATCTGTTGAAACCTTAAGCAACTTTGCCGTCTCTATAAGCGGCGAAGCGTTTCCGGAAAAAGAGAATCGCGGAGTTGGATCATAAGGGCGAATTGCTATTGGTTTATCACCAGAGGCATAACGTCTCAAGTCTTTCACTGAATGCTGCTCGTAACCATAGTAGGTAGCAGTTTTTATCATAGCATCATCTTTAAGTCCGGCATTATCTGCAAGGCTAACAAGGAAAGCGGCATTTCTGCTGCTCTGTTCCTGCGCCGATTCAATTTTTTTAGCTGCTTTTTTCGCTTCAGCTTCTGCGCGTTTTCCCTCTTTCGCTTTATCGTCAGCTTTTTTCGCCAAAGACTTAGAACATCTGTAGCTACAAGAATGGTTACATTTTAAGCAGCAACCGCCATCGCAATAATCCCAAGAATTAGTAGCAGAGGCTGCTACCTTTATTCGCTTTTCTTTATGCTTACATTCAGTGCCATCCGGGCATTCGCAGGTAGGCTCATAGTATTTTTCATAATTATGCAGGATATTTTCGGCGGAACCACCTAATATCGACTTTTTCGGCTGAAGCTTCTGCAGATCCTCCTGGACGTTCTGTGGAAGCCGCGCTATCGTATACGCTGCCTGCTCCGTGAGCTCACCTTTATTGTAGCGTTCCCACATATCCGGGATAAGGTTATCGTTTATCACCTTAAGCCTTGCGAGCTTGGACTTTGAGATATTGCACGCCTCAGCGACGTGATCGCGCATGCGCCCGGGAAACTCAACGCCCTCCTCCTTCAGCTGATATAGGAGCTCAGTCACGCGCTCGACCTGCTTTGCCTTATCAACTGAGGACATCTCGCGCGTTGCGCTGTTCGCGTATATAAGGCGCAGCTCCTGCATTGCCGGAGAAGAATTGCCATCCTCCACGATTGCCGGTACCGAGCGCCATTTATCATCGGACTCGCAGAGCTTCCTGAGTGCAGCTGTGCGGCGGTGACCGCTGACGATTATGTATTCATCGCCGTCCGGTCTGACTCGAATAGGGTCCATAAGACCGACGAGTTCAATATTCTCTATAAGAGCGTCAAGCGCGCTGAGCTCGTAGAAGTTTTTATCGTCGCTCTTAATGCGGTCGATGTCGATATACTCGATCTGTTCCTTGCCGGTGTCCAGATTAGGCACAGCTCCGAGCGCGGCCGCAAGATTAAATCCGGTTTTCTTTTCAGCCATTATTCACACCTCCCACAAGCTCCTTTACAAACGTGCGATAGTCAACGCCGGCGGCGCTGCGAGGAGAATATGTATTCAGCGCTTCCTGGGCGAACGTCATCTCGTCAACCTTATTTGACCTGCGAATAGGATGAAATACATGCAAGCCATTCTTTTTGAGCACTTCGACCGCCTCGGTGAGCGATTTGGAGTTGTAGTACATTGTCGGAAGGCAGCCCGTCACCCGGATTCCAGGATTGATGGCTCGCATATTCTTAATTTGTCGGAATAGATTGACCATGCCCCGCAGTGAAAAAGCGTCAAGCTTTATTGGGATAACGACTTCATCGGCGGCTACCAATGCAGCGGCCGAAGCGGCGTTGAATGCCGGCGGGCAGTCGATAAGGCAGTAGTCGTAATCGTCCTGGACTTCATTCAGACAGTCTTTCAGAATTTTAACATTGACCTCGCCGCTCTCTGCCTTCGTAAGGTCAAGATCCATAAGAGTTTCACTCGCCGGGATAATAGTCAGGCTCATCTCGGGTCCTACCGGGTGAAGTGCTTTTTCCACAGGCCAGGTATAGCCCCTCAGGATATCCGCGAGAGTATCTCCGCAGTACGGCTTGCCGTCCGAAAAAAACTCGGTAAGATTGCACTGGCTATCGGCGTCTATGAGCAGTACCCGCTGCTTATAGTCCCCAGCCAGAATGCTGGCGGTGTTGATGACCGTTGTGGTCTTGGCAACGCCGCCTTTCAGGTTAAGTATTGCTATTGTTCTCATGATTTTTCCACCTTTCGGTTATTTAGTTTTCAAAGTTAAAAGGGCAAATCGCCATCGTCATCCTTAAGCTCCTCGATGGCCATCTGATCGCGCTGAGCTTCGGCGCGTTCGCGTTTGCCCTTAGCAAGAGCGCGGGTAACATTTCGGTATGATTCGCCGGTATTGCTGGATTCCGTAAAGGTCTGAGTTGCGCTGTCAAAGTCGAGAGTAAGAAGGAGCTTTTCGCCCTCCTTGTTTTTGCCGACCTTGAGAATACGCCGGCTCTTGTTGTCGTTCGGCTCCTCCGGGTAAAGCAGAAATATGAGATCCGCATCCTGCTCGATCTGCCCTGACTCGCGCAGATCTTCAATCGTAGGCGGTCTCGGTTTGCCGTTGACCTTTTCTGCGCGGCTCAGCTGCGCAAGGGCTATTACGGTAATTCCCGTTGACTGCGCCATCGTATGCAGGTCTTGAGATATGTTCGTGACCTTCTCGTAGCGATTGCCCTTTGACTCATCCTTAATGAGCTGCAGGTAATCGACCATTACGATGTCGTATTTATTACTGATAGCAATTGCCTGGATTTCCCGCACTGTCATTCCGGAGGATGGGATAAAATCAATCTTCAGCATAGAAAGATCTGAGCAGGCTCTGACAAGTGCGGCTGTATCTGCATCGCTAAAATCATGTTGCTTTATCTTTGCCATCGGTATGCGTCCAAGGCGCGAAAGAATTCTATCTTCAAGCTTATTCGGCAAGGTCTCGAGCGAGAAATAGCCGACGCGATAGCGCTGCGAAAATGCAGCGGCAAACTGCAGCGAAAGCGCCGTTTTGCCTGCGCTCGGATACCCGCCTATGATGATCATATCGCCGCGCTCTGCATAAATGCGATTTGCCATCCCTTTAAAGCCCCAGTCGAGATATTCGGGCTTGTCCTTAGATGTCAAGCGTGCGTAGGCGTCAACCGCTGCTTGCACCGAGCTGATAACAGCTGCGCTTTTCGGCGGCAGCATCGTCTTGTTAAGCCGGTCAATGATCTTTTGCGCGTCCTCAACGCTGACCGCTCCGGCGAGAGAAAGACCATCGCTCTGAACGGATGCGAGCCTGGCGTTCTCAATAAGCGCATCAACATAGCTGTCAAGCAGCGCCTCACTTGGCATAAGATCGATTATGCCCTTCATCCATTCTCCAGTGCAGTTTAACCGCGCCTTAACTGTGAGCACATCTATCGGCGCTTTCTCAAAATCCATAGCGCAGAGAACTTTGAACGCATTGCTGCACAGCTCGTTGCTGAATACATCCGCATTGAGCTTTACGGCAACCTGGCTGATTCTGTGCGGATATTCTATCAGCCCTCCGATAACGCCATATTCGAACTCGGCTCTGGTTTCCTTTGACAGCATCAGATCACCTCCAGATCGGGCGCCCAGCCACCGGAGCTGTCTCCGGCATTCACGGGTCCTTTATCCTCGTCTTCCCATCGGTGACCGTTAAGCCACGTTGCAAGGTGGGGAATGCCTATCCCCTCCTGCCACGATTTGCTTCGCATTTGTCGCTGTAATGCCTTTGCCATCCGGTCTATCGTGCTGTCGTCCGGCCGAAGCCTGTCCCACGCCCGAATCGCCGCTTGCTTATTCTCGCCTCTCGGATAAAACCGCCAGAGTCCGGCAAAACGCTCCGGCTTCCAGTCCGGCGCTGTCTTATACTGCCGCTTACGTCCCCCTTGGGGGACTATAGGGGGTATATTATTTATTTCTTGTTTATTTATTTCGTCCGAATTTTTCGGACACGGTTTTTTCGGACACGGTGAAGAGTTTTCCGTGTCCGAATTTTTCGGACACGGTGAGTCAGGCATCGCCTGTATTATGTACTTAGAGTGAGCGAAGCGACCGTCCTCGCGGCTCTGATCCTCGCGGGTAACGTAGCCGGCGTCCTCAAGCTCCTTGATCATCTTCGTCATCGTATCTTTGTTGACTCCGGCGATCTTCGCCATTCCGCGGATTGAGAAATCCCAGTCCGGCGGCGTGGAGAGCATAAGGATAAGCACCGCTCTGACCGGCAGCCGGAGCCGCGAATCCTGAATGATGCTGTTGAACACCAGCGTATAGGGCGGCAGCCTCTGAACTTGTATTTCTTGATCCATAGGCTATTCCCCCTTGCAAAATAGAAATCGCTGTGTTATAATAATTTTGTTCTCGTGATAACCTTTTCGGTTATTGCACAGCACTCGACGGTGTACCCGCACCGTCGGGTGCTTTTTTATTGCCTTTTTCATATCGTGTTCTCCCTCGTGACCTCAAGCCCGGCGAGGCTGACAACGCGCAGCCATTGGTCGAGCGTAAGCCCGGCACCCTGCCCCTTCATGATCTTGAAAAGGCTTCCGTGGCTGATGCCGACCTGCTTCGCCATTGACTCATAAGTAAGATTGTTTACGCCTTTGTATGCGTGCAGACCTCGGATGATCTCATCCTGGCGGCGCTTGACGGCATAATCTCTTTTCTGCTCTTCGGTAAATCCTTTTATTCTCGGCATGCTATCTTCTCTCCTTCTCGGCAAAACGCATCTCGTAATATGCCTTGATCAGCTTCTCGGAAGCGCTCATGATTTGATCAAAAACGTGCTCTTCATCCTTGTCGATTTTGCCGTCTGCGATCATGCGGAGCAGCTTTCGGTCAAACCTGTCGTCGACAAGATCCAGAATGCAGGAAATGTAATCCGCCGCAGCCTCCGCTATCGGGCGGCCGGGAGTAAAGGCAGGAACAACAGCTTCGATGCTGTTATTCGGCAGCTCGCGCAGATAAACGCTCGTGAGCCATGGCGCCTGCAGGATGTCACTGAGGATCCCCAGCGCGTCGATCGGGCAGTTGCGAGCGCCACTCTCCCATGCTCTGATGGTATCGTCGGAGTAGCCGGCGCGTTCCGCAAGGGCTTCCTGCGTAAAACCGGCACTGTTCCGCGCCCTTTGGATTGCATTCGGTGTTTTATTGTACATGGTTATCGCCTCCGAAATCGGGTAAAATACTACTGAGATGGTGTTGAGATTGATTCAGGATATAAGTCGCTTGGATTAATCCCTACAGCAGAGCAAATAGCTACCATCTCATCAGCTTGCAATTTTCTTTTCCCAAGAAATGAGCGAGAGATGGAATTCACCGGAATACCTGTCTTCTCGGAAATAAAGGTATAAGTCACACCCTTACCGTCTACAAGCTGTTTCAACTTTTCTGCAATTTGCATTCTTCCTACCTCCTCTTTCTTCAAAACTCAGAACTTAATTCTAAAATACACTTCATTTTGTAGAATGTCAAGACTTTTTTGCTAAATCTTTCTTTATTTTGAAGAAAAATTTATTGACAACAGATAATTAAGACACTATATTAATTTTTAGAGGTGGTCTTATGAGCAAAAAACAAATCGCTCTTTTCTTAAAAAATCGGCGAAGAGAGCTAAATATTTCGGTTAGAGAGGTAATAGATTACCTCAAGAACTACGGTATTACAATCTCCGAAAAGACTCTTTATGGCTGGGAAAGCGGTCACAGCCAGCCTGATTCAGATACTTTTATCGTCCTTTGCAAAATATACGGAGTAGAATCATTTTCTGAAATACCTCAAGAGAAGGCTGTTGAACAAATTTCCAAGTCATCCTTAGAAGATAAGTTGCTTAATTTCTTCAGATCAATGAATGACGAAGGAAAAGAGAGAATGATAGACTATGCCGAAGATCTTGTTTCCTCCGGCAGATACAAAAAAACTTATCAATCTGAGCTGGCTAAAGAAGAAGCTTGATATTTGGCTTAGAGAATAGAGGTATATAATGATTGTTCTTGTTGTTATGCTTTTAATAACTGCTATAGTTTTTCTTGTCCTTTGGCTGCAAGAAAAGAAAAAGCGCACTACAGCAGAGAATCGATATAACACCGATATGTCGGCTGCAGCAGAGAGAATTCGTGAGCTTGTAAAGTATCAACAAATAATTGACATAGAAGCCGAATGCGCAAATATACGGAAACAGGCGGATGAATATGTCGATACCGTCAAGAGAAGCGCTCAGATGGATATGGACTATGCCCGAAATAAACTAGATGAGGCTAGCAAGGAAGCACAGAGAATTGTAACTGAGGCCGAAGAAAAAGCCCGTGATATTGCCGGGGAAGCTTACGATATAAAGCAAAAATCCGAAGAATATCAAAAAGCTGCTATTGCAATTAAGAATGTTATTGATGGCTATGGCGATGAATGGTTAAAGCCTACATATTCTGTACTTGATGAGCTTGCAGATGACTTTGGATTTGCTGAGGCCGGGCAAGAACTTAAGAAGGCTCGAGCAAGAAGTGCGTCCATGGTTTCTGCCGGAGAAGCCGCGAGCTGTGACTATGTGGAACGTGTAAGAAAATCTACAGCGATTCACTTCGTTGTGGATGCCTTTAACGGAAAGGTTGATTCTATTCTTTCTAAAACAAAGAAGGACAACTATGGAAAGCTTGAGCAACAAATTAAAGATGCATACAGCTTGGTTAACCTCAATGGTGAGGCTTTCCGTAATGCCCGCATAAATCAGGATTACCTTGAGGCTCGTCTGGAAGAACTTAAATGGGCAGTTGTTTGCAACGAGCTTAAGGCCCAGCAGCAAGAAGAACAGCGGCAGCTCCGTGAGCAGATGCGAGAAGAAGAAAAGGCTCGCCGTGAGTACGAACGGGCACAAAAAGAAGCCGCAAAAGAGGAAGCAATGCTTCAAAAGGCGATGGAAAAGGTGCGCTCTGAAATGGAACAAGCTTCAGCCGAACAGCGAGAGAAGTTTGAAGCTGAGCTTGCGGATCTACAGCAGAAACTAACTGAAGCTGAGGAAAAGAATCAAAGAGCCCTGTCAATGGCTCAACAAACAAAGCACGGAAATGTATATGTAATATCAAATATTGGTGCCTTCGGCGAAAATGTATATAAAATCGGAATGACTCGCCGCCTTGAACCGCTCGATCGTATTCGTGAGCTTGGCGATGCTTCGGTGCCATTTCCGTTTGATGTTCACGCTATAATTGAGAGTGACGATGCTCCGTCTCTTGAAACCTCCTTGCACAAGGCATTTGCGCTGATGCAAATGAACAAAGTTAACCCACGAAAAGAGTTTTTCAAAGTTAGCCTCTCAGATATAAAACAAATGGTAGAGAAGATGGGATTAACCGCAAATTGGACGATTGAAGCGGCTGCTGCAGAGTATCGCGAAACAATGGCAATTGAGGAAGCCATGAAAACCGATCCTGATGCTAAGCACCGTTGGGAAGAATACAATGCAGCTTTGGCTGAAACTTCACAGCCTGAAGAAGAAATAGCTTAATGCGCCCTAATTGGGCACAAGGAGGTCATAATGAAAGACAGAATAACACTTGGCCTACCAACGGTTGATGGTGCCGGCAACATAAAGCGCTTCGAGCTTACACGCTGCGACGTGGAATATCGTCAAGACACCTTGCGACTTATTAAGATCCGCAAACCGCCGTTTGATGTGATAGATCTCCAGATCGAGCAGAGGTATGATGACCATGTGACTATAATGATAAAAGCTAACGGCTTTCCTGTTGGTGAGCTCAGCGCTAACGATGCAGAATATTTCAGTGAGCACATGGCCGACCTCGCTGGATATAAAAGTCTCGCCATCCGGCAGGAGGACGGCGAATATAAAGCGGCCATAAATGTGCTGTATAAATAAAAAGCCGCCCGGGATCACACCGGGCGGCAAATTGGCTAACCTATATTGAGTGCTTCTTTCAATGCGCCCTGCAGAACTGCAGAGACATTTATTCCGGCCTTCTCGGCTTCAAAATCAAGCCATGACGGCAGTGAAACATTTCTTCTGACTGTACGATTGTCGTTTTTTCTCCTATACTCTTTGAAATCTACATCAACAAGAGTAATTATTTGATCAGGCTCATTATACTTCGATAGTATCGTTTGTAAATCAGATGGCTCTGGGATGGTCTGATGATCATCTTCCATTGAAATACCACATAGTCCAATGGCGTCTCTTGCCATCTCCATAGCATCCACATTGCTTTCCCCTTGGGTATTAATATCGAAGTCTGGAATATCAACTACGATATATTTATCACCCTTGGTTAAAACTATTGGATACGCTCCTTTCATTTCATTTTCTCCTTTCGTTTCTCCTTTTTGTTTTAGTTTACATTATTCTAAGAAATACTAGCTAATGAAAACATAATTATCAAACGAAGAGGCCAGGGACTCATTTGAGCCCCTGCCGCTTGATAATTGCCTTAGCAAGCTTCTCTTCTGTCTCTGTATGATGAACTATGGGCTCTCTTTTGCCGTTTCTCACGTATATATCGTGGTTTCCGCCATGTCGTTCGAGCCTGAATCCATTCCTTAGAAGGAGCTTGATCAGGTCGCGTGTTTTCATCGGCACACTCCTTTCTCGATTAATTATGCTTATAATACACAAAATTTACACACTTGTCAAGAGGAAAATACACATTTTTTGTGTATTAATTGAGGTAAGCTAAATGTATATTCCAGAACCCAGAAAACTTGCAAACGGAGATTACTTCATCCAGCTGCGACTGAACGGCGTAAGTATCCCCGTGAGCGCACCGACCAAAACGGAGTGTAAAGCGAAGGCCGCCCTCGTTAAGTCTGAGTATAAGAACGGCAAACGGCGTATTGCAAAGAATGACCTAACGCTCAGGCAAATAGTCGACGCCTATATTGAGAGCCGCCGGAAGACTCGCTCGCCGGCCACGGTACGCGGATATGTCATGACGATGAAGCACAGCTTTGAAGACTACATGAAGCTCCCTGCTGCATCTATCGACCTGCAGAAGATGATTGATGACGAAACCGAGAAAGATGTGTCATCGAAAACTATTATAAATGCCTGGGGGATCGTGCGTCCGGCTCTTAAGGCCGCAAAAATCGAGGTACCCGATAATCTATCGTTGCCGACCGTCGTAAAGAATGAACACAGTTTTTTAGAGTACGAACAGATTAAACCTTTTATGAAGGCTATCGAGGGCAAGGACTTTGAGATCAGCGCTCTTCTCGGCCTGCACTCTCTGCGCCGCTCAGAGATCTACGGTCTCGGCTGGGACAAGATAGACCTCGAGAAAGCAACTATCTCAGTTCATCGCGCGCTTGTGCTCAACGAAAAAGGAGATTACATTGTAAAGAATTACGGCAAAACTGATACGTCACGCCGGGTGATCCCGATAATGATACCGCGTCTTACCGAGCTTTTGAAGGTGGCAAAAGAAGAAAGGCAGCCTGTTGTCAGCCAGGCTCTGAACAGTCTTTATGTGATGGTAAATCGCAGCTGCAGAAATGCAGGTCTTCCGGAGATAGGCGCTCACGGCCTGCGCCATACTTTTGCGTCTTTATGCTTTCACCTGGATGTTCCCGCGAAGATCTGCGCCCAGCTTGGAGGCTGGCATGACACCAGAACAGTCGAGAAAATATACACTCATATCAGCGCCGGAGACCGCGATGAGTATGTAAAAAGCATTACCGATTTTTACAATAATGCTAACAAGAATGCTAACGATCAGAATTCAGCCCAGCAAAATCAAGCGCTTTAGCGCTTCTTTGGTGGGTTCGATTCCCATTATCCGCTCCAATAATACAGCCCCCGGCAGGTGCCGGGGGCTGTATTATTGGAGTTTTTTCCGCTTCGCTAATATGTTGAAAAAAATAGTTCCTTATGATATCATCGAATAGGACGAGGGAGATACGTTCGCCTGCCGATATCGGCATTCGTTGTATTTACGATCTCGTCCTCTGTTATGATATTATGGCACTTTGCCATTGACGGTTATCTCTCAGATGCTATAATAAATTCAGCAGGATACGATGTGCCTTTTGCCCCCGCCTTTTCAGGCGGCGACACTGGCTGAAGCATCGTACCCTGCTGTTTTTTTATGCAAAATTTACTTCAGGCTTACGGGCTTTGCCGGCTCGTTTTCCTTTCTTGCCGACTTTCTGCCCTCGGGCTTGATCTCGCCGGCGGCGAGCAGCGAGCGCTTCGTGAGGGTCGGGCCGACAAGCTCGTAGACGAGCACGCTGAACAGCACGACGTTTCTCACCATCGCGCCGTCGGAGAGGTTCGCCGCAGTCAGCGCCATGCCGAGCGCGACTCCCGCCTGCGGCAGAAGCGTTATGCCGAGGTGCTTTTTGATGTTGTCGCTCGTATGCTCCATCGCGCAGCTCAGATAAGCGCCGCTGAACTTTCCGGCGGAGCGGAAGATTATGTAAACAACGCCCACTATCAGCACCATCGGATTCGAGAGGATACCGAGGTCAAGCTCCGCGCCGGAGAGCACGAAGAAGAGGATATTGAGCGGAGCTGTCCAGTTCTCGACCCTCGACATAAGCTCCTCGGAGGTGTCGCAGATATTGCAGAACACGGTTCCGGTCATCATGGCGACGAGAAGCAGCGAGAAGCCGACCTTCACCCCGCCGACCTCAAACTCGAGCATACTTACGCCGACGATGAGCATAACTGCGGCAATAGAGATCGACATACGCTTGGATCTCGAGTGGAAGAACTGCTCGATGAAGTTGAGAAGCACGCCGCCGAGAGCGCCGATAACGATCGAGAGAACTATCTCGATGAGCGGCTCAAGCACTACGCTCGTTATGCTGAGAGCGCCGACCTCAAGCGCCTTTGCGATGCCGAAGGAGAGCGAGAAGAGCATAAGACCGACGGCGTCGTCGATGGCGACGACCATAAGGAGGAGCTTCGTGAGCGGTCCCTCCGCCTTGTACTGGCGGACGACCATTAGCGTTGCCGCGGGCGCGGTGGCTGCGGCGATCGCGCCGAGGGTGATCGCGCTCGAGATCGAAAGTACGTCCGGCATGATGAAGTGCAGGACGACAAGCGCTATATCGACGATTACGGTGGTAATGACAGCCTGAAGGATACCTACCGTGATCGCCGCCTTGCCCATGCTCTTGAGCTCCGCGAGGCGGAACTCGTTGCCGATGGTAAACGCGATAAAGCCGAGCGCCACCTGGTTAACTATTTCGTATGCCTTGACCTTCTCAAGCGTCGCAAAGCCGATATACGGCAGCTTGATCAGACCGAGAGCGAACGGGCCGAGGATAAGGCCGGCGATAAGATACGCGGTGACTGCCGGCAGATTGAGCTTTTTAGCAAGTCGGCTCATCAGCAGACCGGCTATAAGCGCGACGGAAAGCGAGATCAGTGTTTCCTGCATTTTAATTACTTCCTTTTTTTATTTCAAAGCTTATCATATCACAAAATATAATAAAAGAAAGTGTAAATCCGGCAAAAAATATGCTGATTTGCGCCTTTTTTCAGTGCAACTTTGTGCCGCCGCCCTTGTTTGTCCTGCGAAAATATGCTATAATAAGTATTCATATTGAAAAAGGAGGCTCCGTAATGCGCAAAGCGCTTTTAATCAAGCTCCACGAAGCGCTCACCAGCGTTCTGCCGGTCACTCTCATAGTGCTCGTCATCTACTTTACGCCACTCGTTGACCTGACGGCGAAGGAGCTCGCGGTTTTTCTCATTTCAGCGGTGATGCTGATAATCGGCATAGGGCTCTTTAACCTCGGCGCGGATCTCGCTATGACGCCGATGGGCGAGCACGTCGGAGAGGGTCTTACAAAATCCCGCAGGCTTTCCATTCTGCTCGGCGTCAGCTTCGTAATGGGGCTGCTCATAACCGTCGCAGAGCCGGATCTCAGCGTTCTCGCAAGCCAGGTCAGCGCCGTTATTCCCGGCACTCTGCTCATTATTACCGTCGGCTTCGGCGTCGGGCTGTTTCTGCTGCTCGCCGTTTTAAAGATAGTATTCAAGAAGGATCTTTCGAGCCTTTTGCTGTTTTTCTATATGCTGCTCTTTGCGATAGCGGCGCTGCTGCTCGAGGTCGGCAAGGGCAACTTTCTTCCCCTCGCCTTCGACTCCGGCGGCGTTACGACGGGGCCGATCACAGTGCCGTTCATAATGGCGCTCGGCGTCGGTATCGCGCTCACCATCGGCGGAAAGGACACAAACGAAAACAGCTTCGGACTTATCGCGCTCTGTTCGGTCGGCCCGGTGCTCGCGGTGCTCATCCTCTCGATTACCGCCTCCGGCGACCTCAGCTACACCCTTCCGGACTATTCGATGGAATCACACCTCGGGCTGTCGCTTCTTTCGACCGTGCTCGGCACCGTTGTGGAGGTCGCGCGCTCTCTCGCTCTCATACTCGCGTTCTTCTTCGCGCTCCAGCTTTTCATTCTCAAGCTCCCGCGTGAGAGGCTGTTTCAGATACTTATCGGCGTTCTCTTCACCTTTGTCGGACTTGTGATCTTCCTCTCCGCCGTGACCGTCGGCTTTATGCCGGTCGGCTTCCGCCTCGGAGTGCAGCTGGCAAACAGCGAGCCCGCGGTCTGCATCTTCGGCTTTATCCTCGGCGCCGTCGTAGTTCTCGCGGAGCCTGCCGTTCACGTTCTCAATATGCAGGTCGAGGAGGTCACTGCCGGCGCGGTGACCAAGACGCAGATGATGGTCGCGCTGTCTGTCGGCGTCGGCGTGTCGATACTGCTCAGCGTGATCCGCATAATTTTCGGCTTCTCGCTTCTCTACTACCTCATTCCCGGCTATCTTCTCTCGCTCGGGCTGAGCTTCTTCGTTCCGAAGATGTACACGGCGATCGCCTTCGACTCCGGCGGCGTCGCATCCGGTCCGCTCACCTCGAGCTTCATCCTTCCGCTCTGCATCGGCGCGTGCGTAGCTCTCAGAGGCGAGAGCGAGGTGCTGAGTCAGGCGTTCGGCGTCGTTTCGATGGTTGCCATGACGCCGCTCATAACGATCCAGTCGCTCGGCTTCAGGGGCGTAGTCCACAGCCACATCCGCCGCGAACGCGCCATGCGCCGCATACTATCCGCCGACGATATGCAGATAATCTATTTTGAGTAAGGAGGCTCCGGCATGGCTGAAGAAAGCAAAAACGTAGCTCCCGTAAAGCTGGAGCTGCTTATTATAATCGTCGAGAACGGCAAGGGCACCTTTTACGGCGACCTCGTGCAGAGCCTCGGCTGCAACTTTCAGTTTGCCTGCCACGTAAAGGGCACCGCTGACAGCGCGATGCTGAGAAGGCTCGGTCTTTCCGATTACGAGCAGACCGCGGTTTTCTGCGTTGTGCAGGAGGACAAGCTCGACGAGATAACAGAGGCGCTCGAATCGCGCTTCCGCACGATACGCGGCGGCAAGGGGATCGCCTTTGCCGTTCCGTTTTCAAGCCTCATCGGCAAGACAGTGTACGGCTTCCTGGCCGGCGACGAGAGAATTACGGAGGGACAGAATGAATAACGCACACGAGCTTATTTTCACGATAATAAACGCGGGCTTCTCGCAGACCGTGATGGACGCTGCGAGAGCCGCAGGCGCGACCGGCGGCACGCTCTTCAAGGCGCGCGGCACTGCGAATTCCGACGCTGAGGAGTTCTACGGCATCAGGGTAAACCCGGACAAAGAGGTCGTTATGATACTCGCGGAAAAGTCAAAGAGCGCCGCGATACTGACTAACATCTATCAGGCGGCGGGGCTTAACACCGCAGGTCAGGGCATAGCGTTCACTCTCCCCGTCGACCGGACGGTGGGCTTAACTCCGAGAAAGCCGGAAGAGAAATAAAAATCGCGCTGCAAAATGACACTGTTTGTCATTCTGCAGCGCTTTTCTTATTTAAATCTCAGGCAGCGCATGGCGTTCAGTATGCACAGAACGAGCACTCCGACGTCCGCGAAAACCGCCTCCCACATCGTCGCCGCGCCGAATAGTCCGAGCGCGAGCACGACCGCCTTTACGGCGAGGGCAAAGACGATATTTTCGGTGACGATTCGATTGGTTTTGCGGCTTATCTCTATCGCTTTCGAGAGCTTTTCAAGCTTATCGTCCATGAGAACGACGTCGCTTGCCTCTATCGCCGCGTCAGACCCCATCGCGCCCATCGCAACGCCGATATCCGCGCGCGCAAGCACCGGAGCGTCGTTTATTCCGTCACCGCAGAACAAAACCTTGCCGGTTTTGCCGTATTTTTCGATGATTTCCTCGATTTTTGAAACCTTATCCTGCGGTAAAAGCTCCGCGTGGTACTCGTCGATCCCGACCTCCGCGGCGATCTCCTCCGCCGCGCTCCGATGGTCGCCGGTGAGCATTATCGTCGTAACGCCGCCGCGCCCCAGCGCTTCGAGCGCCTCGCGCGCACCGGGCTTTACGCTGTCGCTTATCTTGATCGAGCCGGCGTACTCGCCGTTGCGGGCGAGGTGTACCCCGGTCCTGCCGACCTCTATTCCGGCCTCGCGCAGGAGCTTTTCGTTTCCGCACAGCACCCTCTCGCCGTTGATAACGGCGGTAACGCCCTTGCCTGCCTCGTTTTTCCACTCGGTCACTCTCTCGCGGTCGATTTTGCCGCCGTAAGCGGCTCTGATGCTCTCCGCGATCGGGTGCGAGGAGTCAAGCTCGGCGTACGCCGCAAGCTCGAGCAGCTCGCTCTCCGTCATGCCCGCGGGCTCGACCTTCTGAACCGCGAACTCGCCCTTTGTGAGCGTTCCGGTCTTGTCGAACACCGCCGCCGAGGTCTTGGACAGCGCCTCGAGGTAGTTCGAGCCCTTGATGAGAATGCCGTTTTTGCTCGCGCCGCCGATGCCGCCGAAAAAGCTCAGCGGCACGCTCAGAACGAGCGCGCAGGGGCAGGATATGACGAGAAACGTCAGCGCCTGGTGTATCCACTTCGTCCACTGCCCGTCAAAAAGACTCGGCACGATAGCAAGCAGCACCGCGCCGATTACCACGACCGGCGTGTAGTATTTTGCAAATCTTGTAATGAAATCCTCGCTTTTTGCCTTGTTATCGGCGGAATTTTCAACTAATTCGAGGATTTTTGCGACCGTGCTCTCCCCCGCCTCCTTCGTCGTGCGAACGCGCACGGTGGCGGTGAGGTTCACGCAGCCGGAGATTATCGCGTCGCCCGCGCGCGCGCTCCGGGGCACCGCCTCGCCGGTGAGCGCGACGGTGTCGAGAAGAGTCTCGCCCTCGATTATCTCGCCGTCTATCGGCACTCTCTCGCCCGGGCGCACGACGATGACAGAGCCGATCTCGACCTCGTCGGGGTCTGCCTCCTCGATCTCGCCGTCCCGTTCAAGATTCGCGGTGTCGGGGCGGATGTCCATGAGCGAGGCTATGCTCTTGCGGCTTTTGCCGACGGCTACGTGCTCAAAGAGCTCGCCGACCTCGTAGAAGATCATGACGAAGCACGCTTCGTTGTACTCGCCTATCGCAAAGGCCCCTATCGTCGCCACCGCCATAAGGAAGTTCTCATCAAAAACCTGCCCGTGCGCGATGTTTACGGCGCTCTTTTTCAGCACCTCGAAGCCGACGATGAGATACGGAACGAGATACAGCGCGAATCTCACCCAGCCGTCAACCGGAATGAAATTTATCACGATGAGAAGCGCCGCCGAGACGATTATCCGCGCGAGGTCTTTTTTCTCACGCTTTGTCATTTTGCGGTTATCTCGCAGTCCGGCTCGATCTTCTTCGCGGTCTTTATGACCTCTTTCATGATCCCGGTCTGGTCGTCAGAGTCGGTCTCAAGCGTCAGCTTGCCGGTCATAAAGCTCACGGTGCATTTTTTGACTCCCTCGAGCTTGTTCACCGCCGCCTCGACCTTTGCGGCGCAGTTTGCGCAGTCGATATCGATTTTGTATGCCTTTTTCATAATTATGACCATTCCTTTCACAAATGTTAAAGGCACAAAACAACCATAGAAGGAATGGTCATAAAGTGCCATGTTTTTCGGTTGCCGCTTGCGGCGAGAAAAACGGCTTTGATTTTGGAAAGGTTGAAACTTGTTTCAACCTTTACCCCCGTTATAATTCTTCAAGGTGCTCCTTCGCCATGCCGATTATGGTTGCGACGTGGTCATCGGCAAGAGAATAGAGGATCGTTCTGCCGAGCCTGCGGCTTTTTATGAGCCGCGCCGTTTTTATCAGGCGGAGCTGGTGGCTTATGGCGCTCTGCGTCATATCGAGCGCCGCCGCGATGTCGCACACGCACATCTCCGACTCAAAGAGTGCGTAAAGTATCTTCATGCGCGTCGTGTCACCGAAGATCTTGAACAGCTCGGCAAGATCGAACAGCTCGTCCTCCGGAGGCATACTGTCCCGCACGAAGCTCACCTTGTCAAAATGCGTGTCTAATACGTCGCAGACCTCAACGCCGTGCTTATCGATCATTCTCTCACCTCCGAATATATGAGCATTTGTTCATATATTCAATATATTCCTCTTCAGAGCATTTGTCAAGGGGGTAATATAAAAAAAGCGCCCAAAATACCCATACCGTGTAATTGCGAGGCTCCGATCAGGAGCCGCGGCGATCCGTATCCCTTATATAAAGGATATTACGGATTCCCACGCCGGTGTGAGCACCGGCTCGGAATGACAGGCTTTGGTATTTTGGGCGCACCCAATAAAAAGCTTATTTCTTGATGAACTTGTTGTAGACGAAGATGCAGAGGCAAGCGCCGACTACGGAAATGAGAATGTCACCGATGATGTTCGTTGCGCCGAGACCGATGAACGACATCACAATTCCGCCAACTCCGCCTCCGATGAGACCTATGATAATGTTCATCACAAGGGAGTTTTCGGTTTTCATTATCTTGCCCGCAAGCCAGCCGGACACGCCGCCGACAGCGAGGGTTACGATCAGATTAATAAGCCAGCCCATTTCTATTCTCCTTTGCAAGTAAAGCTTGTGAAGCATTTTTCTCCGCAGAAATGCCGTAAAAGCCGAAGCCGCGGCGGAAAAGACAAGCGGGAATTAATACATACCGCCCATATCGCCGCCTGCAGGAGCTGCGGGTGCGGGAGGCTCGGGGATGTCGGCTACGAGGGATTCGGTGGTGATGACAACGCTTGCGACGGACGAAGCGTTCTCAAGAGCGGAGCGGCAGACCTTGGTCGGATCGACAACGCCCATCTCGATCATATTGCCGAACTGCTCGTTTGCCGCGTTGAAGCCGAAGTTGACGTCATCGCTGGAGCGTACCTTGTCGAGGATAACAGCGCCCTCAAGACCTGCGTTCTCCGCGATCTGCTTGATGGGAGCCTCGAGAGCCTTCGCAACGAGCGCCACGCCGGTCTTTTCATCGCCGGAAACGGTATCGAGCAGAGCCTTGACTGCCTTGCCCGCCACGACGTAAGCGGTGCCGCCGCCGGCTACGATGCCCTCTTCAACAGCGGCGCGGGTCGCGTTGAGAGCGTCCTCCATGCGGAGCTTCTTCTCCTTCATCTCGACCTCGGTGGCAGCGCCGACCTTGATAACGGCTACGCCGCCGGCGAGCTTTGCAAGGCGCTCCTGAAGCTTCTCCTTGTCGTACTCGGAGGTGGAAACCTCGTACTCAGCCTTGATCTGCGCCACTCTCGCGGCGATGTCAGCGCTGTCGCCGGCGCCGTCAACGATGATGGTGTTCTCCTTGGTGCTCTTGACCTGACGCGCCTGGCCGAGCATATCGAGGGTGGTGTCCTTCAGCTCCATGCCGAGCTCGGAGGAGACTACCGTGCCGCCGGTGAGAGCGGCGATGTCCTTGAGCATCTCCTTGCGTCTGTCGCCGAAGCCGGGGGCCTTGACGCACAGGCAGTTGAAGGTGCCGCGGAGCTTGTTGAGGATGATTGTGGCGAGCGCCTCGCCGTCAACGTCCTCTGCGATGATAACGAGCTTCTTGCCGGTCTGAACGATCTGCTCGAGAACGGGAAGTACCTCCTGGATGTTGGAAATCTTCTTATCGGTGATGAGGATGTACGGATCGTCGTAAACGGCCTCCATCTTCTCGGTATCGGTCACCATGTAGGGGGTGATGTAGCCGCGGTCGAACTGCATTCCCTCGACTACCTCGGAATACGTCTCAGCGGTCTTGGACTCCTCAACGGTGATAACGCCGTTGCGTCCGACCTTCTCCATAGCCTCGGCTATAAGCTTGCCGATATGCTCGTCGCCGGAGGAAACTGCGCCGACTCTTGCGATGTCCTCGGTGCCCTTTACTGACTGGGAGTTCTGCTTGAGAGCCTCGACAGCCGCGTTTACCGCCTTCTGGATGCCGCGGCGCATCACCATGGGATTCGCGCCAGCCGCGACGTTCTTGATTCCCTCGTGGATCATCGCCTGGGCGAGAACAGTCGCGGACGTGGTGCCGTCGCCGGCGACGTCGTTGGTCTTGGAGGCGACCTCCTTGACAAGCTGGGCGCCCATATTCTCAAACGGGTCCTTGAGCTCGATCTCCTTTGCGATTGTAACGCCGTCGTTAGTGATGAGCGGCGCGCCGAACTTCTTGTCGAGAACTACGTTTCTGCCCTTGGGGCCGATGGTGAGCTTGACGGTGTTCGCAAGCTGATTTACTCCGTTTTCAAGATAACGGCGGGCTTCCTCGCCGTATGCGATCTGCTTTGCCATAATTATGTGCCTCCCTTATTACTCTACGATTGCGAGAATGTCGCTCTGGCGGACAACGGTGAGCTCCTCGCCGTCCACCTTGACCTCGGTGCCGGTGTACTTGCCGGTGATAACGCGGTCGCCGACCTTGAGCTCCATCTTTATCTCGTTGCCGTCAACGATACCGCCGGGGCCGACCGCTACGACCTCGTAGACCTGCGGCTTCTCCTGCGCGTTCGATGCGAGGAGAATACCGGATTTCGTGACCTCCTCAGCGGCGGTGCGCTTTAATACGACTCTGTCCAGCAGGGGTTTCAGTGTCATTTTGATTGCCTCCTATATGAATGTCATTTATTAACTTTCTTTAGCACTCTTTTCCCCTGAGTGCTAACATAATGTACCACGAAAGTCAGAGAATGTCAAGGGAAGAATTGTTATTATTTTGTGAACTTATGGAAAAAGCGGTAAGCTCCCGCCTCCCGCTTCAGACTGTAGACAAAGAAGAACAGCGTTGGATAAAGGTGGCGGGGTTTAAGTGAAGGGGCCGGCCAAGAGGCCCCTTCACGTCGCATAGCCCGCCCGCAGGCGTCATATTTTGCGCTCAAAAAGCGCAAAATATGTTCGATGCGGAGACTTTGTCGACGCATTGAAGCGGGAAGCGAATGTGCTTCCCGCTAAATGCTCACTTTCCCGTGTACGTTACGCCGGAGCCGTAGATGGTCATCCAGTCGTCCTTCATCGAAACCGGCACCCAGTCGAACTCTTCGCAGAGATCCTTCATCTTCTGCGCCTTTGCTTCGTTTCCGTTTTCGCGGAGGGTATCGTCGCAGCAGAGCATGAAAGCGAGAGATCTGTACTTATTCGCGTAGGTGACGTACTCCGCCATGCTGCTGTCGCCGGTGGAGTTGCCGAAGGAGAGCACCGGCTGCTGACCGATCTCCTGCATGATGACGGAGACCTTGTTCATCTTGAGGTTCTTTATGAGGAAGTCGCCGCCGAGGATAAGCTCGTTGCCGTCCTTAAAGACGTAGCTCAGTCCGTCGGTCCCGCCCTGATTTGAGGAGACGATGGTCTCATCCGAGCCGATTATCTGGCGGTTCGGAAGTCCGAGAGGAGAGTGATCCGCGATGCCGCGCACGATAAGGCGGTCGGTGCCGCTGACGACGTAGACCGTAAAGCCGTTGGACTTGAGGTAATCGACTACCTGGAGCATCGGCTTATACCATCCCTCGCCGCGCTTCATACCGGTGTAGCTCGGCATAGACTGCTTCTTGAATTCCTGGATATAGGCGTTGAACTCCTCGACGGTCATACCCGCGAAGGCGGATGCGACCGCCCTGCCGTGATCGACCTCAAGTCCGGAGAAGGAGGCGCCGGTTTCGTTCTGGGTCTTGATCTTGTTTGCGACCTCGCGCTCGAAATCGGAGGCTTTGTCCTTGTATTCCGGGTCCTCGAGAACGCGGTATTTGAGGAGAGTGTAATCGAAATAGTTGGGGTCTGTCTCGCAGAAGAGAGTTCCGTCGAGGTCAAAAACGGCAACTCGGTCGACCTCCGGGATGAAATCTTCGCTCGTCTCGTCGGTGATCGCCTCAACGTACTCTTTAAGCGCTTTCGCGGCCTCGGCGGAATCAGTCCACAGCGAGAGCGGATCGCCCGTTCTGAGCGCGGTCACCGTTCTTCCGAGAAGCGCCGCGCACTCGGCTCGCGTAAGAGAGGAATTGGGTCTGAGGTCGCCGTTTCCGTCGCCGTTCATAACTCCGGCGCCGCACGCCCACTGGATCGCGGGGGCGAGGCCCTCGGAGATGTCAAAGGCGTCGTTGTAGCTCAGGATATTCGTGTTCTCACCGATGCTGACGTCGGCTCCGGCGTGCTTTGCGTAGTTCCACAGAAGATACGCAGCCTCGTCGCGCTCGATGCTCTTTTCCGGCTCGAACGAGCCGGAGAACAGGTCGGCTATCTTCTCGGCCGCCGCCCAGCGCACAGCCTCCGAGTACCATTCGTCCTGCTTAACGTCGTCGTAGGGCAGGATGTAATTTACGACCGGCTCGCCGGCGAGACGCCAGAGTATCGTCACGAGTTGGGCGCGGGTGAGAGTTCCGGCAGGCTCAAAGCGCGAGCCGCCGACGCCGTTCATAAGACCGGTCTCGGTAACGTAGTTTACGTCCCACGCGTACCAAGCTCCGTCGGGAACGTCGGTATAGCCGTCGTTTGCCGCATCCGCCGCCGGCACGAGCATAACGAGGCAGAGAATTATGCAGAGGATTTTTGCTGATCTTTTCATATTTCTTGCTCCTTTTGTTTTTCGGTATTTTATAGAATAGCACCTATTGCGAAAAATTGCAAATGTGTGGTACAATAGTTTTGATATTTTTTTGGAGGTTAGATAATGTCTTTTTCCGGCAAGCTCGATCTTCATATGCACTCCACCGTTTCGGACGGCTCCGACACCCCCGCCGAAATACTCGCGCGCGTCAAAGAGGAGGGCATTGAGCTTTTCGCTCTCTCCGACCACGACGCCGTTAAGGGCTGCCTCATGGTGCGCGATATTCTCGCGGAGGGCGACCCCGGCTTTATATGCAGCGCGGAGTTTTCCTGCAAGGACTCTCTCGGGCAGTATCACATTCTCGGCTGCGGTTACGATCCCGACGGCGCGGAGATACACTCGCTCGTGGATTACGGTCACAGTCTCAGAATGCGAAAGGTCACGGACAGACTCGATTTTCTCAGGACAGAGTTCGGCTTTGAGTTTCCCGAGGAGGAGATCGCGGCGCTTCTCGCGCTCGACAACCCCGGCAAGCCGCACATCGGCAACCTCATGGCGAAGCTCGGCTACGCCGAGTCGAAGGACGCTGCTATACGCGACTACATCAACAAGCTGCACGTCAAGGATCTCTACCTCAAGCCGGAGGAGGCTATCGAGGGCATTCTGAAGGCGGGCGGGATCCCGGTGCTCGCGCACCCCTTCTTCGGAAGCGGCGGTCAGCTCGTACTCGGAGATGAGATGGACGCGCGCCTGCGCAGGCTCATGGACTTTGGTCTTAAAGGGATCGAGGCGTACTACTCAGGTTTTTCACCGCTTCTCATAGGCAAAGCGCTCGCCCTCGCTGAAAAATACTCGCTCTACGTCACCGCGGGCAGCGACTACCACGGCACAAACAAGCTCGTTCACCTCGGCGATACGAATATGTTCGCCGATACTCCCTTCCCCGCCGGTATGACGCGCTTTCTTGAGGACGTGAGCTATATAAAGCCCGTCTCTTGACTTTGGCTGTCTTTCTTATTATAATTTTACAGAAATAAAAATTGGAGGCTTTGCCATGTACGAACATCTCAAGCAGGCATTTCAGGATACCTTCTCCCGCCCCTATGAGCATATTTTCTCCGCTCCCGGCCGCACCGAGCTCGGAGGCAACCACACGGACCACCAGCGCGGCAGGGTTCTTGCAGCCGCCGTCGATCTCCGCACCGACGCCGCTGTCAGTCTGAACGGTGAAAACTGCATCCGCGTTCTGAGCGAGGGATACCCGCTCTGCGAGGTCTCTCTGGATGATCTCTTTGTCGATACCGCCGAGTTCGGCACGACGAAGGCTCTCATCCGCGGCGTTGCGGCTGCATTCCAGCAGCGCGGCTGCATTCTCCGCGGCTTTGACGCTTACTGCGTTTCGAACGTTCTGCCCGGCTCGGGACTCTCCTCCTCCGCCGCCTTTGAGGTGCTGATCGGCACTGTTATAAACCACCTCTTCTTCAAAAACGCTCTCTCCGCCGTCGAGATCGCGCAGATCGGTCAGTACGCCGAGAACGTATATTTCGGCAAGCCCTGCGGACTGATGGATCAGACTGCCTCCTCTGTCGGCGCGATCATCGGCATAGACTTCCTCGACCCCGCAAAGCCCGTCGTCGAGCGCATAGACTTCGACTTTGCCTCCTGCGGCTACGCGCTGTGCATCATCGACTCCGGCGCCGATCACGCCGCCCTCACGCACGAGTACGCCGCCATCACCGACGAGATGAAGGCGGTCGCCGCTTTCTTCGGAAAAGACGTCCTGCGCGACGTTGACGAAAACGAGTTCTACGCCCGCATAAAGGAGGTCCGCGCCGCCGCCGGCGACAGAGGCGTTATGCGCGCGATGCACTTCTTTGACGATAACAGACGCGTAACGGAGCAGGTCGAGGCGCTGAAGCGCGGCGATTTCGAGCGCTTCCTCGAGCTGTCAAACGAGTCCGGCCGCTCAAGCTGGCTCTATCTCCAGAACGTGGTTCCCACCGGCGCCATCGCGCATCAGGATATGGCTCTCGCGCTCGCGCTCGCGCAGAAGCTCCTCGGCGGCAGGGGTGCTGTCAGAGTCCACGGCGGCGGCTTTGCCGGTACGCTTCAGGCGTTCGTTCCGAAGGATATGCTCGTTTCCTTCAAGACCGCGATCGAGGCGACCCTCGGCGAGGGCGCGTGCCACGTCCTCGCCATCGACCCGAACGGCGGCGTGATGGTTGAGTAATTAAAAATTGATTCTACGTCAGGCGGGCGCATAAATGCGCCCGCCTGTTTACTTTTCTCTTGCAATCGCGCAATGTCCGTGATACAATGATTTTGCGACACAACTTCATATTGTATAACACTAAAAGTATGAGTTTTTTTGGTAAAAACGCATACTCTTTTCAGCATACTTTTAGTGTGAAGTATTGATGAAGTTGTGTCGCAGCAATCGGAGTTTGCGTTTTTCGTGCGCAGCTTCGGCTGCGCATTTTTTATTTGTCTGGAGGTGATAGCGACCATTTTTTCTAAACCAAAAGAAATGGAGGTAAATAATTTGTCAGCAGAGAGTATTTCAGCAACATATTTTTTTGTTTCATTTTTTGTCTTGGTAGCTTGGTCTCTAATATGGGGTTTTGCGACCCGCAGTATTGTCATCAACAGGGGCTATGACGAGGAAGGTACAACATGGTTTTGGTTTGGATTCTTCTTTAGTTTGATTGCGCTGATAATCGCTTTGACAAAGCCTGAAAAGAAACGTGAAAATGATTTCACTTCCTCGTATTCACCACAAGTTGAATACAATACAAGGCTCTCCAATCAGCGCACACTCAACGAAGGCGGATGGAAATGCGACTGCGGCAGCGTAAACAGCTATTACGTAACATCTTGCGGCTGCGGAAGAACAAAAGCCCAAATACTGCAAAAGGAGAGGGAGGCGAATCGGCAGGCTGAAGTGGCTTCCGGTAAATCCCCAGCAGAACAGATAAAGGAGTTGAAACAGCTTCTTGACGAAGGTATAATTACTCAGGATGAGTTTGATTATAAGAAAAAACAACTTCTCGAACTTTAATTTTATAACAATCATCGCCCTATGCTTTTGATATGCTCCCTCTATGAGAGACAGTGAAAGAATAAAATCACTGTCAAACATAGGGGGAGTATTTTTATGGGACAAAGACAAAAGCTTGAAGTACGGGAAAAGGTCAAGATTATCCGAGACCAGATAGCTGGAAAAT
>JAFPWN010000020.1 GCA_017412765.1 Oscillospiraceae bacterium | reverse complement strand
TTATGACCATTCCTTTCACAAATGTTAAAGGCACAAAATGGCCATAAAAGGAATGGTCATAAAGCGCCATGTTTTTCGGTTGCCGCTTGCGGCGAGAAAAACGGCTTGGATTTCAATAAGGTTGAAACTTGTTTCAACCTTCATCTCCAATAAAATCTCAGTCCATTATATAATTCTTCCCGGCTTTTGTCAATTTAACTATTGACAAAACTCACATGCGGTCATATAATAACCGTACAACATACCATTTTGGTGGGTTTATGGAGGTAATAGCTATGTCAAAAATATATTCATCGGCAGACGAGCTCATCGGCGGCACTCCGCTTCTGCGGCTCACGCACATCGAAAAGAAGTACGGCCTTAAGGCGAAGCTTCTCGCGAAGCTTGAGTATTTCAACCCCGCCGGCTCAGTCAAGGACAGAGTGGCGAAGGCTATGATCGAGGACGCCGAGGCGCGCGGAGTTCTGAAGCCCGACTCCGTTATCATCGAGCCGACGAGCGGAAACACCGGCATAGGACTCGCGTCCGTCGCCGCCGCGAGGGGTTACCGCGTGATCATCGTCATGCCGGAGAGCTTTTCCGTTGAGCGCAGGCAGATCATGAAGGCATACGGTGCCGAGCTCGTGCTGTCGGACGGTTCCAAGGGCATGAAGGGCGCTATCGAAAAGGCAAACGAGCTTGCGAAGGAGATCCCGTCAAGCTTCATTCCGGCGCAGTTTGACAACCCCGCCAATCCCAAGGCGCACTACCTCACTACCGGTCCCGAGATCTGGGACGATACGGACGGCGAGGTGGACGTTTTCGTTGCGGGAGTCGGCACGGGCGGCACCGTGACCGGCGTCGGAAAATACCTGAAGGAGCAGAAGCCGCTCGTCAGGATCGTCGCCGTCGAGCCTGCCTCCTCCCCCGTTCTCTCCGGCGGCGCGCCGGGAAGCCACAAGATCCAGGGCATCGGCGCCGGCTTTGTGCCGGGCGTGCTCGATACTGCGATCTATGACAAGGTAGTTCCCGTAAAGAACGAGGACGCGTTCGCGCTCGGGCGCGAGATCGGCAAGAGCGAGGGCGTGCTCGTCGGCATTTCCTCCGGCGCGGCTCTGTGGGCAGCTGTCGAGGAGGCAAAAATGCCTGAGAACGAGGGCAAGACCATCGTAGTTCTCCTGCCCGATACCGGCGATCGCTATCTCTCAACGGCGCTGTTCAGTGAATAAAATACAAGGCGGAAGGGTCTGATCCCCTCCGCCTTTGATTATTTCGCGTATTTCTTTTTTACCGCTTCCTCTACGTTTTTCGGAACGAATTTCGAGATGTCGCTGCCGAAGGACGCCGCCTCCTTGACGACCGTCGAGCTGAGGTAGCCCCAGCGCAGTCCGGTGGCGAAGAACATCGTTTCGATTCCGGGCATCAGCGCATGGTTTACCTGCGCTATCTGAAGCTCGTTTTCAAAGTCTGTTACGGCGCGGAGCCCGCGAACGAGCACGCCCGCGTGATGCTTCTTCGCAAAGTCAACCGTAAGCCCCTCGAAGGAATCGACCTCGACGTTTTCAAAATGCGCGCAGCACTCTCTCAGCAATTCCACGCGCTCCTCGATGGTGAACAGCGGGTGCTTCGCGGGATTGACGAGCACGGCGACGATGAGCTTATCGTAAACTCTCGCGGCGCGCTTTATTATATCAAGGTGTCCGTTTGTGACCGGGTCGAACGACCCGGGATAGACAGCAATCATTTTACTACCTCAAATTCATATACCGTTGTGGAGACGAACTTTTCGCCCGCGCGGAAAACCGGCGAATCGAACTCCGGAACGTTGACGGCGTTCGGCACAAACTGCGTTTCGATGCAGATCGCGGCGTAGTCGGGAAGAGTTTTCGCGGTTTTGTCCGGATGCTTGCCGGTGCAGCCGACCGGCGTGTAAATGATGGCGCACTGCATATCGGTGTAGGTATTCATCTTTCTGCCGGTGCGCGGAGAATACAGAACGGCGACAAGGTTGTCCTCCCGCTCGCGGTCAAGCACGAAGAAGTCGTCGTAATTCGGTCTGCCCATTTTCTCAAAGAACGCAGGGTCAGATTCCATGCACTCTCTGAGCGTTCTGCCCTTTGTGAAGTCGGCTGCGGTGCCGATAACGGGAACAAGTCCGCCCTCCGGGGTCTTGGATGCGCCGAGGCGCGCGAGATTGTGGCTCAGGAGCGTGAACTCGTGGTCGCGCACGTCGCGGAAATCGTCGAGATTGAAGTATGCGTGGTTTGTCGGGCTTATGACGGTCGTTCCCTCGGGCGTGACGTTGTAATTGATGCTGAGACGGTGCTCATCGTCAAAGCTCATGCGAACGCAGACCTCGCACCTGTTGCCGAAGCCGCCCTCGCCGTTATCGGTGTAACGGAAGGCAACGGTAGTCGCGCTCTCCACCTCGGCGTCAAAGAGGCGGAATGCCCAGTTTCCGGAGCCGCCGTGGATAAAGTTCACGCCGCGGTCGGTCACGTCGAGCTGAAGCTCCCTGCCGTCGAGAACACACTTGCCGTAGGCAATGCGGTTGGCGCAGCGGCCGATCGTCGCCGCCTTGAAGCTCTTGCCGAGCATATTCTCAACGTCCGGGCAGCCGAGGACCGTATCTCCGATGTTGCCCTCTCTGTCGAGCACGCAAAGCGCATGGATAACAACGCCGAGGTCGCAGATCTCGGCATACTCGCCGAACTTGTTTTCGATATGATACAGCTTTACCTCTCTGCCGTCGGGCATCGTGCCGAAAACTCTTGAAGTAACCATTATTTTATCCTCCGTTCAGGGAAGCGCAGCTTAAACGGCGCTTCAAAATAAAGCCTCCCGCTGTGAGGAGGCTTTTAATAATCATACAAAAGAAGCGATGATCGTACTGCGGCATATAAGAGCCCTCGGCGCCGAAGCCGCATTCAGTCGGCGTTTCCTTACTTTCTCCTGCGCTGACCGTGGCGCTCGGACTGGTGCTTGATGTCCGAAAGGCGCGACTCGGAGTCCTTCATAAAGCGCTTTAATTTATCCTCAAAGCCCATATCTCCGCTCGGCTCGCTTTCGATGAAAGGAGCGTCGACCACCGCCGGCTGCGGCGCGCGGAAAACCTGCTTCGGCGCAGGCGGGACGGCCTGCTTTATAGAAAGGTTGATTCTTCCCGCGTCGTCGATGGATACGATCTTCGCCTTGACCTGATCGCCGATTTTAAGGTGATCGGAAACCTCCTTGACGAAAGTGTTTGCGATCTCGGATATGTAGACAAGTCCGCTCTTACCCGGGCAAAGCTCCACGAACGCACCGAACTTCGCAATTCCGGTGACTTTGCCCTCTACTATCTCTCCAACTTCAAATTTCATTTACCCGTTTGCCTCTGTTTCTTTGCTATAAATTTACTCGGTCTTGTAGACCTCTTCCTCATTATATACATAGCCGTCGCCTCGGGCTATGTCCTCAAGCACCGAATCATCTTCGCTGTGCTCGAGCGCGTAGCGCATCTCGTCGTTCCTTGCGGTCATGTTTGCGACCTCGTCTGCAAGTCCGTCGCGTATATTCTGCGCCTCGTCTATCTTCGATCTCAGGACTATCATCGTCGCAACGCCGTAAACGAAGAGAGCCGCTATGATTATCCAGGTAATGATACCCGCTCTTTTGAATCTCATGCTTACCTCTCTCTGCGACCATAGTCGCCCTTATAATACTGCTCTTTATTTTATACCTATTCTTTAAGAAAGAAAAGAGTTTTTTTAATTTTTTTGCGCACTTTTTTAAAGGAGCGAGGCACAAGCCGGCAACTTTTTCAAACAAAGGCAGTAAATAAGGGCTTAATAGGGCAAAATAAGCTGCCGCTCCGGCAGCCGCAAACAGAGTTGTGTACAGTCTGACCTCGCCGCCGCCCGCCCATAGACCCGTAACGGCCGTGGCGCAGAGGGCAGTGAGCCAGAAAAGCGCGTCGAGCAGATTTGCTGCGGCGACGCTCCGGACGCAGCGCCTTATCCCGCGCAGCGCGTCATAGACTATCCCGAGAGCCAGCCCGAGCGCGAGCGCCTCGGCGGCGCCGATGACCTGCCCGGCAGGCTCGATACCGACGCTCAAGAGAAAAACCTCGAGAAGAGTCCCGCCTTCTCTATCGGCCCGTCCTCATATTCGAGCAGGTCAACCTTTCCCTTGATCACCGCGTCGCCGGTATCCACGTTGAGCTTTTCCATTTTGAATCCGCTGCCGCGCACACACAGCACAAAATCCGCGCCGCGCAGCACGATCTCATCCTCGTTGAAGCTCTCGACGTCCACTATTCCGCTGACAGTGAGCTTTCTGCGGTTTTCCATCGAAACGTCGTGCTTCGGCGCAAGTACCTGCGCTTTTTCCTCGTATGGCATAAATATATCCCCCTTCCTTGTACAATCTATGAAAAGAAAAAGCCGAAAATGCAAATTATTTTCGACAGAATATGCCTTGACCGGGCTTGTTTTATGGATTATATTAGGATTGTTACCATTTTGTAACTTTTAAGGAGTGAACTATTGATGCGTTTTACTGCACGCGCCGCGGCTCTTCTTTTCGCGGCGGCGTCCGCTCTTGTGATGAGCTCGAATGCGGCGCTGTCCGTTCGCACCGTCCACGCCGAGCCTGTCGAAGCGGAGGAGATCGAATTTAATATCGAGCGATACGGCGTCAACCGCGTCGTGGACTTTGAGACTGTCATCGAGTACGACGATACGATGTACTCAGACGAAACGGAGGTCGTAAGCGAGGGCGTGACGGGGCTTTATATCGACAAAATGAGCGCTGTTTTCTACGGCGGAGAGCTTGTAAAGGCCGAGCTTGACGATACCGTTGCCGTCACCGAGGTCGAACCGCGCTTACTTCGCGTCGGAACGCTTCCCGGCAGCCGAGCCGACTCGCGCGGGTACTATATCTGGCCGGTGGAAGGAGTTATCACAAGCTATTTCGGGACAAGAAGCGTATCCGTCGGCTCATCGAACCACCGCGGCATCGACATCGGCGTGCCAAAGGGCACGGCTATCGCGGCAGCTGACTCCGGCGACGTTATTTTCGCCGGCTGGGCAAGCGGCTACGGCAACTTTGTCAAGATCCGGCATGATAACGGAGATATAACCTGCTACGGACATCTCTCGAAAATCTCAGTTTCCGAGGGTGACAGGGTAATTCAGGGAGATAAGATCGGAGAGGCAGGCTCGACCGGAGTTTCCACCGGCAGTCATCTACATTTCGAGATACGCGATGGCGGCGTGACCGCCGTTAATCCCCTGAACATTCTGCCTGAAGAGTATTGACCTTTACAAATCCTCCCTGCTGTGGTAAAATAGTACTAACCAATCAAAAAGGTAGGATGATCTATTGTGAAACAATATAACGTGACCGGCATGAGCTGCGCCGCGTGCCAGGCGAGGGTCGAGAACGCGGTTTCAGCCGTCCCGGGCGTAGAGAGCTGCGCCGTGAGCCTGCTCACAAATTCGATGGGCGTCGAGGGCACGGCGTCCGATGCCGATATAATCCGCGCCGTTGAGAACGCGGGCTACGGAGCGGCTCCCAAGGGAAAGGAAAAAACCGCCGCAGCGGACGAGAGCGCAAATCTTGCCGGAAACGAAACTCCGGCGATACGCAGAAGGCTAATTGCCTCGGCTGTCGTAACGCTCGGGCTGATGTACTTTTCGATGGGGCACATGATGCTCTCTCTGCCGGTCCCTCCGCTCTTTGACGGCAACTGCGTGGCGCTTGGGCTTATTCAGATGGTGCTCGCGGCGGTCGTGATGCTAATTAACCGCAAATTTTTCATCTCCGGCTTCAGGAGCGCCGTTCACCTCGCGCCGAATATGGATACGCTCGTCGCGCTCGGAAGCGGCGTGAGCTTTCTGTGGAGCCTCTGCGTACTGTTCAATATGACGCGCCGCGTCGCGGACGGCGACAGTATGGGCGCGATGGCGCTGATGGACGAGCTGTATTTTGAGTCCGCGGCGATGATTCTGACGCTCATAACCGTCGGGAAGCTCCTCGAATCCATCTCAAAGGGCCGCACGACCGACGCGCTCCGCTCGCTTATGAAGCTCAGACCTAAGACAGCGACGCTTGTTCGCGGCGGCAAAGAGGTCGAGGTCGATATTTCCGAGGTGCAGACGGGCGATATCTTCGCGGTCCGTCCCGGCGAGGCGATCCCGGTGGACGGGATAGTTCTCGAGGGCGCTTCGGCGGTCAACGAATCCGCGCTGACGGGCGAGTCGATACCGGTGGATAAGGCGGAGGGCGACAAGCTCAGCGCCGGGACCGTCAACCAGTCCGGCTACCTCAGAGCGAGAGCGACCCGCGTCGGCGAGGACACGACGCTCTCGCAGATAATTAAAATGGTATCCGACGCCGCGGCGACGAAAGCGCCTATCGCAAAGCTCGCGGACAAGGTAAGCTCCGTATTCGTTCCGGGCGTTATCGCGGTCGCCGCGGTCGTAACCCTCATCTGGCTCTTTATCTCGCGCGACCTCGGTTACGCGCTCGCGCGCGGCATAAGCGTTCTCGTTATCTCCTGCCCCTGCGCCCTCGGGCTTGCGACGCCGGTGGCAATCATGGTCGGAAACGGTCTCGGCGCGCGAAACGGCATTCTCTTCAAGACAGCCGAGAGCCTCGAGGAGACGGGCAAGGCCGAGATCGTAGTTCTCGACAAGACCGGCACCGTCACCGAGGGCGAGCCGAGGGTAACGGACGTCATACCCGAAAGCGGCGTTTCGGAAACCGAGCTTCTCTCGCTCGCCTGCGCGCTTGAGGCAAAGAGCGAGCATCCGCTCGCAAAGGCGGTCATCGCGGAGTGTAAAAAGCGCGGCATAGAAAAGCGCGAGGTCACAGACTTCACCGCCCTGCCCGGAAACGGTCTGAGAGCGGTGCTTGACGGCAAAGCTCTCACCGGCGGCAACGCGAAGTTCATCGGCTGCGCGCCGAACGATCCTCTCGCCTCCGAGGGCAAAACGCCTCTCTATTTCGCGCTCGACGGAAAGCTTATCGGAACGATCGCGGTTGCTGACACGGTAAAATCAGACTCCCCCGCCGCTATAAGGGAGCTTAAAAACATGGGCATACGCACGGTCATGCTGACGGGCGACAACAGGCGCACCGCCGAGGCTGTCGGAAAGCTCGCCGGAGTCGATAAGGTGGTCGCCGGAGTTCTGCCGGACGGCAAGGAGGCGGTCATACGCCGGCTCCAGAGCGCAGGAAGGGTGATCATGGTCGGCGACGGCATAAACGACGCGCCTGCGCTCACCCGTGCTGACATAGGAGTTGCGATCGGCGCGGGAACCGACGTCGCAATCGACGCTGCCGACGTCGTGCTGATGAACTCCTCGCTCTCGGACGTTCCGGCGGCGATCAGGCTCAGCCGCGCGACGAGGCGGAATATCGTGGAAAACCTCTTCTGGGCGTTTTTCTACAACGTGATCTGCATCCCGCTCGCTGCCGGCGCGCTCATTCCGCTCGGCATTACTCTCAATCCTATGATCGGCGCGGCGGCAATGAGTCTCTCGAGCTTCTGCGTTGTCATGAACGCCCTGCGGCTCAATCTGTATAAGCTCAGAAGCGCGAAAAGCGACAAAAAAATAAACCCCGCTGCTCTTCCGGAGCTAAGCGAGGAAAAGGAGGAAAACGGAATGGAAAAAGTTATTAAAGTCGAGGGCATGATGTGCCCGATGTGTGAAAAGCACGTGCGCGAGGCGCTCGAAAAGCTCCCCGGAGTCGAAAGCGCGAAGGCGAGCCACACTGCCGGCACCGCGACGATAAAGTACTCCTCCCTCCCCGGCGACGATGCTATCCGCCAAGCCGTCGAGGAAGCCGGATACAAGGTGATATAATTTTAGGGCGAGGTCACTGACCTCGCCCAATTTTTATACTTCACTGTAAATTCTCTCAATGAGCTCGCGGCTGCGCACCGAATTATTGTCGCTCGTGTTCTCAAGCGTCGCCTGAACCCACGGCTTTTTCGCCTTGAGGAACTTAAGGATCTCATCGTAGTTCATAAGCCCCTCGCCGGCGGCGCAGGCCTTGAGGTCACCGTTTTCAACTGTGAAGTCCTTGATATGCACCATGGCGATATAGTCGTGGAGCTTATCCATCGCGTCCGCGAGGACGTAATCGCGCTTTTCGTAGTTGTCGATCGACAGGAGGTTCACCGGGTCGAAGATGATCCGGAGATTCGGAGAGCGCAGGGTCCTGATGACCTCGAGCGCGCGGGAAGCGTCGAAAACGCAGTGCTTTGTAACGGGCTCAATGGCGATAGTTGAGCCGATAGCCTCGGCGCTCACTACGACGTCCTCAAGCGAGCGGATAAAATCGTCAAGCGTCTCCTGGCTGAGATTCTGGAGAGTGTAGCGATACTCCGCGTTCGGGCAGCCGGTCTCTGTACCGACCATGCCCGCGCCCATAATGCGGGCGAGGCGGAGATTCGCGTAATACTTCTCCTTTATCCTGCGGCGCTCGATGGGATCCGGATGCAGGAGATTCAGATAGCAGCCGAGAACGGCTATATCGAGCTTATTCTCCTCGAATACGCGCTTCACGTGGAAGCCGAGACCCTCGCTGAGAGCGCAGGGGTCGTTTGGGTATCCGTTTTTCGAGAGCGCTAAATGCACGCACTTAAAGCCCCGCTCGTGAGCGGTCTTTGCCCGCTCCTCAAGGGTCTGGAGCTCCTTCCCGACAGTAGTGTTTACATCGTGAAGCCGTATTCCGACCTGGATCATAGCGTTACACCGTCCTTGAAGATAGCAAGGTTGTTCTTTCTGAGCTTTTCGCTGGAGGGCTCAGCCTCGCCGGAGGCGACGGAGAGCACGTAGCCGAAGAGCTTTTCGGTCTCCTCAGCCATGGAGTGACCCTCAAGCAGCTCGCCGGAGTTGAAGTCGATCCAGCCGGGCTTGCGGGTGAAGATATCGGACTGTGTGGAGACCTTGATGGTCGGCACCGGGCAGCCGAACGGAGTTCCGCGGCCGGTGGTGAAAAGAATCACCTGCGCGCCGGAGATTGCGAGCGCGGTAGCGGCGACAAGGTCGTTGCCGGGCGCCTGGAGAAGGCTGAGACCGTGCTCCTTGCAGGTGTCGCCGTAACCGAGAACGTCTACAACGGTGACTCTGCCGCCCTTCTGTACGCAGCCGAGGCTCTTTTCCTCGAGAGTCGTGATGCCGCCCTTCTTGTTTCCGGGGGAGGGGTTCTCGTTTATCTTCTCGCCGTAGCGCATGAAGTATTCCTTGAAATTATTGACAAGCTTGACGGTCTTTTCAAAGGTCGCCTCGTCCTTCGCGCGGTTCATGAGGATAGTTTCTGCGCCGAACATCTCGGGCACCTCGGTCAGCATCGCGCTGCCGCCCTGGCGGGTCAGCTTCTCGGCAAAGGAGCCGAGGAGCGGATTTGCGGTGATTCCGGAGAAGCCGTCAGAGCCGCCGCACTTGAGGCCGACGATGAGCTTCGATGCCGGCACCGGCTCGCGCTTGAAGGAGGCGGCGTAATTCATAAGCTCGTCAACGAGCTTAACTCCCTCTGCAATCTCGTCCTTTACCTGCTGGGCAACGAGGAACTTTACGCGGTTATCGTCCCACTCGCCGATGGTCTTTTTGAAATCGTCCATCTGGTTGTTCTCGCAGCCGAGGCCGAGAACGAGCACGCCGCCGGCATTGGGGTGGCGGACAAGTCCCGCAAGGGCGCGCTTCGTCATCTCGTGGTCGCCGCCGAGCTGGCTGCATCCGTAGGGATGGGTGTATGCAACGACCTTGTCAACCCCCTCCGGTCTGTGGGAGTTGCAGATATCCTCGATAGCCTCCGCAACGCCGTTTACGCAGCCGACGGTGGGGATTATCCAGACCTCGTTGCGGATGCCGACCTTGCCGTCCGGGCGGTTGTAGCCCATGAAGGTGGCGGCGTCCTCGGTCGCGTCGGGGATGCGGTTCGGCTCATACTTGTATTCGCGGATGCCCGCGAGGTTGGAGGCGCAGTTGTGGGAATGGATCCACGTGCCGGCCTTTATATCCTCCTTGGCGTGTCCGATGGGAAAGCCGTATTTGATGATATTCTCGTCCTTTGCGATATCCCGCGCCGCCATCTTGTGGCCCATCGGGATATCCTCGAGCGCGACGACGCCGAATGCCTCGCTGCCCGCCTTGAGCTCCTGGAGGCAGATTATGACGTTATCGTTCTCATGGATTCTGATTGCCTTTTCCATTGTCGTTTCCCCCTTGTTTTTATATGCGAAATATGTTATTTTAATATGTGCTTAACGTAATTTTACTATATCGTACAACTTTCGTCAAGAAGCCTTTTCCGTCCGGAAACTATTTAAAAAGGATATTTCCTATGGCAACTGATTTCACCAAGGGCAGGATCGCGCCGGAGCTCATCGGGTTTACTATCCCGCTCGTGCTCGGCAACATCTTCCAGCTTCTCTACAACGCGGTGGACGGCGTTATCGTAGGGCGATTCGTGGGAGACGAGGCTCTCTACGCCGTCGGCACCTCGAACCCGCTCATGACGCTCGTCATACTCTTCTTCAACGGCATAGCCCTCGGCTCGGGCATCCTCATCGGAATGCACTACGGCGCGAAGGATTACGACACCCTGAAGCGCCAGATAAGCTCCACGATGCTCGGCGGAGTCGCTTTCGCGCTCGCCGTGAGCATTTTGTTCATCGCGCTCGCGCGCCCGATCTTCACACTCATGCAGGTCAAGGAAGAGGTCATGGACATGACCCTCGGCTATATGCGCATAATCTTCGCCGGTCTTGTCTTTACCTTTATTTATAACTGCCTTGCCGCCGTTCTGCGCGCGATGGGCGACTCGGTCGGCCCGCTCGTTTTCCTCGCTGTGAGCGCAGTCATAAACGTCGCCGGCGACCTCATACTCGTAGCGTGGCTCGGGCTCGGCGCTAACGGCGCCGCGATCTCGACCGTCGCCTGCGAAGCGCTCAGCTGCGTTTTCTGCCTTATCTACATACACGTCCGGGTGCCGATCCTCCGGCTCGGAAAAGAGTGGTTCGTCTTTGACAAAAAGCTCTTCCGCAGAACGGTATCCTACGGCTGGACGAGCGCCATGCAGCAGGCGACCGTTCAGCTCGGCAAGATCGCCGTTCAGTCGATCGTAAACTCGATGGATATAGCCGTCGGCGCGGCATTCACGATAGTCAACCGCATCGACGATTTCGCCTACACGCCGCAGCAGAACATCGGTCACGCGATGACCTCGTTCATGGCGATTAACCGCGGAGCCGGCAAGACTGACCGCATGAAAAAAGGCTTCCGCGACGGAATCATCATCGAGCTGTGCTACGCCGCGCTGATCGCAATAGTCTGCTTCGTTTTCGCGGAGCCGCTCGTTTCTCTCTCCACGAAGGGCGACACCGGCGCGCTCACGCAGGGTGTCAACTATCTCCACCTCATCTCGTTCATGTACTTTCTGCCGGCGCTCACAAACGGTATTCAGGGCTTCTTCCGCGGGATCGGAGACCTGCGCGTTACGCTCGTTTCGAGCATCGTCAACATGGGCGTTCGAGTGCTCGCGGCGCTCGTGCTCGTTTACGGCTTTCACCTCGGAATGGAGGCTCTGCCGTTCAGCTATCTCATCGGCTGGGTCGCTATGCTCGCGGTCGAAACGCCGCTGTTTATTAAATCTATCCGCACAATGACCATCTAAGGAGTATCATTATATGCAGGACATCATTCTATTAAAACACGGTGAAATTGTACTCAAAGGGCTGAATAAGCGCATTTTTGAGGATAAATTCATGGCAAACGTGCGCCGCCGCGTAAAGGAATTCGGGCTCTTCAGGGTTTACACCGTTCAGTCCACGACCTACGTCGAGCCGCAGAGCCCCGATTGCGATATGGACGGCGCGCTCGAGGCCTGCTGTACGGTATTCGGCGCCGTCGCCGTCACGCGGGCTGCCGCCTGCGAGAAGGACAAGGACGCGATACTTGAAACGGCGAAGCGCTACCTCGGCGGCGCTATGCTCAGCGCCAAAAGCTTCAAGGTCGAAACGAAACGCTCCGACAAGTCCTTTCCGATGACCTCGATCCAGCTCAGCCAGTACGTCGGCGGCAACCTTGCCGACGCATTTCCCGATTGCAGGGTAGACGTTCATAATCCGGAGCTGACCGTACACCTTGAGATACGCGACTATGCCGCCTACGTCCACGGCGTGCCGATCCCCGGCGCGGGAGGTATGCCCGTCGGCTCCAACGGCGTTGCCGTCAGCATGCTCTCCGGCGGCATCGACTCGCCCGTTTCGACCTATATGGTCGCAAAGCGCGGAGTCAAGGTCATACCCGTCCACTTTTTCTCCTTCCCCTATACCTCCGAGCTTGCAAAGGAAAAGGTCATCGAGCTTGCGAAGATCTGCTCGCGCTGGTGCGGCAAAATGACGCTCGAGATCGTGCCCTTTACCCACATTCAGGAGGAGATACGCGACAAGTGCCCCGAGGAGTACTTCACGATCATCATGCGCCGCTTCATGGCGAGGATAGCCGAGCGCATAGCCCTCGCAAACGGCGCGAGCGCAATCGTCACCGGCGAGTCTCTCGGGCAGGTGGCAAGCCAGACCATGCAGGCGATGGGCGTTACGGAGCAGTGCGTTTCCCTGCCTGTGCTTCGTCCGCTCGTCTGTCTCGATAAATCCGAGATCGTAATCACGGCGCGCAAAATCGGCACCTTCGACACCTCTATTCTGCCCTACGAGGACTGCTGCACCGTATTTACGCCGCGCCATCCGCGCACAAAGCCGAAGCTTGAGGACGTTCTCGAGATCGAAAAGGCTCTCGACGTGGACGCTCTCTGCGACGAGGCCGTAAAGGGTATCGAGCGCGTTGTGATCTCCAAATAGTTACAAAAACGGTAACGATTCCCATTTGCTTTTTAAACAACAGAAATGACCCCGTTCCGGGCTGTGAACGGGGTCTCATTTTGCGGATAAGAAGCGAAAACACAAGATATTCCTTGCCTTTTCGGGTTTTTACGCATATCTTGTCCCGAGAATTTCGGCACTTTTCACATACTTTAATAGGCTCCGCGCTGTTGACAAATCGGCAACAATGTGTTACAATTTGGTTACTTTTCCGGTGAGAGCTGCGCCCTCGCCGACTAAGGAGAATGTTTTTATATGGCTGCAACAAAGAAAAAAGGCGGCGATCTCATCTACAAGGGTCATCCCCTTCGCCGTAAGGATAACATCCTTTACTACGGCAGCATGAACGATAAATACATCGTCATGCTTCAGATCACCGAAACGGTCAAAAAGGGCGACCTTGACGTTGCTTCCAGGGTTTCCGTTCAGCTTCAGCTGACCGATCCCGACGTGAGAAGCCGCGACAGAGTCGTCAAGAAGACCGAAAAGAACGGACTTTACGCCGCGATGGATTTCGCATGCGTATGGCTTGAGCGTGCGCTCGCCGGCTGAGTCCCGAAACCAAAGGAGAATTCCACGATGCTTCGATTCACCAAGGCTGCTACGCTCGTTCTCGTCATCGCCGCTCTGTGCGCATTCTTCGCGTTCAGCGCCGCCGCTGATGACGGTGAGCTGAGCTACGGCGCCGCAACCGTTAACGCGACGAGCCTTAACCTCCGCTCCGGCCCGTCCACCGACTACGAGCGCGTCACGCTCATCATGAAAAATCAGCGTCTTGTCATTCTCGACAAGGGCGACGGAAAATGGTATCACGTCAATTACGAGGGCAAGGTCGGCTACGTTGACGCCGATTACCTCAAGGACGTAAACACCGTTGAGAACTTCAACGCTTCCGGCGAGATAACCGCCGATTCCGTCCGCCTCCGCGAGAAGCCCAACACCGACTCCGCGATCCTTGCCGCCCTTGATTCCGGCACTAAGGTCAACGTCATCGGCATCAACGAGGGCTGGTACAAGGTCAAGGTCAGCGGCAAGACCGGCTACGTCCGTTCCGATCTCATGAAGATCACTGGCGAGAGCAGCGAGGCTGCCACCGAGTATGTACCCGCCGACAAGTCCGAGGGCAGCGAGCTCGGCAGAAAGATCGTTAAGCTCGCGCTCCAGTTCGAGGGCTACGATTACGTTTACGGTGAGGAGAGCCCCGAGAAGGGCTTTGACTGCTCCGGTCTTGTGTGGTACTGCTTCAAGCAGTACGGCTACGATCTCGAGCGCCGCGCCTCCCTCCAGTACAAAAACAACGGCACTACGGTTTCCAAGTCCAATCTTCAGCCCGGCGACCTCGTGTTCTTCTCCTCGAATCACACGAGCGTTACCCACGTCGGTATCTACATAGGCGACGATCAGTTCATCCACGCCTCCACCTCGAACACCGGCGTTATCATCTCGAACCTCACCTCCAGCTATTACACCCAGAACTGGTGGGGCGCAAAGCGAATCGGCTAAAGCTTAAAACCCGCAGAAAACTGCGGGTTTTTGTTTTGCTTTACAAAAGCGCGAATGAGGTTTATAATTACGATAATTTCTTCAAAGGAGAAAAATGAAAATGGCAGAAAAAAAGACACATAATTTTGTTTCGGCAACCGGCTCCTCAAGCGGCCCGCAGCAGGCGGCAGTTCACGCGCGTCCGGCAGGCTCCGCAGCCCCCCGCCGCCTCGGCGCGGTCATACTCTGGCTGCTTGCCATAGCTTGCGAGGTCGCGGCGATCCTCGTATTTTCCGGCAAGCTCGAGATAACCTTCATGCCCTCTCTCTGGTTCTCGATAATCCTTATAGTTCTCGACCTCGTGTTCGTCGTGATCGGCAGTCAGCTCTGGAAAAAGGCGAACAATATCAAGCCCGCCTCCAAGAAAAACGGCTTCCTTTTCTGGATGTGGAACAACATGGGCGTGCTCGTCGCCTGCGTAGCCTTCTTCCCTCTCATTATCATCCTGCTGACGAATAAGAATCTCGACAAGAAAACGAAAATAATCGCCATCGCCGCCGCGGTGGTCGCCCTCGTTATCGGCGGCGCAGCGAGCTATGACTTCAACCCGATCTCTCAGGAGGAGCTTGCCTCCGCCGAGACCGCCATCACCGGCGACGTTTTCTGGACGCCGTTCGGTAAGGTCTATCACACCCACGATGATTGCAGCCACCTCAACAAGACCGACACACTCACCTACGGTTCCGTTGCCGACGCCGTCGCCGCGGGGCGCACCCGCCTCTGCAGCACCTGCGCCAAGCGCGATGAGATCGACACCACCGGCATCCTCACCGAGGAGCGCGAGCCGGACGCAGTCGATAGCACCGTCGCTTCCGGTGAGGCTGAAGACGAGCTCAAGACTCTCGGCTGAGAAGATAAAAACTAAAGGCAGTTCAATTCAGAACTGCCTTTTTATTTATCCGATAGTCTGCGCTATGAAGCCTACGACCTGTTTTTTCTCTATATCCAGCGCCACGGCAAGCTCGCCGTAGAGCATCTCCTCGGCGCGGTGCATAAACCGCTCGTCTATCTGCCCGAGCTTTTTGCCGCGCGAGAACGCCAGCTCCCGCTTCTTATGCACGGACTTGATCACTCGCACAAGCTCCACGGGATCATACAGCTGAAGGCGCGACTGATAATGCTCGGTGAGCATACGCAGGTTGCGCTCCTCGCAAGCCTCCGCCTCTGTCCCGGGGATTGACTCTATAAGCGCGATCGCAGCCTCGCGGCTGATCACAGGGCGCATGAACACCTTTCCCTCCACCGGCGCAAGAACGCGCCCGGAGCGGTACAGCGGCGCGAGAGTATAGTAGAGTCTTTCGGCGGTTTTGCCGCCAATCACCGGATTTCCGATCTCCTCTACCCTGCACACGCCTTCTCCAGAGTATATTATTAGATCACCGATATTAAACATTGTAGAACCTCATTTATGCAATAACGCATTAAATCGTCAGATTACATCTCTTCTGTTGAATTATAACATATATTGCCGGAAAATGTAAGAGGTTTTTTCAGTTTTTTTCATTTTTTTCGCTCAGAATTCGATAGGTCTGCGCGATCACTACCGCAGATAGTACAAACGTAAGGACGTCGCTCACCGGCATTGACCACAGAACTCCGTCAAGCCCCAGAAAGCGCGGCAGGATCAGCGCAAATCCGACTCCGAAAATCACCTCTCTCACAAGGCTTATCGCGGTCGAAACACCGGCTCTGCCCAGCGCCTGCAGATAGATGAAATTGCCCTTGTTGAGAGTCGCAAGCGGCATCATGCAGAGATAGACTCTGAAAGCCTTAACTGCAAATTCTGTATAATAGGCGCTCTCGCCGGCAGCTCCGAATACTCCGATAAGCAGCTCCGGAAATATCTCAACGATCACGAGCGCGATCGCGCCTATTGCAGATTCATAGATAAGAAGCCTTGTATAAAGACTCTTTGCCCTGTCTTTTCTGCCGGCGCCGATATTGAATCCGACTACGGGAATGCACCCCGCGGCAAGGCCGACAGCGATGGAAATAACGATCTGAAAGAACTTCATAACTATTCCCACGACCGCCATAGGAATCTGAGCGTACTCCGGGCGCGAGAATATCTCGTCCTTCGCGCCGTACTCCCGGATCATATTATTGATCGCCGCCATCGCCGCGACAAGCGATATCTGGCTCAGCAGGCTTGTCATGCCGAGGGATAGCGTTCTGAGCACGATCCGGCGGTCCAGTCTGAAGCTCTCCTTCGATAGCTTTACGGATTTCATTCTTGCAAGATACCATGCGCTCAGCCCTGCGGTAAGCACCTGTCCGAAAACGGTTGCGGCTGCGGCGCCCATCATTCCCCAGCGGAATATGAAAATGCAGATCGGATCAAGAATAATATTCGTGATCGCGCCGGCAAGCGTCGATGCCATGGCGAACCGGGGACTTCCGTCTGAGCGGATCACGGGGTTTGCCGCCTGACCGAACATATAAAAAGGAATACCGACGCTAATCCAGAAGAAATACTCCCTGCTGAGGCGGAACGTATCCTCGTTAACTCTTCCGCCGAACGCGGTAACTATCTGATCGGCAAAGATGAGATAAGCGGCGGTCAGCGCAAGGCTCGATAACACCGTAAGAACTATCGAATTGCCGACAGAGCGGTGCGCTTCCTCCTCTTTTCCGCCGCCGAGCGCTATCGAAACGAACGCGCAGGCTCCGTCGCCTATCATAACGGCGATAGCAAGCGCGATCACTGTCAGCGGAAATACGACCGTATTCGCCGCGTTTCCGTAGGAGCCGAGGTAATCGGCGTTTGCGATGAATATCTGGTCAACGATGTTGTAGAGCGCCGCCACAAGCAGCGAGATTATACACGGCACGGAATATTTTCTCATAAGCCTCGGGATGCTCTCTGTTGTCAGAAGCTGTGTGTTATCCATTCTCATAACCTCTTTAAAAAAATAAAAAGTGCGCTGCTCTCAGCCGGATTTACGCTGAAAGCAACACACTGTATGATAATATTATCACATCAATTTTAACTTTTCAAAGGCATTTTTGCCGAAAAATCAGCCTCCGTACCCGCTTATGACCGGCTATTTGCCTCCTCCTTCGCCTCGATCTCCTTTATCGGCACGGTCACGTCGAGACCGCGGAAGCCCTCGCCCATGATCTCCGAGGCGCTCACAAGCACGACGAAGGCGTCGGGCGCGACCTCCTTGATTATATCCTTCATCTCATAGACCTGGCGAGGCGAAACGACGACCATGAGCATATTCCTCTCCTCATGCTTGTACATTCCCATTCCGCGCATAAGCGTTGACGAGCGGTCGAGCTTATCGAAGATGCGCCCCGCGAGGTCGTCGGGGTCGGCGTTCGTTATTATCTCGAACATATATGCGCGGTTGCCGCCGTTTATGCAGGCGTCGGTCACAAAAGAGATCGTTACGATCGTCACGCCGGCGTAAATTCCGCCCTCAAGATCGTGAAACGCGATCACGCTCGTAAGGACTACGAAGATATCGACGAGCATAACGAAGGTTCCGAGGCTCAGCACGCGGAATTTTGTGATGAGCAGCCTGCCCAGCAGATCTGAGCCGGAGCCGGAAACCCTGCCGCGCACGAGTATGAACGCCGCAAGTCCATAGATCGCGCCGCCGCAGAGCGCCGCAAGGAGCTTATTGTCCGTCACGTTCGGCAGAAACGAGAACAGATCCGTAAATCCGGAGAATGCGAGCGTTGATAGAAATGCAGAGATAGTGTACTTGGCTCCCTGCACCTTGTATGACCAGATGAAAATCGGAATACTCAGCACAACGACGACAGTACCGACCGATACCGGCAGAAAACGGCTGACAACAAGTCCGATGCCTCCGAAGCCGCCTGCGGCGATGTTATTTCCGTTCAGAAAGAGATTGAAGCCGAGCGCATACAGAAGATTTCCGAAAAGAATATGCAGATATTCCGAGGGTTTCCCGATTATTTTCTTCATTTCTTTATTGCCTTTCGAGCATTTTTATCGCAGTAGCACCCCGTTATTGTATATCAAATAATAATCTCCGTCAAGGGCTTGACAAGAGTTTATTATTGTGCTATTGTATTACTTGCCTAATACAATAGGAGGTGAATAATGGATACTTCGTTCAGGTCAAACGAGCCGATCTATCTCCAGCTGATGGAGCGGTTCAAGCTGTCGATCGCCTCGGGCGAGCTTCTGCCCGGCGATAAGCTCAGGAGCGTACGGGACCTTGCGATCTGGGCAGGCGTGAACCCGAATACGATGCAGCGTGCGCTCAGCGAGCTGGAAAGGGACGGGCTTATTTACACTCAGCGCACCTCCGGCAAGTACGTTACCGAGGACGCGGAGATAGTAAGCCGCGTCAAAACGGAGCTTGCCGAGGCGAAAACCGCCGAATATCTCCGCTATATGCGCTCACTCGGTCTATCAAGTGATGAGATATCCGCATTCATAAGCAAAAAGGAGGATGAAAATGCCAATTCTTGAAGCCAGATCGCTGACAAAGCGCTACGGCAGCACGCCCGCGCTCTCAAACGTAAGCTTCGCGGTCGAGCCGGGCCGCATCGTGGGTCTGCTCGGCCCCAACGGCAGCGGCAAAACGACGCTCATAAAGCTCGCAAACGGCCTTTTGCAGCCGACAGGCGGCGAGATCCTGATCGACGGTGAGAAGCCCGGCGCGAGATCAAAATCGCTCATCAGCTATCTTCCCGAGCGCATCAACGTGCCGCTCTGGATGAGCGCGGCGGAGCTCATAAAATTCTACGACGACTTTTTCGCGGACTTCGATCCCGCCCGCGCGCAGGAAATGCTCAGAAATCTCGGCATCGGTGAGAAAATGCGCATCAAAGAGATGTCGAAGGGCACGCGCGAGAAGGTGCAGCTCATACTCGCAATGAGCAGACGCGCGAAGCTCTATATGCTCGACGAGCCGATCGGCGGAGTTGATCCCGCGACCCGGGACTACATTCTCGCTACGATTATTAGCAACTATGATCCCTCGGCGTCGGTCATAATCTCGACTCACCTCATAGCCGACGTCGAAAGCGTCCTTGACGACGCGCTCTTCATCTCCCGCGGAGAGATCGTGCTCTACGATTCCGTCGATCACATACGCGAGAGCCGCGGCAAGAGCGTTGACGGCGTGTTCAGGGAGGTGTTCAGATGTTAGGAAAGCTCATAAAGCACGAATTTCGCGCGACGGGGCGTATGATCCTCCCGATGTTCGCTGCGGTGCTTATCGTTTCCGTGCTCGCTCGCTTCGCGTTCCGTATGCTCGACAGCGGCTTGCCGATCTTCCTCGGTCTTTTCCTGTATTTCATCGTATTTGCGTTTTTCATCGGTCTGATCGGCGCGTTCATCTACACCTTTGTGATAATGGTAGTGCGCTTCAAGCGGAATATTCTGAGCGACGAAGGGTATCTGACGATGACCCTCCCCGCCTCTATCCACTCCGTTCTCTGGTCGAAGATAATCGTTTCGATCGTCTGGAGCGCAGCCACAGTTCTGGTCGTCGGCCTCGGAGCGGTGATAGCCGCCTTTGACGCAAGCTGGGTCTACGATATTCTGAAGGATCTCGGCTATCTCGCTGAGCTGTTCCTCTCGATCGACAACAAGGCGCAGGTCATCGGCTGGTTCTTCGCCGCGATCGTCTACGTTATCGTCTACTCAATAACCTATTGTCTCAACATATACTCCTGCATGGCGATCGGCTACGGCTTTGCTCGGCACAAGGCGCTCCTCAGCGGCGCAGCTTTCATAGCTATCGGCATCGTGATGAGCTGGGTCAGTGGCAGCGAGCTGCAGTATCTCGCAGTGATGAACGATCAGGTGCCCTTCAGCGTCGGCTTTTATCAGAATTTCGCCGTTATGCTCGGAACGCAGCTCTTCAAGGGCGCGGTGTTCTACGTTATCACCTGGCTGAATCTCAAATACAGGCTGAATCTTGAATGATCGTCAGATCAGCATAAAGAAATCCCGCGGTCTTGCGACCGCGGGATTCAGATTGTACGCAAAAAAGCGTCGGATAAAAGAAGGCGGGGTTTTGTGAAGGGGCCGGCCGAGAGGCCCCTTCACGTCGCATAATCCGCCCGCAGGCGTCATATTTGCGCTCAGAGAGCGCAAATATGTTCGATGCGGAGACTTTGTCGACGCATTGAAATCCCGCGGTCTTGCGACCGCGGGATTTTTGTGTATTTCAGTTTGAAGCTCAGCCGTTGTAGAGCGTGAGGAGCTTCTGGAGATGCTCGAAGCGCTCCTTGGCGGCCTCCTCGTTCTTCGCGAAGAGAACGGTAGCTCTCTTCGGGAACTCGCGGGTGAGGCGGCTGTAACGGGCCTCGTTCATAAGGAACTCCTGATATCCGCCGGCGGGTGCCTTGGAATCGAGAGTGAAGCGCTTCTCCTGAGGAGCAGCGGGGTTGAAGCGGAACATATTCCAGTAGCCGCACTCAACAGCCTTCTTCATTTCCTTCTGGCAGGTGATCATGCCGCCCTTGATGGAGTGCATCTCGCAGGGTGCATAACCGATGATGAGGGAGGGTCCGGGATAAGCCTCGGCCTCCTGGATCGCCTTGAGGGTCTGAGCGGGGTTGGCGCCCATAGCGACCTGAGCGACGTAGATGTAGCCGTAGCTCATTGCGATCTCGGCAAGGCTCTTCTTCTTGATCTCCTTACCGGCAGCCGCGAACTGAGCGACCTGACCGATGTTGGATGCCTTGGAAGCCTGTCCGCCGGTGTTGGAATAGACCTCGGTATCGAATACGAAGATGTTGACGTCGTTGCCGGAGGCGAGGACGTGGTCAACGCCGCCGAAGCCGATATCATAAGCCCAGCCGTCGCCGCCGAAGATCCATACGCTCTTCTTGCCGAGGTATTCCTTCTTGTCAAGGATAGCCTTGGCGGTGTCGGAGCCGTTCTTCTCAAGCTCAGCAATAAGGGTCGCGGTAGCGGCCTTGTTCTCGGTGCCGTTTGTCTTGGTGTCGAACCATGCGGTGATGGCAGCCTTCAGCTCATCGGAAGCGCAATCGCAGGCGCAGAGCTCCTTGAGCTGATCGCCGAGAGCGTTGCGGATGGCGTTCTGACCGAGGTACATACCGAGGCCGTGCTCAGCGTTATCCTCGAAGAGGGAGTTTGCCCATGCGGGGCCCTGACCCTTCGCGTTGGTGGTGTAAGGAGATGTAGCAGCCGGGCCGCCCCAGATGGAGGAGCATCCGGTCGCGTTGGAGATGTACATTCTGTCACCGAAGAGCTGGGTGATGAGGCGGGCATAGCTCGTCTCGGCGCAGCCTGCGCAGGAACCGGAGAACTCAAGCAGCGGCTTGCGGAACTGGCTTCCCTTTACGGTGGCGTCGATCATGTCTTCCTTCTCTTCGACCTTGGCTACGCAGTAATCAAAGACCTTCTGCTCGTGGAGCTCGTTCTCCTGCGGTACCATGGTGATGGCGCCGGTCGGGCACTGACCTACGCAGACGCCGCAGCCCATGCAGTCGAGCGGGGAAACAGCCATGACGTAGGAGTAAACGCCCTTGCCCTTGCCTGCCTTGACGGGGACGGCGCGAGTCTCTGCGGGAGCCGCGGCAACCTCAGCCTCGGTGAGAGCATAGGGACGGATGGTGGCGTGCGGGCAGACGAACGCGCAGTTGTTGCACTGGATGCACTTTGTCTCATCCCAGTGGGGAACGGAAACCGCGACGCCGCGCTTCTCGTAAGCGGAAGCACCCTGCTCGAACTGACCGTCAACGTGATCGAGGAAGGCGGATACGGGGAGGGAATCTCCGTCCATCTTTCCAACGGGGTTCATGATGTTCTTGACCTGCTTTACGGTGCCGGGACGACCCTCGAGAACGGTGGTGTCGGCCTCGTCAGCGGCATTTGCCCAATCGGCGGGAACCTCGACCTTGTGGAAGGCGGTGGCGCCGGCGTCGATTGCCTTGTGGTTCATGTCAACGATATCCTGACCCTTCTTGAGGTAGGAGTGGGTAGCGGCATCCTTCATGTACTTGATGGCGTCCTCCTGCGGAAGGACCTTCGCAAGGGTGAAGAACGCGGACTGGAGGATGGTGTTGGTGCGCTTGCCCATACCGACCTGGATAGCGAGGTCGATGGCGTTGATGGTGTAGAGCTGGATGTTGTTCTTGGCGATATAGCGCTTCGCCTCAGCGGGCATATGGTGACCGAGCTCCTCGTCAGACCACTGGCAGTTGATCATAAATACGCCGCCGGGCTTGACGTCGTTGACCATCTTGTAGCCCTTGACAACGTAAGAGGGGTTGTGGCAGGCAACGAAGTCGGCCTTGTTGATGTAGTACGGGCTCTTGATGGGCTTGTCGCCGAAGCGAAGATGGCTGATGGTGATACCGCCGGTCTTCTTGGAGTCGTACTGGAAGTATGCCTGAACGTACTTATCGGTGTGGTCGCCGATGATCTTGATGGAGTTCTTGTTGGCGCCGACGGTGCCGTCTCCTCCGAGACCCCAGAACTTGCACTCGATGGTGCCCTCTGCGGCGGTGTTGGGGGAGTTCTTGTCCTCCTCAAGGCTCATATTGGTAACGTCATCGACGATACCGATGGTGAACTGGCGCTTGGGAGCGTCCTTCTTGAGCTCGTTGTAAACGGCGAATACGGATGCGGGAGGAGTATCCTTGCTTCCGAGACCGTAACGACCGCCGATAACGGTGACGTCGCTCATACCGGCGTTTGCAAGAGCGCCGACAACGTCCATGTAGAGCGGCTCGCCCATGGCGCCCGGCTCCTTGGTGCGGTCCATAACGGCGATCTTCTTCGCGGTGGCGGGGATAGCCTCGATGAGCTTATCTGCGCAGAACGGACGATAGAGGCGGACCTTTACGAGGCCGACCTTCTCACCGTGAGCGTTGAGGTAGTCGATGACCTCCTCGGTGACGTCGCAGAAGGAACCCATGGCGATGATGACGCGGTCAGCGTCAGCTGCGCCGTAGTAGTTGAAGAGCTTGTAGTCGGTGCCGAGCTTCTCGTTGACCTTCTCCATGTACTCCTCGACGACTGCGGGAAGCTTGTTGTAGTACTCGTTGGATGCCTCACGATGCTGGAAGAAGATATCTCCGTTCTCGTGAGAGCCGCGCATTGCAGGTCTCTCGGGGTTGAGAGCGTGCTTGCGGAACGCCTCGACAGCGTCCATATCGACCATTTCCTTGAGATCGTTGTAATCCCAGATGGCGATCTTCTGGATCTCGTGGGAGGTACGGAAGCCGTCAAAGAAGTTGATGAACGGAACTCTGCCCTTGATGGCGGAGAGGTGAGCAACGGGAGCGAGATCCATGACCTCCTGGACGTTGCCCTCAGCCAGCATGGCAAAGCCGGTCTGGCGGCACGCCATAACGTCGGAGTGGTCGCCGAAGATGTTCAGCGCGTGGCTCGCGACGGTACGGGCGGAAACGTGGAATACGCAGGGAAGAAGCTCGCCTGCGATCTTGTACATATTCGGGATCATGAGGAGAAGTCCCTGAGATGCGGTGTAGGTAGTGGTGAGGGCACCGGCGGCGAGAGAGCCGTGAACGGTACCGGAGGCGCCTGCCTCGGACTGCATTTCAATTACTTTTACTGTGGTTCCGAAGATGTTTTTCTGGCCGGCGGCTGCCCACTGGTCAACATAGTCTGCCATGGGGCTGGACGGGGTGATCGGATAGATACCCGCGACCTCGGTAAAAGCGTAGCTCACGTATGCGGCTGCGTTGTTACCGTCCATGGACTTAAGTTTTCTTCCCATGTTCGTGTTCTCCTTATCGTATAGATTTTTGTAACCCAGGATAAAAAACTGCTTTTTACAGTTATAGTTATTTTAACACTAAACGGCTATAATGTAAAGAGGTCTTATGTGGATTTTAACATTAAAAATACGGACAAAACAGTGCTGGACTTTTTCCCGATTTGTAATTATAATAAAAAGAAAAACACCTCTCAAGGAGATGCGACATGATAAAAAACAGCTTTATGGACGGCTGGAGCGTGCGCCGCTCCGGCGAAACACAATCAGCGCCGGTTTCGATCCCAGACGACGCCATGCTCCGCGAGGAGCGCAGCACGACCGCGCCGAGCGGCGTAAACTGCTCGTTTTTCGAGGGCGGCGACTACGTCTACTCAAAGAAATTCACCCTCGATACGAAAAAGGTAAATTACCTCGAGTTTGAGGGCGTGTACCGCTGCGCCGAGGTGTACTTAAACGGCGTAAAGGTCGCGGAGCGTCCCTACGGATATACGAATTTCTACGTTCCTCTCGACCGTGCCGTCGAGGGCGAGAACGAGATAACGGTCAAGTGCCGCAACTCCGATCAGCCGAACTCGCGCTGGTACTCCGGCTCCGGGATCTACCGCCCGGTGTGGCTCTGGAGCGCCGATAGGGAGCGCATAGAGCTGAACGGCGTGAGGGTAAGGACGCTCTCTGTTGACCCCGCCGCGCTTGAGGTCAGCGTAAAGACCTGCGGCAGAGGCAAGGTTTCCCTCGAGCTTTTCGACGGCGGCGAGATAGTCGCCGGCGCCGAGGGCGAGGAGCGTGTTTTCACGCTCAGCGTCCCCGGGGCAAAGCTCTGGAACCCAGAGGCGCCGTATCTCTACACCCTGCGCGTGCGCTTCGGAACGGACGAGGTGTGCGAGCAGGTCGGCATCCGCACTCTCGCGTGGGGGCGCGACGGACTTCTCATTAACGGCAGGCGCGTTATCCTGCGCGGCGCCTGCATACACCACGACAACGGACTTCTCGGCGCGAAAACCATTTACGACGCTGAGGAGAGAAGAGTCCGCATTCTGATGGAAAACGGCTACAACGCCATCAGAAGCGCGCACAACCCGATCTCGAAGGCTCTGCTCGAGGCGTGCGACAAGCTCGGCATGCTCGTCATGGACGAGTACATCGACCACTGGTACATACACAAGACGATGTACGACTACGTAGACTACTTCGATACCTGGTGGAAGCGCGACGTGCTCGATATGGTCGATAAGGACTATAACCACCCCTCGGTCATACTCTACTCCACCGGAAACGAGGTCGCGGAGACAGCACAGAAGCGCGGCATCGCGCTTGCAAAGGAGCTCACGGAGTTCTTCCACGCCGCCGATGCGACGCGCCCCGTAACCTGCGGAATAAACATTTTCTTCAACCTCTTAAACGCCGCCGGCTTCGGTCAGTACTCTGACGAGAAGGCGAAAAAGGCTGCCGCCGAAGCGGAAAAGGCGCGCGCCGAGGGCAAGGCTCCGAAGGAGCGCGCAACGGGAAGCAAATTTTTCAATGACCTCACGGGCTTTTTCGGCTCGAACGTCATGAAGGTCGGCGCGATGCTCCACGGCTCCGACGTGACGACGCGCGAGGCGTTTGCGAATATGGACATCGCCGGCTACAACTACGGCGAAAAGCGCTATGAGCACGATCTCAGGGCGTATCCCGACAGAATAATCCTCGGCTCGGAGACCTTCTGCGCCGATGCGTACCGCTTCTGGGAGCTTGCAAAGAAGAACCCGCGGCTCATCGGAGATTTCGTCTGGGCGGGCATGGATTACCTCGGTGAGACCGGCATCGGAACGTGGGAATATGCAGCCTACGCGCCGACCTTTGAGCTCTCTCGCGGATGGATGACCTCCGGAAGCGGCAGGATAGACATCACCGGCCGCCCGCTCGGCGAGGCGTACTACACGCGCGTGGCGTTTGAGCGCACGAAGGGACCGTATATCACCGTGCGCCCGGTGCAGTTCTCCGGCGAGAACCACTCCCCCTCCGCCTGGAAGATGACGGACACGCTCAGAAGCTGGTCCTGGCAGGGTCACGAATTCAAGACCGCCGAGGTCGAGGTCTACGCGAGAGCGGAGAGCGTCGAGCTGCGGCTGAACGGAAGGCTCGTCGGCAAAAAGGCGCCGAAGAACGCGATCGCGCGCTTCAGGCTTCCCTACGAGGGCGGCGTTATCGAGGCAATAAGCTACGACGAAAACGGCAGCATAATCGGGCGCGACGAGCTGCACAGCGCGACCGGAAGCGCGGTTCTTATGGTCGAGCCGGAGAAGGCGGAAGTCAAAAAAGGCTCGCTCGTCTACGTCGGACTGAGGCTCGCGGGCGAAAACGGCGTAACGAAGAGCGCCGCAAGGTCGCTCATTGACGTCGCGGTTGAGGGCGGAAAGCTCCTCGGTCTCGGCTCCGCCGCTCCGTTCTATGACCGCAGCTATCTCGACTCCACCTGCGACACCTATTACGGCGAGGCGATGGCTGTTATCGAGGCGGGCGACGGTGAAAAGCTCACCGTCAGGGCGACCGCTCCCGGTCTTTCCGGCGAGTGCGAGGTAAAAATACTGTAATACTAACCCCTGATTAAAAGCTTTAACCGAGCGCGCAGAATTTTTTGCGTCATACAAGGCGTCCGGTACAGATAATACTTTGTGTATTATCAAGCCGGATAACGAAGTATGACGCGAAAAGGGCAAGCGCGAATTGAAGATTTTGATTAGGGGTTAGTATAAATCAAGGGCGGGTCTTTTGCGACCCGCCCTGAATGTTTTTTATACTAATCCTTGATATAAAACTGACTTGTAATTCTGAGCAGAAATTGTGCCGGACAAGGCAGAAAAGCAGAGCATAATGGATATATATGCTCAAGGGGGCTAACGCGGTATGGCGCTATTTCCGCCGGAAGGACTGTCAGGATTCTATTAAGGTTTAGTATTACAGCTCGATCAGCTCGTACTCTCTCGTGCCGACTCCGATTTCCGCGGCGCGCTCTACGGTGTGGATGCCGTGGCGCGACTCCATGCGCTCGATGAGCGCCTTCTTTCCCGGGTCAGCCGAGGCGTAGACCGCGTCAACGCACGCCTGGTCGATTGCGACCGGGTCGAGCGAGGCGAAGATGCCGATATCCGCCATCTCCGGCTCGTGGGGATCGCCGTCGCAGTCGCAGTCAACGGAAAGGCGGTTTGCGACGTTTATATAAGCCATATTCTCGCGCCCGACGTAATCGAGAACGCCCTTGCAGGCCTCAGCCATGCTCTCAAGGAAGTCATCCTGCTTCGGCTTGCACTCGCCCCAGCACTTACTTGTGTCGATCGTTACGCCGGCGGAGTGTATCTTAGCCTTGCCGTGGCTCGAGGCGATGCCGATGGAGATATTCTTCAGCGCTCCGCCGAAGCCGCCCATAACGTGACCCTTGAAGTGGCTCAGGATCAGCACGGAATCGTAATTTTTCAGCCCCGTGCCGACAATATCGGTATCGAGGTGAACTCCGCCCTCGACGGGTATCTCGAACTCGCCGAACTCGTCCATGATCTCGACCGGCGCGACCTTTTTGAATCCGCGCTCCTCTATCGCCGCCCAGTGCTTGCGTATCTCCTGCCTCGAGCCGCCGTAAGCCGTGCAGCACTCGACGATGGTGCCGTTAAGTCTGTTAACTATCGGCGCGACGAACTCCGGGCGCAGATGATTTGACTTTTTGCTCTCGCCGGTGCTCATTTTGACGGCGACCTTGCCGCGAAGCTCTTTTCCGAGCGCCTCATACATACGAACGACAGCCTCAGGCGTTATCTCTTTTGTAAAAAATACCTTTGCTTTTTCCATTTGTACTTCACTCCCGGGATAATTTGTGGTAGTATTATAACATATCTGCGTAGCGTATATGTTATAATTTGTCATCTTTTTCGGTTGCCGCTTCAGCGGCGGGAAAAAGGACTAAAATTAAATATAATATTGCTGTGCAATTATTATAACCGAAATTAAAAAACTATGTCAAGGAGGATATTTCAATGAAAGACCCCAACTGCTCATACTGCGGCAATCAGGCGGCGCTCGACGCCTTCGGCATCAAGATCTGCGACCTCGAGGTCAGCCAGCTCATTCTATTCAAAGAGCAGTCTCACCCCGGCCGCTGCATCGTAGCCTACAAGGATCACGTCAGCGAGATAATAAACATCACCGAGGAGGAGCGCAACGCCTTTTTCAAGGACGTAAACCACGCAGCCGAGGCTATCCACAAGGCGTTCCCCGATATGGTAAAGCTCAACTACGGCGCCTACGGCGACACCGGCTGCCATCTCCACATGCACCTCGTTCCCAAGTACCGCGACGGCTTCGAGTGGGGCGGCACCTTCGAGATGAACCCCAAGCGCGTGTTCCTCACCGACGAGGAGTACGCCGAGATGATCGCGAAGATCAAGGCTGCGCTGTAAAAACTGACGGAGAGGATTTTTCCTCTCCGTTTTTTTATTCAAACAGCGCTTTAAGGCTCTCGGTGTACGGCGGGCGGCATATGCCCTTTTCGGTGATTATGCCGCTTATCAGCGTGTGGTCGGTAACGTCGAAAGCGGGGTTATAGCACTTTACCCCCTCCGGCGCCATCGGTTCAGAGTACCATTTACTGCGTATCTCGTCGCCGTCGCGCTCCTCGATAACGATATTCTCGCCGGTGGGCGTGCCGAGATCGACAGTCGAGCTCGGACCGAGGACGTAGAACGGGATTCCGTAGTGCTTTGCGAGTATCGCAACGCCGGAGGTGCCGATCTTATTTGCCGTATCGCCGTTCGCGGCAACTCTGTCGCACCCGACAAAGCAGAATTGCACCCTTCCCGATCTCATAACGATAGACGCCATATTGTCGCAGATAAGCGTTACGTCCACTCCCGCCTCGAAAAGCTCATAGCTTGTCAGCCGCGCTCCCTGCAGCAGCGGCCGGGTCTCATCGGCAAAGGCGTGAACGTCTATCCCCTTTTCCTTTGCAAGCAGTATCGGCCCTATCGCCGTTCCGTAGCGAGAGGTCGCAAGGGGACCTGCATTGCAGTGCGTGAGAACGCCGTCTCCCGGCTTCAGAAGGCTAAGACCATACTCGCTGATCGCGCGGCACATGGCTATATCCTCGTCAAGTATCGCCTGCGCCTCATCCCTCAGAAGCGGCAAAAGCTCCGCTTTTGAGGCTTTTTTATTGTTTTCAAGTACCTTTTCCATCCTTTTGAGCGCCCAACTGAGATTAACAGCCGTCGGGCGCGAGGAATTGATGTATTCCGCCATCGCGCAAAACTCATCGTCAAAAGCCGGTCTTTCTCGCATATTCCGCGCAAGAACGTACATCGCAAAGCCCGCAAAAATGCCTATCGCCGGCGCGCCGCGGACCCTGAGCGACTTTATCGCCTCATACATTGCCTCGGCGGAGTCCAGCTCGAGATATATTTTTCTGTTCGGAAGCTCGCTCTGGTCAAGGATAATAAGCTTATCCCCGCGCTCCGAAAGTCTGACGTGGTCAATTACATTCATCTGAAAAAGCTCCTATCAGTCCTGTTTATCGGACACTCCCTGCTGTAATATTAAGTCACAAAAACCAAGGTGTAGCTGTCAAGAAAAGTGGACACGAAAAATTATAAGACAGAAATGGTAATTCACGAAAGTAGACATAAGGAATAAAAGTGAAGAAAGAAAAGCTTACAAGAGGTAGACACTCAAATTAGCGAATGTTATCGGGATCA
>JAFPWN010000019.1 GCA_017412765.1 Oscillospiraceae bacterium | reverse complement strand
GCATTTAAGGTCGCGCGCGAGGGTCGCGGGGTCGCAGGAGACGTAGACTACCCTCTCCGGCGCCATTTTTGCGATTATCCCCGGCACCTCGGGACTCAGTCCCTTTCGCGGCGGGTCAACACACACGACGTCGGGTCTGAGGCCGCTTTTCATCAGCTCGTCGGCGCACTTTTCCGCGTCGGCGCAGATGAACTCGGCGTTCTGAACGCCGTTATGCTTCGCATTCTCGACCGCGTTTTCGATCGCCGCCCCGACTATCTCGCACCCGATGGCGCGCCCTGCCTTTTTTGCAAGGCAGAGAGTTATCGTTCCCGTGCCGCAGTAGAGATCGAGCACGGTTTCGCTTCCGGTGAGCGCGGCGTACTCGAGAGCCTTTCCGTACAGCTTCTCCGCCTGATCGTGATTAACCTGATAAAACGCCCCCGCTGACAGATCGAAGCTGAGACCGCAGAGCGTATCGCGTATGCTCTCGCGCCCCCAGAGGCGCTCATAGTCGAAGGACAGCACCGTATCGCCCGGGTGCGGGTTTATATTCCGCATTATGCTGACTGTCTCGGGCGCGGCTGAGAGTATGTACTCAATAAGCTTGTCCGCGCTCTTAACGGCGCCCCTGCCGGTGACTATCACCGCCTGCCCCTCGCGGGACTCAAAGCCGTATCGCGCCATCACGCGGCGAACGCCGGAGCCGGTCTTTTCGCTGAAAGCCGGCACCCTGCACTCGCGCATATATTTTCTCACGGCGCCGGCGACCCTGCGCGCGTAATCCGACTCGATGCCGCACTCCGGCGCGGGCACGAGAACATGAGTGCGGGCGCGGTAAAAACCCGTTTCGCCGCCCTCTCCGACCGTAAAAATCGTCTTATTCCGGTAGCCGTCCACGCTGTCGGCGCCGATAATTTCATCCGCCTTAATGTCTAACCCGCCGATGCGGGTAATGCAGTTCTGCACCTTTTGGCGCTTGAAGCGCAGTTCCTCGCTGTAGCTCATATGGCGCACGGCGCAGCCTCCGCACTTGCCGTAGACCGGGCAATCCGGCTCGACCCTCTCGGGCGAGGCGCTGAGAAGCCGCTCGAGCTTGCCGTAGACGGCTGTATTCGAGACCTTGAGTATGCGTATTTCGGCGCTCTCGCCCTCGATGAGATTCGGGACGAACACCGCTCTGCCCTCTATGCGGCAGACTCCCGCTCCCTCGGAGGTGTAGCCGACGCACTCGGCGGTATAAACGTCATTTTTCTGCATAATAACCTCTAAAAGGGCGGGTGATGAACCCGCCCTGTAATTCACATTGCCGCGACTATTACGCTGTCGCCCTCCACTCCGACGCGGACGATCGACGGTCTGAGCTCGTACTTTGCGATAAGCTCCGCGGCGATCTTATCCTCGATGTCCTTCTGTATCGTGCGGCGGAGGTTTCTCGCGCCGTACTCCGCGGAGTAGCTCTTTCTGACAAGGTAATCGACGGTCGCCTCGTCCCAGCCGAGGTCGATATTGCGCTCGGCAAGAGAATCTCTCAGCTCCGTGAGCATAAGCGCCGCGATTGCGCGGAAGTTCTCCTCGCTCAGGCGGTTGAACGCTACGATCTCGTCCACCCTGTTAATAAACTCGGGTCTGAGGAAGTCGCGCAGAGCCTTCATCGCTCTGTCGCGGTCAAGCTCCTGCGAGCTTGAGCCGAAGCCGACAGTTCCCGCGCCCTTGCGCTCACTTCCGGCGTTCGTGGTCATGATGATGACCGCGTTTTCAAAGTTCACTGTTCTGCCGTGGGCGTCGGTGATCCTGCCGTCGTCCAATATCTGAAGAAGAATGTTCATAACGTCCGGGTGCGCCTTTTCGATCTCGTCGAACAGCACGACGGAATACGGTCTGCGGCGGATCTTCTCCGTGAGCTGACCTGCCTCGTCATAGCCGACGTAGCCCGGAGGCGAGCCGACAAGGCGCGAGACCGCGTGCTTTTCCATGTACTCGGACATATCTATACGTATAAGGCTCTCCGGCGTGTGGAACAGATCCTCCGCGAGCCTTTTTACAAGCTCGGTCTTGCCGACGCCGGTCGAGCCGACGAAGATGAACGACACGGGCTTGTGCTTCGGGGAAATGCCGATGCGGTTGCGCTTTATCGCGGCGCTTACGGCGTCGATGGCCTCGTTCTGACCTACTATGTGCCGCCTGAGGCGGTCTCCGAGACCGGAGAGCATTTCGTACTCGTCGGCGGTTATGCCGGAGGCCGGAATCTTAGTCCAAAGCTCGATTATGCGCGCGAGGTTATCAAGCTCCAGCGAGGGCTGACCCTTCGCCTTGAGAACGTCGATCTCGCTCTGCGCCTGCATTTCGCGGCTGCGGAGCTGGGCGAGGCGCTCGTAGTCCTCGGTCTCGGCGGTCTTGTCGCCGGAGAGAAGCATTTCGCGCTCGAGGCGGATATCGTTCACCTCTTTTTCAAGCTCGGAGATGCGCGCGTAATCCCTGTTCTTGAGGTTTACGTCGGAGCACGCCTCGTCTATGAGGTCGATCGCCTTGTCGGGCAGGAAGCGGTCGGTGATGTAGCGCTCGGAGAGCACGACCGCCTTTTTGCACATCTCTTCGGATATGGTAACGCCGTGGAACTTCTCGTAGTAGGGCGCGATGCCCTTGATTATCTCGATACTGTCCTCGATGGACGGCTCCGCGACCGTAACGGGCTGGAAGCGGCGCTCGAGCGCGGAATCCTTTTCGATGTGCTTGCGGTACTCGGCAAACGTCGTCGCGCCGATGACCTGTATCTCGCCTCTTGAGAGCGCGGGCTTCAGGATATTCGCGGCGTTCATGCTGCCCTCGGCGTCGCCGGCGCCGACGTGCGTGTGTACCTCGTCGATGACGAGGATGAGATTGCCGATCTTCTTTATCTCCTCGATGAGCCCCTTCATGCGGCTCTCGAACTGCCCGCGGAACTGCGTTCCCGCGACAAGGCTCGTGAGGTCGAGGAGATAGACCTCCTTATCCCTGAGCTTATACGGCACCTCGCCGCGCACGATCTTCTGCGCGAGCCCCTCCGCGATGGCGGTCTTGCCGACGCCCGGCTCGCCGATAAGGCAGGGGTTGTTCTTCTGGCGGCGGTTAAGGATCTGGATAACGCGCTCCATCTCCTCCTCTCTGCCGACCATGCGGTCAAGCTTTCCCTCGCGGGCGCGCTTTGTGAGCGAGATGCAGTAGCTTGAGAGAAACTTCGTTCCGTCGCGGCGGGGGTCCTTGCCTCTCTCCTCTCCGCGCGGGCGGTTAGGCTCAGCAGGGCTCTTCTGACCGTTATCGTTTCCCATAAGGCGGTTGAGAAACGGGAAGGTCGCCGTTCTGCCGTCCTCTGAATCGTCGTCGGTGACGTCGGGAAGCTCCTCGGCGCCGCCGAATGCCTGCATCATCTCCTGATTCATCTCGTCGAGATTCTCGTCGGTGATGCCCATTTTCCGCATAATATCGTCTACCGGCTTGATTCCGAGCTCGCGGGCACACTTGATGCACAGTCCCTCGTTCGCGGAAACGCCGTTTTCTATTTTGGTAATGAATATGACCGCTACGTTCTTCCTGCAGCGGGCGCAAAGTGTAGGCTGCATTTTTTACTCCTCTTCTTAGAGATTAAGTATGCTTGCGAGCGCGTTGGACTCGACAAGGCTTCTCAGCATAAAGCTGTCGTTTATTATATCTTCTCCGATTATCATGCCGAGGTAACGGCACATAAGCGTTATTACGAGCACAATCGCAATACCCTTTACGGCGCCGAGCACGCCGCCGAGGATGTGGTTCACGGTCTCAAGCCCCGGCAGTCCGAACACAAGGTCGAGCATATTGCCTATCGCCGAGGTGATTATCATTATGAGCGCGAACGAGATCACGAACGCCGCGATGAAGCACAGCCGCTCCGAGAGAAATTTCGCTATCGTGTCGCTCATCTTCGCGCTGACGTCGCTCTCCTGCTTTGCGACCTTGTCGGCAAGGTCGCCGGCTATCTCCTCGGAAAGACCAAGCTCGCGCAGGATGGAGTTTGTGACCTTCTCAACGCTCGTCTCCTCGCCCTCCTTCAGCGCCTCCTTCGGCTTATCCGAAGATGAGGACGGGTCATAGTTCATTATCTTCATCTGCGCCGAGTCGATAAGTCCGGAGACGAACGGCTCCGCGATTCCCGTAAACTCAGCGGAATACGTAGTTGCGATAAGGTTTGCCCCGTATATCGCCACGACGATGGCGACTATACCCACTAGGCTCGAAATAAGCCCCGTGCGGAAGCCGCGATAGGCGCAGAAAATGATGATGCCTATGAGAACGAGGTCGATAATAAGCCCGATTTTCACGAATTATTCCCCCTTCCGGTCGCCGAGACGACCCTCGCGCTGTAATCGCCGCAGATTATGGCGGTGTTTTCATCGCGCAGGCAGAGCCTGTCGCAGACGCCGCTGTACTCCGCGCTGTAGCTGCTCTCGAAGCGCACGTTGTAGAAGTCGAGCCTGCCCGCGGCGGCGACGGCGACCGTTCTGCCGTTTATCGCCCAGCCCTCGAGTTCTGAAACCGAAAGCGCGCCGGCCTGGGCGCCGTTCGCGTCTACGAGGACTATCTCTCGCTCTCCGCCGACTGCGTAATCGCTCAGGACAAGAAGCGTGAAGCTCTCGTCGATGATATACCCGTCAAGGTGCTTGCCAGCAAAATCGTACTCTCCGCGCTTATTGTATGTGCGGCCGAGGAATATGAGCTTATCCTGCGTTACTACCGTTACGCCGGCGGCGTTGAAGCCCGCGTCGAGGATAACCCCCGCAGAGGTAAATGAGCCCTGCTCCGCCTCGTCGTCGATGCGGTAGAACCGGAGGTCCGAGCCGCTCTTTCCTATCGAGAGCGTCATGAGGTCGGTCTTTCCGCGCATTTTGCCGCTCACTATATAGTTTGCGCCGGAATACCACTTATACAGCGCCCTGCCGGACGGATTGTAGACCGTTACCGAGCCGCCGTAGCCCTGCTCGTCAGTTGCGACGGAGATATAGCCGTCGGAATTTACGCTCGCGCTGACTATCGCGCCCTCCGTATCCGTGCGCCAGCTCTCGCCGCGCTCCGTAAAGGCGATGAGCGTTTTGCCGCCCTCGTCGTAAGCCACCGCATAGCCGCCGGAGATCGCAAGCACCGGCTCGTCGAAAACTATGAAGCTGAGATACGTCTCCTCACCGTTTTCGTTGTAGGCGCGCACCTCAGTGCCGGTCAGCACCGCAAAGCCGTTTCCGAGCGCGCTCTTGCTTATTTTAGAGGTGTTCTCATAGAGATATTCACTTGTTTTTTCGCTCCGAATCGAGCCGATCAGCCCGAAATCGAAGCCGGAGCGGAAAAGCGCGAAGACGGCGACGCCGATCACGGCGATGATCGCAACGATCGCCGCTATTATCGGCACTTTGCCGATTTTTCTCTTCTTTTTTTCCTCCACCTGAATTCACCTCGGCTATTGTATCACATAAATAATGAAAAATTTTAGATAATCTGTAAATTCTTGAGCTTGCCGCCCATCTCGCCGCCGTACCATATCCGCGTGAGATAGAGTCCCTGCGGGGGGACGGTCGGGCCGGTGAGCCGCCTGTCGCGCGTCTCGAGCAGGCGCGGTATCTCCTCAGGGTCTATCTTGCCCTCAGAGCAGTACAGCACCGTTCCCATTATCGCGCGCACCATATTATACAGGAAGCCGTCGGCGCAGACGCGCATATTGACAGTGCCGCACTCCTCAAAGATCTCGCACCAGTGGATAGTCCGCACGGTGGTCTTTGTCTCCGTGCCGACGCTCCTCACCGCGGCAAAATCGTGCTCTCCGACGAATGCCGCCGCCGCGCGCTCCATTCTGCCGATATTGAGCCGCATCGGGTAGAAATACGCGCGGTTTTTGAGAAACGGGTCGCGCACGCGGCTCGGATAGATCTTATAGGTGTACTCCTTTTTCTCGCAGGAGAGGATCGCGTTGAAGTCCTCCGGCGCGTCATACGCCTCGAAAACCGAAATATCGTCCGGCAGGAGGCTGTTTATCGCGTACGGAAGCCGCTCCGCCGGGATCGTCGCGTTCGTTCTGAAATTCGCGCAGTAGTTCATCGCGTGAACACCGGCGTCAGTTCTGCCGCAGCCGGTGAGCTTGACCGGCTCCTTCAGGAGCTTGCGCAGGCGCTCCTCGATTGTGCCCTCGACGGTGCGGTCAAAGGGCTGTATCTGCCAGCCGTGGTACTCGGTGCCGTCGTACTTGAGCCTCATGGCTACGTTTCTCATGAGTCTATTCCTCCGATGCCGACGGCGCCGACGTTTCTCAGCACTATGACCGAAACGAGCGCGAGCGCCATTATTGCGAGGGCGGCGTAGTCTATGCCCCGGAACTTCAGCTCGTGCAGCTTCGTCCTGCCCTCGCCGCCGTGGTAGCAGCGCGATTCCATCGCCACCGCGAGCTCGTCCGCTCTGCGGAACGACGAGATGAACAGCGGTACGAGGATCGGAAGCAGCGCCCTCGCCTTGTCGATTATGCTGCCGGTGTCAAATTCGGCGCCTCGCGCCTTCTGCGCGCTCATGATCTTCTGCGTTTCCTCGATGAGAGTCGGGATAAAGCGCAGAGCGATCGACATCATCATGGCAAGCTCGTGCACCGGCGCGCCGAGCCTTTTGAGCGGTGACAGCAGGCTCTCGAGCCCGTCCGTGAGCATTATCGGGCTTGTGGTGTAGGTCAGCATGAAGCTCGACATAACGAGCAGAACGAGCCGCGCCGCCATAAAGAGCGCGGTCCTCAGTCCCTCGCGCGTGAGGGTGAATATCCAGAAGCTGAAGATCGGCTCGCCCGGTGTGTAAAATGCGTTCAGCACGACCGTCAGGACGATTATGAAGAGTATCGGGCGGACTGATTTCAGCAGGGTAGAAAACTTGATTCTTGCGATCGTGACCTCTGCTATCAGCAAAGAGGCCATGATCGCGTAGGTCACGTAGCTTGTCGAAATGAACAGCGCGATGATATAGAGGATAACGACGAGTATTTTCGTCCTCGGATCGAGGCGGTGAATGAGCGTGTCGCCCGGAAAATACTGACCGAGAGTTATATCACGAAGCATTCCCGTCGCCTCCCTTCAGCCTCAGCACCGAGCGCATGAGGTAATCGACGGTGTAATACGTTCCGCCGAGCGGAAGCCCGCGCTTTACAAGCTCGCGCGCGATCTTCGTCGCCGCGGGAACGGTGAGTCCGACGCTCTCAAGCTCCTCTTCCCTCGCAAAGACCTCGCTCGGAAGTCCGTCCATGATCTTCTCGCCGTGGGACAGGACGATCATCCTCGTAGCGAACATCGCTGCGTCCTCCATCGAGTGGGTGACGATTATGAGCGCGGCGCCGGTCTCATCGCGGTAAGCGAGCAGATTGCGCATTATCTCATCTCTGCCGGCGGGGTCAAGTCCCGCCATCGGCTCGTCGAGAATCAGCACCTCGGGCATCATCGCAATTACGCCGGCTATCGCTATCCTGCGCTTCTGACCGCCGGACAGCTCAAACGGGCTAGCCTCGAAAAGCTCCTCGCCGATGCCGACGAATCTCGCGGCGTCGCGCACCCGTTTGTCGATCTCCCCGTCTGAGAGCTTCTGATTCTTCGGGCCGAAGGCGATGTCCTTATAGACCGTCTCCTCAAAAAGCTGATACTCCGGGTACTGGAAAACGAGTCCGACGCGGCTCCTTGCGCGCCTTAAAGAGTCCTTCGATGAGTTTATATCCTCGCCCGAGAGCAGTATTTTCCCGCTCGAGGGCTTTATGAGGCCGTTTAAGTGCTGTATAAGCGTGCTTTTTCCGCTTCCGGTGTGACCGAGAAGAGCGATCACCTCGCCGCGGCGGACGTCAAACGAGATATTTCTGACCGCCGTCAGCTCAAAGGGAGTGTTTTTCGAGTAAGTGTACGTCAGATCCTGAACGCTCAGCACCGGCTCGCCCTCCGGAGTCTCCTTCTCCGGCTCCCGGTGGCTTACCGGCACGGGGTCTGTTATCGCGGCGGCGACAGCCTCCGCGCACTCGGAGATCGTGATCGCGTCCTTTCTTATGTTGAAGCCGGACTTGTCCAGCCCGTTTATGAGCTTTACCGTGTCCGGAACGGTGAGCCCGAGGCTCTTAAGCTCCTCGGGGTAAGAGAAAATATCGCGCGGCGTGCCGGCAAGCACGCACCTGCCCTTGTCCATAACGATAATTCTGTCCGCGCTGACCGCCTCGTCCATGTGGTGGGTTATCAGCACTACGGTGACGCCGCCGGCTCTCAGGCGGCGGATTATATCCATAACGTCGGCTCTGCCGCGCGGGTCGAGCATAGCCGTCGCCTCGTCGAAAACGACGCACTCCGGCCGCATCGCAAGCACGCCGGCGATGGCGATACGCTGCTTCTGACCGCCGGAGAGAAGGTGCGGCGCGTGGGTGCGGAATTCGTACATTCCGACGGTTCTGAGCGCCTCGTCCACCCTCTCGCGTATCTCCTTCTGCGGTATCCCGAGATTTTCGGGTGCGAAGGCTACGTCCTCCTCGACGACGTTCGACACTATCTGGTTATCAGGATTCTGGAACACCATGCCGAGGGCGCGGCGAATATCGAGCGTCAGCGCCTCGTCCTTCGTATCCATGCCGAAGGCGTAGACCGTGCCGCCGCGCGGAAGATTCAGCGCGTTGAAATGGCGCGCAAGGGTGCTTTTGCCGGAGCCGTTATGCCCGAGTATGCAGGTGAAGCGGCCCTTTTCGATGCCGATATTCACGTCCTCGAGCACCTTTCTCGGCTCCTGACCCTCCTCGGGTGTGTACCAGAAGGTCAGGTCTTCGGTTTTTATCGCGTAATCTGTCATTTATGTCCTCAAATCAAAAAGTCATTCTGCAGGCGGAGCCGCAGGGCAGGCAAAGTCCGGTCGAAGTTACCGGAAGTCCAAGCTCGTCGCTCTGCGCCCTGCCGCCGAAGCGCGGCTTGTAGACGCTCTCGGCAACGTAGGTTATCGTACTCGGGCTGAGGCCCGTTGTGTAGGAGTTTATGATGATGAAAAGCGGATCGTCGCTGAGTACCCCCGCGGTGAGCTTTACAAAATCGTAGAGGTCGTCCTCAAGCTTCCAGACCTCGCCGCCGGGGCCGCGCCCGTAGGAGGGCGGATCCATGATGATCGCGTCGTATTTGTGTCCGCGCCGTATCTCGCGCTCGACGAATTTCGCGCAGTCATCGACTATCCAGCGCACGCTCTTATCGGCAACGCCGCTCGACGCGGCGTTTTCCTTCGCCCACTGCACCATGCCCTTCGCGGCGTCAACGTGGCAGACGCTCGCGCCCGCAGAGAGGCACGCGGTCGTCGCGGCGCCGGTGTAGGCAAAAAGATTGAGAACGCTTATCGGCCGCGGCGCAGCTTTTATCGCTTCGCGCGCGAAGTCCCAGTTCGCAGCCTGCTCGGGGAAGATGCCGGTGTGCTTGAAGTTCATCGGCTTTACGTTGAACTTAAGGTCGCGGTAGCCTATCTGCCAGGAGCCGGGAACGCTCTTTTTGTCCCACGCGCCGCCGCCCGTAGAGGAGCGCGAATAGCGCGCGTCGGCTCGCTTCCAGCCCGGGTGCGACTTCGGCGTGTCCCAGATGACCTGCGGGTCCGGGCGCACGAGTATCATATCGCCCCAGCGCTCGAGGCGCTCGCCCTTCGAGGCGTCGAGAAGCTCATAGTCCTGCCATTTGTCCGAAACCCACATTTATCTATCCTGCTTTCATATTTAATCAATGTATCATACCATATAAAAATCACAAAGTCAATTTTCGCTCTTGCAAAATGAGAAAAATCTGATATAATAATCGCATACGAATCGCATACGCGATTATTATATTCGTTTACGTCCTTTTTCTCTCCGCTTACGCGGCGTCCGAAAAAGACGACAGATGACATTTAATCATTTACGCGGATATAGTTCATCGGTAGAACATCAGCTTCCCAAGCTGAGGAGGTGGGTTCGATTCCCATTATCCGCTCCAAAAATGCAAAACCGCCGTAGCCCTTGAAACACAAAGGGTACGGCGATTTTCTTTTGTTTATGCGGCTTTTCCTGCCGGAATACCTATCTTTATTTTAGCCGCACTTTCTTTTGCAAGGTTGTCTTTTTCTTCAAAAAGATAACTTTTTGCTAACGAAAATGCTAACAGCCATCAGGTGTCCGAATCGGGCACCTTGTTTTTCTTTACCGCGCGTTTAACCATTATCGCCGCCTCCGCGCGGGTAGCGAAGGCGTTCGGGCGCGAGCCGTCGGTGATCCCGAGGCGCTTTGCCTCCTCAAGCTCGTCCTTCGCCCAATCCGGCGCGGGCTTTTCCGCGAGGTAGGCGCTGAGCCTCAGGAATATCTCCTCGCCTGTGAGGTAGTCCGGCTCGTCGAAAGGCCGGATAAAGGCGCTCACCTTGCTGAGCGGCCTCGTCGCGCGCATGACCTCGCCGCCGTTCGAGGCGTTTGTTGCGCTTGTGTTGCCCTCAATGCAGGTCACGGTGTCGCTCGTCACGCTCTCCACGATCCCGGTGTGACCGAACGCGAAGATCGCAATATCGCCCTTGCGAGCGCCGTAGGAAACGCAGCTCGGCGCGTTCTTCTTGTACCAGCCCAGCAGCGCCGAGCAGCTCGCCGTCTTGTACGGCAGCGGAAGCCCCGCCTTGTCGAAACACCACTGAACGAACGCCATGCACCACGGATAAGCGTCGCCGTTTACCTCTCGCCCGTAGTACCACGTGTTGTATTTCACGTTATTCGAGTTTTTCGGGCTCTCGGTAACGCCGATCTCGCCTATCGCAATTTCAAGCGGGGTCATCGCTTTTCCCCTCCTCCGGTATAGCCTCCTCAGCCTGCTTCTCTGTGGTATTCTTCAAATGCCTGAGGAGTCTGCCGAGAAACGGCACCTCGGGTCCGCCGATCTCCGCTACGTT
>JAFPWN010000018.1 GCA_017412765.1 Oscillospiraceae bacterium | reverse complement strand
TTCAAAGAGACGGTATTTTGATTTATGAGTGTTCAGGACAATGACGAACGACAGCTTTTGTGTATTCTACGGCATTGCGAGAGGATTGAAAGGACAGTACACCGAGTAAACAGAGATTTCACGGTTTTTGCCGACGATAGAGATTTTATTGATTCACTTGCCTCAATATTTTGCGGATAGGTGAGTTTGCTAATCGTCTTTCAAAAGATTTCGTTTCAGAAACATCCTGGGAAATACCTTGGCGGTCAATTGTAGGTATGCGGAATATCATAGCCCACCACTTTGAAGCGGTTGATGTAGAGCGTCTTTGGGAAACGGCGTAAAATGATATACCGGCGCTTGCTTTGCACTGTAGAACATGGCTATCACAATAGGAATTAACGCCTCCACCGTATTATTTCTCGGTGGGGGCGTTTTCTTTGACTCATGTGCGGAAGTTTTTACAGCTTCGCCGCCATTACCGAGCCGACTGTCGATGCCGCCTTGACCTGCATAGGATTTGTCGCATGGGTGTAGGTGCGGAGCGTGAAGCCGGGGTCGGCGTGACCGAGCATTCCGCTGACTGTGCGTATATCCACGCCGCTCTGAAGCGCTATCGTGGCGAAGGTGTGCCGCAGATCGTGAAAGCGGATATGCTCCAGACCGAGATTTGCTAAAATTTTGTCATTTATATTGTTCACCGAGTCGGGGTAGTACATATCTCCGGTGACAGGAGAGGGAAACATATACGGATTATTCGGGTGCTTTTTATGCTCCTCGACCAGCAGCTTGACCGCTTCCTCAGGTATGGATTCGATGCGGATAGAGGTGGAAGTTTTCGGAGCAGTTACTTTAACTCCGCCGCCTTTTACTCTGACCGCCTGCTTTGAAACCGAGATAGTGCGACTCTTTACGTCGAGATCAGTCCAGAGAAGAGCGATCAGCTCACCCTTTCTCAGCCCGCTGCACAGCTCAAGAAACAGCATATTCAGAATGAGGAAAGCGTTTTTCGACGCAGAGTGAAAGCGGACATCGACTTTGACCCATGGATGTTTTACCAGCCCATGATGACGCTTGACCTCTCTGCGCCTGACGCACAGTGGAAATACACTTTAATAAAAGAGCGAATGGCGGGCGAGCGCATTGGTGATGAAACGCTGAAAGAAAAATATCGCGGTGAATAGCATAACGCCGCCGGAGCATTTGGCTCCGACGGTGTTTTCTTTGCATCAGGCGCGGAAGTTTTTACAGCTTCACTTCTTCAGCATCAGCCTTATCCCTCTGAGCGGATGGCCGTTTGCAATAGCGAGCATACCGTCGAGAACGTAGTTTTTCATCGCGCCGTTTATCTTCATAGCGGACATCGAGGCATCAGCGGCGGATGCCATCATCATACGAAACTCGGGGTTTGAGTAGTCCTTTTTTCCGCCGAAGCCCTTTGCAACCGTGCCCTCAACGGCGGAGTACATGATTTTCATCATAAGGCTGTGATTGCGCATTTCGGCAACAGTGTTTTCCATAGTGAACTCACCCTTTTTCAGCGGCTTTTCGGGTATTTTCCGACCCAAAAGCGCCTCAAAATCAGCGTGGGTCGGCTTGCCCTTCAGAGCGAAATACCAATCTGGCGTCTTAGGAGCCGCGGAGGTGCTGCCCGGTCTGATAATCGTACCGCGCAGGCGCACGTCCTCGCTTGAAGCGGCAATGAGAATGCCGTATTCGCCGCCGGGGATCTGCCAGCCGTCGTTCCAGAGCGCAAAGGCGCGGTCGCTGAGCTCGAAGCTGATTATTTTAGCCTCGCCGGGCTCAAGATAAACCTTCCGGAAGTCACGAAGCTCACGCGTCGGGCGATAAAAATCTCCCCTCGGCGGCTCGATGTAAAGCTCGGCGATTTCTTTTCCGGCAACGGAACCCGTATTTTTAATAGTGCAGCTCACGGTTTTTCCATCGACTTTAAGGTCCGAGTACTCAAAGCTTGTGAAGCTCAGCCCGTAGCCAAACTCCCAGCGCACGGGGACACCGGCGCTCATATAGTATCGATAGCCGACATACACACCCTCGCGGTAGTGGGCGTCCTTTTTCCCGTGGGCGTAATAGCCGCTGGTCAGCGCGTCCTCGTAGCTGAGGGGCCAGGATTCTGCGAGCTTACCGCAGGGATTCGCTCTGCCGAACAGAAGGTCGCATATAGCGTCACCGCCCGCCTCGCCGGGCAGCCCAACGAAGAGTATCGCCCTGACCTTGTCCGCCCACGGGCATTCGACGGCGCTGCCACAGCTGAGCACGACGACAGTGTTCGTGTTTTCCGCCGCAACAGCTTCTATCAGCGCGACCTGCTCCGGCGGCATTTTCATATTATCGCGGTCAAAGCCCTCGGACTCATACTCATCCGTAAGACCTGCGAAAACTACGCATATTTTGGCGCTCCGTGCCTCCGAAACATCCTCGGCGTACTTCACGTCCGGCGCGGCGTCGCAAGCAGAAATGAGGCGGTAGGGGTTTATGTGGCTTGAGCCCGCACCCTGATAACGAGGCTCCTTTGCCATTTTCCCAAAGAAAACGACCCCGCTTTTATCAGAAACAGGGAGAATTCCGTCATTTTTCAGCAGTACCGCGCTCTCAGCGGCGGCTTTGCGCGCGAGGGCGTAATGCGCCTCCATATCGCAGGGCACGGGCGCCTGTTTTTTCTTTGCAAGGGCTATTACTCTCCCGACGCTCCTGTCAATATCACTCTCCAAGAGCTCACCGCGCTCTACAGCCTCCATAGTCTCGCGGAGCATATAGTCGGAGCCGCCGGGCATATTGAGGTCGCAGCCGGCCTTGAAAGCAGCGATTCTGTCGCTCATAGCGCCCCAGTCCGTCATAACGAGTCCGTCAAAGCCCCATTCGGAACGGAGAATGTCCGTAAGGAGCATTTTGTTATCCGAACAGTGGACGCCGTTCAGTTTATTGTAGGCGCACATAACCGTGGAGGGGCTGCCCTCCTTGACGGCAATTTCAAAACCTGTGAGATATATTTCCCGAAGGGTGCGCTCGTCCATTACACTGTCAGAGGAAAAACGCTTGTATTCCTGCGAGTTTGCAGCGAAATGCTTTAAGCTTGAGGCAGTTCCGGTACTCTCGACGCCCCGAATATGCGCCGCCGCTAGCTTTCCGGCGAGGTACGGATCCTCGGAGAAGTATTCAAAGTTGCGCCCGCAGGTGGGGTCCCGCTTTATGTTTACGCCGGGACCGAGCAGGACTGCCACGCCCTCGGCTCTCGCCTCCTCGCCCAGCGCCGTTCCTATTTCTGTGAGAAGCTCCTCATCCCAGGAGCAGCCGGTGGCTGCCGCGGTGGGAAAGCAGGTCGCAGGGACTGATTCGTTTATCCCCAGCATATCCGCCGCAGCGGCCTGCTTGCGCAGACCGTGAGGGCCGTCACAGAGCATAATGCTGTCGATTCCCGCCGTATCATTTGCTTTCGTATGCCAAAAGCTCTCGCCCTCGCACAGCAGTATTTTTTCGCGGAGTGTCATTTCAGATGTCAAGCTCGGTTACCTCCTTGGGGTATTCGCGCATTTCGTCCGGATCGTGCAGGGGATTCCATACCTGCGCGAAGAAGGGGTCGACCTTCGCTCTCTGGCCGTAATTCCAGCTCCTGCGCTCGCACTCCGGGCACCAGTGACCACCCTCAAGGACAAGCCTCGGACTTGCGTCGAACTCGTGACCGAAAGCGCATTTGAAGCGGAGCTTGGTTTTCCAGTCTCCCTTTTCCATCGTATCAGAGAGAAGCTCGCCGCCCCGAAACTTCGCCGCGCCTTGCATATCCGCAATATCCAATTCGCTTTCCGGCTTCGTCTCGTCGTACCCGTGGTCAATGGGAACAACGGTGTCCCAATCGGTGAAATGCTCCATCTTGCTGACCTTGTCGGGTATTTGCTCCCACGCCTTTCGGCTGCCCCAGTAGGCGTCGATGTGGTCTTCGATATTACTATCCAGCCAGTGCTTCGTGCCGTGCTCGGAGTCAAGGAGCGGCTTAAATGTGCTTTTAATAATGCCGCCCATGAGCTTTTCGCCCTTCGGCAGCTTCGTCATGACCTTACCAGCGCCCTTCGCGCTGCCCAGCTCTTTGAGGTAGGCGTCGTAGAAATACTGCATACTGTCGGAGCGGAAGTGCAGGTAGTTTTCCAGCTTGTCGGAGTCGAGATAGTATTGACCGTGGAAGTTTCGGGTGGCGTACAGCTTCGGGTCGATAATATTATCGAGAGACTTGAAGCCCAGCTCGCCGTACATCTTTTTGTACATCGTGTACGTATCGACGCGGCAGCTCTCGCCGCCGCCAATGTTGTAAATATGTCCCCAGAAGCTCCCGTCAAGCGCACCCTCGGCGTCAAAGGCGCAGAGATTTCGCATTGCTCTGCCGCTGTCCCGGTCGGAAACGTATTCGAGGACGTTATCTAGGCAGTTATGGAACTGTATGGCGTCACGGATCTTCGCCATAGCAGGACCTATAATGCCGGTCTGACGGAGGCTGACCCAGTATTCGAGACCGCTTTCGATAACAAACCGCTCCGCCGCGACCTTGCTGACTGCGTAATAATCAAACATGCTGGGCTTAATGGGGTCGCCAACGCGCCCCCAGTGTATCGGCGGCATTCTGTCGCCGGTCTCGGCGACGGTGCCGATGTATACGAACTTGTAGGAATCCGCCTTGCCCTGTGCCTTGATTGCCTCGATGATGTTGCGGGTGGAGCCGTAGTTGTTTTCCATCGCCTTTCTCGGGTGGTAATCCGCCTCGGGGGAGACAAAGGCGGCGATGTGCAGGCACAGATCGCTGCGGCGAACACAGTCGGCGACGTCGTCCTTGTTCAGAAGGTCGCCGAATTTGACGAGAATGCCATTTGAGCCTATGTACCGCTCAAAGAGCCTGCGGTTTTTGTCACTGTCGCGGACGAGAATGACGAGATTGTAGAGCTTTCCGGCATCCGGAAGCATCTGCTTGAAGCTCTCATAGCCCATTCCGCCGCCCGCCCCGGTCATAAATACTGTTTTCAGCGCCATCTTACTCTCCCTTCATTCCGAGAACAGCGGTTTTATTCTCGATAACGTCTTTGCAGAGAAGTATAGAGTCACCGATAGCGCCGTCGATGTCGTCAGCGGTGACGCCCAGCTCTGCACAGCCCTCCTGCTTGGAGATAAAGAGGTTGGAGCACATAATGTCGGTGAACTTCACCATATTCAGCCCGCCTTGGATGCCGTTCTTTGCCTGCTCCTTCATCAGGTTTTTGCCGCCGATGGCGTACATCCAGTTGGGTATGGTTATTATCTTCTTCTCGGGGCAGTCGAGGTACTTATGAACGATTTTCAGAAGCTCCACCCACGTCATATTATAGTAGCCGATGGGGTAGCACCTGCCGCCATGATTGCGCTCCAGCGCGCCGGCGATTGCCTGACCGACCTGATGGACGGTCACCATCGTAGAGCCGCCGCGCGGGTACATGGTCACGCCCTTCATGCTTATGACCTGCTCGACGAGGAACACCCAAACGGGCTTTCTGCCCGGCTGAGTGCCGAAGATATACGGAAGCTCCAGAACGGCAACATCAAGGTCGTCACCTGCGAAGCTCATTGCCGCGTCCTCCTGATCGATGCGGCTCTTGATGTAGGGGTGCCACTTGGTAAGTTCCTTCTCCGGCCATTTCTTGGCGGCATAAGAGAAGTAAGAGCCGCAGATGACTGCGTGCTTTACTCCGCACTCGCGGCAAAGACGAAGAAGCCTTTTTACAGGGTCGATGTTGTACTTGCGGTAAAGCTCATAGATAGGTGCCGGTCCCTCTACGCGCTCGTCCACGCCGGCGGCAAACACAAAACCCTCGCAGCCGGTGAGGTGCTTTTTAAGCTCCTCGTCGCTCATCTCAAGATAGTTACCGAACTCCAGCTTCATCTCCGGCGGAAGCACCGCTCCGGTGGGCAGCGGCGGCAGCGCGATGCTTGATACCTCGTGTCCTCTCGAGATAAGCTCCTTTGCGGCCTCCGAGCCTAAAAGCCCCGTGCCGCCGATCATAAACACCTTCATTGTCTCATCCTCCAATTGTATATGTTCCCGCGCACACGCTCTCCGGCTCTCTGCCGGGGAGATTTATTGTTGCCGTACAGTTAGACGGAACGGTTATTTTGTAAACCGTCCTGCCGCCATCGCGTTTCCAGCAGGATTTTACCTCCCCGTAAACGCTCCTGTAGCTCGCTTCGGCGCTTGTTACATTGCCGCCGGGCAGGGGAGCGACTGTAAAATGCCGCTCGCCGTCGACCTTTATGCCGCACATAGTACTGAACAGCCACTCGCAGACGGCGCCCTTGGAGTAGTGGTTGAGGCTTGCTATGCCTCCGGCGGCGCCGTATGGCCCCTCCCACGCTTCCCATATCGTGGTAGCTCCCGCCTTCGGCATACTGAGCCAGCCGGGAATGTCCTCGTTTTCGAGGAGACGGTAAGCCGCCTCAAGGTCATATTCAGAGAGCACGTCGAGAATGAGCGGAGTCGAGAGAAAGCCCGTGCCGAGCCGCCAGGAATAGTTTTCAAGAGCGGTTATAAGGCGCTTTCTCGCAAATTCGGTCTGCTTTTCGTCTAAAAGTCCCATATAGAGCGGTCTGACTAAAAGCGCCTGGCGGTCTGTGTCGAGGGCGCACATCTTACGATATGCCTCCTTGCACTTATCCGAATAAGAGCGGTATTTTGCGGCGTCCTCGCTCTTTCCAAGCTCGTCGGAAATCTCCGCCATAAGCCCGAGAACGTAGGCGGTGTAGGCGGTGCTGACCTCGGGGTGCGGGAAGACCATGTCCTTCCAGTCGTTCGGCTGAACGTCCGCAGGCTCAGCCCATTCGCCGTAGCTCTGACCCTTTTTAACGGAGCCGTCCTTTGAAATGCGGCGTATCATAAACTCGGCGTAGCGCACCATTCTGTCGTAATACTCCGTGAGAATCGAACTGTCGCCGTATTTTTTCCGGAAGCGATAGGGGTAGAGTATGCCGATATCCGACCAGCCGACGGAACCGTTCATTGTGTACATATAGAAGTCCACGCCGCCGTAGGGCGCTATCTGCGGCAGACAGCCGTCCCAGCGCTGCCAGTCATAGACGTCGGTGAGGTACTTCCTTGAGAACGCCGCGAAGTCGAACATATATGACGCGGTGCCGAAGAATATCTGCGCGTCGCCCGTCCAGCCGTGGCGCTCTCTTGTCGGGCAGTCGGTCGGTATGTCGAGGTGGTTTGACTTCGTTGACCACACGGTCGCGGCGTAGAGCTTGTTAATAAGCTCATTCGAGCAGGCAAATCTGCCCGTTTCCTCCATATCCGAATAGACCGCTATCGCCTCAACGTCGGCTCGCGTCATATCGAGCGGGGTATCGACCTCGGCGTACTGAAAGCCGAAAACGGCGAAGGCGGTCTTGTATTCGTTCTCGCCCTCGCGGCAGGTGCAGATTATCTCCTGCAGGGGCGTTGCGTGCTTTTTATCAGCGCACTGGATGTTTTTAAGCGTGAGATTGCCTTCTTTGTCCAGCATTTCTCCGAAGCGCCAGTGCATTTTATCGTTTGCGTGAGCGCTTATTCTGAAGCGCGCATAACCCGCCATATTCTGACCGAAGTCGAGAAGCCATTTTCCGTTCGGCGCCTTTGAAATCGCCGGCTTAAAACGCTCATGCTCTGTGACGGACACGCTGTTCGAGGCGGTGGGCGTTACATTGTGGCTTGTGAGTTTTGCCTTTTTTGAGTAGGACGGAGCTTTGCGGAAGTCTATAACCTCGCCGTCCTTTAAATCGGCAAAGCGGACAGCACCGTCATTCGACCAATCCCACGTTTCGTCGGTGGCGCAGACGATAGCGCCGCCATTTTCAAGCTGGGCAAGGAGCTTCGTCTCCGTGCCGTACTGATTGCGTATTCCCCACGCGCCGACAGAGCCGCGATACCAGCCGTCGGCAAGGGAAACCGTCAGCACGTTTTCACCCTCTCTTAACAGCTCCGTCACGTCGTAGGTCTGGTACTGCACCCTCACACGGTAGTCGGTAAGACCCGGCGCAAGGACGAAATTGCCAACGCGCGCGCCGTTGATTTTTGCCTCGTAAAGACCGCAGGCGGTGATGTAGAGGCGGGCGTTTTTTGGGTCTGAAACGCTGAATTGTTTGCGGAAGCAGTCAACAGGATAGCGATCTTTTCTGTTCACGCGGTAATTGCCGGTTATCCACTTGGCGCCCCAATCGGAAATACCCATCTCAAAGGAGGCTTCCGACCAGTCGCCCGGCTCGCCCTTTTCGTCCCAAAGACGTATTTTCCAGCCAACCCGCTCCCGGTCAGTAAGCTTTTCGGGATATACAGCGTGCATAGAGGAGCTTGCGATCTTCCCGCTATCCCACTTCTCCGTAACGATCTGATACGCTGTCTGAGTGACGCCGCCTTCACAATTCCACATAAGCCGGGGATTTAGAATGTCGATTCCAATGGGATTTTTAAGGTATTCAGTTCTGAGATTGATTGCTTTCATTGCTTCGTCTCCTCAAATGAAAACTCCAAAATGTCGATTTTCCCCTTGCCGCGGTACTTGAAGTACAGTGGCTGTTTGCCGTTTGCGGTAAAGGTCAGGACGTCAGATTTCACCCATTTTTCAGAGGGCGAGAGCGTTATCTCTGCAAGGGGCTTATCCCACTGAGTTCCCACCGACAGAGCGCCGCCCGCACCCCTGTAGGTTACGGAAACGCTCGTTTTACCGCTAAAATCGAAATATTTATAGCCGATCACCGTATTATCCGCGATATTCGCTGCATACCGCTCACCGCCGCCGCTGGTGACGCAGGGCTCGTTTGATTTGCGGTTGCCGTTGGAGCCGTGCTTCATTTTGCCGTTTGTGAGGTTGCAGCAGATGGCGGCGGGGTAGGAACCTTCGGCTTTCAGCGGTTTGCCGTTTAAGCCACAGGAGGTCACTTCCACTTGCCCTATGCTGCCTTCAGGGCTTATCTCGATAGGTTCTGCGCATGCCTGACGGCTGTAATCGGAATTGTGGGTGAGTCGGTGGTAGAAAACGTACCACTTTCCGTTTACCCGCTCGATGCCGCCGTTGGTAGTGCCTGTGTGATTGAGCCGATCCCTGTCCTTGCGCCCCTGATAGCCCACGTCGCCGTTCGATACGATGGTTCCGCCGTAAACGAAGCCCCGGTCGGGGTATTTGGAGGTCGCGTAGCACAGCTCATGGTTTTTTATGCTCGACCATACGAAGTAATAAATGTCGCCCGCCTTGCGAATGGATGCGCCCTCAAAAAAGCTGTGTTCCTTGTAGCGCTCGCCGGAAATGGCGTTGTCTATGCGTTTCGGTGCGGTTTTGGCCGTCAGCATATCGTCCGCGAGCTCCACATGGTAGGCGCCCATGATCCCCTCCGGCACGGCGCGGATATCCTCTTTCGTTTTACCGGACATGATGGAGATCGCCTGTTCACGCATCCAGCGGAAGGGCATCTTGTCAAACCAGGGGTAGTTGGTGCCGTAGTAGAGTCGAATTGTTCCGTTATCATTGATGACTGCCGGATCGAAGCAAATGTACCGCGTCATCGGCGAGCCGTCGGCATTTCTGACAACTCCGAGATACTCGTAGCGTCCGTCGGGGGTATCGCATACGGCGACACTGATGGGATTAGCGTACCCGCCCTTGCCGCGCCAGCCGGCCATACAGTAATAGAGATAGTAGCGCCCGTCGTTGCCGCGAACCACGTCGGGGGCATAGAGATATTTCATCTTGTCGCCATAAAGCGGGTCTTGCGTCGGCGAATAGATAACGCCGCTGCAGCTCCAGTCGCTCAGATCGTCCACCGGAGCCGACCAGCCAACATAGTCGAGGAGGCAATAGGAATATCCGGCCTCCTTATCGTGGCTTCCGAACAGATATACCCTGTCGCCGAAAACGTGGGCTTCGCCGTCGGGTATATACTCAGAGAGGGGCAGGTAAGGATTAAAGACCTGCTTTTTCATTATTTCCCCTCTTTCCTCGCCTTGATTTCCTCCTGCTCCCTGGCGATGTTCTTCTCAACGTTGATAAACTTCAAAATTACCGCAAGGGCGATGCCGGTGAAAACCTCCAGCCCCACGAAGGCGAAGGAGATCACCCAGTAGACATTTTCCGGCTGCTGCATAGCTACGGTGTACACGCCGTCTATTGCTTTCAGCGAATCGAGAGCCGCCTGCGGCGTAAGATTTGCGGGAAGTGTGTTGAGATCATAAGTCGCTACAGGCGCAATGTAGCCCGCAAGGGCGAGCATCCAGTTGAAAACACCGGTCATAATACCGACCATCGCGACGGCAATGATGTTGTAAATGCTCATTGCCGCGCCGTCAACGCGCTTTTCACTCTTCCACTCGAGGTGATCGAGGCAGTCGGCAAAGAGCGCCATAAAGACGTATGACGAGGGCAGTCCGCCGATGTTCTTAATGAACTGACCGACGAGCACGATAACGAGATTTCGCGGGCTGAGCCAGCAGATAAGACTTCCGACGGCATAGAGGAGGAAGCCGACCATCGTTACGTTGCGCTTGCCGAATTTCTTGGCGAGCGGCCAGACGGCGAAGATGCCGATGCCCATCGGCACGCCGCCGATTACTGAAACGAGCATCTGCGTGACGCCGTCGTTGTAGGTGCCGAGAACGTAGTTGCAGTAGTAGACAAGACCGAGGTTCTTGAGTGTCACGCCGATGGTGCTAATAAGGAAATAGACGTACATCAGCACCATGTATTTATCCGTGAAGATGATTTTGAGCTGAGCGGCGAAACTGAGCTTTTCGCTCGCGCTGTCAGCGCTTTCGGCGGTAACGCGCTCCTTTGTGAAGAAATACTCAACGAGCGTGAGCGGCAGGGCGATAATGGCAAGCACGCTCATAAGCGTTATCCATTTGCCCTTGTCAACGCCGAGGATCGGCATGATCACCATCGGGAAGACAAGCGCAACGAGGATACCCGACATCATGATCGTGGTGATCTGGTTAAATACGGAGAGCCCGCCGCGGTCTGTACTGTCGCGGGTGGAGAGCGGCACCATCAGGTTGTGCGACATGTTGAAGATCGTGTAGGCGAAGGAATAGAAGAGGTTGTAGCTTATCATTACCCATATCGCCTTGACGGTGTCGCTGCCCTCGGGAACGGTGAAGAGGAGAATGGCTGTGATCGTCACAAGCGGCGCGGATAGGAGAAGCCACGGGCGAGCCTTGCCCTCCTTGGTGTGCGTGCGGTCGATGACCTGACCCATGATTATGTTCGTTACGGCGTCAATTACCTTGGAAACGATGGGGAATATAGTCAGAAATGCGCCGCCCCACAAGGGAGTGAGGTTCAATACGTCGGTGTAGTAGACGTTCAGATACGTTGCGAGCACCGCGTTTAAAAGAAGCGCCCCCGCGGGGCCGACGAGATAGCCGAGCCATTTTTCGCTTTTTGTGACCTTTTCGGATTTAACACGCGACCTGAAAATAGGATTGTTCATCAGTTTTTCCATATTCCTGACCTCCCAAGGCTTTTGATGGTATCATTTTAGCATTATATAAGACGGGCGTCTTGCAAATCCTTTCGATTTTTGATATAATCGTCCTGAAATGAGGTGACGGGATGAAAAATTATGATTTAGACTATATTGCAGGCTCGATAGCAAATCTCGCGGGTATACCGGTGAGAATTTACGAGGGCAGTGAATTGACTATCTACAAATCTCAGGTAAGACTGCAGGCCGACCCGATAACGCTGTACCTTGACGAAGTATTTGCGGTCAAGGCGCACGTAGGCTATTTCATAACTCCGCATTTCAATTACTACGGAATAGTCAATTTTCAAGGTGGGAGGTTAGTTGTTGGACCGACGCGGCAGATAACTCACAATGAGCAGGAGCTAAGGGAGCTTGCCTTCCGCCTCAATATCCCGAAGGACGATATGGCCAAATTCGTTCAGGGTATGCAGAGCATAGTCCGGATGCCCCTGATGAGCGTAATGCAGATGCTCTGCACGGTGAACTATATTCTGAACGATGAAAAGCTGAGCCTTGAGGATATAGCTATCTATGACGCACAGCAGCAGGAGCTCAGCCGCTCCGGCGCAAAAAGGGCGGCGGAGACCGAGACGGATACCGAGCCGCACCAGCACAATACCATACATATCGAGAACACCCTCAAAAGTATGATCAAAACCGGAGACGTGAAGACTCTGGAGAGCTGGCTGCGCTCCGCTCCTGCGGTAAGAGCAGGGACCGTCGCACCGAATCAGCTTCGGCAGGTCAAGAATATCTTCGTCGTCAGCGCTACCCTTGCCTCTCGTGCGGCCATCGAGGGCGGCATGGACCCGGAGGACGCTCTTGAGCTCTCGGACGCGTATATACAAAAGGCGGAGCTCCTTTCGGATATAGGCGGGATAACCAATCTTCAGTATCATATGATAAAGGAATACACCGAAGCTGTAGAGCGCCTGCGGCGGGGATCAAACGGCTCAAAGCTCGCCGTCGAGGTGGCAAACTACGTAAAGCACCACCTCTCCGAGCCTATAACCGCGGAAGCGATAGCGCGCTCTATATATATGGGCAGGAGTTATTTTTCGACAAAATTCAAGGAGGAGACCGGCATTTCCGTGACGGATTTTGTGCTTATGAAGAAGGTGGAGGAGGCGAGAAGACTTCTCATCTACACTGACAAATCCTTCTCGGACATTTCCGCATACCTGGGGTTTTCAAGTCAGAGCCACTTTACCCGCGTCTTTAAGAACTACACCGGCAAAACGCCGAAGGAATACAGAAAACAATGAAAGCAGCGGTTCATTGAACCGCTGCTTTCATTATAAATTTATTCGGTTACGAGGACGATCGCACAGTTCTGGAGGAAGGCCGCGGGAACTGCGGAGCCAAACTCGGCTATGACCTCACCTATATTCGAATCATAGGTAACTCCGTTTGCGGTAACGTCGCCGTTTGCGATGTACTCCATCGGTAGTGTTTCACCCTTGACTGCCGTGACAGCCTCGCCGTTCAGGGTTACAGTGGCGTCGTTATCGCGGCAGCCGGAGTAATCAACGGAGCCCGGCGCTGCAAAAATCATCTGTACGATGCAGTAGGGAACGTTAGTGCTGCCGATGACCTTGCCGACATATAGCTTTCCGGCTTCGGGGTCAAGAGTGCAGTCAGTGGTGATTTCAGCGCGGATCTTGTTATTTTCCGCTACCTGATAGCGCTGGGAGCCGGTGAGCCCGCCGATGGAAACAGTAGAAGCGCCGACCGGCTTATTTACGGAAACAGAAATCTTCGTATCATAGTCGCCGCCGGTTTGCGTTGTATTTGTGCCGCCCATGCCGCCGACATTGACTATGAGCTCGGAATCCTGAAGCGCAGAGCTCTTGTCCTCAACGGAAACGGTAATCTCAGCGGTAGCGTTATTGTTAGTCATAAAGGCGTACCCCTCGCCGAGCATACTTCCTACATAATATTCGCCGCCGTGGGACTTTACGGCCTCGCCGTTTACGGTGATCTTACCGCCGAGAACGGAGCAATCCTCAATGGTGTCGCTCCAGCCGCCGCCTATAAGTCCGCTTACCGCCGCCCACGCGCTGGCGCGGCCTACAGCGTTCCTGTCACTCGCAGAAACCGTGATAACGGGCTCGTTTACTGTGATATTCTCGATCGTGCTGCCGAGGTCGAAGCCTGCAACGACGGCTACGTAAGGCGCTGCATCATTATCAGATTCAACCTCAATTACCGGCTTCTCAAAGGTGAGGTTCTGAACCGTCGCCTTGGCTATCGCGCCGAAGAGCGCCGCTTCGCCGCCATTGGAAACTCCGTCGTCGCGCCAGACGGCTGCGGAAGCGTCGTAGCCCGCTGTGTCAACCTCGCAGCCCTCAATGTAAAGGCCGCTTATCGTATGACCCGCGCCGTCAAGGGTTCCGTGGAAGGCGTAGGTCCAGTAGGGAGCGTTGACAGTTTCGTAATTTGAGAAATATTTGCCTATCGGCGTCCACTTCTCACCGTTAAGGTCAATATCAGAGGCAAGAACATACCAGCCGTTGAGATCCTCTGCCATGGACTTCAGCTCCGCAGCGTTGTGTATCTCTGTTTTCTCTACCCAGCGCGGGTAAAGAAGCAGCATATCGCCGGAAAAGCTTTCAAGGGCAGTAAAATCAACTCCCGCTCCGCCGTAGAGAGAGGAGGCGCCGGTGGGTACTTCGTAGGGCGAAACGCCGAGAATCAGATCGGCCTTAGTGACATTGGGACGAGTCTGCCAGCCGGCGAAGAGATAGCCATCGCGCTCCGGAATATAGGTCTCGGGAACGACTGTTGCGTCGGTAGTCTGTACCGCATTATAGTACGTGCCGTCAGGCTCGGTGAATACGACCATGTACGTCTTTTCCTCTGCGGGCGCATTCACAACGGCGGCTGCTTCACTTTTGGGGTGGCATACGGTGCTTGTGTTAGGCTCCGTGACCTCGCAGGTCCATACACCGTTTTCAAGGGACACGGGGATATCCGTGCCGCTCTCGGAATGAAGCGTTAATTCCGTGTCGGAAACGCGCTCCCAAGTACCCTTGTCGGTCTCAATGCCCTGCGCGTCCTCGGTGTAGTCATAGGCGACGGAGAACGTATTATCGGAATTGATATAGACATGGCAGCCGAGCCAGAAGTCGGCAAGATCGTAGAGCTCCATGCCGCTCTCGGGTGTTACCTCGCCTGCGGAGAAGGAAGCTCCGACTTCGTATTTCGGATGGCATACGGTGCTTGTGTTAGGCTCCGTGACTTCGCAGGTCCATACACCGTTTTCAAGGGACACGGGGATATCCGTGCCGCTCTCGGAATGAAGCGTTAATTCCGTGTCGGAAACGCGCTCCCAGGTGCCGTTATCGGCCTCAACGCCCTGCGCGTCCTCGGTGTAGTCATAGGCGATAGAGAACGTGTTGTCGGAATTGATATAGACGTGGCAGCCAAGCCAGAAATCGGCAAGATCGTAGAGCTCCATGCCGCTCTCGGGTGTTACCTCGCCGGTTGAGACGGAAGCTCCGACCTCGTATTTCGGATGGCATACCGTGCTTGTGTTAGGCTCCGTGACCTCGCAGGTCCATACGCCGTCAGCGAGAGTAACGCTTATGTTGTCACCGCTTTCGGGGTGAAGGATAATCTCGGTATCGGATGCCTGTTCCCATGTGCCTTTTGACGCTTCAATGCCACTTGCATCCTCAGTGTAGTCATAGGCGATAGAGAATGTGTTGTCGGAATTGATATAGACGTGGCAGCCGAGCCAGAAGTCGGCAAGATCATAAAGCTCCATGCCGTCAAAGCTCTTTTCATCCGCGACTGCGGGGTCGGTATTTTCGTGCTCAGCGTTGTCAGACGGTTCTACGGCTTCGACGTTTGCGCCATCAGATGTTTTTGCCGAAGCGCCTCGGAGAAACAGCGCCCAGGTCAGCAGGAGTGCGATCGCAGCGGCGGCGATGACGATGACCACGCCGAGCCAGCCAAGCTTTTTATCCTTGAAGGCGGTTAGCTTCAAAAGGATGATAATCATAGCGCCGATGAGAATTCCGTCGAGAAGCGCAACAAGCATATACCAGTAGGGTGTGTTGTCGGCTTCGACGGATACGGCGCGGCTGTTTGCCTGAGTATAGAGTATGTTATGAGAAGCCTCACGCATAGCCTGACGAGCTGTATTGTTGGAGGAGTCAAGGCTTGCGCCCATAAGGCAGAGCATCATATCGTTTCCGGCGCGTATAGCGAGATTCGGATCCATCCAGCTTGTGTTGCCCATAGCGGAATCGGTAACGACCATACCCTCAAAGCCCCATTCGCCGCGAAGGACGTCGGTGATAAGAGCCTTGGAAGCGCCGGCCCAGGTGGTGCCGAGATGAGAGTAACTCGACATTATGGCGGTGGTACCGCCCTCCTTTACGGTGAGCTCAAAGGGCTTGAGATAAAGCTCTCGCATACTTTGCTCATTTGCCCAGACGGAGATGGAAAGACGATTCGATTCCTGATCGTTCAGCGCAAAATGCTTCGCGTAGCAATAAACGCCTTGAGTCTTTGCGCCTGCGACCTGAGAGGCGCCGAGCTTGCCGGAGAGAAGCCCGTCCTCGGAGTAATACTCAAAATTTCTGCCGGAGAAGGGAGTGCGGTGAATGTTCATGCCCGGAGCATAGAGACCGACGACGCCGTTTGCTATTGCCTCAGCGCCGAAGACCTCACCGAACTCGCGCACAAGCTCAATATTCCACGTTGCGCCGATGACCGCTTCAGAGGGGAAGGAAACGCCTCGCAGCGAGGAAACAAGGCTGTTTATACCGGCGGGGCCGTCAAGGTCGCTTGTCGCAGGCTTGCCGACAGATTCAACCGCCGGGGTAGACCATCCGCCGTTGAGGATCATATTCGTCATATCCTCGTCGGAGAGCTGCTGCAAAAGAAGCTCCCACTTGGGATCGCCGTAGCTGAGACCCGCCATATCCTGAAGTGTCAGGCCGTTATCTGCGTAGACAATCGCCGCGTCAGATGCGTTCACAGCGTAGGGAGCCTTGTTTGTAAAGGCGTCCGCCACAGCGGCGGAGGCCTCCTTGCCGTCCATGCGCTCCTTCGGGAATGTGCCGGCCCAGTCGGCACGGCTCAGGTAAGTGGTTATCTGACCGTCCTCAACGTCCGAGAAAAGGGGCTTAGCAGAAGTCTTATCGGTGCTTCTTGCGTTGCCGTCGCCGTAGATTATGGTGCTGTCAACGGTGTACTCACGGGCGTCAATTACCTCGTGGGAGTTCTTCATAAGCTTTATCTGATAAGTTCCCGCTTCGAGGACGTAAGCTCCGGCGTTTTTGGAGTCGAAGGACGCCATATCCTCAGCCTTGAAGGAGATAGTAAGAGTCTCGCTCTCACCGGGCTGGAGGAGCTTCGTCTTACCGAAGCCTGCAAGAACGACGTGCGCCTTTTCAATTCCGCCCTTGGTATAGGGGGCGGTATAATAGACCTGAGCCACGTCCTTTCCAGCAACGGTGCCGGTGTTCGTGACCTTGACTAGCATATTTATGATGCCTTTCCCAGTGGAGAAGCCCTCGATGGACTGCTCAAAGCTTGTATAGCTCAGGCCGTAGCCGAAGGGGTACTGGACTGTTGCATCATAGTCAATAAAGCCGTCAAAGGCTGCCGTTTCGTAGTAGCGGTAGCCGACGTAGATACCCTCGGCATACTCAACATAGTTGCGGTTAAGATTTGAGTATGTAAAATCGCCGGCGTTCCGGTAAGCCGGAGAGGAGGTCAGGTCGTAGGCGTAGGTGTCGGTAAGGCGACCGGAGGGATTTACGGCTCCGGTGAGTACGTTTCCGACAGAATTAAAGCCTACGGCGCCGGGAGAGCCGATCCACAGAGCCGCGTCAACGCCCTCAACAAAGCCAAGCTCCATAGCGTTGGAGGAGTTTATGAGGACGATGGTTTTATTGAAACCCTGAGACTTGACAAGCCCGAGAAGAGCCTCCTCGTCGGCGGTAAGCTCAAGGTAGTGCCTGCCGTCGTCGGTTGAGGAATAACCCGCGGCATACATATCCATCGGCAGGTCGCCGCCCTCGCCGCCGATACGGGAGATAACGACGATAGCGGTATCGGAAAAGCTTTTTGCGTCGGCGAGAAGCGTGTCGGTATATGCGCTTACAGGCACCTCGGCGGGCGTGAAGTTGGAGCCGGAGTAGCCGTTCTGACTCGGGCGCTTTACACCGGAGGATTTGTAGAAATCCACAAGCGCGGTGTTTACCGTCAGCCCCGCATTCTCAAGACCCTTCACAACGTCGATATTCTTGGAGGTATCGCCGGAGCCGGAGCCGGTGCCGCCGTAGATGGGGTCAACAGAGCCGTAGCCGAAGAGATTGACCTTTGTGCCGCTCTCAAGCGGAAGAGCACCGTTTTCGTTGCGAAGAAGAACGATACCCTCATTCTCAAGCTCCTCCGCGATACGAAGGCTCTGAGCGGTTGCATCTGAAACAGAGAGAATTTCTGCAGAGGCGGAAGCCTTTTTACCGGTGATAAGCGGGTTGAAGTTTGCGCCCATCCAGGCGGTTATCATCGAGCTGAGCGCCACGCAGGCGACATTTACGATCACAGTAATAACGAGCAGGATTGCTATTGCGATAAGTGAACCTTTTTTACCTGTTTTCATTTTGCACCTCTCTTGTTTTTTGCCAATGTTGGCGTTGAAACAAGAGTAAAGTATTGAATGATAATTGTATATCAATAATATTCGATTTTTTTCATTTTTGTTTGAATTATACCTCCGAATGAAAAATGCTGATTCTAATTCTGATTGCAAGAAAGAGATGGCGCTTTAACAGTTAAGTTTGTGAACTACGAAGAATATATAGAAGACAAGCGTTTCTACAATCATGCCTTTGCAAGTTATGTCGAGGTTGCAGATTAAAAGGGTTCGACAAATGCGAATCTGACAAAGGAGTGTGATTGTATTGACGAAGAAACTGATACATCATTTGGTTATTATTCAATATTCTGAAAGGGCAAGTCATCTTGGCTTGCCCTTTGATTATGCCAAATTGAGGGCAAAGAGCTTTCTATTTTGCTTTGGAAATATTCACAAATAATGAATATAACAGCCATAATATGCATAAACATGCATGGCACACCTTATCTCGGACAGAGACTCTGAAATCAGCTTCTCAGAGAGATTCGGATCGTCAACGCGATTTCCGATCTCGCGTTTCCTCTTGCCCGGTCTGTCGGCAAAAATCTGCTTAAGCTCTATCTGAACGATGTGGGGCTTCTGACCGACGTGCTGTACGGCAGCAATATTCGTGCGATACTCGATGATGAGGCGGGGAACAATCTTGGCTCTGTTTATGAGAGTGCAGCTGCGCAGGAGCTTATCGCCCACGGCTGCAAGCTGTTCTATTACGATAACCGCAATAAAGGAGAAGTCGATTTTCTCATCGACGATTATGAAAGCCTTTTCACTGTTCCCATCGAGGTCAAGTCCGGCAAGGATTATACTGTCCACAGCGCGCTATATGACGGAAGATTAAAACAGAGCTATTTCCGCAAAAAACGGAAAGGGCTCAAAAACATCGCATAGAAAATCTTGCGAAGAAACCTTAAAAGTGTTATAATATAAAAAAACTAGGCAAAGGGCTTGACTTATATGACAACTGCGGCTAAGCTCATACACACATACATAATAAGTCTGCACATTTTAATTGAATAATGTAATTTACGCACTGATACGGACGGGCAAAAGCTCGTCTGCGTCGTTGCGTTTTTTAATATATTAGTTAAAAAAGCTGCGAAAGCGGCGTGAAAGGAGTTTCTAATGAAAAAATTGACAAAAGCATTGAGCATTTTGCTCAGCTTCGCGCTGGTGCTGTCGCTGATGCCGGGCGTGAGCCTGACGGCGTTGGCGGCAGGCAGTTCTACCAGCACGCTTAATTTCACTTCTATGTGTTATGGAAGCGGAACCGCCGATGATGGAGTAGCCTGGACTGTAACATCGGACGGACAAGAGAGCACGTTTAGTAGTGTATACGGCATACACTACGGGACGAACAGCAAGGCCGTTCAATACATCAAGTTAAGTACAAGCAGTATTCCCGGTACAATCACGAGCATCAAAGTAAATGCTTCTACGGCATCCAACGCTACGGCGAGCGTCTCCGTCACCGTGGGTGGCGAGCCCTTCGGCGGAGATCCCCGGGCTTTAAGTAAAACTGCTACTGATTATACCTTTACGGGGAGCGGCGCCGGCGAAATACTCGTGACTGTCAGTAAGCCTGAGTCTGCGTATAAGGCGTTGTACGTGAAAAGCATCGCTGTGACGTATAGCACATCGCCCACCGTCGCCGTCACGGGCGTGACCCTTGACAAGACCACCGCGCAGTCGATCGCTGTAGGCGGCAGCGTGGCCTTTACCGCCACCGTCGCGCCCGACAATGCCACGGACAAGACCGTGGTGTGGAGCGTCGGCGGTACCAACGCGGACGCGGTGAAGCTGTACACCGACGCGGACTGCACCGCCGAGGTGGGCGCGGGTGCCGTCGAGACCATGACCGTCTACGCCAAGGGCATCTCTGCGGGCAGCGCAACTGTCACCGCTACCAGCAACGCAGACGCGACGAAGAGCGCAAGCTGCAATGTGACGGTGGAAGAGGCTGCGGCAACAACCTATACGGTTACCTTCACCGATACACTCGGCTGGGGCGATATCCATGTCTACTACTGGGACAACGGCCCGGAGTGGCCCGGCGTCGCTATGGAAAAGAGCATCGTCAACGAATACGGCCAGCAGGTCTACACCGCCGAGCTTCCCACAGACGTGAAGGGCATAATCTTCAACGGCAACGGCGATCAGACCGTAGATATTACAACCGGTATCTCGAACGGCGCGCAATGGTACCCCGTAAACGAGAAGGAAGGCTTCGGCTACAAGGTCGAGCTCATGAGTTCATCGACTGTTAATGTGGAAAGTGTTACCCTCGCCCCGGAGGCCGCACAGACCATCGACGTGGGTGGTAAAGTCTCCTTTACCGCCACCGTCGCCCCCGACAATGCCACGGACAAGAGCGTGAAGTGGAGCGTCAGCGGCGACGCGGTGAAGCTGTATTCCGACGCTGACTGCACCGCCGAGGTTGGCGCGGGCGCCGTCGAGACCCTGACCGTCTACGCCAAGGGCATCTCCGCGAGCAGTGCTACCATCACCGCCACAAGTAATGCGGACAGTGAGAAGAAGGCAAGCTGTGATGTTACGGTGAACGCGGCACAGACGCAGAACGAAGAACTGCTGACCACCATTACGGCAACAGGCACAGAGCAGGCCAGCTACAGCGTAGCGAACGTAGCAACCGTTTCGTTCAGTAATTTGCCAAATTACGGCTCACATTACACAGCTAACTGGGGATGGTGGGGAACCGGTTGGTCGGCAACCGTCACTCCTGCCGATGGATATACCATCACGAAATGTGTATTCTATGACAACATAGATAATAATGCTACAGACAGTGAAGCACCTTTTGTAGTAGAAACCGCGGAAGATGATAAAATACCAAAAGTAAATGGCTCTTACATTTACCCGTATAGCACTAGTGCCGGTGTAAAGAAAATTGAGGTGTACGGCTATGCTACGCCTGCGCCTGCCCTCGACCCCGTTTCCTACATGGCGTGGAACGGCACCACGCTGGTGGAGAAGACCGGCGACGACGCCTGCACGGACTACGAGGTCGTCACCGCAGACACCACGACTTTTGAAGATGGCAAGTGGTATGTAGTGAGCAACAGTGTGACCGTCAGCAGCCGCATTACTGTTACCGGTACGGCGAACCTGATCCTCTGCGACGGCGCAACACTGACTGCCAGCAAGGGTATTACGGTTAACAGCGGAAACACCATTAACATCTACGCCCAGAGCGAAGGGACAGGCGTACTCTCCGCGGGCAATACTGTTAATGCTGCGGGCATTGGCGGCGGAGGTCGTGGTTCAAGCAGCGGCACCGTGAATATTCACGGCGGTATAATTTCCGCTACCGGTGGCTCTACGTCAGCAGGCATCGGAGGAGCCCTGGAGGGCGGCAATGGTGAAGTCAACATCTATGGCGGTGAAGTCACTGCACAAGGACAAAACTTTGCAGCAGGTATCGGCGGATACTCAGGTAAAAGTGGCGGAACTGTAAATATTTATGGTGGTACCGTAAATGCAAGTGGCAGCAAATATGGTACAACAGGTATCGGCATCGGAGGAACGGAGCCCGGAAACTGTGTTGTGCACATCTATGGCGGTGAAGTTACAGCCACCAGCGAGAAAGCGGCAGCAGGTATTCAGGGTACGGTAACCATTGACGGCGGAACCGTTACGGCAAACGGCGGTGGTGACAGTAATTCGATTGACTGCAATAGCGGAGAAACATATTCGAGCAATGGAATCAACGGCACGGTGACCATCAACGGCGGAACGGTCACGGCAACCGGAGGAAATGTTACAGTAACTGGTTATATGAGTGCTATAGAGAGCAGCAGAGGTGGGACTATCTATGCGTGTAGTGGAATCAGTGGCACGGTGACTATAAGCGGCGGCACAGTCACGGCAACCGGAGGAAATGTTACAGGTGAAATATCTAACCGTGGCGGCAATATCTATGCTTGTAATGGAATCGGCGGTACAGTGACTATAAGCGGCGGAACGGTCACGGCAACAGGAGGCAGTCATACAGGTAATTCTAGCGGAACAGCAGTAAAAGAGAAAGGATTTGGCGGCAGCCTGACTCTCGGCACGGGGATGTATCTTTACGGCGGCACGAGCGCCAATCCCGAAAGCAATTTGAGCAACCACGTGCCGCAGAACAATGGCGACTACGCCCGCTCCCGGTACATGACTGTCAATAACGTCGCACCCCACACCCACAGCTTCACCTATTCCGCGACCGGCGCGACCATCACGGCGACGTGCACGGCGGGCTGCGACATCACCGAGGGCTTGGCTCTCACCATCAGCGCACCAACGGAGCTGACCTATGACGGCAGTGCGAAGGCTGCGACACTTAGCACCGGTTACAACACGACGGCTTTCCCTGGCGAATATATGATCAAATATTATAAGGGAGCAAATGAGGTCGAAGCTGCGAATGTAAAGGCGGCTGGTGATTATACCGCAAAGGTGACTGTCGGCGAGGCAACCGCCAGCGTGGACTTCACAATCGCAAAGGCAACACCGTCAATCGAAACGATTCCGACAGCCTCTGCCATTACCTATGGGCAAAAGCTGGCAGACAGCGCGTTGACGGGCGGTGCGGCGAAGCGGGGAGATACTACAGTGGCAGGCACGTTCGCATGGAAGAGTGCAGAAACAAAGCCCTCTGTTTCCGACAGCAACACTACTGAGTATGCTGTGATGTTTAATCCGACGGATACTGACAACTATGCAGCGGTCGAGTGTAAGGTGAAACTGACTGTGAATAGGGCTGAACCAACCGTGACCGTACCGACGGCAAAGACTCCGACTTACAACGGTTCCGCACATGAATTGGTCAATGCCGGTTCCGCAACAGGAGGTACGATGTACTATGCCGTGACCACCGAGAACACGGCTCCGACGGACGCATCCCTTTATGCCACCTCCATCCCGTCAGAGACCAACGCCGGAACCTACTATGTCTGGTACAAGGTCGTGGGCGATTCTAACCACAACGATACTGAGCCGGCCTCCGTTACTGTGACAATAAGCATGGCAACCCCCACCTTGACTGAGCCGACGCTTGAAGCAGTGACCTACGATCCGTCAAAGACCCTTGCAAACATAGCATTGACTGGCGGCTGGACGTGGGTGACGGGTACCACAGTGCCCACCGTAGGCAATACCGGCTACACGGCAGTAATCTCCGTGGATGACGCGAACTATGTTTACTCAGCCGTAACCGGATACGATTCCGCCGCCCACAATGTCACACGCACCCTCGCCCTCACCGTGAACAAAGCCACCGTCACCGCGCCCACCATCGAAAGCAAAACCTACAACGCGCAGACTCAGACGGCGGATGTGACCGAAAGCACTCTCTACACCGTCACAGCCAATAACGGAGGCACTGAAGCAGGCGACTATAATGTTGTTCTTGCACTGACCGACGCCGCTAACTACAAATGGTCTGACAGCGACGAAGCGGAAAAGACACTGATTTTCTCCATCGCAAAGGCGACGAACAACACCGTTTCCCTGAGCATTGAGGGCTGGACTTACGGGGATGCTGCAAATGCTCCGACCGCAGCTTCGGATTTCGGCACTCCGGTAATAACCTATGCGGTTAAGGACAGCGGAGAGTTTAACAACGAGGTTCCGACCGATGCCGGCGACTATACCGTCAAAGCAACTGTTGCGGAGACTGCAAACTACAAAGGCGGCGAGGCGACAGCGGACTTCACGATCAGCCCGAAGACACTTACTATTACCGCAGAGGCAAAGAGCAAGACCTACGGCGAGGCCGATCCGGCTCTTACCTACACGCATTCCGATCTCGTCGGAAGCGACACGATCACCGGTGCGCTGACCCGCACCGTGGGTGAGAACTTTGGTGACTACGCTATCAATCAGGGTACTCTTGATGCCGGCGCTAACTACGCGATCACTTACAACAGCGCAAACCTGACTATCAACAAGAAGGCGTTGACCATCACCGCAGGCAGCGCGGAAAAGGTCTACGATGCGACCGCTCTCACTAAGAATACTGCGAACGACTACACGAATACCGAGCTTGCGTTCAATGATGCGATCGAGAGCGTGACGATAACCGGCAGTCAGACCGTTAAGGGAGAGAGCAGCAATGTACCTTCTGCGGCGGTCATCAAGAACGGCAACGGCGACAACGTAACCGCAAACTACAATATCACCTATACAAACGGTACTCTTAAGGTTACAGCGAAGCCCATCACGATCACCGCGGACAGCGATACAAAGATCTACGATGCAACTGCTCTCACAAAGAACAGTTATACAAATACCGATCTTGCGGAAGGCGATACCATCACAAGCGTGACGATAACCGGCACGCAGACTAACGTCGGCGAGAGCACTAACGTACCCTCTGCGGCAGTTATCAAGCATGGCGGCACCGATGTTACCGCGAGCTACGCTATCACCTATGTGAACGGTACGCTTGAGGTAACTCCGAAGGCTGTTACGATCACAGCAAATGACAAAACGAAGGTCTATGACGGCACAGCTCTCACCGAGGGTGGCTTCACGGCGACGGCGCTTGCGAGCACCGACAGCCACACCTTCACCGTAGCTATGACCTCCGAAAGCGCGATTACGAACTTCGGCACTCAGCCGAACGTCATCGCAACGGTTGACGGTACTGCAATCACCACCGGAACTCCGACCGCTGTAGGCAACTATCTTGTTACCACGGTTGACGGCGCACTCAGCATAACCAAGCTCGAAATCAAGGGCGCTATCGTTAAGCTCGATGCCTTCGAGTACGATACCGCAGTTCCTACCGCTGAGTTCATCAACGACAGCACTGTTGCGGGCGCGAACGGCACTATCGTCGAAGGCGACGAAACCAAGAGCGTGACCTATTACTATCAGGCCACCGCGTTCCTCAAGAGCCAGACGGATGACATCGAGGCGCTGGCAGACACGGAGGGCGTGTTCGCCGAACTCAAGGCGACCACCTTCGAGCCGGGCAAGCACTACGTCCTTGCGGTCGTCACCGGCGACAACTACACGGATACCTACATCACGCAGAGCGTATTTGAGGTTAAAAAGAACACTGAAAAGGTGCGCGACGCTGACATCACTGCACCTGAGGTTGACGGCACCAAGGTCACAGTGGACGAGGCAGACAGAGCCAAGAGCCTTGAGTATTCACTCGACGGCACGACTTGGAAGCCGGTAACGCTGGGCGAGAACGGCGAGTTTACCGCTGAGTGGGCAAATCCTGTTACCGAAGCAGAGCTGAAGCTCCGCGAAACCGCTGACGAGAGCTACGCTAAGCCATCTGCAAGCGTTGCAGGAACAAAGAAGATCACCACCACTACCTTCACCGTTGCCTATGACGCGAACGGCGGCGTTAAGGCGCCTGATGCAGTCACCGTAACCTCTGACCGCACGGCTACAGTTTCCGGCAAGGCGAATATGACCCGCAAGGGCTATACCTTCAAGGCTTGGAACACCAAAGCAGACGGCAACGGCACGGAAGTCAAGGCTGGAGATAAGCTCGAAAGCGGCACTACCCTCTATGCTCAGTGGGAGGCGAACACCTACAAGGTGAGCTTCAGCGCGAACGGCGGCACCGGCACGATGGAGAAGATGAGCTTCACCTACGATGAAGCTAAGACCTTGACGGCAAACGGCTTTACAAGAGAGGGATATGAATTCCTCGGCTGGTCGCTGACAGCAAACGGAGGCGTTCAGTATCAGGATAAGCAAAATGTTAAGAACCTCACAGAGAGCGGCACTGTAACACTCTACGCTGTCTGGGCGAAGGAGCTCTACAACATCAATGGCACGATCAAGAGCGCGCAGACCGGCGATATAACTCTGCAGCTCGTTCAGGGCAGCATTGCTTTCGGCAAGTCCGAGACAGTCGAGTACACCACCGCGGAAACGGAAGTGAACTTCACGCTGAACGGAGTTCCCGCGGGAACCTATAACCTCGTTGCAACTCAGGGCGACGTCACTATGACGGCCGCTGTGCTCATCACCGATGACCACGTTGCGCTTGAGCTCATCGAAATGCCCTCCGGCAGCGCGAGCTCCGTAATCGATATAAAGAGCGTTGAGACACCAGCAATCGTAGTCGGCGGACTTGATGAGCTTGCTGAGAATGAGATTGTTGAAGACCGCAAGGTAAAGGTTGCGATCGCAATCGAAGCACAGAACGAGACCCAGGCTGGCGAAGCAGGCGAGGCGATCGTAAAGGAGAGCCGCGCACAGAACTCTGAGTTTATCGATTTCACCGTTACCAAGACGATCACCAATAAGAACGTCGAGGAGAGCGTTGAGACGATGACCGAGACGAGTAATGTTCTTGAACTCGTGATCCCGTTCAACTTCAGCGGCAAGACCGGAATCAAGCTCTACCGCTTCCACGACGGAGTGGAAGCGCTGAAGCAGGCAAAGGGCGATGAAGTCTTGGACGGCACCTACAGCCTCAATCAGAAGGCGGGAGCCATCCACGTCTACGCGAGCAAATTCTCAACCTATGCGATTACCTACTCTAACTTCTATCCCGCATCCGACTTCGAGCCAGTGATCAAGGATACCGAGCACGGCACCGTAACGGTCGAGCCTCAGAAAGCTCAGGCGGGCAAAGAGGTTGTCATTACAGCAACACCCGACGCCAGCTACAAGCTCGGCGAGCTGACCGTCACGGACGGCTACGGCAAGAAGCTTGAGCTAACCGAGAACGAGGACGGCACCTTCAGCTTCAAGCAGCCGAGCGGCAAGGTAACGGTCGAGGCGAAGTTTAATAAGGAAGTCAAGTTCGTTGACGTTTCGGAGAACAGCTACTACGCAAAGGCTGTCGATTGGGCGGTGGAGAACGAGATCACCAACGGCGTTGACGATACCCACTTTGCGCCCGACGCGACCTGCACGAGAGCGCAGGCAGTGACCTTCCTCTGGAGAGCACTTGGCTGTCCTGAGCCTACAAGCACCAAGTCCGAGTTCACCGACGTTGCGGAAGGAGCGTTCTACTTCAAGGCAGTCCTCTGGGCGGCTGAGAATGGTGTAACCAACGGCTACGGCGACGGAACGTTCGGAGTGAACGACACCGTCAACCGCGGTCAGATGGTGACCTTTATGGAGCGTGCAATGAAGGGCAAGGCAAAGACTGCTGAGAGCTTCACCGACGTTCCCGAGGGAGCTTACTACGCCGACGCGGCTGCGTGGGCGAAGGAGAACGGAATTTCTAACGGCATCGGCGGCAATATGTTCGGAAGCAATGAGAATTGCGCCCGCGCTCAGATAGTAACCATGCTTTACAGATATTTCGTAAAGTAAGTCAACACAAATCAAGCCTCTCTTTCAAATGCGGAAGAGAGGCTTGAATACTTTATGCGTAAATAAGTTCTGAAAAGATTACTTCTTCGAGGTGCGCGTTAAGTTTGCCGGTGAGAAACAGACCGGTGTAGATCGGATTCTTATATTTTCGCAGATATTCCCTTCTGCGGTAGCCCCAGATGCCGATTTCAGGACTCTCCGGAGCTATGAGATCGGGGATGAAAAAGTCACCTGAGGGGGGAAATGAGATATTTTCCATAATAGAGTTTCTCCTTCAGTAAAAAAATTGTGTATCATCTTGTGGATGCGAGGACGAATTGCAGCTATAATTTTTTCGGTATTTCGCGACCGCATCCCTGTGTAAGAAAAATGAAAGAAGCGATTTTGAGGTCATTTTTCTTCTTACAATTTTCTTACAAATGGGTTTTCTTACAATTTCTTACACCTGATACAGGCTGTCAGAAGGTGGTACCAGATGACCCGCAAAGCCTTGATATCATTAGGCTTTTTCAATATTTGATGGTATGAGCAGATACCGCCTGATAGGGCTATTTTAAATTTGGTAAGGATGAGGTCCCCAGTTCGAATCTGGGTAGCAGCTCCAGAAAGTTCCGGAAATCGCAAGATTTCCGTAACTTTTGCTATATTCGGACTAAAAAGTTAGAGCGTTTTTCACTGACCCACACGGGAACGGATAGCGGAAACGGGCAGACGGACGAAAGAGCATAAAACCGTATTCAAGAGGAGAGTTTTTTCAAAAACCCCATAATAATTTGCCTCCGGCAGGGAAGTCTGCCGAAGGCGTTTTTTGTTCACCGGGTTACAGCTTCTTCAGAGCGTCATACCCGCCCTCAAGAAAGGTCAGCAGCACCTTTTGCACGTTGTACCACGCCTCGTCCTTCTTCCAGCCCATTGAGCGATTGACGGCGTAAGCGCCCATAATGGCGAAGAGAAACACCTTGTCGGCCTCCTCGGCGGTGACGTTGTACTTATTTGTGATAAACGGCTGCATATATTCGCGCTCGCGCCGGTAAATGTTCATGATAATATAATCGGAAACGAAGGGGTCTGTGAACAGCACTCTGTACTTCGGATTATCCGCTACACGCTGACACACCGGCAGAAGCTCCATAAACGGTGCAAGCGCCTCCGGGTCGGTGGTATTGCGCATTTTGTCGGCAAGCATAATAACGCCGGACAGCCCCTCTGCCTTGGATCGGTTCGTAGCGTCGATCGCGTCGTCGGCAAGCTCATCAAGCACGTCGGTGAGACCGGTGTAGTGGGTATAGAAGGTGGCGCGCCCGACTCCTGCCGCGCGGCAAAGCCCGGCTACGGTGATGGAGTTAAAATCCTGGGAACGGAGCAGCTCGAGCATGCCCTCCTTTACGGCTTCCTTTGTGATTTGCGTCCGCTTATCTGCCATAGTTATTCACCTCAGGATTATTATAGACAGATTGTCCGGAATTGTCCAGCACTTTCTTCAAAATGCCAAAAGTGTATTGGATTTTTCTCTCGATTTTCGTTATTCTCAACATAGGGAAAACCCAAATAATGAAAAAGAGAGGGAAAAAGCATGATTACATTTGAAATGGAAGACCTCATAGGCGTGCTTCAGGGACTTACGCCCTATTTTATCGCTATTGCGGTCGCGCTTGTCGCCGCTATAGCGGTGACTGTGCTCGTCAAGAAGCAGCCCAAGGCGTTCAGGAGCTTTCTCAGAGGCGAGACCTGGATGGCATTTCTGCTGGTGCTCTGCATCATCGTAAATCTGATTTGCCTCGGCCCGATGAGCGCGCTTCTCAGCCTTGTGGGCGGTGCCGGAACTGAGACTGCGACGGTAGTTTCCGACGCGCTTGCCGCGGAGGCGATCGAGAGCGCGAAGAATATCGCCCGCGAGGGTTTCGTCCTCCTTGAGAACGAGGGCATACTTCCGCTCACCGGTACAAAGAAGCTCAACCTTTTCGGCTGGGCGTCCACAAACCCCGTCTACGGCGGAGCCGGCTCCGGCGGCATCAACGACCTCTATGAGAAGATCAGCCTCATCGATTCGCTTAAAAACGCGGGCTTTGAGGTAAACGAGGAGCTTATAAACTTCTACCTCGGCTTTGCCGAGAACCGCGCCGCCGTTTCCATAACGGCGCAGAATTGGAATCTCCCCGAGCCGCCGGTCAGGAACTACTCCGACGACCTCATTTCAAATGCAAAGAGCTTTTCCGATACTGCGGTCATCGTAATCTCCCGCCTTGCGGGCGAGGGTCACAACGATATTCCCCAGAACATGGCGGAGTGCGAGTTATACACCGACAACTCGGAGGAATACAGGGACTGGAACGAGGGCGACCACTACCTCCAGCTCAATAACACCGAGAAGGCTATGGTGGAGCTTGTCTGCGGGAACTTTGAGAACGTTATCGTAGTCTACAACGGCGCATACGCCTTCGAGCTCGGCTTCTGCGAGGATTATCCGCAGATCAAGGGCGTTATCTGGGCAGCCGGTCCCGGCAACGTGGGCTTTGCCGCTCTCGGCGAGATCATGAACGGAGAGGTCAACCCCTCCGGAAGAACGAACGATACCTTTGTTTACAAAATGTCCGAGGCTCCGTACTTCAACAACGCGGAGAAGTACGACTACGCCAATATGACCCATATGACGGTCGACGGCATGAACGCCGGCGTTCCGACTCAGTACGCTCCCTCGTTTATAAACTACGTCGAGGGCATCTACGTCGGCTACCGCTTCTATGAGACCGCCGCAAAGGAGGGCGCTATAGACTACGACGCCACCGTTCAGTACCCCTTCGTCTACGGCCTCAGCTACACCACCTTTACCCAGAAGATGGACGACCTCAGTATAAACGGCACTGAGATCATCTTCGACTTAACCGTAACCAATACCGGCGACAATGCCGGAAAG
>JAFPWN010000017.1 GCA_017412765.1 Oscillospiraceae bacterium | reverse complement strand
TTATGACCATTCCTTTCACAAATGTTAAAGGCACAAAATGGCCATAAAAGGAATGGTCATAAAGCGCCATGTTTTTCGGTTGCCGCTTGCGGCGAGAAAAACGGCTTGGATTTCAATAAGGTTGAAACTTGTTTCAACCTTTTACCTCCTGAATAAGCCCTCGAGCGCCGAGAAATCAAAATTGCCCATAAGCCCCTTTACATCCTGCCGCTCGTCGGCGATGCCCATCGTAACGTCGCCGAGGGCGTGCAGGTCGACGCCCTCCGCGCTGACGAGCCTTTCGGGATGTTCCGCCTGTCCCGCCTTTGTCGCGGGTATCTCGCCCGAGAGCTGACCGCGCACGGATTCCGAGCGGCGCGAGAGGTACTCTTTGAGCATCGCGCAGCCCTCGTCGAACTCCTCCAAAGTGACAAATTTCGTCGGGTCGCGCTCTATATACGGGCGTATGAGAGCGGATATTTCGTCTATCTCAGAGTCAAAGTCGGTGCTCATGACCTCGGACAGATACCCGTAGTACCGCGCTTTATAGCCCTCGTCGGCGGTGATCCACTCGAACATCGGGTGATCGCCGTCGCCCTTTACAGCCATCGGCTCGTCGATGGGGTCGTTTACGGCGTAGTGCGCGGTCATAAGCATAGTGCCGTAGCCGAGGTTATAGTCCCACGGAAGCATACTGAGAACGCCGTCGCGCTCGTAGAGATAGTAGTTGTGGGTGCTCATGCCGGTGTAGGAGTCGGAGTTCACAAAGAAGTTGTGCGCGGCAAAATAGCGGATTACCTCGTCGGTGTCGAGAGTTTCTTCGAGATCATCGCGCTCCGAGAGGTTTTTCAGCGCACCGATGAGCCGCATCTCGTCCTTGTAGCTCGTTTTCATCTTTGCCTTGCCAAAGACGTTCGGGTAGCTCGCGGGGTCGTCGTCGATGTACTTCAGCAGCAGATCGTCAGAGCTTACGAACATCATTCCGAGACCGGCGCCGCCCATAACTCCGCCGTTCACAAACGAGCTGCCGTCGCCGTACATCCCGGTCATGTCGAAGCTCATATCGCCGCCCTCGATGTCCTCCATGCTCATGCCCTCGTACTGACTCAGGTCGAGCTGGGAGAAGTCGATATTGTCGAGCGCCCAGCCGATGAGGGCGAAGACGTTCATATCAGCGCCCATGCCGAAGTCTGTGATGCTCGCGTTGTCGGGCTTGTAGAGCCTGCCCTTGTCGCGTCCGAAATTGCGGGTTATAAAGCCGTCCTCGATGCCCTCGACCGCCTCGTACAGCCCGAAAGGCTCTCCGTTTACCGTGAGAAAAACGTATGAGCATAGCGGCGCCGGAACGCCGAGCCGCGCCATAGTCCTGTAGACGAGGTGGTCCTTCATGAAGGTCGCGTCCTCAACGAGGTTGTTGAGGCAGAGCTTGTCTAGCCCGTGATATGTCTGAGTGTCCTCGAAGCGGTCAAATTCGATTTTCCAGCTGAAGCGCGGGGAGCTCATCATCGTAACGGCGAAGAGCGAGCCGTTGCCCTTTGCGCGAAAGCCTACGTTCGGTACGCGCTCGCCGTCGATCGTCACGGTCACCGCCGTGTACTCCTCGCTCGCCGCGTGGGCGATGAAGCCGTCCCAGTCGGGCAGTGAAACATCGATCGTGTGAACGCGGCTGTCGTCGAAAAGGTCAAGGTAGCCGACGTCGTACGAGGCTTTTTTCAGCCCGAGCGCCTCGCCGTTCATAAAGAGGACCGTAATTATGACCGCAAAGGCGACAACGGCCGCGACGACGGCGTTAAAATATCTCGAGGTTGACATAACTCAGCCCATATACTCGCCGTTGTAGCTGACGAGCACCGCGCTCTCCACGCCGTCAAGGGACGAAATGGCGTTTATAAAATCGGTGTCGCCGCTCTTCAGGCGGACGTCTATTGTCAGCTCAACGGAACCGGCGCGGACGGTCTTGGACTTCGTGACGCACTTCTGAACGCTCTTTCTGAGGTGCTCGACGGCGCGCTCTTCCGCGGCGGAATCGGCGCAGCTGAGGATAACTATGTAGGGGTTCAGGTGGGTCTTGCGGTTTACGAAGAGAATGAGGATAAGCCCGATGAGCAGGCTTCCGAAGAGCGCGAGCGGGAGCATACCCGCCGCGAGGACGATGCCGGCGGCGATAGACCAGAACAGGAACGCGATGTCGAGCGGCTCCTTTATGGCTGTGCGGAAGCGGACGATGCTGAGCGCGCCGACCATGCCGAGGGAGAGGACTACGTTCGACGTCACCGCGAGGATGACGAGATCGGTTATCATCGTCAGCGCGACGAGGGTCACGCCGAAGGAGGATGAGTACATCACGCCCTGATACGTTTTGCGGTAGACGAAGAATATGAAAAGTCCGATAGCGAAGCTGAGAACGAGGCTCAGCACCATATCAAAGGGGTTGACGGCTGTTACGTTCTCGAGAAACGAGGATTTGAAAATGTCTGAAAAAGTCATGATTTTGCTCCTTTTAACCGTAAATTCTTGAAATTGCGTACTTTGAAAAGCTCTCGGCGCGCGCGCTTCCGAGCTGAACGGCAGCGCGTATTATATCGGGCAGGTACTCGTCCCACTTGATCTCCAGAATGCAGGTCTGCCCGCCGACCGGAACCGTCGGCACTTCGGGCGAGAGGAAATCGGTTGAGTTCAGCCCCGAGCGAATGTCATAGTCGAGCGTTACGCGCACGTTTCCCGGCGCGTAAACAAACGGCTCGCGCGTGTAATCGACGATCGCGCGGGGGCGCAGCCCCTCGCTCTTCATCTTTGCGTACAGCTCGCGGACAAGGTCGTATTCGCTCGACTTCATCCATTCGACGTCGCCGGCGACGATCATCCGCGCCTCCTCGGCGGTGACGCGCGCCTGCTGTTTACTTGTGAGAGAGTTGATTTTCGACTTCTTCTCAAGCTGAATGAAGCCCGTATCGCCGTTATAATAGCGGATCCTGAACTTTTCGCGCATATTTACGCCGTTTATCTTCTCGAGCAGAGCCTTGTCGCTGACGCTGTCGAAATACAGCGAGCGGATCCTGTATGAGCCGCCCCCGGCGTGCCGGTCGCGGCGCATCACGGCGGCGAGACGGCCTCTCAGCGCGAGCATATCTGAATAGCTTATCCCGTGCTTCAATTCGTGGCGAAATTTCATATTATCCCCCCCTTCTGCGCCGATTTTAGCGGCTGAGCCTCAAATAAACCTCAATTTGCGATACTGAAAAGCAAATTTGCGCCGCTTTTCTTGATTTGAGGCGCAGTTGAGGTTAGATTTGTATTATCAAGCGGGGTGATTATTATGTTCAATATTTTAGTCTGCGAGGATGAGCGCGACCTCAGAGAGCTGTACTGCACGGTCCTGCGCGCCGAGGGCTTCTCCGCGACCGGCGCCGCCGACGGCGCGGAGGCGATGGAGAAAATTGAAAAAGAGAACTTCGACCTCGTTATAACCGACGTTCTTATGCCGCGCGTCGGCGGATATGAGCTTGTGAAAAGGCTCCGGGAGGCGGGGTACACTCTGCCGGTGCTGATGATAACCGCGCTCGGCGCGCCGGGGGATAAGCACGAGGGCTTCAACGCAGGTACGGACGACTATATGGTGAAGCCGGTAGATATAAACGAGATGGTGTGGCGCGTGAGGGCGCTGCTGCGGCGCAGCGGATTGGTCGCCTCGCGCAGACTTTTCATCGCCGGAACGACCCTCGACTGCGACACGCTCACCGTGAGCTGGGAGGGCGAGCGGGTGGAGCTGCGGAACAAGGAATTTTTCCTCCTCTACAAGCTCTGCTCCGACGTCGGCAGGATATTCACCCGCGACCAGCTTCTTGAGGACGTCTGGGGCATGGACGGCGGCGAGGAACGCTCGCTCGAGGTGCATATCTCGAGCCTGCGCGCGAAGATACAGAAAAATCCGCACATCGGCGTCGTGACCGTGCGCGGACTTGGATATAAGGCGGTGCGGAAGTGAAAAGACATAAGCTCTCGCGCGTTTTCATCGGCGCGATATTCATAATAAATTTCATTACGAACACTCTCGTCGCCATCGCCGTCGTGCTCTCTTACGCCCTCGGCGCGTTCAACGAGGCTACGCCGCTCGTGCTGACGACGGTTTACATAATTTCGGTAACGCTCATCGGCTTTGCGCTCGCCGCCATCGTAGGCAAGCGGCTCTTTTCGCAGTTTACGGAGCTGTCGGAGGCGATGAAGCGCGTCGCCGGCGGCGACTATGACGTGAGAGTTGAGGAAAAGCGCGATATAGACGAGGTGCGCGATATGAGCGTGAGCTTCAACGAGATGGCGCGCGAGCTTGGCATGACGGAGCTTATGCGAAAGGATTTCGTTTCAAACGTCTCCCATGAGTTCAAAACTCCGCTCTCTGTCATCGAGGGCTATGCCGCGCTCATCGAGCGAGAGAGCGCGGACGAGCGGTGCCGCGGGTACGCGGGGCGCATCAGCGCTTCGGCAAAGAGGCTTTCGAAGCTTGCGGGCAATATTCTGCTGCTCTCAAGGCTTGAAAATCAGACCGTAAGCATAGAAAAAGCGCCGTTTCGCCTTGATAAGCGGCTGCGCGAGGCGATACTTCTCCATGAGCGCGGCTGGACGGAGAAAAAGCTCGGGCTTGACCTCGAGCTTCCGGAGACGGAAATTACCGGCTCCGCCGACCTGCTCGACGAGGTGTGGTCGAATCTCATCGGCAACGCCGTCAAATTTTCGCGCGAGGGCGGCACGCTCGGAGTGAGGATAACGGAGAGCGGAGACAAGGTCGCTGTCGCGGTTTCCGACACGGGCTGCGGCATTCCCGACGAGGCGAGGGCGCGGATATTCGAGAAGTTCTACCAGGCTGACGCCTCGCGCGCCTCGGAGGGCAACGGACTCGGGCTGCCGCTCGCGCGGAGGATAGTCGAGCTGCACGGCGGCACTGTCGAGGTTTCGAGCGAGGCAGGCAGGGGCAGCACGTTCACTGTGTATCTGAAGAGGTAAAATAATTGCAGGGGCGGGTCGCGTTGACCCGCCCCTGCAAACTGCGTGCGGCCGAAGGAGCGCCCGCTTTTTTATCTCGCCGCTGCGACGAGGAATTTGAGTATGCGCTTATTAACGTACATTTCCTTGTCGGCGCGGTCGAAAACAGCCTTAAAGCTGCCGTCGCCGGGCAGGAAATCCGATTCGCCTGCGGCAACGGAAACGGCGCCGGAGGCTATATTGCTCCTGCTCTGCTCCTCGAGGGAGACCATAAGCTCTGATTTGTCTATAAAGTCGCGGCCGGAGAGATAGACGACAAATTCGTCGCCGCCCGTCCGGAACAACGGGACTGTGAGAAAAAACGCCGCATATCAGCGCGCTTGCTTCCTTCAGACGCTCGTCGCCCACCTTGTGACCGTAGGTATCGTTGATCTCCTTGAGCCCGTTCATATCGCAGACGACCACGCCGAAGCTGCCTGCCTCGCCCGAGACGATGCGCTCGTCAACCAGACGCTCAAGCTCGGTGAACGACTGGCGGCTCTTTACGCCGGTAAGCGGGTCGCGGCTCACGACCTCCTGCATTCGGTGAAGCTCGTGCTCGCTTATGTGAGCGCGGCGGGTGACGATGTTGTAGTTCGAGATGAGAACTCCGAGCGAGGTGGCTATCAGCAGAACGACCGTCGTTACGACCTGACTTATTACGCCGCGAACGCCGTCGAGAGCCGCGCTGACGACTCCGACCTGCACCTCGTCGATGCCGGTTGCGGTGTAGTAGCTCTCAATCGCGCTCATACCCTCGCCGGTGGCGTCGAGTATCGAGCGGCAGAGCCATACGAGGGAGATGAACATTACGAGCGAGAAGAGCGAGATCCAGACGATTATCGAGTTGCCGTAGCGCCGCTCGGTGTCGCGGCGGAGGATCATGCGGAAGTAGATGAAGCCGAGAAGCGACCACAGCGCGAAGATGAAATAGCTCTCGGTTTCCATCGAGCCGACCGTAAAGAGGTTCGGAATGAGAAGATAAGCGCCGTATGCCGCCATAAGGATAAGCCCGGATACGCCTATTACGCGCTCCTTGGTATCATGGCGCTCGGCGGCGATCTTCGTGACAGCGGAGGCGACGAAGGTGTAAATAAGTGTAGCGCCGATGGTGGTTACGTCCACTATCCAGCCGATGACCGTTCTGCCGAGGAAGGGGAAGAACACCGAAACGCCGACGGCGAGGAATATTGCCCTGCCCGGAACGCCGTATCTGTTGATCGCGGAGAATGAGCCGGGCAGGACCTTATCCCTGCCGAGCGAGCGGAAAAGGCGGCTCAGCGCGGTCACGTTGCCTATAAGGCTCGTCAGAATGAGGCACAGAAGCGAGAGCATCAGAATACCGACGCTGAAGGAGCCCATATAGTGCTCGGCGGCATAGAAGGCGGGAAGCGCCTTTAGGCCGGAGAGATTTCCGAGGTCGCGGATATAGTCGAGCCAGGTCGCGTACTCCGGCGGATACGCGGTCACGGAGAGGAGAGTAATAAATATGTACAGAAGCGTGGTTATGAGGATCGAGAGGAAGAGGATACGCCTGTTTCGGCGCGGCGGGAACGAAGCCTCCTCGGTGAAGTGAGAGATGTTTTCAAAGCCGATGAACGCCCACGGCGATATGACCGCGATCTTAACCACCTGCGAGAAGCCGGCTGAATCCGGCGCGAAGGCGGGGGAGAAGGAAAAGCCGCTGCGCGTTATGCCGCCGATAAAGGCGACCATTATGCCGATGGTGAAGATCGCCGCCATAGCTATCATGGAATACTCCATCGCCCGCTTGAAGCGCGAGCAGAGGACGGCGGTCAGCAGAAGAAACAGAACGGACAGGAGCGCCTCGCCGAGATAGACGTCGTAGCCGAAAACGGTGTAGAGCCTGACTATCATCAGCGCGTCGCCGGCAAAGTAGCGGACAAAAAGCGGTATGCTCGTCGCGTTTGCCCAGAGTATGGCAAGGTAGACGAGCGACAAAAACCATGCCGTCAGAAATCCGTGATCGTGACCGAACACCTCGCGCGAGTATGCGTATGCGCCGCCGGCGTCGGGATAGACGCTCATGAGATATGAGTAGCAGTAGGCGATGAGCAGCATTACGCAGCCGCCGACTATCATGCCGAGCGTGCTTCCGAGCGGGCCGGCCTGCATGAGATAGGTGTTGCTCGTAACGACAAGAGATCCCCAGCCTATGCTTGTGCCGAGAGAAAAGGAGATAGCCCCGACCGGGCTGAGAGTGCGCTTGAGCTTGTTATTTTCGTTCAAAACTATCACTTCCGGACAAAAAGATCGCTTGTCCGGAAAGCATAGCATAAAAAGGCAATATTTCAGACTGTAGACAAAAAGAAAAAGCGTTGGATATAGGAGGCGGGGTTTTGTGAAGGGGCCGGCCAAGAGGCCCCTTCACGTCGCAAACAGGCCCGCAGGCGTCATATTTTGCGCTCCGAGAGTGCAAAATATGTTTGATGCGGAGACTTTGTCGACGCATTGAATATTTGTCTATATTTTGAGAGAAATATGCCAAAAAATCTATGCGTCCGTAAAGCGCCCGGCTATGACCCGGCAGATGCAACGGCGGCGGAAAGGGCTTGCCGCCGCGAAAGCGGCAGTACCGCCTGTTATTTTGGCATTTTCAATAATTTCAGGCGGGAATTATCACGCGAGAAGTGTTTATTGATTTATTTCGGAAAAGAGTATATAATTACTCTGCATAATCTTAAGCACAGATTTAAGGAGGAAAAGGATGACAAATATTCTTGAAACTCTGCGGGGATATACCGAAAAAAGCCCCAATTCGCCGATCCTGTACGACGACGCGCATTCAAAGGGCATAACCTACGCGCAGCTCGACGATATGAGCGGCCGGGTCTACGCGTATCTCAGGCAGAACGGCGTCGGAAAAGAGGACTTCGTACTCATTAACCTGCCGCGCGGCATTCTGCCGGTCGTGGCGATGATAGGAGTCTGGAAGGCCGGCGCCGCGTGGGCGCTTGTCGAGGACACCTACGCACCGGAGCGCATAAACTATATCCGTACCGACTGCGGCTGCAAGGCCGAGCTAAGCGCGCAGAACTGGGAGGAGGTCATGCACACCGCGCCGCTCTCCGGCTTTGAAGCGCGCGACGACCACTCCGCCGCCTACGCGATATACACCTCCGGCACCACCGGAAACCCCAAGGGCGTTCTGCACGAGTTCGGCAACCTTCAGCGCGCCATCGACTCCATAAGACTGAACGGCGAGTGCCCGTTCAATGAGAATGACCGCCTTGCGACGCTCGCGCCGATGAACTTCGTGGCTACCGTTATCGTAATTCTCGCGGCGCTGAACGTTTATTGCGGCAAAAACTACATCGTCTCCTACGCGACCATCAAAAATCCCTCAGCGCTCGCAAAATTCTTCCTCACGAAGCGCATAACCATAACCTTCCTTACCCCGTCCTACGTCCGTATGCTCGGAAACCGGACCGGCCCGTTTTTGCGTATGCTCTTTGTCGGAAGCGAGCCCGCGAACAATCTCTACAACAAGAATCTCGACCTCATAAATATCTACGCCTGCTCGGAGAGCGGCTTTGCCGTCGGCGTTTTCCCGATCGACAAGGCCTATGAGACCTGCCCCATCGGCAAGCCTGAGGTACCGACAGACATCACCCTCATCGGCGAGGACGGCGCGGCCGTCGCTGAGGGCGAGACCGGCGAGCTGTGCTTTGAAAACCCCTACGTCCGCGGGTACATAAATCTGCCGGAGGAGAGCGAAAAGGCGTTCGTCGGCGGCATATATCACACCGGCGACCTTGCCCGCCGCGATGAAAAGGGCAACTACGTCCTCCTCGGCAGAAGCGGCGATATGATAAAGATCAACGGAAACCGCATCGAGCCCGCTGAGATCGAGGCGGCGGTAAAGGCCGCGCTCGGTATCGACTGGGCGGCGGCAAAGGGCTTCGTTGACGAAGCCGCGGGAAAGAGCTATCTCTGCGCCTACTACACCGCGGACGTCAAGTTCGACGCCGACGCGCTCCGCAAGGAGCTCGGAAAGCGCCTGCCCTATTACATGATACCGGCATACTTCCTAAAAATCGACTCCGTTCCGCTCAAGCCAAACGGAAAGCTCGACAGAAAGGCTCTGCCCGAGCCGGACGCCGGCGACTTCATGACCGACTACGTCGCGCCGAGAAACGACGTTGAGAAGAAGCTCTGCGAGGCCATGGCGAAGGTCCTGAAGCTCTCGCGCGTCGGCATACACGACGATTTCTATGAGATGGGCGGCGACTCCCTCGCCTCCATCGAGCTGATCACCGCCTGCGAGGAGGCTCTGCCCGCGCTCAACGCCGGGATCGTGTTCCGCGGCAGAACGCCCGAAAAGATCGCGGAGCTGTATGAGGAGCAGCTCAAAAACAGCGACGGCGACCCCGACGAGAGAAACGCCGCCGCGCTCAAGACCGAGCATCCGCTGACCACCGAGCAGCTCTATATGATAGACTATCAGCTCTACACACCCAATTCCACGATGTACAACCTCTTCTCCGTCATGAAGGCGGATAAGGAGCTGTTCGAGCCGGAAAAGCTCGCGGAGGCCATGGAGACCGCCATCAAGGCGCACCCCGCGCTCCTCACGACCTTTGCCTACAACGACGACGGCGAGCTCGTCCAGCGCTACACGCCGGAGGTCTTCCAGCCCATACACGTTGAAAAGCTCAGCGAGTTTGAGTTCAGATTCGTCAAGGATACGCTCGTCTATCCGTTCAAGATAGTCGGCGGAAAGCTCTACCGCTGCCGCGTCTTTGAAACCGAGAAGGCGGTCTACACCTTCTTCGACGTACACCACTCTCTCTTTGACGGCACGAGCCTCAAGGTATTCCTCGGCGGCGTCGGCAGAGCGTTCATGGGCGCGCCGATCGACCCGGACTACTACTATCTGATGCTCCAGCGCCGCGAGGAGGCTGTGAACACCGATTTCTACGAGGAGAGCCGCAGATATTTCGAGGAGCGCTACGACAATATCGCCTGGTCGGGATACCCGAAGATCGACCACGAATCCCGCGAAAACGAGATGGGCGAGCTGTTTGCGCCGCTCGGCATCGAGCAGCCGCAGATGAACGCCGTCGAGCGCGCCTACAAGATAAGCCGCAACGAGTTTTTCATCACCGTCGCCGCGCTTGCGATCTCCGTTTACAACGACGCGCCGGACGTCAAGCTCAGCTGGATCTACAACGGCCGCGAGGATATGCAGAACATGACGACGGTCGGACTTCTCTTCCGCGATCTGCCCGTCGGCATCCGCTTCAGGGACTCCGACACCCTCCGCAACGTCTTTGCAGACGTTCACGAGCAGGTGCAGAAGGGCATCGAGCACAGCTGCTATCCCTACGTTGACAGCCGCAACCAGGTCGCAAACGGCGAGAGCGCGTACCTTCTCTATCAGCAGGATATCCGCGATATGGGCGGGCTCGAGGGCTTCGACGTTGAAACCATCGACGTTCGCCAGAACCAGGCGGCAAGCCAGACCATCCTCGATATGGAGATCCTCGACGGCGCCGACGGACTTCAGCTTATGATCGATTACGCCGCGAGCCGCTATGAGGACGCGAGCATCGAGAAATTCAAGGATCTCTACGTCAAGCTCGCTCAGGCGCTCGTGACCCACAACTCGCAGTCCGACGTGACCATCGGAGAGATCAAGGCGAAGCTCAGCGACAAGCACAGCATATTCCAGACCATCGCCGGTCTGTTCCGGAGAAAGAAATGAACTCGCGCGAGGAGAAAAAAGCCGCGTTCGGCAGGCTTTACGGCGAAAACCGCCCGATCACCGGCACTTACGACGCGTCGCTCTCGGCAAAGTGCGCAAACGGCGTCTTTGTCGGAAAAAAGCGCGGCTATGTCACCGTCTGGCGCGGGATACCCTACGCCCGCGCCCCCGTGGGCGGGCTGAGATGGAAAGCGCCGCTCCCGCCGGAGGACGGCTCCGGCGTCTTTGAGGCTTACTACAACGGGAAATCGCCCATTCAGACTATTCTCGACTCCGAGCGCGCGTCCTTCTACCCGCAGGGCGAGGACTGCCTTTATCTGAACGTCTGGTCGAACACCTCGGCGGGGGAGCAGAAGCCCGTTATGGTTTTCTTCCACGGCGGCTCCTACGGCTGGGGCGGCACCGCCGACCCGCTCTACGACGGGCTGAATCTCGTCAAGGCGCACCCGGACGTAGTGCTCGTCACCGTCGGGTACCGGACGGGGCTTATGGGCTTTGTCGATTTTTCGTCGGTACCCGGCGGCGAGGACTACCCCGACGCGCCGAACCTCGGTATCCTCGACGAGATCGAGGCGCTCAGATGGGTGAGAAAAAACATATCAGCGTTCGGCGGAGATAAAGACTGCGTAACGATCTTCGGTGAATCCGCCGGCGGCGGAAGCGTGAGCCTGCTGCCCGTTATACCGGCAGCGCGGGGGCTGTTCCGCAGGGTCATCGCCCAGAGCGGCTCCGTAGCTCTGACCTACGGCAGGGAGGAGTGCGGGCTTTTTACCCGCCGCCTTATGGAAGTCTCGGGCGCGGAGAATATGGCTGATCTGCTGCGCCTTTCCGAGGGCGAGCTTCGCGCGATAAACGAGAAGATAAACGATCTCAACAATTTCCCGCAGCGCGACGGCGCGCTCATCCCGCTCGAGCCTTACGAGCCGTATCTGAACGGCGAAACGGCGGGCATCGACCTGCTCATCGGCACAAACGCCGATGAGATGAACTACTGGATAGGCGAGCTCGGCGGAATTGTGCCGTTCAAGCTCGGTATGCCGGTCAAATTTGAAAACGACCTTATGCTCTTCTCACCGGAGGATAAAAAACGCGCCGAGAGCTTCGTAAAGAGCCGCGGCACGCGGAAAATCTGGGCGATAGCGGAGTTTTACAACGAGCTTATCTTCCGCCTGCCGGCAATAAAGCAGGCGGAGGGTCATGCGGCAAACGGCGGCAGGGCGTTCGTCTACTACTGGACGCAGCCCTCCTCGATCCCGTTTCGCCGCGCCTGCCACGCCGTTGAGCTTGCCTACGTTTTCGGCAACCTCAGTGAGACAATTTACACCGGCGAGGGCGTTGACGCTGCTCTCTCGGAGAAGGTCATGGCGGCGTGGACGCAGTTTGCCCGCACCGGCGACCCGAGCGTTCCGCCGCTCGGCTGGGAGAAGTACACTCCGGAAGAGCGCCACCCGACGATGGTGCTGTCATCCTCGCCTCACACAGAGCGCGAGCTTCTTGAGGAGCAGCGCGAGGCGCTCGAGCCGCTCCTGCGCTACAAGATCAACGGGTCTTACGCGAGCGTGAGCTACAACGTACCGTCAGTCCGAAAAGGAGCCGCGATAGCGGCGCTCGCAGCAGCGGGACTTGCCGCGAGCATTTATAAATTATTCAGAAGAAAGTAAAAATCCCGGAGGGATAAAAAATGCAGACAAAGCTTGAAAAGGGAACGCTGACCGTTTACCTTGAGGGCCGAATCGACTCTCAGAATGCTCCGCAGATCGAAAAAGAGCTTTTATCGGCGGTCGGCGCTTCACCGGACGCGAGCGTCGTTTTGGATGCGGAAAAGCTCGATTACATATCGTCCGCCGGACTTCGCGTGCTTCTGAAGCTCCGCAAAACGTCGGATAAGCCGGTGCCGGTGGTGAACGTATCGCCGGAGGTTTACGAGATCTTTTCCGTAACGGGCTTTACGGAGCTTATGGAGGTGCGCAGGCGCCTGCGCGAGGTGAGCGTAGAGGGCCTTAAGGTAGTGGGACGCGGCGCGACCGCGACGGTGTACCGCATAGACCCCGACACCGTGGTCAAGGTCTTTAACCCGGGAACGAGCCCCGCCGTCATTCAGCAGGAGAACGAGCGCAGCCGAAACGCGTTTGTGAGCGGCATACCGACCGCCATCGCCTTCGATCTTGTGAAGGTCGGGGACTCGTTCGGCTCCGTTTACGAGCTTCTGAACGCGAAGGATTTTCTCGCCGTTATGGAGAGCGACAAGGAGCACCTCGACTCGCTCATACGCGGATTTGCGCGCCTTATGAGAAAAATGCACGGGATAAAGGTCGACCCCGCGAAATTCCCGCCCTCGAAGCAGAATTCCCTCGCGGCGCTGCCGATGCTCGGCGCTGTCTGCACGCCGGAGGAGATAGAAAAGCTCCGCGCCTTCTACGAGACAGTGCCGGACAGAGATACGTTTATTCACGCCGACTGCCACCCCGGCAACGTAATGATACAGAACGGCGAGTACGTATTCATCGACCTCATGACCTGCGGAAGCGGGCACCCGATATTTGATATGTCCTCTATGTGCATCATCTACCACATAGCGCCCAGCAGAAAAAGCCCGTACACGGTGAATTTCACCGACGAGGAGATTAAGCTCATCTGGGACAGCTACCTCAGAGGCTATTTCGAGACGGACGACGAGGCGTTTCTCAGAAAGGCGGAGAGGCAGATAACCGCCTTTGCCGCGGCGCGGAATCTCTTTGCGGCGGTGTTCGTTCCGGGCATTATGACCCCGGAGAGGTTAGAGTATATGAAAAAGATCGCCCTCGATTATATCGACGAGGGGCTTGAACCGATTTGCTTTTAAGGAGGCGCTCTGATGGACGAGATAAAGAGAGATAAGCCCCTGCGCGAGGTTTCCGTAGAGGGGTGCGAGCTGCTTGGAAAGGGCGGCAACGGAGCGGTTTACAGACTCGACGAGGAGACTATCGTGAAGGTCTATTTCGGCGAGCGCAACAGCCCCGAAAAGATAGAGAGAAACAGGCAGATAACGCGGGACGCGTTCGTTCAGGGCGTCCCCTCGATGATCGCCTTCGATATGGTGCGCGTCGGCGAGAACTACGGCGTGATCTACGAGATGGTAAACGCCAAATCCATGAACGAGGTCATAGGGGAAAACCCCGACAAGCTCGAGGAATACGCTTACCTCATCGCGGATACGCTCAAAAAGCTGCACAACACTGAGTTTGAGCCGGGCTCGCTTCCGGATTCGAGAAACTGGTACAGAAACGACGTCAAGTCCACGCTCGACGCCGGTATGTACAAGCCGGAGGAGGCGGAGCGGATCTATAAGCTCATCGACGGTATACCGTACAGAAACACGTTCATCCACATGGATTTCCACCCCGGCAACCTCATGTACAAGGATGGCGAGATAATGCTCATCGACCTCGACGACGCCGGCCTCGGACACCCCGTGCTCGACCTTGCGTCGATGTATCTCGTTTACGTTACCGCCGCAAAATCGAACTGGAAGGCGACGAATAAGGGCATAAATCCGAAGCAGTACGCGCGCTTGTGGGATATAATCGTCCGCAGGTATTTTGGCACGGACGACGAAAATGAGATAAAGGAGATAAACCGCATACTGAACGGCTACTCCAAGATAAAGTTCATGCGCGGCATCGCCACCTCGCCCTCTGTTCCGAACTTCCTGCGAAAGCCGGTAGTCGCGCTCACGAAGGGGCCGTTCCTCAAGTCCATAGACTCGCTCCACCCGATACCGCAGAGGCTGTGACTATGGACAATACGATCATTCTCCCGGGAGTTTCAAATGCCCGCGAGCTCGGCGGCTATCCCGCCGGAGACCGCTCTGTCAGAAAGGGCGCGCTCATCCGAAGCGGCGCGCTGAGCCGCGCCTCGGCAGAGGCGGTCGAAGTGCTCAGCGGCAGGTATCATCTTCAGACCGTAGTCGATTTTCGTATGCGCGCAAAGAGGGCCTCAGCGCCGGACGCGGAGATACCGGGCGCGGAGAATATAAGCCTGCCGGTCGTCGAGATGGAGGATTACGCCGCGATGGCAGGCTCCCCCGATATGCTGAAGCGCTACAAGGAGAACGCCGCGGATAAAAGGGCTGTTTTCGAGATGGCGTATGAGTACGGTATGCTCGGCCCGGGGATATATCTCACTTTCCTTTTCGGAGAGAGGGGAAAGGGCGCGTACCGGGAGTTTTTCAGAATTTTACTTGCCTCCGACCCCGACAAGGGCGCTGTGCTTTGGCACTGTGACGACGGAAAGGACAGAGCCGGTCTTGCGGCGGCGCTCCTTCTGACTGCGCTCGGAGCCGACAGAGCCGTTATCATGGAGGACTATCTCTTTACGAACAAGGCTAACGCGCCGGTGCTCGAGGCGATAAGACGGGAGTACGCGGCGCTCGGTATGCCGCGTGAAAAGCTCGACGCGATGCTTTTCGCCTCCGGCGGCGTTTTCGACTACTATCTGATCGGCGCCTTCGACGCGCTCGATAAGCGCTGCGGCGGCGCGGAGGGCTATCTCCGCGGTGAGCTGGGACTTTCGGACGGGGACCTTGCTCTGCTGCGCGAGAAATATACGGTGTAAAATAAACCGGCGCGACCATGAAGTGAACCCCAAAAGTTAGACAAGATTTTCAATTAAGCGACCTGAAGGGTCTGGTATCTGTGTTGAGCAGGTGTCAGGCCCTTTAGTTTTAGCTTGATCCTGCGGTTGTTGTAGTAATCGAGA